>CAWGGS010000010.1:0-57578 GCA_963822095.1 uncultured delta proteobacterium
AAAACAACTTATTTAATGTATTTGCTACATTCCGGCAATTCCTTCGAACCAGCCAAACGGTTGACTGCCGATGTGGATATTCCGAGAAAACGGGCAACCTCTGCTCCGGAATACCCCATCTTACCCACAGCAATCTGACAGAACAATTTCCGACCACGGACAACATCCCTCCTTCTCACACCAGAAATAATTTCAGTCTTTTCTATTTTTTCGTACTTTGAGATCTTTCCAAGAAGAGTCGGCAAATCACTTTTACAGGTATGCAATCGTAACGTTTCCAGCTCTTTTTTCTCTGCCTCAGATAGGATGCGGTCTACAAATGAACTGCTTCCCAATACCCGGGCATCGGAACCCACCGCCTCCCCTTTCTTGCGAAGTGATACAACTTGCGCCCAGTCACCATGGCTGCGAATCAGGCCGCCTCCCACCAGTTCAGAGCGTCTGCCATATGCAATTCCCTCATTTACAAAACTCGCATATGCCTTTCTGGCCGTTTCCAGCTTACTGCCAAAATATGCAAGTACTGAGTAACTCTCCTGCCAGGCTCTGGTCGAGTTGCCCATCAATACCGAATGTCCTGACCATGGATACTTATTCAACCCGCCAAGGTCATCAACAATCCCTGCCCGCAAAGGGTTGAGATGGATATACCGTGTCAATTCCAAAAGATAAGGGTCATCCTCGCAGACAATAGATTTATATCTATTTTGAAAAAGATGGCCGCAACGTTTGTGCCGTTTATTAAAATTCACAACATAGCCAGTGAGCAATTTCCGCATGCTTTGAGATAAAGGCTGATTCCCGGTTCTGGCCACTATGAAAGTGGTTGGGCATGAGAGCCCAGGCATAGACTATCAAAGAACCATCCTCACAAAGAGCAGCCAGCCTGGTAAGGAACTCTTCCCGGTCTCTTTTGTTTCTAAATATCTTTGTGCGCTCAATACCTCTTCCCATTATGTGCTGAAGAGTCCCCGGCGCATCCAATCTCGGTCCTCGTGGCATGATGAATAAGTATCATGGTTTTGGGAAACAAACAAGTTGTTTTAGTACCAGCGTCCCCTCTTCATTATAAGGCCAGGAATTTTCAAATCACAAGGAAATCTTTGTAGAGAAGTGGCTCCGATAGGTTACATAAGCTGGCACTATGTAACATTACTGAAATTGGGGTTTGAGGTGCAATTGATGGAACTGAGCGCAAAAACGGTACCCAACGGCTTTCCTGACAGAAACCTCGCTAATCCCATCCTGGCGAAATCAGCAGTACGGATTGTCATGCCGGGCATGCCGAATCAAAGATCTACCGTCAAGAGTGTCATCCGAAATTCAAGAAGAAACTCAAGACTCCTCTGAGAAGGTAGAATTTTCCTTCGGAGTCAAGGTATGGGAACCGTTGTCGAGCCATTTGCAGTGATTTACATCCAGATCTTGGAGGGATTCACCACTCTCCTCACTTTGTTACAACAACAATGTTCTTGCAATGTCGTGGGTCGGTTGATTTACTAATAAATATACTACAATCTCCGTTGCAAAATAGGAAAAATGAGGTGCTGAAACATGGGCCAATACAATCTGGACCGACTTATGAAACCACGTCAAGTGGCAGTGGTGGGAGCGAGCGAAAAGGACGGCACCATCGGCAACGCTTTGATGAGAAATCTTTTGGACGGTGGATTCACGGGGACCATCCTACCGATAAATCCAAAATACATCACCATCCATGGACTCCCAGCTTATGGATCCGTCTCCGATCTGGAGATAGATGCTGATTTGGCGGTTATTGCTGTACCGATCCACATGGTACCTGAAGTGGTGCAGGAGTGTGTGCAAAAAAAAATCGGTGGTGCAATTATCATCTCCGCCGGGGGAAAAGAAGTGGGGGTAGCGGGCAGCGAGATTGAGCAAAAGATCCGTGAGGCTGCCCAGCCGTCGGGTTTTCGGATCATTGGTCCCAATTGTCTGGGCCTCATACGGCCCGATTGGAATCTGAATACCACCTTTGTTTCAGGGATGCCCGCCGTCGGTAACCTGGCTTTTGTCTCCCAAAGCGGGGCTATTTGTTCCTCGATACTTGATCTGGCCTTTAAAGAAAACATCGGTTTTAGCCATTTCGTCAGTATCGGTTCTATGATCGATGTGGATTTCGGCGACCTGATCGATTATCTCGGCAATGACTCTTCAGTTAGAAGTATCCTGCTCTATATTGAAAGTATAACGAATTTCAGAAAATTTATGAGTGCCGCCCGTTCGGTGTCCAGGGTCAAGCCCATTATTGTCCTGAAAGCGGGGCGTAGTAAGGCAGGGGCCAGGGCCGCTGCGTCCCATACCGGGGCTATGGTAGGAGAGGATGCCGTTTATGACATTGCCTTCAAACGGGCGGGTATCGTCCGTGTTGATACCATCGAGGAGCTATTCGATTGCGCCGAACTGATGGCCAAACAACCGCGCCCCTGCGGGTCCAGACTGGCCATTATCACCAACGGTGGTGGACCAGGGGTGATGGCAGCGGATTTTCTTTCCCGTCATGGCCATGAACCGGCCCCTCTCGCCCCCGAAACCTTGGCTGTGCTCGATGCAATCCTGCCGGCCTATTGGAGCCGAAACAATCCTATCGATATCCTGGGTGATGCAAGCTCCCAGCGCTTTCACCAGGTGTTGGAGATCTGCCTCAAGGCTCGAGAAATTGATGGGATCCTGGCCATCCTCGCTCCTCAGGCCATGACGGACCCCCTGCAGGTTGCAGAGGGCCTGATTGATATGATGAAAGATCATACATACCCGATATTTACCTGTTGGATGGGGGGAAGAAGCACCGAAGGTGCCATTGAACTTTTGAATAAAGCGGGGATACCCACATTCGAGACCCCGGAGAGGGCGATCAGAGCCTTCCTGCATATGGTCGCCTATGCCGTAAATCATGAAATGCTCATGGAAGTGCCGCCGAAATTTACACGAAATATGGTGTTTGAAAAGAAAAAAGCGCAAGAAGTTCTCAGTTCAAACCCGGAGGAGGGGATTCTTCCCGAATCAAAAGCCTGGAAGATCCTTGCTGCTTATGGACTGCCGATGGTCCGAACGGAAAAAGCGGACACAGAAGAGCAGGCCGTGGGGATTGGCAGGAAGACAGGCTTTCCCTTGGTTATGAAATTGTGTTCACCTGATATTACGCATAAAACAGATGCGGGCGGGGTCTGTCTTGACCTGCGTTCGGAGGCAGACGTACGAAGAGCCTTTCAACAGATCATGGCCTCGACTACACGATACCGAGAGGGTTCCAGGATTGAAGGCGTCACGATCCAACCGTATATAGACAAGCCTGATTTTGAGATCCTGCTGGGTGCCAAACGAGATCCGGATTTCGGTCCGGTCATCCTCTTCGGTATGGGTGGAATATATACAGAAATTCTCAAAGACAGAGCCCTGGGACTGCCGCCGATGAACAGATTGCTTGCCCGGCGCATGATGCAGGAGACTAAAGCCTATGCATTGCTCAAGGGGTACAGAAATCGTCCTCCGGCCGATCTTGAATCTCTCGAAGAGATGATCCTCAGGCTGTCTCAGCTTTTGATAGATTTTCCCCAAATTGCCGAATTGGATTTGAATCCGATCTTAATCAAGGACGGCAAACCCGTTGTCGTTGATGCCCGTCTGCTCATCTCGCCCATTGATGTTCCGTCTTCACTGCATCTGGTAATAAGTCCGTATCCGGAGGAAAACGAATACCATCTGGTGACGGAGAGTGATGTGCGAATCTTTGTTCGTCCGGTCAAACCCGAGGATGCACCGCTCTTTGTCGATCTCTTTAAAATATTATCGCCTACGAGCATTTATTTTCGCTTTTTCGGGGCATTAAAAGAGTTGCGTCCGGAGTTGCTGGCCCGATTTACCCAGATCGATTACGACCGTGAAATCGCCTTGGTGGCAATCGACGAGGATTCAGAGACGGAGAGAATGCTGGGTGTTGCCAGGGTCATCGGGGACCCCGACGCAGTTGAAGGGGAATTCGCTGTTTTGATTGCCGATGACTGGCAGGGGAAAGGGATTGGCGCGGCCCTGTTGCGCAATTTGCTGCTGATAGCCAAGAAGCAGGGCTTTCAATATATCCATGGGATTGTGTTGAGGGAAAACACCAAGATGTGTGCCCTCGGGAAAAAGATGGGTTTCACGATCAACAGGGGTGAAGATGCAGGCGAAGTTGAGTTGCAGATCCGTTTCGGGTCACCGGAGCTTGTGGAGGGGTTGGAGCATCTCTGATTTTTTGTTCTCATTGAAGGGCAAGGGAAAACTCAAGTCAACTGTTTAGTCCCCCTTAGTTTTATATGTACTCCTATTTGAGTTATCTGCTTACACATGATTAAAGGGGTCTATGAATTTTGAATAGAAAGATCGGAAATTGGTCTGAAGAGGGATGGATCTGTTCGGAGGATCTCCGAAAATTTCGTCATGAATATGTACAGTCGCTGCTTGAGGCTGAAAAAGGAGAACTGACCGATCTTAAGAAAGGGGCTATCGAAAGTCTGAGACAGCACGAAATCCTCTTGCAAAATCCTGAGGAGGATCTCAATCCGCTATGACGATCGGTCAACGTATGGCGGACCCGTATCGCTGCCATAGGTGGTCGTTGGACATTTATTTCCTGGTTCGCAATTGTTCTCTATGTCTGGATTGCTATAAATACGACCGTCCTGGTTTTTCGACCCTTCGATCCTTACCCGTTTATTCTATTAAATCTGATCCTGTCATGCCTGGCAGCGATTCAGGCTCCGGTGATCATGATGAGCCAGAATCGCCAAGAAGCAAGAGACCGACTGAATGCGAGACATGATTATCAGATTAACCTCAAAGCCGAACTGGAAATTCGCCATCTTCATCATAAGCTCGATCATCTCTTGTCTCACCAATGGGAAAAATTAGTGGAGATACAGGAAATTCAGATGGAACTGATTAATGAGATCCGAAACTGTAAACAGGCTTTTTAAAATCAATTCAAGCAGTTTTGCCAGATTCTTCTCCTGTTCCGTTAATGGAGAAACACACCATTCTTCCAGGCTGGGAAATAACTGTCGTTGTAATCTCCCCATCAGCCATGATATCTTCTCTTTGAGGTTCATATGCTATCAGGATCAGGCATCGACACAGTGGAAAAGAAGGCATGTATGCATCCTTGCTGGCCAAAAGAAAAGGTGACGGATGTTGCGGATCTCATTCGTGAGATCCATGGTCTTGATGTATCCCACTTTGACGAAAAATTTTTTCTCCAATCATTAAACAAGCGGGTGTCGGCCACCTCGACAGCAACACCTGAGCTTTATCTTGAACTACTGAAACAAGACGCTGTGGAAGCAAAGATCCTTTTTAAGTCAATGGATATCATCTACAGTGAATTCTTTCGTAATTCCCTGGCATTTGCCATGCTCGAGCAGATTCTGCTTCCGGAATTAATCGATCAGAAGGAAAAATCGGGGAAGAGCGAGATCCGGATCTGGTCTGCAGGCTGTGCTACCGGCCAGGAGGCCTGGTCCATCGCCATGCTTCTGGATGATCTGATCGAAACACGGAGCCTCCCCTTGTCCTATCGAATCATTGCAACGGATAGGTCGGAATCCGTTGTCTCTCAGGCGAGAACCGGATGTTATGGCATCGATGCCCTGGGCAATCTCAAAACAAAATATCTGCATACCTCCTTTACCCGGCAAGGCGATTACTTCGATATTATTCCCAGGATCAGACACCGAGTGATTTTCACCGTTTATGATCTGCTTGATACGGCGACAAACTGTCCTCCGGAGAGCATCTACGGCAATTTCGATCTCGTGTTTTGCTGTAATGTGCTTTTTTATTATAAGCATAAGATACAAACGTCGATTATAAAGAAGATTCAACGCAGCCTGGCGCCGTCCGGTTATCTGATCACCGACGCAACAGAGCGTCACATTGTAGAGAAGATCGGTGGTTTTCGTCCGCTGACTCCGCCGGCGGCAGTTTTTACACGCTATTAAAAGATGAAGATCGAAGATATCAAAATAGGTAGCCAATTGCGGATAGGACTGGGCCTTATACTGGTCTTTGTACTTATTCTTGGTCTTATATCCTGGAAACAGAATGATCTGTTATGGATGCAGACCAAAACCCTGTATGACCACCCGTTGCAGGTCAGTCGCGCCATAGGTGAACTCAAGGCCGATATCTCTGCCCTGCGTATGAATATGCGGGACCTGATTCTGGCGGCAGACGAGCAGACGATCGCAAACGACCTGGGTGAAATCGAGGCCTACAAGTCTGATATTTCAAGGCAATTGTCCATTATAACTGATCGTTATTCCGGCCCGAGAGAAAATGTTGACGGGCTGCAGGATTATCTGGCGAAATGGAATGCCTACCATGATGAAACCATCCGTTTAGTCCGGGACAAAAGGACATCCGAAGCGATGGCCCGCACCATGGCCAGCAACGCCGACGGCGGTCTGACCAGGGGTTTGATGACCCGTATACGGACACTCAGTGACTTTGCCGGGAAAATGAGTGATGCGTGTTATTCCCAGGCGGCAAAGAAGAATGAGAGCCTGAATTACCAATTGGCCGCGGTCGTCCTGATCATTCTGATGCTCTCCCTGTCGGTATCCTGGTATTTGCTGAAAAACCTGAGGATCCCGCTGCAGCAGTTGACATCGGCCGCCGAGCAGTTCCGTCGCGGGAAACTAGATGTTCGCAGCGAGTACTGCTCGAAAAACGAATTTGGCATACTGTCAGCTACCTTCAATGCCATGGCCGATACCGTCGAGACCCAGATGCGGATCAGTGAACGGGCTGACCGAATTACCGATGTCATGCTGCGGGAGGAGGACTCCCATAACTTCTGTCGGGAACTGATTCGGGAACTCATTGAACAGACGGGCTCCCGGATGGGTGCCGTCTATTTTTTAAATCCCTCGAAAAACGAATTCGAGCTCTTTGAATCCATCGGTCTTTCCGAACATGGCCGCGTTGCCTTTTCAGCCCTTACCCCCGAGGGCGAGTTCGGTGCCGCTCTGGCCTCAAAGAAGATGCAGCGGATTATCGATATCCCGACGGATACCCGCTTCGTTTTTTCCACGGCCGACACCACCATTCTGCCCCGTGAGATCATTACCCTGCCGCTGGTGTCCGGACAGGAAACGGTCGCGGTAATCTCCCTGGCCAGCATCCATGGTTACGACCATACGGCCATCTCACTGCTGGAGACCATCCTCGACACCTTGATTGCCCGGATGAACGGGATATTGGCTTTCCGACAAGTCCAGGATCTAGCCGAACGACTCGACCGGAAGAATATCGAACTGAAAGCCCAGCAACAGGAATTGGCTTCGCAGGCCGATGAACTCGCCTATCAAAATTCCGAATTGCTCATGCAAAAAAAGGAATTGGACACCGCCAACCAATTAAAGAGCATGTTCCTGTCCAACATGAGTCATGAGTTGCGCACACCGCTCAACTCGGTGATCGCTCTATCGGTTGTACTTGGTCGTCGACTGCAGGCAAAAATTTCGGCAGAGGAATTGAGGTACCTGGAGGTCATCGAACGTAACGGAAGGGATCTTTTAACCCTGATCAACGGTATTCTGGATCTCTCCCGCATCGAATCAGGCCGGGAGGAGATAAGCCTGACCCGTTTTTCCCTGGAGGACCTGATCAGAGAGATCGCTGAGATGATGAACCCGCTGATAGAGGAAAAAGGAATCATGCTCACTATTCAGGTGGATATCGGTCTGCCGCATATCACCTCGGATGCCGGCAAAGTGAGACATATCCTCCAGAATCTGATGGCCAATGCGGTGAAGTTTACCGAGAATGGATCCGTGGAGGTGTCGGCTCGCCAGGTGGACAATGAGGTCCATGTCACCGTCCAGGATACGGGTATCGGTATTGCCGCCGACCATATTTCCCATATCTTTGAAGAGTTCCGGCAGGCCGACGAAGGCACGTCCCGCAAATACGGGGGAACCGGCCTTGGACTTACCATTGCCAAGAAATACGCCCTGCTCCTGCACGGGGATATCGAAGTGGAAAGCACAGTCGGGCGAGGTTCGGTTTTCACGTTGCGACTGCCCTTTTCCGCCGCCTTTTCTGCTTCCGTCACGGATGCCGCGAGTCTGCCGGACTCTGACCAGAGTAAGATAACCGCCTCGCAGACCATCAGGGCTGGCAACGGTCAATGCCTGCTGGTGGTAGAAGACAGTGAACCGGCAGCGGTTCAGTTGATCGATATCTTTACCGAACAGGGGTATCGGGTGCAGGTGGCCGAGAATGGCCGGGAGGCCCTGGCCAAGATCAACGACTATCCACCTGCGGCGGTAATCCTCGATCTGATGATGCCGGAGATGGATGGCTTTGAGGTCCTGCGTCAAATCCGAAATTCGAAGAAGACCGCCCTGATGCCGGTTCTGATCTTGACAGCCAAACATATCAGCAAGGAGGATTTGAATTTTCTCACCGGTAACCATATCTATCAGTTGATACAGAAAGGCGATATAAGTAAAAACGAATTGCTGGCGGCGGTCGCGGAGATGGTGGCAACTTCGGAATCGGCGACACCCGAGACCTCGCCGCCGGTCATGTCATCCAGGACCGAGCCCCCGTGTATTCTGGTCGTGGAGGATAATCCTGATAATCTCATGACTATCCAGGCGATTCTCGATGATATCTATCAGCTCGAAACAGCGGTAAACGGCCTGCAGGCCCTGGAACAGGCACGCCTCTGTCGGCCAGATCTCATCCTGATGGATCTGGACCTGCCCTTGATGAATGGTTGTACTGCCCTGGAGCACATTCGCAACGACGAGGAATTGACCGGAATACCGGTCCTGGCTGTAACGGCCAGTGCCATGACCGGTGATCGGGAAAAGATCCTGGCCCAAGGGTTTAACGGCTATATCTCCAAGCCGATAGATGAGCAGGAGATGAAAAAGGCCCTGCATCGGATTCTTTATGGAATCGAATACATTGAAAATATTAGCAATTGACGACAATCCCGACAATTTGACGAGCGTCAAAGCAGTGGTGCTCGACCGGCTGCCCGACGCCAAGGTCTATACCGCCTCAAGCGGACGGCAGGGACTTGATCTGGCCTTTGCCTACGACCCCGATGTGATCCTGCTCGATATCGTGATGCCGGGAATGGACGGCTTTACCGTCTGCCGAAAGCTGAAAGACGATCAATACCTGCATACCATCCCGGTGGTCTTCCTGACCGCTCTGAAAACCGATAGCGAGAGTCGTATACGCGCCCTGGAGGCAGGAGCGGAAAGCTTTCTCTCCAAGCCTTTTGATGAGATCGAGCTGACGGCCCAGATCAAGGCCATGGCCAAGATCAAAGCGGCGAACAGACAGAAACAGCTTGAGAAAGACCATTTGGAGGCACTGGTCAAGGAACGCAGCATGGAACTGGAGCAATCGCATGCCCAGCTGCTCCACTCCGAAAAACTCGCGGCAGTGGGCAGTCTCTCCGCCTCCATTGCCCACGAGTTCAATAATCCGCTGCAGAGCGTTATGACAGTCCTGAAAGGGCTTTCACAATATGCCATGCTGGGCGATAAGGAGCAGCGACTCGTTGCCCTGGCCCTTCAGGAATGCCACAGGATGAAGAACCTGATTGCCAACCTCAGGGATTTTTACCGGCCGACCTCCGGGAACCGGGAACCGATCCATCTCAATTCCATCCTCGATGCACTGATGCTGATCAGCAAAAAAGAGTCATTGAACAGGCGGATAACCTTTGAAAAAAACTATGACGACAACCTTCCGGCAGTGGTTGGTGTTGCCGATCAATTAAAGCAGGTTTTTTTAAACCTGCTCAACAACGCCATATACGCCTGTGACGGAGGCGGGGTGATCACCTTGACCACGGCAGTAGCCGAAAACGGTGTTGCTGTTCATGTCAAGGACACTGGGACAGGTATCAGCAAGACCAATCTGCCGCGGATCTTCGAACCGTTTTTTACGACAAAACCCGAACTGAAAGGTACCGGCCTTGGTTTGTCGGTCAGTTACGGCATTATCAAGGAACATGGTGGCCGAATCGGGGTGGCAAGCGAACCCGGCAAGGGGTCTATATTTTCAGTATTTCTTCCGCTATCACATCAAAATAATGAGCAAGAAGACAATCCTTCTCGTCGATGACGAACAGTCGATATGCATCTCGATAAGCTGGGCGCTGGAACAGAACGGTTTTGCCGTTACCACCGCAGGCAACGGTGAGGAGGCCATTAAGCATCTTCAAACCGGACCGTTTGACCTTGTCATCACCGATATGATCATGGACAAGGTGGACGGATTCGGAGTCCTGCAACAGGCCAAGCGGCTGTATCCGGAAACCGAGGTCATCATGCTGACCGGATACGGCAATGTCGGTTCGGCGGTGCGGGCCCTGAAGATGGGAGCCGCGGATTACCTTCAAAAGCCTTGTGATATAGAAGACTTATTAAACAAGACCAGGCACAGCCTCGAAAGGCAGGACCTCATTGCCAAGCTTCGAAGGCAGAATGAACAGCTTACCGCCGAGATCGCCGCCCGGAAGATCGCCGAACACAAGCTCGAACAGTCACATGCAAACCTGGAGCGGCAGGTCGCGGAACGAACGGCGGAACTCAGCCGCACGGTCGAGGAAATGAAGGGTCTGGTTGATCGGCTGCTGGTTCAGGAGAAAGAGTTGCAGAAGAAGAACCAGGAACTTCAGGATATGAATGCGGCCTTGAGCGTCATGCTGAAGAGAAGAGACTTCGAACACTCCTCCATCAGGAAAGAGATTGCCCAAAAATCGGTAAAAACGGTCCTGCCACTCTTGAAAAAGGCCCAGAGTAAAGCCAGTGGTACAGCGGCCGATTATCTCAAGACTGCCCAGGCAAACCTGCTCGACATCTTTGCACAACATCCCTTTGACGGCCCGTTGTCCAATGCCGGTCTGGCCCCGCGGGAATTGCAGATCGTCCATTACATCAGGCAGAATAAGACGTCGAAGGAGATTGCCGAACTCCTCAATCTTTCCCTGCGAACAGTTGAATCGTATAGGGAAAACATCCGGAAAAAGCTGAAGATTACCAACCAGAAAAAAAACTTGAAGAAGATTCTCCTCTCCCTCCCCTGATCCATCAACCCACCCGGCCCCCTTCGACAAAAGAGCAAAAAAGAAACCCGGAGGTCAACCGAAGGAAAGTACTGAAATTCAGGTCTGTTCAGAAGAAAACGCGGTGTTTTGCTACCGTATCCCGACCATTCTTGCGGTATTGCCATCCGGCCCTGTTTCTCCCTATCTTCTAGTTATCGGAAGAATAACACAACAGTTCAAAGAGTCATTTATTTTATCACTAGGAGATCGATCTCATGTTTAGAAAGATACTCGTACCGTTGGATGGTTCGGATTTAGCTGAACAGATACTGCCTCAGGTAGTAGATCTGGCCAAATCCATGGAAGCGGAAGTTACATTGATAACCATTGGAAGTATCCAGATTTCCGGACTTGGCAGAGAATTCATGTTTGGGGGATATGAAGGTTTATTTGCACAATTGAAAGCCGAGGCAGAGAAAAGCTTATCCAAGACAGGAAATGAACTCAGAGATAAGGGAGTAAAGACGACATGGCTCTATCAGGAAGGACAGACCCCTGCCCAGGAAATTCTATCGTATGCTGAAAAGAACTCGTTCGATTTGATAGCCATGGCCACCCATGGGAAAGGAGAGATGGCCTGGTTAATCGGCAGTGTTGCTGAAAAGGTAGTTACACATGCGATGATACCGGTCTTGCTTCTCCGCGTCCTAGGCGGCGGCAGTCCTATGGCCAAAGGATAGGAAACTCCCTGGGGAAGTACACTTTAAAATGACCCCTCCGAAAATTTGCAGAGAGGATTATACAGGTTGGCCTGTAATGGGAGTACTTATGCCAGAGGATGCTCTTATCTTCGAAAAAACAAAAAGTTTTCCCCAAAAAATAAGACGCAACCACGGCTTGGAAAACCTGGCAATTTTCTATCAACGTCTGTTTGAAATTGAAGAAAATGTTCATCATTACAACCAAGAAGACTTCAGAACCGCCAAAAGAAAATTCGTAAAATATTTAATGGATCACCGAACTTTGTAACAGGTTTTTCAACTCGTATTGACACGCTCGTTTACGGGGGAAAAGGAGAAAAAAATGAAAATGGAAGAGATACGTCAGAAAGCGAAGCAAATGGGGATAATGGGCAAAAAGTATACAAAAGCCGACCTCATCAGGAAAATTCAAATCGAGGAAGGCAACCAGCCGTGTTTTAAATCGGCGAAGGACTCCTGTGAACAGATGGATTGCTGTTGGCGAAAAGACTGCCTTGTCTAACTTTTAAACCCTCTCATTCTTGCCCAGAAACAACCATGATTCCAAATTTATCAGATCTTTTTGAAGAGCGAGCCCGGACTATCCTGCTGGTTGACGACGAGGAATCCATCCTGCTGTCTCTAAGCAGTTATCTGGAGCAAAATCACTTTCAGGTGAAGACGACGACCAATGGCTTTCATGCAGTGGATTCATTCCGGCAGGAAGCGGTCGATCTGGTCATCACCGATCTGGTTATGAACGAAATGAGCGGGATTGAATTATTGTATGAAATTAAAAACATCAACAGCGACAGCGGAGTCTTTATTCTCACAGGACAGGGCAATATGGCCTCGGCCATAGAAGCCCTTCGCCTGGGAGCCAACGATTACCTTATCAAACCCTGTGATGCGGATGAATTGGTCTTAAGGATGAACCATTTCTTCGAAAAACAGCAGGCGTTGAGAAAGGTAAAGGTCTATGAAAATTTCCTTCCTATTTGCATATATTGCAAGAGGATCAGGGACGATACCGGGGTCAAAAGAGGTACCGGGAAATGGTTGCGGCCTGAGATTTATTTAAAAAGTCGAAACTATGACTTGCGCTTGAGTCATGGCTGTTGTCCCCACTGCTATGAGCGGCATAAGGACGAATGGCTTGCAAAATAACTCGACGTGCAATTTGGATGAAAGTCAAGCCATTACAGTCAATACACCATGGTATTAAGGAACACACAGGGAGGAGGATAGACTTATCCGGCAGCTGGCATTAACAAATCCCGTTGTTGCCATTTCTCTTCGAAATCTATGAACCAATCATAACTTTTACCTATGATAGTTCGATTGGATTCAAACATACGTAAATCATTTTTTATAGCATAGAGAGAGGTGAGAGTATGGGCTCCAAATCTTTGTTGCACATTCGGGAAATTTAAATTTTTTTATTCAGGAGGTTATCAAAAATACTATGGAAATTAATAAGATCATTGTCCCAGTGGATTTTGGAGAGCATACGGAGAAATTGGTGGGGTTCGCCTCGTTTATTGGAAAACAGCTATCAGCGGAAATGATTTTTTGTCATGTGATTGAACCATTCAGAATGGGAGAAATGCTGCTTGTCAGCCCTTCTTTCGATGATATTGAGAAGAAAAGAAAAGATGGCGCTGAAGAACGGATGACACATCTGATCAGAGAAGGTGAGGAAAACGGACTGATATGCCACGGCAAGGTTCTTTTCGGTGACATCGTTGACGAAATCATCGCGCATGCTAAAAACCACCACGTAGATATGGTCATTATCGGTACTCACGGGGCTAGAGGTTTGGAAAAAATCCTCCTTGGCAGTGTTGCTGAGCGGGTTTTAAAAAGAATACATTGTCCTTGTTTAATAATGAATCCATATAGATGAAATCAGCAACACGAGTCCCAAAACCCCGATGGCCTGACTGCGGGTATCTCCATGGGGGAAAACGAAAACCCGCGACTATGGAGGTGCATAATGGCAATAGTACGATGGGATCCATGGCGAGAAATTGAAGATATGGTCGAACGCTACACCAAAGCGGTGGGGCAACCTCGAGCAGGAAGCCAGGAGGTTATTGCCGCAGGGGATTGGGCTCCCCGTGTAGACATCATTGAGACCGATAAGGCATTCGTGATCAAGGCGGAAATTCCCGAGGTAAATAAAGAGGATGTCAAGGTTACGGTGGATAATGGCCTCTTGACGATTCGAGGGGAGAGAAAACAGGAAAAAGAAGAGAAAGGGAAAAAAATTCATCGAATCGAGCGATCTTTCGGAATCTTCACCAGAAGTTTTACCTTGCCCGACAATGTCGATGAAACAAACATCAAGGCTTCGTTCAAGGATGGCATGCTGAATCTTCAGATCCTGAAGACTGAGGAGGTAAAGCAAAAAACCATCGAGATTAATGTGGAGTAACAAAAAAAGGGGTTCCAAACAGCAATCGGATATGGGAAAAGCAATCGCTTTTCCCATCCTGTTCACCCCACACCTCAAAGGTGAAAGGCATCAGAAATCGACCAATAGGAGACCCCGTTGGTACGAAATATAGCCTTAGTATTGCTATTGATCTTTCCTTAATTTAGTAGGCACTCAGTTAAGCCATGTCGAAAAAAAATCAAACGTCAATGTCTTATAGCCTGCGAAATCAAATCTATATCAATTTGAGGAATACTCCAAGTTGATATATCTACTTCTTCAGGCAGATAACAAGACAACCCACATTTCACTTATTGTACCCAGTCGGCCCTTATCATGATGCAACTCCTGTAATTGGATTTGTTCTAGAAAAATGACCTGAAGAAATTATACATCATGGAAGGAAGATCGAATGGCAGAAGGGCCTACCAGATCTGAAACATCTCAATTCGTTGAGATGTTCGATGGGTTATCATTGGTATAGCCAATACTTCACGATTCAGTACAAATGGAAAGGGTTAACCAGGTCTTTTGCGAAAGTGGTGATAAATTAATTTGGATCTATAAACAGTATCTTCAGAAGAAATCATTTTCTTTTTCGCTATCTTATCTGAAGGAAAGGAACAAAACGCCAGTGGTTATTTATTCTTGTTCCATTAATTTTTATCCAATTACTTGTGTCTATCCAAAAAGGAAATATCATTCATCTGATGTGACCGATTGAATATACGTTAAGTGCTCACTGAATAAGAACAATACCCCTGCTGATAATGGGCCGATATTTTAGATTTTTTTCTATTATCAGCAAGATAAATGAAAAATACTTTACTGAAATACAGTAGATAGATTTTATTCTGACCGACTCTTTTAGAGCTAATGGCAAAACCATTAACCTTTCTTCCATACATATAAATGTTGGAAGTTGTTTGGGTAGAAGTGAATTGAGATCAAAAAATTCAATGGAGGCAGTAAATGAAAACAAAAGTTAGGATGATGTTAGTTGTTGGTATGGTATTATGTTTCGGCTTGGCGATGAGTGCACCGATAACCTTTGCAGCTTCATCTGCACCGGCAAAAATGGCTGCCAGCACCAGTAAACCAATGGCCAAGAAAATGCATAAAACCAAAGCAAAGCCTAATGCGGAAGTAAAGGTTGCCCAGGAAGCATTGATTAAAGATGGAGCCAAAATCAAAGCCGATGGTATTCTGGGCAAGCAGACCCGTGCAGCCATCAAAGCTTTCCAGAAAAAGGACAAGCTTAAAGTCACCGGAAAACTTGATAAGGAAACCATGGCTAAACTGAAATAATACAACCAGTATGCCAAACTAATCCTGACACCTCAATACATGCGAGGGCCTGTGGGAACGTTCAGAACTCACGAGATTGTGTGCCCTCGCATGCATTGCGAGTGGAGTCTTACTTTTGATCATATTTTATGGAATTGAGTCCTTATAACTTTTCACGCTGATATTCTAGAGACTAAGATGAGAAGTGTTCATAAAAAGATAGTTGTCTCATTTTGTATCTGCACCTTCACTTTTATATTTTCATCAACTGTCTATTCGGCAGAATTTGTTACTGTCATTAAAAATGATGCAAGTGTCAGAATCGTCCCAGGCACCAACAATCCAGTCCATTTGAAGCTTTTTGACGGATATCCTCTTAAGGTCATAAAAAAAGATGGGGTTTGGTTTAATGTTACGGATTATGAAAATGATAGTGGATGGATCGAGGATTCGCTAACCAGCAGACCAGACGATACGGTTCGTCAAGAGCCACACGGGTGTAAACGTGTGTTTCGAGCAAAATATCAGTAGTGCCATCGTAGCAACAGTAGATAAAGGAGTGGCATTTAAAAAGAAGAGTGTACAAGAAGAGTGGATAAAGGTCCGGCATGGCAGTGGCGTCTCAGGACGGCTATTCAAAAAACTTGTCTGGCCACAATAGGGTATCACGAATATTCATTTAGATAACTTCCGTTTCCAATAGAAAAAAATGGCAGTTATCTTGTTGAAGACACAGCTATAATTTTATTATCCCTTTAACCAGACCTCGAAATCATAGTAATTAATTCGTAACGTCGTGTGATGTGTGAGAGTAGTCTCTGTCGGAAAACATTTTTATAAACCACAAACATACTAATCGCTTATGTATGGAGGCATTATGTTCGATGGACTTTTTGAGCCAATACACCTTATGGTGATACTTGGTATCGTTTTAATTATTTTTGGTCCGGGAAAACTCCCCGAGTTTGGTAAAGCACTTGGTAAAGGGATAAATGATTTTAAAAAAGGCATGGCCGACCAAGAAGAACCTAAAAAGGTTTCAGAGACACCAAAATTAGAATCGTAATTTTCTATAAAATTAATATTGAGAACTACGAACAAATCTCCGGGACGTCCAGCATGTAGCCTAACCTATTGATATTGATACATGATCGTTATTTAAGGGGTATTTATAGTTGAGCACTGGCTGTCGCCCCGGCAACAGTCCCAGCAAAGATCCAGTTTTTTCTGCCGACTGCAAAAGGCGAATGGCGTTTTCCGCGGCATTGTTGTCCGGTGTGACTTCACCACGGTCATACTTAAACAAGGAAGGTTGTTCGAGAACATCTCGGGGAGTGTCTGTGAATTATCTTGGATTTGGAGAGCATGCAAAACCGTGGTAAGCAATATCTTTTTTTTAATGAGCCGGTTGAAAAAATACTTGTTTCCCTCCAGTTTTCAAGCTGATGTCTTCATCGGTTCCGAGAGCCTCCCCCGGTTTTTTGCATACTCTTCTGGATAGGGTCGGGGAATGTTTTTGTACGTGCTCTCACTAAGTTCGGTTGGAACAAATGAATCATTCATTTGGATCATGTGCACATGTTCAAGCTAAATGAATGGAATCAAGAAATCCTAACTCCAATAAGTGGTCACAAGAGCCTTGCGCAGATTATTTTCGTTCAAAAAACAAGAAAGAAATCTGCAAGATACTAACGCCCCACAAGGGGGGGGGAATAAGTACCTTAAGGCAGATTGATTTTTTGCAATAATGATAAGGAAACAATATGCAAAGTGCTAATACGAATAAACAATCCGGCCGGGACCCGGCAACTTGCTTTACAGCAACGGAAATGAATATGGAGAATGCGTCAAAACCATACGAGGAGGGCACCCCGCGGCCGCAGCATTTGGCCGAACTCGGTGAGTTGAGACGCCAACTATCACGGCTCGACGACCTGGAGGAACGTTGTCTGCGCGCCGAAGCAGCATTGCAGGCAATGGAGGACAAAGCTTTGCTGTGGCGGGAAGCGGCTCCCATGGGAATTTGTACCGTCGACGGCCAGGGACTGGTTACAGCGATCAATCGGAAAATGAGGCAGATGCTTTCCCTTCCGCCGTGCGAGTCAGACGGCTGCTTAAAGCCCACGGAAGTTCTGGAATCCAGCATAGGGGACATGATCCGTCGTTGTTTGGAAAACCAGGAATCGATCGTTTTCGAGCAGTCTCATGCAGGCTTTAACACGAGATGGGAACGCTTGCGCTTTAGCCTGAGCCCTGTATGCGATGCCCAGAGAGCCGTAGTTGGCTCCATGGTCTTCGGCGAAGACATCACTGAGCTAGACCATGCGCAGCAGAGGATTCGCGAAAGTGAGAAACGATTTCGCATGCTGTTCACATCGGCTCCCATCCCCATGATGGAAAGGGATGCCTCTGAACTTAAGGTCTACATAGAGAAGTTGCGCGCCTCCGGAGTTACCGATTTCAGAAAATACGTCGAAAAAAATCCTGATGAAGTGAACCGCTGCATGTCAATGATCAAGACCTTGAACTGCAATGCCGCGTTTTTGAATTTGATGGAAGTATCTTACGAGGTGGCCATGAGAAACGGGTTAGAAGTGGCCCGTTTTGAAAACGCGGAGACCATGGCTCAGGAAATCCTTATCGTATTGGCCGAGAATGGCTTAACCAATGAAAGAGAACGAGTTTTCACCACGCTGAAAGGCAACAAGAAAACTGTTTTGGCAGAGACTCTGGTTCTTTCAGACCCTGAGGACACCTCTTCCAGAGTCATCGTGGCTATGGTCGACATCAGCCAGCGAAAGCAGGCCGAAGAGGCTCTGCGAGCCAACGAACAGAAATTTCGGGAACAGGCCGTGCATGATGGCCTCACCGGACTCTACAACCGCCGTTACCTCTACGCTTCGCTCGAGGTGTTGATTGCATCAGCCACTTCAGACAACTTGCCCATTTCTGTGATCTTTTTGGATATCGACCACTTCAAGGAGGTAGTCGACACTCACGGACATTTAAACGGCAGCCGAGTCATCCGGGAATTGGCCGCGACCATCAGAGACGCTTTAGAAAATCCAGCATACGCGGTGGCCTATGCTGGAGACGAATTTGTCGCGGTCTTACCCGGTTTCAGGGATACTCAGGCAGTCCAAAAGGCTTTGGAAATTCAGCAGCGGATAAAACAAAGCGCCTACCTTCGCGATCAGGGAGTCGAGGTCCGTCTGCAAGCCAGCTTTGGAATCGCCACCTTCCCCAATCATGCCAAAGACGTGCGCGGACTTCTTGGGGCGGCGGACTACGCTCTTTTCGCCGTCAAAAAAAGCAGTAGAGACTCGGTGAGGCTATACGAACATCCCCATACCCAGCCGTAATTTCCCAGGGGAATTCTAGGGGACGTTGGTACTAAAACAACTTATTTAATGTATTTGCTACATTCCGGCAATTCCTTCGAACCAGCCAAACGGTTGACTGCCGATGTGGATATTCCGAGAAAACGGGCAACCTCTGCTCCGGAATACCCCATCTTACCCACAGCAATCTGACAGAACAATTTCCGACCACGGACAACATCCCTCCTTCTCACACCAGAAATAATTTCAGTCTTTTCTATTTTTTCGTACTTTGAGATCTTTCCAAGAAGAGTCGGCAAATCACTTTTACAGGTATGCAATCGTAACGTTTCCAGCTCTTTTTTCTCTGCCTCAGATAGGATGCGGTCTACAAATGAACTGCTTCCCAATACCCGGGCATCGGAACCCACCGCCTCCCCTTTCTTGCGAAGTGATACAACTTGCGCCCAGTCACCATGGCTGCGAATCAGGCCGCCTCCCACCAGTTCAGAGCGTCTGCCATATGCAATTCCCTCATTTACAAAACTCGCATATGCCTTTCTGGCCGTTTCCAGCTTACTGCCAAAATATGCAAGTACTGAGTAACTCTCCTGCCAGGCTCTGGTCGAGTTGCCCATCAATACCGAATGTCCTGACCATGGATACTTATTCAACCCGCCAAGGTCATCAACAATCCCTGCCCGCAAAGGGTTGAGATGGATATACCGTGTCAATTCCAAAAGATAAGGGTCATCCTCGCAGACAATAGATTTATATCTATTTTGAAAAAGATGACCGCAACGTTTGTGCCGTTTATTAAAATTCACCACATAACCAGTGAGCAATTTCCGCATGCTTTGAGATAAAGGCTGATTCCCGGTTCTGGCCAGTATATGAAAGTGGTTGGGCATGAGAGCCCAGGCATAGACTATCAAAGAACCATTCTCACAAAGAGCAGCCAGCCTGGTAAGGAACTCTTCCCGGTCTCTTTTGTTTCTATATATCTTTGTGCGCTCAATACCTCTTCCCATTATGTGCTGAAGAGTCCCCGGCGCATCCAATCTCGGTCCTCGTGGCATGATGAATAAGTATCATGGTTTTGGGAAACAAACAAGTTGTTTTAGTACCAGCGTCCCCTCTTCACTCATGGTGAAGTCTTGCGGCAATTTTTCAAGGAACCCTTAAGTGAGAAGCACGATCAGATTGGGGTGAACATCTGAAAACAAACCTTCGAAGAATTTTCTCTGAATGAATTTTATTGACCAATTGGTAATCCTTGACCACAAGATTTGGGTTAGTTGTTTCAATGTTCAGGATATTTATATGTTAAATTAATGATCTTTATTTATTAGGATTCCTGCTACAAACAAGTCTTCATGTTTCTCAAAAAAAGTCGCCAGACCGTATCTTACCTTTTCTAGGTGCAAAGCCATTTTTGTTTCAGCTTTTTGTTGATTATTTTCCTGGATAGCTTCTATTACAGCTTGGTGCTCTTCAATGGTTTTTTCCAAGCGGTTGTCAATCAAGGTTGTCAAATACCGTATTCGCTGCATTTTATCATTCACCTGTTTCATCAATTGCTCTAGGGTGTCATTACCATGGAACCGGATAATTTTATCGTGAAAGGCTAGATCAGCTTTAAAATATTCATCATATGCCTTGTTTCTTAGGGCCTTTTTCAACTGCCTGATCGTTGTGTTCAATTCGTTGATCTGTTTTTTCGTTGCATTCTCAGCGACATGGCGGACAGCATGTTGTTCCATCAGTTTTCGAATTTCGTGGATTTCGAGTACCTTCTTCATTGTTAATACCGTGACTTTAAACTTCTTTCCCTCCACCGCTTCGACAAACCCTTCCCGCTCGAGTCGTACAACAGCTTCTCTGACGGGTGTTCTGCTTGTCCCAAGTTCTTTGGCCAGGCTTTGAACCATCAGGATTTCCCCAGGTCTCAATTGTAGATGCATGATCTTATTTTTCAAAATATCATATACCTGTAATGTGAGTGGTACCTGTTTTTCTTCTCTCATTTAATTTCCCCGTCTCATGTCAGCCTGCAGTGGTTGATTTTACTTCCCTTTATCATCCTTATCTTGTTTGCAAATAAATCTCAAGATTAAGTATTGACATATGAATCTAAATGTGTATACATTAATACATACACTTCCTGTAATTGACAAAGGAGATGCCATGAAGCCAAAGATTGCAATTGTCGGGGAATACTATGATACTTTCGAACCCCACACTGCCTTGAATAAATCCTTGGATGCTCTGAAACCGCAATACGATTTTGAATATGAATGGCTCGACACTGTAAGTGTTGACAAAAAACAAGACAGCCTTTTAAAAAACTATTCTGGTATCTGGAGTGCCCCTGGCAGCCCGTTCAAAAGCCTTAACGGGGCACTATATGCAATCACTTTCGCTCGCCAGAAAGATGTTCCACATCTTGGAACCTGTGCGGGCTTCCAACACGCTGTCATAGAACTTGCGAGGAATGTGCTTGGTATTGAGGATGCACAGCACGAGGAATATGATTCTCAGTCTTCAACACTATTTGTTAACAAGCTGGTATGTTCACTCGCCGGCAAAACTATGGATGTCTTTCTCAAGAGCGGTACACTAGCCCACAGGCTTTATGGGCTTGATGAAACAAAAGAGAACTATTATTGCAACTTCGGGATTAACCCAGCGTTCAAGCAATATTTAAATCATCCCCAAATAGCTGTTGCCGGGGTAGATCAGGATGATGAAATCCGAATCATCGAATTAAACGAGCATAGATTTTTCATTGCTACACTCTTTGTTCCCCAGACCAGGTCCAAACCGGATGCACCTCATCCAATCATAAAAGGATTCATTGATGCTGCATGTAACCGGTGAAAAGGATATGAACTGTCAAGGATCAGGAAGAAGAACGGGTTACTTATTAGTGTGCATCCTGATGTATATTGACCATGGATAATGATACGCATTAATATTGCCATTTATAAGGCTTGAAATTTTTGTTATCACTCCATGTTAATACTACTACCATGAACCTCTGATTCTCAAAAGTCCAGATATCTCCTGAATATGTTGAAAAGATTAATGATAAAATTGATAAAGGGATCTCTGACTTTGAAATAAAAGAACGAGAAACATTCAAGAAAATGGATGCGGCTTTAAAGAAACAACAAAGCATTTTTTCCGAAGAAAATAACAGACTCCTGGCGGGGTTTGCCGATGAGATAAAAAACCATCAATTCAAATCTCAACCTCTGCAAGATTCCAAAGAAAGTCATCTCAGCAATCTTATCTCATTATAGGGGACGTTAAGGGGACGTTGGTGCTAAAACAACTTATTTAATGTATTTACTACATTCCGGCAATTCCTTCGAACCAGCCAAACGGTTGACTGCCGATGTGGATATTCCGAGAAAACGGGCAACCTCTGCTCCGGAATACCCCATCTTACCCACAGCAATCTGACAGAACAATTTCCGACCACGGACAACATCCCTCCTTCTCACACCAGAAATAATTTCAGTCTTTTCTATTTTTTCGTACTTTGAGATCTTTCCAAGAAGAGTCGGCAAATCACTTTTACAGGTATGCAATCGTAACGTTTCCAGCTCTTTTTTCTCTGCCTCAGAAAGAATGCGGTCTACAAATGAACTGCTTCCCAATACCCGGGCATCGGAACCCGCCGCCTCCCCTTTCTTGCGAAGTGACACAACTTGCGACCAGTCACCATGGCTGCGAATCAGGCCGCCTCCCACCAGTTCAGAGCGTCTGCCATATGCAATTCCCTCATTTACAAAACTCGCATATGCCTTTCTGGCCGTTTCCAGCTTACTGCCAAAATATGCAAGTACTGAGTAACTCTCCTGCCAGGCTCTGGTCGAGTTGCCCATCAATACCGAATGTCCTGACCATGGATACTTATTCAACCCGCCAAGGTCATCAACAATCCCTGCCCGCAAAGGGTTGAGATGGATATACCGTGTCAATTCCAAAAGATAAGGGTCATCCTCGCAGACAATAGATTTATATCTATTTTGAAAAAGATGGCCGCAACGTTTGTGCCGTTTATTAAAATTCACAACATAGCCAGTGAGCAATTTCCGCATGCTTTGAGATAAAGGCTGATTCCCGGTTCTAGCCACTATGAAAGTGGTTGGGCATGAGAGCCCAGGCATAGACTATCAAAGAACCATCCTCACAAAGAGCAGCCAGCCTGGTAAGGAACTCTTCCCGGTCTCTTTTGTTTCTAAATATCTTTGTGCGCTCAATACCTCTTCCCATTATGTGCTGAAGAGTCCTCGGCGCATCCAATCTCGGTCCTCGTGGCATGATGAATAAGTATCATGGTTTTGGGAAACAAACAAGTTGTTTTAGTACCAGCGTCCCCTCTTCGCAGCGTCCCCTCTTGGCTCACAGCGTCCCCACTTCGCTCATGAGCCGCCTGACTGGGTCTACTATATTGATTCAGGCAGCGTGAACGCATTGGATGAAAGCGGGAAGTTGATTACAACCCTTACCGCTGGCAATGTATTTGGCGAAATGGCTTATTTTTCCAGAAAGAAAAGGCGAAACGCAACAGTTGTTGCCAATTCAGATGTGGTGGTTAGAAAAATCTCCGGAGAAAAATTCGACACTCTGCCGATCGTAAAAAAGATATTCCGAAAGATTGCCAATAAGAGAAGTAGACAGGTGTAATGCCGGTTCGTAACGAGATGATAAGCCGATCCCGGACACTTACGGGATCGGCTGGTAGATAAGAAAGATTACTCGGTAGTCAACACCACATACTGACTGAAATCACCGTTGCGTACCCGTAAAAGGATGCGGTGGGGAGTTGAGGATTCTTTCAACACCTTCTTGAGTTCTGTCAGGTTGTGTACCCGGTGTTTATTGACCTCTTCGACAAGAAGTCCCGGTTTTAATCCGGCCATGGCGGCCGGACTGCCAGGCTCAACCTGATTGATAATGACACCTTGATTTTCGTTGTAGCCGAACTGTTGTTCCAAATCGGGGGTCAGATTGCTGAAGGAAAGCCCGAATTGTGTTAGGGAACTGCTGCCGTTGCCGTTGTTCTCGCTTTCCTTTGCCTGTTTGCCGAAATTAGCAGGTTGTTTTCCAATGGTGACGGTAATATCTTCTGGTTTTCCATTTCTTATGATTCCCAGATCTACCTTGGCTTTCGGCGTTGTCAGAGCAACGGTATTACGAAGATCATTGACATCTGCCAGTTTCCTGCCATTAAGCTTGACAATAACATCTCCTTGTTTCAAGCCTGCTTTTGCAGCCGGAGAGCCGGCTTCTACTTCACTGACCAGAATGCCCTCGGGTTTCTTGAGATCAAAGGATTTTGCCAGGTTTTCATTGACATCCTGAATAACAACACCAAGCCAACCTCTGACTACCTTTCCATGCGCCTTAAGCTGAGGTTCAATAGCCTTTACCATATTGATCGGAATAGCAAATCCTATACCCATATATCCACCGGATTTGGTATAGAGTGCTGAATTGATACCTACAACCTGGCCTTGAATGTTAAGCAGAGGGCCACCTGAATTTCCTGGGTTGATAGCGGCATCTGTTTGGATGAAATCCTCATAATCATTAATTCCCACTCTATCCCTGCCTTTGGCACTGACGACGCCGACAGTTACGGTCTGGCTCAGGCCAAAGGGGTTGCCTATTGCTATAACCCACTGACCGACCTCCAGCTTGCTGGAATCCCCGAGGGGAACGGTTGGGAGATCATTGCCGTCTTTGATCTTTATAAGGGCAATGTCGGTCTGAGGATCCCTTCCGATCAACTTGGCTTTAAATTGCTCCTTATTAGACAGGATAACGGTTATTTTATCGGCTCCAGCTACTACATGGTTGTTGGTTAAGATATACCCGTCTTTACTGATGATAAACCCGGACCCCTGGGCCATTTCTTTATATGTCCTGGGTTGTGGATGACGAAATTGAGGACCGAAGAACTGCTGAAAGAACGGGTTGTTGTAGAATTGGTTACCTCCGAACATCTGGTTCGAGCTTTTCATCGTCTCTACGACCCGAATATGGACAACGGCAGGGGCAACCTTTTTCACAACGGTTGTAAACGCCTGTTGCGAAGAAATTAAGGGCGAATTGTTATTTTCAGCAGCGGCATTTATCGCCTGGAGGCTGCCGGCAAGCAGCAAAACGCCCATGAGAAAAAACACAATGGGTTTTCTTTTGAGATAGTGAGTTGTTTTGGTAAACATAAAGGCATCTCCCTTTCTCTGAAAGAGATCAATGACTATTTCCGATCTCCTCAGAGAGTGATGGGTGGTCCATAGGACCACATTGGGTTTAATGTTCTATTGTTCGCGAGCTGTTTGAGGATATCTCTTTGGCCAAAGGTGAATACGCTCAAAAAAAAGTGTTCCTTTTGTTGGTAAAAAAAGTAAACCGGATACTTTTTTCGTCAAGAAAGATTACTGAATTGTAATATTGGAAGATTTTGAAGGGTTATAGGTAACAATCATCACCAAGACTTACATTATTTGTTTCGGCAAAGGAAATGACGATCTCGCTTGGACTTACTTTTTATAGGGGACATCCTATACTCCCCCTGTCAATAAAAAAGAGAGGAAAAAGAAGATAATCGTGTCCAACAACTGTCATTGTTTAAATAGTTGACCACAGAATGGTGGTCAGAGAATCTTTCTAACATACCGCTTTGAGCGGTTCACTGTTTTGAAAGCCAGCGGCTTTGCAGGTGGTTACTTACTTTATGGGCATCCCTTTACTCCCCCACTTTACTGCCCCAAAGACCTTCAAATGGTTGAAGATTGATGAGCTGAGTGAGGGATGGGATCTCCTAACAACTGCTGGGCTTCTGTTGATGGTGAGGATTTTGTCCCATCTTTCTAAATGAACGTATTGTATTAACGAGAATCTTCCGAAATTGCATACAATTTAATTTTGAATTTTGTGAGATTGGCGTTTGCGTCCAATACAGATGTGAGCAGGATTCTGTTATCCGGACGTCCCATAAACTGATGAATAACAATCTTTCTACTGCCATGGATGATGATTTGTTCCGTCTTTTTAAAAGTCTCCTTGTCTGCAATTTGTGTGCGTAATTGAAAGATTCTGTTCATCATTTTCCTGACATTATCGTCACTCGCATTATTGTCTGCTGGTCCGGATATAAAAAAACCTGACTCTTCTAACCAGTAACTATTCAGGCAGCCATTCAACGTAGAGAGGTTTTGTAAATGCTGTTGCGGATCCATGTCTTATTCCTGCACAATTTGATAAATCGATGCCTTGATAATTTCAATAGATGCGTCCCAGGTATAAAATGTTAGGAAACAGCGCTCGATATTTCCCAATTGAGCAAAAAACGCGATCCCTTTTTTGGTCCTGATTTGGACAGTTGCAGGGAGTCCAAGGTCTAAATTTTCCAAACAATCTGTCTTTACCTTTTCGATTTCCTTGAAAATGGAGGTATAGGCAAAAGCCTCACTTGTGTAATCAATCGAGGAAAGTTTCAGTATTTCACCTTCCGAATTAAAAATGCACCCCCAGATGAAGCCTGGAATGATCGCTGCACAGTGTAAATATTTTTCCCAGTTGACTGTTTTATTGCCTTTGCTGCAACTGGACGTATTGCTGTCATTTTTATTGTTTTTCACTGTTTTTACCGTATCAGTTGGCAGCTTGGCATCCTGTGAACTGACAATTTTTCTTTCATTGTGATATGGAACAATTTCAACAACACAGTTCTTTAGGTGTAATAATCTCTTAGCCGCTTCAGCGCCGGAGAGGCCTTTATATCCGGCTTCAATTATCTCGCCATTCCTATATATCAAAACCCCTTTTTCCCCTTCACAGGTAATATACAAAATGTATGATCTGCGATTGTGTGAAAGGAATTTCGAAAGAGTTGAAATATCGAAATCAATCAATTTCGAGAAAATGTTGTTTTTAGGAGATGTGTTATATGTTTCCATTTATAGTGGGAGGAAAGATAAACCTGTTCTCAACATATAGAATTTCCATTTTTTTTCCAGCCTGCTTGTCCTATTTTCCTGCCAATCATTATGTGTCGTTTTTTGCATGGGACGTTGGTTTTTACTCATCATCATCTTCTAAATAAACGGGGATTCCTGCTTCGTGGACCATATCTATAAAAATATCTTTTAAGATATTGGAAGAATTAGCGGACTCAGATGTATTAAGAAGCAGTAGTATTTGTTGCAATGTGACGGTCGGAGAAACTTTTAATTCCACTGCTTTACCGTTTTTAAGAACGACAGGCGTTGTGAAATTTACATCATGTCTAAAGGCATTTTCGAGTATCTTTGCAGCTTGAATCTGGTTGTTCCTCAGATAATCAAGCAATGTGTTTATTACCTGCAGGGTTTTTTCTATTTGCTCATCGGCTTCGGAAATAAGCTCGGCTCCAACTGTAAGGGAAGATAAGCGGCCTAAAAATTTATGGATATATTCTCCCTTTATTACATCTCCATGTTGAGGGGCTATGATCTCCGGGAAAGGTTCAAGCATAGTAATTCTCTCTATAGTGTGTCGCAAAGCTACTGTGGACGGCATGTAGAGTTGATGAAACAAGGCGATGCCTTCCCAGGAAGTTTCATTGGCATAAATTCCGTCTTCTTTTTTAGTGTCAACCCCACCAAGGAAATCACCGGAAAAAAGTATTCTACTTTCATAATCATATATCATCATTGACCCGCGAAAATGGCAATACCGTGCTGGAACAATACGAAGACGATGACCGGTTTTTAGTACCTTGATTATCTGCGTGGAGAAACTCTCAACAGTGTTGACCCTTTTATCAGGAATCCCATACATTTTTACCAATCTCCATGTGTCAATGGAGGTTAATACTATCGAACTTGGAGCCTCGGATAGAATATGGGCTAAATTTGAAGTGAGATCAGGATCCTGGTGACTCAGAAATATCGCTGACAGCTCTGAAATTCCTCCGATTTCCCTCTCCAAAAACGGCAGTAGCATTTTTAAATCAAGTTTGGTTCCAGGGTCAAAAATCAGGGAGCTCTGTTGCCCGTCTTTGCCTATAAATCGCTTTAGGTAAATATTTCGGTGAAAATCTTTCTCCGGGCTTTGTAAAAGATAAAATTCTTTGCCGATTTTATAGCTGACTGCTCTTCTCAACGTAAATCTCCTTGAATATGCTAAAAGTGATTTTCTCTTCTGTAAAAAATCCTATCCCAAGAATCATGCCAAATCCGTTGTTACGTTTTTTTTTAAACTGTGACTGGAAACTCGTCGTATTTCGGCGTTGACGTCAGTGTTCACTCAAGTGTGAGTCCCTCTCTGTCCGATTAAAATTGATATCTGGCATACATATTGATGCCTTGTTCTTAATAAACGACGTCATGAGAAGGAAAAGTGAATGTGATTTGTAAAAATTGTGCAACCCGCGAGGTATGTGCCGAACATGTTTTCAACTTACAGATTTGGCACGAAATAAAAAACAAAGGAGGGAGTTTTTATGGTTGATTTAAATATGGTGGACTGGGCTCGGGCACAATTCGCCTTAACTGCCATGTATCACTGGGTATTTGTCCCTTTAACATTGGGGCTTTCTTGTCTGTGTGCTTTTTATGAGACAATCTATATACGCACAGGAAAGGAGGAGTGGAAAAATATTGCCAAATTTTGGATGACCCTGTTCGGTATAAATTTCGCTATTGGTGTAGCTACCGGAATTATTATGGAATTCGAATTCGGCACTAACTGGTCGAACTACTCATGGATGGTCGGTGATATTTTCGGAGCCCCGCTTGCTGTCGAGGGCATTGTCGCATTCTTTATTGAGGCAACCTTTTTCGCCGTGATGTTTTTTGGTTGGGACCGTGTATCCAAAAAGTTTCATCTCTTTTCCACCTGGATGGTTGCTGTCGGCTCGAATCTTTCGGCTCTGTGGATCCTGGTAGCCAATGGCTGGATGCAGTACCCCACCGGTATGGCTTTTAATCCTGATACCGCTCGTTTTGAAATGCAGAATTTCTGGGATGTCCTCTTCTCGCCGGTGGCAATGGCAAAGTTTACTCATACCACCAGCACGAGTTTTATCGTCGCATCTCTTTTCGTTATTGCCGTTTCCTCTTGGTATCTCTTGAAGGGGAGGCATGTGGAAATGGCTAAAAAATCGATTATGGTGGCCACCATTTTCGGTGTTTTGTCCACTGTTTTGGCCGGATGGACGGGCGATACATCTGCCTATGGAAATGCTTTAACCCAACCGATGAAGCTCGCGGCCTATGAAGGTTTGTACAATGGCCAGACAAAGGCGGGTTTGGTTGTATTCGGTATTCCCAATACGGATAAAAAGGCTGGTGATTCCCAAGAGTCCTTTCATTTTGCCATCAAGATGCCGGGGTTACTTGGTCTTGTCGCCACCCGTAAGAGTAACGGATTTGTTCCTGGTATTAATGATCTTGTCTTTGGCAACAGCAAACAGGGAATCGTTGGGGTTAAAGAGAAGATGGAAAAAGGAAAGGCGGCAATTGCCTCCCTCGCAGAGTATAAAGCAGCCTGGAAAGCAGGAGACAGTCAAACGGCCGGAATCTCACTTGCAAAGTTCAATACCAATAAAAAATTTCTTGGTTACGGTTACTTAGAAAATCCTGAACAATCGGTCCCTCCGGTAGGCACTGTCTTTTATTCTTTCCATATCATGATAATACTAGCTGTGTTTTTTCTCCTGATTTTTATCCTTTTTCTGGTTGCAGCTTTTAGAGGCACAATCGCAGGCAAAAGATGGCTCCTATCCCTTGGTGTGAGTTCCTTTTTCCTGGCAATGATCGCTTCTCAGGCAGGTTGGATTGTGGCAGAAGTAGGGCGCCAACCCTGGGCTATCCAAGGGATTTTGCCGGTAAATGTCGCCACAACCAATATCTCTGCAGGAAATGTGAAGGCGACTTTTTTTATGTTTCTGATCGCTCTTACCATTTTACTCATAGCAGAGATAAAAATAATGCTCAAACAGATACATATCGGACCGGAGGGACTTTAATATGATTGGAAATCTTGATACTGCCGTTCTTCAGCAGATCTGGTGGCTGCTGGCGAGCGTTGTCGGAGCACTCTTTCTCTTTCTTACCTTTGTCCAGGGCGGCCAGACCCTGTTGTGGCAGGTGAGTGGCGATGAAGAAGAAAAATCACTTATTATCAACTCTCTTGGCAGAAAATGGGAGTTGACCTTTACTACTCTGGTACTCTTTGGTGGCGCCCTGTTTGCTGCATTCCCAAAATTTTATGCTGTAAGTTTCGGCGGAGCATATTGGGTTTGGATATTGATTCTCTTCACTTTTGTCGTGCAAGCTGTGAGTTATGAATACCGAAAAAAACCAAGTAACCTTTTAGGTGCATGGGTCTACGAACTCTTTCTTTTTATTAACGGTTCAATAGGTATCCTGCTGATTGGTGCTGCTGTCGGCACCTTTTTCACCGGTTCAAATTTTATTATGGACCAATACAATCATGCAACTTGGACAAATCCACTCAGGGGGCTTGAAGCTGCTTTTTCTCTGTTCAACCTCTCTCTCGGGCTGTTTCTCGTTTTTAATGCCCGGGTTCTAGGATCCATGTATCTACTTAACAACATAGATTTTTCCGGCAGATCTCAGTTTGAATCGGCCATACGTAAATCTTGCTTTGTTAATCTTATCTGTGCCTTACCATTTCTACTCTATGTCTTAATCAGCCTGTTGCTCATGGATGGGTTCGGTTTTAATCAGGCGGGTATTGTCAGTATGGTGGGCGGGAAATATCTAGCAAATCTTTTGGCCATGCCCCTTGTTTTAATACTCCTCTTGCTCGGGTTGGTGTTGGTGGTCTGGGGGGTCGTTCTTACACGATTTTCCGCCAGTAACAAAGGAATCTGGTTTGGTGGGCCAGGTACGGTTCTGGTGAGCCTGGCAGTTCTGTTGACCGCTGGCTATAACAATACAGCTTTTTATCCATCAAAGGTTAATCTCCAGTCAAGTCTTACCATATATAATGCCTCTTCCAGTCATTATACCCTTACTGCCATGACCTACGTGGCCTTGGTAATCCCTCTTGTGTTAGCCTATATTGCCTGGGTCTGGCGACAGATGGATGCCAGAAAGATTTCTGACGAGGATATTGGTGACGAAAAGGCTTATTGAGCGTCATTGGGACACGTAAAGAGCTACCTTTTCATTAAACATTTTATTTTGATATTTCGTTATACTGCGCAAACAGTTTGCTCACCGACGGTTCAGGGTGGTAACCATTCAAATTATCGGGTTTCATCTTAAAATATCCTTTTATTTTAACATGTTGTCTGATTGATAAATGGATAGCTTTAAATATAGGTGAGAGGAATTCAGGAGTAAGAAGCAGGAATCCGGAATTGTCGTTTGACATGGATAGTATTCTTGACCCTGACTCCTGAATTCCATTTTATTCTTTAGTATTCTCATGAGTATTCCACTCGGATAGCAGGCGGTTGCCTCCTGTCTCCTTTCATCTGTTTCTTTTCTGCCAATCTTCTTACCTTCCTTAAGGAATAGTACTTTTAAATATTGCCCAAAAATGCTAATTGTGTTCCATCCGTGACACACATATGTCTCATGAATGGGACACATGTGTGTCTGTACCAGATGTGAGCGAACATGTTTGTGCTGTTGAACAACTCTTTGGAAAAATTGAGACGGAACCAGATGCGTACCAATGGATGCTAAAATAATAAACAGTAAAAATCTTGAGTTGGTCCTGGATAATCTTAACGAGGGTATTATTGCCCATGATTTGAACCGTAAGATTGTTTTTTTCAACAAAGCAGCAGAAACGATTACGGGCTATTCTAAAAAAGAGGTATTAGAGAGGGACTGCCATGAGGCATTCGCATTCCAGCCTTTTTGCGGAGAACACTGCTCATTTTGCAGCCAACCCCCGTTATTCAAAGAGCCCCTCGAATACTCGATGACCTTTGTTACGAAAACCGGTGAAACCAGGAACCTCGAAATGAGTGTAACCTCCTGCATAGATGATAACGTCTTGGTCGGCGTCATCGCGGTCTTTAGAGACATGACCGAGTATTTTGCTCTGGAAGCGAAGGCTGAAGAACTCACGTCCTTTGCCGACATTATCGGCAAAGAGAAAGTCATGTTGGATCTTTTTCAGCAAATCCGTGATGTTGCTGCATATGATTATCCGGTTCACATCCAAGGTGAGACAGGTGTCGGCAAAGAACGGGTAGCTCTGGCACTTCATAGTATCAGCAGTCGAGCCGGTGCCTCCTTTGTTGCTGTCAATTGTGGTGCTATCCCTGAAGGACTTGTTGAAAGTGAGTTGTTCGGCCATGTGAAAGGAGCGTTTTCCGGAGCTATAAAGGAGAGGAAAGGACGATTTGAGCTGGCCAATAACGGAACTCTGTTTTTAGATGAGGTGGCTGAACTTCCTTTAAATATCCAGGTCAAACTCTTGAGAGTTCTGGAGCAAGGGACTTTGCAACGAGTGGGTGGGGAACAAAACATTCCATTGAACCTGAGAGTCATCAGCGCAACCAACAAGGATTTGGGCGAAGAGGTGAAAAACGGAAAATTCAGAAAAGACCTTTTCTACAGACTCAATGTTATCCCAATTAAAATCCCCCCATTGCGTGATCGCAGAAACGATATTCCGCTCTTGATTTCTTTTTTTCTTAAAAAAGTCAATCGTAATCTCAATCAAAATATACCTGAGTTTTCAAAAGATGCCTTACGGATCATGATGGACTATCATTGGCCGGGCAATGTCCGACAACTGCAGAATGTCATTCAGTTTGCAGTTGTCAGGTGTAAAACCAGGAAAATATTGCCCTCTGATCTTCCTATGGAACTCAGGACTTGGGAATTGGAGGCAACCGTGTTCGACTCCTTAAAAAAAGGCTCAAAAAACGTTAGGCTTGACCGCGTTTCAGTTCAGGAAGCCTTGAAAAAAACCGATGGCAACAAGGCGAAAGCCGCCCGGATTCTCGGGGTGGGGCGAACCACTCTTTACAGATATTTAAATGAATTTAGCAGATAGCTTGTAGAGAAGCTCTTGGCAAAATCAGTTTTCTTTTCCCATAAAAAATTATAAAATTCTAGCCCGAAGGTATAAGCCACCGGCATGCCGGTGGTATGAACAATGGCTATTCCAGTGCTTAATGTCGAGAAAGGAAAATCTCCTATTATGAGAGCGCCAACTACCCAATTACAGGAAAGAGGTACATCCTATGCAATGGCATCACAGTGCTGATATTATCTCTTGATGGAAACAGGATCAGGTTCTCTCAACCCAACCAGGTTTTGAGGATGCCGCTTGGAATGATAAGCAGGCAACCGCTCATCTGCAGAACCGACAGTGATTCATGAAACAGCGCCCAGCCGAAAAAGATGACCGCGATGGGCTCAAAATAAGCCAGAGTTCCGAAGGTGGCGACCCCACTCCGCCACCACCCCGCTTCACTCTCAGCTGCACGAGCACGAGGGGAGAAGGGGGGAAGTATAGGATGTCCCGCCGTCCCGCCATCCCCATAATATGATCTTAGCCGCATTGATATGACATTAAGCAATGTGTGCGGTTCCCTTTGAGACCTCACTATTTTTATTCATCTTTAGAATAAGCAAGAATATGTTCGCTCATGGTTTCGTAGATATCCCTTCGATGGCCAATCGCCCAGACTATGATAATTTTTTCCTCAATATCAGTTCTATAAACGATTCGGTACCTCAGGAATCTATAAGACCAGAAGCCGTTTAATTCCGCTTGCAGCTCTTTACCAAGGAAAGGATTTTCTGAGAGTTCTTTTAAAGCGACCTTTGCCGCCTTTTTGATTTCAGGGTTGAGTTTCCTGGCAGTATTATTTGCAACAGTCGTGAGTCTGACTTGATACGTCATTAAAATGCCTTGTCAAGATCAATCAATTTTCCTGCTTTCACATCTTTGGCGGATCCTTTCAATTGTTTCATCATGTCAGGATCAGCCAGGATATCGATAGTTTCAAGGAACCCCTCAAACTTTTTCATCGATAAGATAACGGCTTCAGGAACTCCATTTTTGGTGATGGCTATAGTATCGTTTGTGTCGTGTATCTGCCGAACTATATCCAGTAATTTTGCCTTTGCTTGGGTGATAGGTACGAATGTCTCAATTGTTTGCATGGGTCACACTCCTTTTTTTCTATAGTGGTTATTATAATGACTATTACAGAAAAGACAAGAACTGCTGTTATCATTGTTCTTCCATCAAGAAACTCCTGACGTTCTTGATGAGGGCAAGCGGAGTTGTCCCTTTTTTGAAGTCTACTTTTCCTGTAATGGTAAAATCTTAAATTGCATTAAGGGACAGTCTTGCGGTCCATTGGCCCATTGGGGTCGAGCCAAGATAACCGTTTGTTTTTCAATCATTAATGTTCCAGAAATAGGTATTTTCAGGCTCTCTATCGCTCTTTTGGGCAGCAAAATGGCACAAATAGGAATTTGTAGGCTCTCGAAGTTGATACCCGGCATCTGTTTCCGTTGCTTTTCTTCCCTTGTTTGCTCTGTTTATTTGCCATGGTCCGACCAATCATCACCAAGACTTACATTATTTGTTCCGGCAAAGGAGATGACGATCTCGCTTGGATCGGACTTACTTTGGGAGGAGATTGCTGCAAAACCTGAAGAGCCTCGTCTATGAAGACGATGACGAATAGGGCTATGCACTTTGCTTTTGGCAATAGGAATCACCCATTTCTTGAATGTGTTTCCAAGAAGCCTCTTACTGTTAATATCCGGTATGCTCTTCATAGGCCAGGTGGGGTTCCAGACCCTGACAGGAGTGTCTTTATTAAAGATATTGAAGAGCCGTTATTTTAACTCTTTTCAGGCAGGGGAACACTTTCGCTTTTGATCTCGAGGGCGACCTCTACCATATCGGCTTCGTCACCTCCCGGAATACGTTGAAACCCGTATTTCTGCCCGAAACGTATCATACGCGAATTCTCTTTGAGTATCTCCATCCACAGCGTTTTTACCCCAATCTCTTTGGCCGCTTTGATGCAATACTCCATCAACACGCTGCCGATCCCCTTGCCCTGCCAGTTATCGCTGACGACAAAAGAGAGTTCCGCATATTCGAGATCGGCGAAACGGTTTAAGCGGACGTCACCGATTACGGAATTTTCCCTATCGTCTGCAAAGGCAAGAAAGGCGATGTCTCTGTCATAATCCACCTGACAAAACCGGGCCAGGGCTTCATGCGGCATATTTATCCGCCGCTGACCAAAGCGAAAGTACACGGTTTCTGCCGACAAAGAGGAAAAGAAGGTTTCCAACGCCGGCTCATCTTCTCCCCGTACCGGCCGGACCTGAATAGTGGTGCCGTCTCTCAAGGATATTGTTTGCTCATACCGAAACGGATAGGGAGGGATGGAGAGATGAAGCGGGCAGAGATCGCCCTTGCTCCATTTATACTCTTTGGGCAACCGGCCGTCGAGCCGGATATCCACATCCAGGATGATAAGCCCTTCATTCTCTGTCAACAATAGGGGATTTATATCAATTTCACCGATCTGCGGTAAATCGATAAGCAGTTGTGAAAACCGGACGAGTGTCTCTTCGAGGTGTCGGAGTGCGGTTTGGAGAGAAGGGATCGTCTGGAAATATTGATATATTTTTGTTTCCTCCATCATTCGTCTTGCCAGTGTCTGGTTGAGCGGAGGCAAACCTATGGCATAGTCCTTTTCCCCCCTGAGATATTCTCCCCCAAGCCCGAAAAGAATCATAGTACCGAAATTTTGACTCTTTTTTGCCCCGAAGGCCAACTGGTAACCGACGGACAAAACCATCGGCTGAACAAGAACGCACGCCTCCTTATCCTCAAAGCCGGCTATCTTTTCCTCCAGCGTCGAGTAGGCATGAAGCACCTCATCCTCATCTCTTAGATTGATGAGCGCCCCTCCTTTCTGGAAGGTGTTCCTGACTTCAACGGAGTCGATCTTCATGACCACTGGATATCCAAGACGTCCTGCGGCAACTAATGCCTCCCGGGGGCTGGAGACCCTGATTGTTTCGAGCACCGGTATCCCGTACATGTCCAGAATCGAATTGCCTTCATCAGCATGAAGCATGTAACGACCGTCCTCCATGCAGTCCCGAATAATCTTCTCGGCTCCCTTGAGATTCGGGTAAAAATCTTTGACGATCATCTCAGGGGTTTCCTGGTGAAGTCGCAGATTATAATCATACTGATACATATACATGAAACTCTTGACGGCCTGTTCCGGGGTATAGAAGGTCGGAATACCTTGACTATTAAGATATTCAATAGCGGTTATTGCCACCTCCTCTCCACACCAACTGACAAAAATCGGAATATGGACATTGTTTTTCACCGCTGACACAATCGATTCCGCCACCAATTTCAGGTCAATGCCGGGAAAAGGAATACAGATGAGCAAGACACCGTCGACATCCTTATCTTTCAGGCAGGCTCCAATGACAACTTTATAATCACCGCAGTGGGCATCTGCAGCCAGGTAGAGCGGATTCTGAGGTTCACATTTGACTGGCAGGTCTGCGCAAACGGCTTGCAAGCTCTCCAGGTTCGGTTCGGCTAGTTCCCCCCCCATTTTCTTTAAATAATCAATCGCCATGGTGGACGGAGCAGTCGAGTTGGAGATGATCATCAGCTTCTTCCCCTTTGGCCTGTTTTGCTTTGCTATGGTCTCGGCCATGTAGAGGAGATCAACCATATTATTGACCCGCAGGCTCCCGGCCCTTTTGAAAACAGCATCATAGACCATATCTTCGGCGGCAAGATATCCGGAATGGGTCTGGGAAAACAGGGGGTGCAGATCGGATCTTCCCGGACGGACGACGACAACGGGTTTGGTTTTGGCAAAACTCCTTATGGCGGTCATAAACCGCCTACCGTTGTTGATGCTTTCCACATGAAGAAAAATGGCGCGTGTTCCACGATCCCCACCAAGATAATCGATGAGATCGGAGAAGTTGATATCGAGTTTCCGTCCCAAAGAAATGAAATAACTGAAACCAACCTTTTTCCGGATTGCATGTTGCAGAAATGCGGTGGGAAAGATCCCGCTCTGGGAGACAAAGGCAATGTTCCCTTTCTGAGGCATCTCCGGGTAAAGGCTGGCATTAATTCTTTTCCCGGGTCTGACAAATCCCATGGAATTCGGCCCCAACACCCTGCATCCATGGAGCGACGGCATCTTGGTAATATACTCCGATATGAGATCGGCATTTTGCACTCGGTGGTGATAATCGGGGGCCAGGATGACAATGCCCTTAACGCCTTTTTTCCCGCAATCATTCAGGACATCCCGAAGATTCTCGGGGTTACCGGCCACCATTGCCAAATCTACAAGGTGGGGGATGTCACCAATACGTGGGTAGGCCTCAACACCTTGTACTCCCTTGGCATTCGGGCTGACCGGGTGAACAATGCCGTCAAAGCCCTTGCCGATAAGATTTTTGAAGATATGGTACCCTACTGCCTGGTTATCATCCGTGGCGCCGACAACCGCTATGCGTTTGGGATTGAAAAGAGCATCGAGATTTTTTATCGACATGTTGCCATTCCGTTTCAAAAGGATACGTAAAAGGCTCGATATTTCTCTAATTGCGCTATCACCATGTTATCATTTCATGAAGAAATTAACCAATCGTATTTTTTCATCTATTTCCTCTCACTTCCCACAAAAATCAATGACGCTCATGCCGGAACGTCAATCACGGTATTTCGCCCCCTCTCCCACTCCTCAAAAAGTCGCATTCTGTCATTTTTTAGCTGCACTATCCAAACAATGCAGTATAATAATATCTTGTACCGGCCACGTTGCTGCCCGGTAATCCAAAAATCTATTCAGGCACGACCTCATGCATGGGGGCCTTGCGGTTGTATCTGAAACGGTTTTCCAATTCTGTGCCCGAAAGACTGTATGATTCCGAAGGCTATCGCGATAAAAATTTCCTGCTTCCCGGGGGTAAGCAAGAAAAGTTTATTTTTTCTAAATGTCGAGGTAGGCGCATCGTCTTACCACGAGCATGGATATTTTTGCATGGATACTTGCGCTTTGCTGGATATGAGCTTTTTCATGACAATCTAATTCACCCTCAAACAACAAGAGAAAATGGAAAACAGACGACATCCACGAATGGCGATAAAAAACCTGTTCGCAGAAGTCAACGATGGGATAGGCTTTTCTGAAGGGACGGTTTCCAATATCTCCAGATATGGTCTGTGTATAACCGATCTACCCAGGTTTATTCATACCGACGCCAAAACAATGATGCTTTTAATCCCGATGAAAGAACACTACTTCAGACTGTTTGTAAAACCAAAATGGTTCATTTCGGAGAACGGGACCATGACCATCGGTTCAGAGATTATGAATACCCCCTGGAGGTGGAAAGACTATGTCAGAAATCATGAACCCTTACAGGAAAGAGATGTATCAGATCTGATTCAACGAATCCACCAGCGTCAAAGGAAGCGAAATCGTGGGTAATGATTAACTTTTGGTTGATAAACCTCTGCCGGGCTGTCGGCCGGGTGTTTAGCCCGCAGTTCATGAAAACCGCTGGATGATGTGTTGCAACTATTTAGAAAAAATATACTTCCTGGAGGCTCATCAACATAAGTTCGGGACAGCTGACGATACCGGTGAGAATTTTGCAAATCCCGGCAGTATGATGTGGAAACGAAGAGAATACTCACCTGCGACAAAGACCACCACGATAAGACCAAGGAAGAGAACAAATTTTTGAGTACTGATTTACGACATCATTCAGGCTATCTCCGCGGACTGGAAACATTGTTTTTACCCCTCCCCTTTCATTTGCGTTCTTTCATTGCAATTCAGGTCGTTTTCAACAAAAAAGTCAAACCAGATCCCTGCGACTTTACCCATTCCGCATGTCCATCGAGAATATTGTCTTTTCCCTGTCAGGCTGGCAAAAAAATAATAACAGGCAGTCTCCAGAGTGAGTATTGTAATACAAATAACCTTAGCCTTTCATTTGAAAAATAGTATTGCTAAATCACCTGCGAAAGAATACATAAGCAGCAATGATCCGAGCATACAAATACCTGTGACCCATATGTTGCCTCACGATACCGATCAATCAGAGATTCAAAGAAGTTCTCCCAGCCGCCAACTGGTATTTTTCCTGGTGGCCGTGGGAATATTCATGGCCACCCTGGACGGCTCCATCGTTAATATTGCCGTGCCGACCATTATGCAGGAACTCAAGGTGTCGGTTGCCTCCGTACAATGGGTCGTGATGATCTATCTGCTCATCGTAACCTCTCTCCTGCTCAGCTTTGGACGCTTGAGCGATATACGCGGACGGCGACAGGTCTACAGTCTTGGTCTGGCTGTCTTTTCGCTGGGATCACTGCTTTGCGGTCTTGCCCCGGGTATTTACTGGTTGATTGGAGCCCGATTTGCCCAAGGTTTGGGCGCCGCCATGATCATGGCCTGTACGCCTGCCCTGATCGTCGACGCCTTTCCTCCTGCCGAACGGGGTCGTGCACTGGGCTTTATCGGGTCTGTGGTGGCCTCGGGGCTCACCACCGGCCCGGTACTTGGCGGGCTGTTGCTCCATTTCTTTTCCTGGCGGGTCATTTTCCTGATTAACATCCCCATCGGCCTGGTTACCGCCCTTCTTGTCCATTTCCTGCTCAAGGGCAGCCAGGCCGATATTCAGCGACGGGAAACCTTTGATTGGCAGGGAGCCATAGTGCTGGCCCTGTGTCTGGGCTCGCTTCTTCTGGCAATTACCCATGGATACGAATGGGGGTATTCTTCAACACCCATCCTGCTGTTAGCAGGTCTGTTTGTCATTAGCACCATCGGACTTGTTCTGGTGGAGAGACGGGCGGTCCATCCGATTCTAGACAGTGAACTGTTTCGCATTCGTCTCTTCGCACTCCCCATTTTGGCTGCTGTCATCATCTTTATGAGTCTCTTCAGTCTGGTCTTTCTTATGCCCTTCTATCTCCTCGATCCCGGGGGGTTCTCCATCGACCATGCTGGATATCTGATGGCCACGATTTTTGTTTTTTTGTTTGTAGTATCACCTCTTTCGGGATCGTTATCTGATCGAATCGGCTCCCGTCTACTCTGCACCTTCGGAACCGGCATCGTTGCCGTTTCCCTCTACCTTCTTTCCCTCTTGCCAGCCGAGGCCACTGTTCTGGACATCGTCTGGAGATTGGCCTTGGCTGGAATCGGCATGGCTGTTTTTATACCACCCAACAGTGCCACGGCTATGAGCAACATCCCGCCGAAACGACGGGGGATAGCCAGCGCCACAGTCGCCGCAGCCAGGAATCTGGGGATGGTTATGGGAGTTGCCGTGAGCGGGGCTGTATTCAACAGTTCTTTTCAACGCTTAAGCGGTGGAGCACATTTGAATCTTTATACCAGGTCGCTGGAACCACTTTTTATGTCTGCTTTTCATACCGCCATGATCGGGGCCATGGTGATCGCCTGTGCAGGCGTGGTCATCTCCTATCTTCGTGGACCGGAGACCCTGGACCTCAGACGATGAGAAGCTTGGGCAGAACCTGCCCCTTCCAAGGGTATCCAAATTTCTATGCTGAAAAAAAATGATTCGGAGATACAACTATTTCCTGTTGTTTTTTGCAGTTTTGTGCGATAATTTATTTATTCTATCGGCAACTTCGATAAACAATCACTTTTCGATACCATACGATTTTCCATGCTCACCAAGAGACAACTCGTCGATAACGAATTAATGAAGGAGATTATCTCCATCCGCCTTGACACGCTTTGGCGTATGCTGGAACAAGACCGGCTTGGATTCCTTCCGGAAATCAACGAAGAAGGGGCGACCGGCAAATATGACAATAAAGGGGCCATCTTCATTCCGGGAGGGCTGATCTATCAGGATGTCGATGAACGCTTTATCAGGTACAAATCCCACGGACAACCGACCTCTACGGAATTTCGGCAAACAATCAGGGAAGCGATGTGTTACGACAATGCGACCTTGCTCTACCCGGACGGGATTGCAGGCGGCATCAATCTTGATGGAGGATTTTTTTCCAAAGCCGCCCGCCGAATCTTCAGCTACAAAAAGGCGGCCTATCGCCGCACCAAGAAAATCGTAAAAGGATCGTCGATTGAAATCAGCTCCGACGATATCCTCAAGAGCCACTGCCCGACCTATATGAAACCGCCTTACGGGGCCAGGACCAGGATCAGCACCTGTGTCTCCGTCGGTCTGATCGACCCACCGATGTTTTTTACCTACAACAAGACCGAGTTGAACTTTTCCTTGAAACAGTCCCAACGATTCGTACAGGATCTCGACAGAGCAAGAGAGGCGCCGCTCTCAGTCGACGGCAAGGTTCTCTATCCACCCTATATCATCGTCTGTCATGATACCCGGTACAAGAAGAACAGCTTCACGGGTCTTACCAGGATCCTGGGGATCGGTAAATTCGGGGAATTTGCTACCTTCTCCTTTGAAATGCTCAACAAACAATTGGCATCCGAGGTCAAGAGAAAAAACCAGCCACTCCGGGACGAAGACATCTTTGCCGAACAGGATCAAACGCCGATCTTCGGCATCATCCGTATCTATCAGCCTACCAACCCCGGAAAGCGTTCCCAGAAATACCAGATGAATATCCTTTCACCCAGCGAAGATCTCGGCATTGATGTGGGCCAGGCGAAGATCACCGCCCAGGCCCATTACTGCTGCAACTAACTAGAATGCGAGCTGATCCGTCTGCCTCCGAAGTCTCATTGCGTTTGCTTCACTGCTCTGTCTTCCGGTCAATACGCTGAGGCCTACTTTTCCCCGGTTCTCTCTTCAGTTCCGCTGACAAACCATGGCCTGGATCTCCGGCCAGCTTTCAACGGTCAGGAAAGAGTGTCGGTTTCTGTTCCAGGGCTGGGAAAAGACAAAAGGTATAATGTCGGCATCGTGCAAAATCTGGCAAGTTTTTGTCCGGTCGTCAACGAAATATTTCAATCCTTCATTCCGGATATAGTTTATCTTGCCGTCATGATCTCCCATTGCTATCAGATTGATCTTGGCACACGTTCGTGCCGGCAGGAAAGTATCAAGCCAATCGGCAACCGGTTGTGCCTGAGGGCGGGCGGTGATGATCGTCACCGGGGCAAGAGCCGCGAGTTCATTAATTACCTCCCGCATGCCCGGCATCGGTTTTAGCCCGGTAGACAGAGAATCACGAAGTATCTCATTAAAGATACCTTCGACCAGGGGAAAGGGCATATTCAGGCATTCTTCCACCTGAAAACTGGTGATATCGTCGATGGTAAAGGAACAGTAGTTATGTTTTTCACAGGCAATCCGCAGGAATGCCTCAGCAATATCGGCAATTACGCCGTCGAAATCAAAACCGATCTCGCCGGGTTGAATTGCATAGTATTTTGGCTCCATACCCCTTTTTCCAATTCCTTCTCTTTTACGATTCCTCAATCCTCTACAGTCCCCTTATACCCATCTTCAATCTCTTTGACACGCCTGACCAGAGAATCGTTCACGGGGACCGGGATACCAAGTCCGGCCGCTTCTCGGACCACTGCTCCATTGATCGTATCGATCTCCGTCTTTTTCCCTTTCAGGACATCCTGGCGCATCGATGAGATGTTGGCGGCAGTAGCCCGGCAAATCTCAAGAGTTGCCGAATAAGGATCGTTTGCCACGGTGATCCCTTTGTCCCTTGCCACCAGCACTGCCTCCTGAACTGCCCCCTTCATCTCAGACGTGGCTCCGGGAAGCGAAAGCAGATCTCCATTCAGGCAATCGTGGATTGCCGTCAGGGCATTGATTCCGACATTGACAAAAAGCTTTGCCCATAGACGATCGAGTATATTTTCGGTTTCCGATACCACGAGTCCCCCCATCTGTAATCTGGACACCGACAAGTTCAACAATCTCCGGACGGCCTCATCCTGCTTCTCAAGAAATCCGAGGAAGGTCTTTCCAGCACCGGCATGCCGGGTATGGCCAACACCAAGAGAGGTCGCACCTTCGCTGGTGCATCCATAGGCTGCTGCGGCATCCCCGACCTGGTCTTTAAATTCCAGGTGAGAAATGCCGTTTTGCATGAAAATCGCCAGTGTCCCGGCAACCAGAAGCGGTCGACAGTAATCGAGCACTGCTTTGAGATCATAGGATTTGACACAGAGAAAAAGGACATCGGCGGCACCGATCTGTTCGGGATCGGCGCAACACTGGATAGGATACCCTGTTTGTTTTTCGCCCCTCTCGTAGAGGACCCCTCGGCTGTTTATAAGCTCCGACCGTTTCCTGTCATGATCGAGGATCAGGAGATCGTCGCCGGTCTGGGCTAAGGCCTCGGCCAGTTTTGAGGCTATCAGGCAACCAAGGGCCCCTGGTCCCACGAGGACAAAACGCATACCATCTCCCCGATCAAGGCGATTATTTTATCACCTTGGCCCCTTCAATGATGGCGGCATAGACATACCCGGCACCGAAATCCTTGTCGGCGGCGAGTTTACCCTCCACCGTTATGACCTCACCCACGGTTACTTGTGCCATGGAGGTTGCCACCAGGTCATGGGTATTGTGCATGGGGTCTCCCGTTCCATCCTGGAGATGAATCCAGTTTTTTCCCATAATTGCCGGGTTAAAACGTACGACCTTGCCACGGACACGGACAATCTTTCCGTTCAGTTCCTTGCTTTTAGCAAATATTTCGGCCACTGTATAGGCATTTGGGCCTGTGGCCTTAGTCACCTTGACCTCGGCATAGGGCGCGCGTGCGCCCGCACTGCCACCGCTCAATTGCTTAGGAGGAATCGGAACGGCCTTGTTTTCGGCCTTGACCGCATCGGTAAAAGATTGCGGCGTCTTGTCTGCCGCCCTGGAACTCACGACACTTGAGAACTGTAGGCCGCATGCCAGGACCACGGCTACGATAAAACAATGAACTGAAAACACTTTTGCTTTAAGCATGATTGACGATCTCCCATGGGAATCCGCCCACCTTTTTCGAACTGAACGGCAAGCAGACCCTATTTTGCTTCTCTTTATTATTTAACTCTCTTCAACCAGGAAGGCAACATATTCGAGAAAGGACCGGGCCCAGGACTCATAGGTCTCTTTTTTGATATGGACCCCGTCTTCCTGGAAAATATCAAGCCCTTTATCCGAATATTTCACGAAGTTATCGAGATAGCAGCATCCCGACTCCTGCGACACCGTATGGATATTGTTATTGAGAAGACGAACGGCATCATCGACCAGGAAGGGGATGTTGATATGGGGCAGACTGTTGAGAATAATCTCCGCGTTGGGGTAGGTATTGCTCAAACGAATAACGATTCTTCGCAGAACGTCAATAAAAACATAATCCTGTGCAATAACATTATTTATCCCACTCATGACCAGAATGACGTCTGGAGACTTGACATCCTTCTCTATTGCAGGAAGCCTAGCCAGAAGATCCTCGATCTTTTCACCGGGAACCCCATGGTTGAACACCTTGAAGGAAGGTATCCGTCCCTGCCAGTCAAAATCGGCAATCAGGGAATCCCCGAGCAAAAGGAATGTTGCTTGGCTCATAATCTAATATGTTGTTTGGCAACAGAGATCTTTCCGAATAAAGCCATCTTTTCCGGTCCTGAAAATCAGCGTCAGTAAAAGCTCTCCATCTTCCCTTGCTGTAGTTAATCCATTATTCCGGTGCTGTCAGCAGGCCGGTACACGATGGAAAACCTCGTCCTATCTGGAAAACTCTTAACATCGCTTACAACAGCCGAGGACCTTTATAAGATTGCCGATCACCGTCTTTTCGTCAGATCTCTTTGCCGTTCTTTAAATTTCGATCTCTTGCAGCAATCTTATCTCAGCAAACAGACCATGTCTGTTGCAAAGAGTGCCCTCCGTCCCCCCCGGAAACAGGTGCAACTTTGTAATGGCAACCTATCCTTTTATTGAGATTATTGCAATAAATAGTGGATTAGAAGAGAGAAGAAAATCACCTTTTGCCGTCTTCGGAAAAGATTTGCCGGAAGACGGTTCAGCCTAGAGTATACCCAGTTGAATTATGATGTTGCCCTTGTATCCTTTCGGAGTTTCATGCATTCATCCTCTTTTGATCAGACATTTCAGCTCATGACAATCTCATAAAAGCTTTTGCATTAGGGAAGGCTCAGGAAGAAGCTCCCTATGGAAGGCGCGAAATTTTTGAATTGATACGGTGCACTAAGGATACATCGTATCAATTCAAAATTTGCAGTATCGAAGTAGATTGATAGTTTTTACGACGCCATCAACTCATCTCTTTGCCGATTGTAAAACCACAGCAGCCATAGCCTCAACTTTTATCCTTGGACTCGAAAGCTCTTCCGCGCCCTCTTCGATATCGAGAAAATCCGTGGGGGTATCTGCCGAAGTATCTATTATTTTACACCATTTCCTCACCGAACGACCAGCCGGAACTTCAGGTGCGGTAAAGAGTATGTCCTGATCACGGTGCCCATTGAGCATGACAAAAAAATCATCTTCTTCCTCTCCCTCCGCCCCTCTGCCATCGAGCAGAAAAGACAGGGTGCGGCATTCCAGAGACCAATCGACCACTCCCGGTGATACGGATTGCCAAAGAACCTCTCGAAACGATTCATTGCCTTTCTCCCGGCTGGTATCTTTGAAAAATTTTTCCCGGCGAAAGAGGCTGTATTTTTTTCTCAAGCCAATACACTTTTTATAATACCTGAGAAGGCCGGCATTTTTTTCGGCAAGCGACCAGTTCAACCAGCCAATAGTATTATCCTGGCACCAGGCGTTATTGTTGCCAAGCTGGGTACGGCCGAACTCATCACCGGCAACCAGCATCGGGACTCCCTGGGAGAGAAACAAGATAAGGGCCATGGTCTTTATGCGCCGCAGACGAAACCTTGTTATCTTTTTTCCGGCGGGAAAGCCCTCTTTGCCACTGTTCCAACTCATGTTGGCATTATCGCCGTCCCGGTTATCCTCACCATTGGCCAGGTTGTGTTTTTCATTGAAACTCACAAGGTCAAGAAGGGTGAAACCATCATGACTGGTTATAAAATTCACGGAATTGCACGGCCCTCTTGAGCTTGGTTGATAGAGGTCGGAACTCCCGGCAATCCTGGTGGCGAGGCTGGTTATACTCCCTGCCTGCCCGGTCATGAAAGCCCGAACATCGTCTCTGAAACGGCCGTTCCACTCTCCCCAGCGGACATCGCTGGAAAACGACCCGACCTGGTACAGGCCCGCCGCATCCCAGGCCTCGGCAATGATCTTGGTATCACGCAGCACCGGGTCTTCGGCAATGATTTCAATCATGGGTGGATCTGGCAAGACCCGTCCCAATTTGTCTCTGCCGAGTATTGAGGCCAGATCGAAACGAAAACCATCCACATGCATCTCAACAACCCAGTAACGCAACGATTTCAGGATCAATTCTCTAACGACCGGATGGTTGCAGTTCATGGTATTTCCACAGCCGGAAAAGTTCAAATACGATGAGTGTTCCGGATCGAGAAGATAGTAAATCGGGTTGTCAATACCGCGGAAACTGCTGGTTGTCCCGTCATATCCCCCTTCCCCACTATGGTTATAGACCATATCGAGGATGACCTCGATTCCCGCCGTGTGCAGGGCCAGGACCATATGCTTGAATTCATCAATATGATTTGGCGGGTCAGCCGCATAGCCGGACTTCAGCGCGAAAAACGATACTGGATTATACCCCCAAAAATTTTTCAGGGGTCTTCCAGTTCCCGGCTCGCTGAAAAAATTGTCATTCTCATCAAACTCCGCAACCGGCATCAACTCAACTGCCGTGACTCCCAACTCCTGCAGATAGCCGATCTTTTCGATGACACCCCGGTAGGTCCCCGGGTGGGCGACCCCGGAGCTTTTGTGTCTGGTAAAACCGCGGATATGCATCTCATAGATAATGGTCCGGTTAAGAGGGGTCTTAAGGGGACGATCATCCTGCCAATCGAAATCGTGCTGGACGATTCCACAGCAAGGAATGCGACCGAAATCAGCCTTTTTCCCCCATTTCCTGGAAACCAGTACATGGGCATAGGGATCGATCAGGATCTTCTCTGGATCATACATCTGACCGGACATCTTCGGCTCTTTTTCCCCGTCAATCCTGTACCCGTAGCGAAGGCCTCTCGGTTTCGTCCGGAGGAAGATATGCCAGATATCTCCCGTCTTGTTGAGCATTTCCGAAAGAGGGATTTCCAGGCGTCGGCCGGGTTTGTCCGTATCTTGAGACCATTCAACCACCAGGGTTACGGACTTGCCGTGACGGCAGAATAGAGAAAAGTTGATTCCGCCCGGGGCGACGGTTGCTCCCAGTGGTATAGGATAGCCTCTTTTTTTTGGTATCATTGAAATTGTCTTGGACACATGTGATAATGATTACTATAATCGATTAGAGACAAAAGATTCTATTTTGATGCCGGTGGCTCATCCAGAGTCCCACCTGTATCCTCAGTTTAGCGTAGGATTTTGGAATCAAGAAGAAAAAAATACAACAGATCGAGCCTGAGGAGAAGAATATGTATCAAAAATTAAAACTTGGAGACAGAACTATTAGCCCCATAGATTGGGAAATGACCCCTGATTTGAGTTTTGGTACATACGAGTCATGGGGCGGACGGGAACGAGTTCGTAACAATAATGAGCGGATCTATTATTTCTTTGTCGATGCCTGGGGCGAAACCCCCAAGGTATGCCTGATGGAAAGGGGTGTTAAACATGCAAAAATCCTGGCCAAAATCAATGCGCCGGAGGACATGGTTGAAAAATGTGTTAAAGACCATGGAGAAGTCGCCCGTTTCGAACGGAGCTTCGCAATAGACGAATCGCTGAAAAAGTGGCTGATCGAAACTGTTCTGGACGGTGAGGACAACTCCCTGGTATTCCCGGTTATGGAAGAAGAGACCCGGGAGGATATGGGGCTGGAACTTCCGGTTTTCAAGGCGGGCCTGTTTACAGGTGAAGCATGCCAACTCCCCTCCGAACCCGCCGTTTTGCAGGAAGAGGAACTGCCTGGAATCCTGAACCATTGGGGTTTTTTCGAAGAGGCCTTACATCCCAATGGCCGGTTTGAAAACGCCCTGTACAAAACCCACGACGACCGGCTGATAATAGACGCCAGGACTTCTCTTATGTGGCAAAGAGACGGCATCGATATCACCTCGATTCGCAGAATGAACCAACATATCAACGAATTGAACAGCAGTAATTTTGCGGGATTCAACGACTGGCGGCTGCCGACCCTCGAAGAGGCACTGTCCCTGATGGAATCTACAGTCAACCCAAAAGGGACACACCTGCACCCCTGTTTTTCCAAGGAACAACCGTTCATCTTCGTTGCAGCCAAACGACAGCCCGGTGGCTACTGGTTTGTTGATTATAAACAGGGACGGGCCTTCTGGTCATCCGGAACGATACCGGGCGGCTTTGGCCGACTGGTAAGGACCCTGTAATCATGAAGATACTCATAACAGGAGGAACAGGCTTTGTGGGCTCAGCCCTGGCCGATCATCTACTGAGCCTGGGTCACCAGGTGACGGTCACGGGCAGCAGCAAAAACGAGAACCTGCCAGACCGGCAAGGGTTTAACCGCCTTGTGGCGGATACAAGCAGAAAAGGCGACTGGCAGGAAATTGTACCGGAGCAGGATGTTCTGGTAAACTTGGCTGGACGCTCGATTTTTCATCTCTGGTCCAAACAGTACAAACAGGAGATCAGAGACAGTCGAATTCTGACGACCCGCAACCTGGTAGAGGCAATTGCAGACAACAGCCAAGCCGTACTTTTAAACGCCTCGGCAGCAGGATTTTACGGAGATGGCGGCGAGCATGAAAAAGATGAGTCCGCCCCCGCCGGTAACGGATTTCTGGCAGAGGTCTGCCGGGAATGGGAAGCTGAAGCTAAAAAAGCCGATCGCAAAGGGGCACGGGTAGCCATCATGCGTTTCGGCGTAATTCTTGGAGCAAAGGGCGGAGCTATTGCCACCATGAAGACACCCTTCCAGATGGGCCTTGGAGGCCCCATCGGCAACGGTCGTCAGTGGTTTCCATGGATTCACCTCGACGATCTGGTCCAGGCCTTTACCTTTCTGCTTACCAACAAAAACTGCCGGGGAATGTATAATTTTGTAGCCCCCGGACTGGTCCGGCAAAAGGAATTCGTGAAGGCTCTTGGACAGGTGCTCAACCGGCCAACGATCCTCCCGGCTCCATCATGGGCAATGAAACTCGCCCTTGGCGAGTTTGGCAGGTCTCTTCTTCAGGGACAGAAAGCCGTGCCGAAGGAGCTTTTACAACAGGGATATTCCTTTGTCCATCCCAGTCTCAAACAAGCATTACAGGAGATTCTCGGTGGCTGAAACCGACGTCTTTTCGTACCGATCACATTTCCCCTGTTCGGCAGAAGATCTCTATACCTGGCATAGCCGGCCGGGTGCCCTTGAGCGACTGATACCGCCCTGGGAAAGGACCTCGGTTGTGTCACGGAAGGGGGGAGTTGCTCCCGGAGGCAGGGTTGAGATGCGTATGCACCTGGGACCTATTCCCTACCGCTGGGTGGCTCACCATGTGGAGGACAGACCGGGGGTAATGTTTCGCGATATCCAGCAAAACGGCCCCTTTGCCTCCTGGTCCCACACCCACCTCTTTCAACCCCACGAGACCGGGGCGACTCTCGAGGACCGCATCGAGTTCTCCTTGCCTGCCCATGCTCTCCTTCCAGGCTTTGTAAAGGCCAATGTACACCGTGTCTTAGAAAGAACTTTTCCCTACCGCCATGCCACCCTTTACCAGGACCTGCTTCTGCACAAAGCCTACAGTAAAACCCCGTTAAAGATTCTGATCAGCGGATCAAGCGGTGTTCTGAGCAGGGCGCTGGTACCGTTTCTGACCACCGGAGGACACCAGGTATGGAGACTGGTTCGCAGGCCCGCCGACCTGTCAAAACAGGAGATTCACTGGGATCCGGCAGCTGGCGTTATCGACACCAAATCCATACCGGACATTGACGCAGTAATCCATCTGGCTGGAGAATATATCGGGCTAAATCGCTGGAGCCCCGAGAAAAAAAAGAGGGTTATGGACAGCCGGGTTCAGGGCACGTCCCTGCTGGCCAGGACGGTTGCCGCCATGCCGAACCCGCCGAAAGTCTTTCTGAGCGCCTCCGCCATTGGGTATTATGGAGACAGCAGGCAAAGAGCAATCACTGAAGATACACCACCAGGCGGGGATTTTATCTCCGAGGTCTGTTACAACTGGGAAGAGGCCGCAACCCCGGCCCGGGAAGCAGGCATCCGGACAATCCTCATGCGGATCGGGGTCGTTCTGACCCCGAGAGGAGGCGCACTCAAACAGATCCTTGTGACCTCACCGATCGGTTTCTTCCGCCGTTTCGGCAGCGGAAAACACTATATAAGCTGGATAAGTATCGACGATGTCATCGGCGCGATGCTACACTGCATGGTCTGCCCTGATCTTGAGGGTCCTGTCAATCTCGTCGCCCCCCATCCCGTAACCAACGAGGACCTGATGCGGACTCTGGCCCGGGTCATACACCGGCCGCTGCTCCCTGCCCTTTCCGATGGATTGCTGAAGACAATCTATGGACAGATGGCAACAGAAATACTATTATCCGGAAATGATGTTTCTACAGCAAAACTCACAGCTTCGGGATTTCGTTTTCGACACCCCACCCTGGAAGGACTGCTTCTCAACCAGCTTGGACGCGGTTCACGAGTTCCGTCGGAATAACCTGAAAAGGAGAATGGGATGAGTCGAGGACTCAAAACCATACTGATGGTGCTCATGGGAACAGCCCTGGCTTTCGGTTTCATGCATCACGTTGTTCCACGAGAGGTTGTGAATTTTGAAAGACTGCACATCTTTCTCTTCAACCTTTGCAGTGGTGGTACGATACTTATATATTTTACCGAAGACAAGCAATCCCCCTCCTTGAGGACCTGGCTCTTTCTGGCCCTCTCCCTGGCATTTACGGTCTGTGCTTTCATGGAATGGTATCTGCCGACCGTGTTCCTCCCCCTGGCCCTGGCCGTTATCGTCGAGTGGGTACGTATCCACCATTTCGGCAGCTGTATCCCGTGGGGCCTCTTTTCAAAACAGGAGAGTGTCTCCCGAAAATTCCACCAGGCCTCCCTGTTCTGCCTGTCTCTGGGGCTATTCCAGTCGTCCTTGGTCATTGTAAACAATATTTATACTCACTGGATGACACTCGAAAAGCTGAAACTCGACACCTTCTTTCTGGGCTTTTCCTTTCCGCTTTCGCTGATAAGTATGTCGGTTATCTTTGCCCTGATGAAAAAAGAGGTCTCACCGCTCTTGACGGTTCTCCAGGAAGCCGCTTTCTGGCTTATCAACCTCGGGGTGATAATATTCTTTCTCTTTATCCTGGGGAAAATGTTTCTGCCGCAGGTCGTTATCGCCGTCATCCTCTTCCTTACCGTCGGCATGGTCTTCGACCTGTACTGGCATCAAGGAATTCGCCTTCAGCAAAAGGCCTTCTTAACTTCAGGTATCCTTTTTCTCCTGGTCACGTCAATAACAGGAATCATTTATATCCTGCTCGCCTTCTCAGCCAACTATGACCCGCACAAGACCCTTTGGCTTCTGCGCCTACATGCCTTCACCGCGCTCTATGGCTGGAACCTGAGCGGCCTGGTCGTAATAATCCGACGCCGGGATTTCCCGATCCGTCTGCACTCCAGGGAGATCATCTTCCTCCACTGGCTGACGGTCCTCATCCTCTGCCCTTTGGGATATTTTTACTCTTTTTTTGCCGTTATTGCCGTTATCGCTTACGTTTATCTACTGTACGTGTTGTTTTTTAACGATGAGCAGGCCGATCAGTCTTTCATTTCAATAGAGGAGCAGGCCCTTAAGGAAACCCTTCAGAAGAGCGACAGACCCGCCCAATCTCTGAGGTAATCGGGGCAGATGAACGTATCCGGCAGCTAAACGAGACTGGACATTACTTTCCGGTCAATTTTTTCAAAGATACAACGGCTTTTTTTCCGGCAGCCTTTAAAATCTGTCGATTCTTAGGATTATCGGAATTGCCGACGGCTATGGTGATATAATAATCCCCGGCCAGAACATGAAGACCTGGAGGAGCAATAAAGGCATCATCTCCGATACCGTCAACCTTGGCAGCATTAGGGAAATTCGCCTTCAGGGCATCATAGATTGCCTTTGGACTTTGGCCATTGTTGGGCATAAATGCCTGCTGGGTAAGGCTGATCTGAAACAGTCTGAACGAGTCTTCCTTGGCTGAATCGTAGAGGCAGATTTTCTGGCCGACCACCTTATTCTCTTTCTTTTCCGCATCCTTGAACACCTCTCCTGCCAGCTGTTCGGCATCAGCTTTGGAAATCAGTTCGCAGGGGTCTATAATTTTTCCCTGGGAATTTCCAGTCGTCGAGTTGCCATCCTTGCAGCCCGGTAAAACAACCGTGACCAAAACAAGCGCGATGATAACAAAATGTCTCGTTAACCCTTTCATTTCCCCTCCCCCTATTGCCTTTTGGATTAAAATTACCGCTCCCAATCCTCTGCTGGTTGCCCGCCTGGGTTAAATTGCAGAAACAAGTATTCAAACAACGGCCGATAATACCGATAGATTGAGAAATAGGACAAAACAAAAATATCCGGGCTACCGGTCCGCCTGTCAATGCGTGCGACGGTTACGATGCCCTGCCTCGTTCATCAGCAGGTCCATATAGCGTTCTTTAGTATAAAGATCGTCACGCAACCGGTCCCGCCGTCTGTCCAAGCTGCGGATATCGGACCTGATTTGATGCCGTTTATCGTCGGAAAGATCTTTTTTCCGTAGTTCGTGTTCCTTGCTGCTGATCTGACTGTCCACACTGTCGAGTTCGTTCCTCATCCTGTAAGTGTCATAGGCCGCTCTGTTATAGCGGTCGAAGACGGCGTCTATCCCAGGGGAACAGACATGCCGGTATCGTTGCCCCTTCAACCCGGTGGCAAATGCGTTGTCGAGCCGACAATACTCGATCAGTCCCTGGGCTCTCCCCTCAAAATATTTTTGGCTATCTACGCGAATACCAAATTCAGAACAGGCGCTGCTGTGCTCGTTTATCAAGGTTTCCGGCCTTCCTGCTCGACCGTCAACCAGACCAATTCCATACCAGTCACCGCTTTGACATTGCTGACGACTCAGCGTGGCACATCCCGTCAGTAGAGACGCGGCAAGCAAAACAAAGAAAATCTTAGGCACAATTCCTCCCCAAGGGTTGTCATTTTTGTCCCCAGACCTTAAATTCTCATCCCATCGTGTACCAAGGATAGCGACGGCGGGGAAAGTCCGTGACAAAAAAAGCGTTCATTTCCCGACAAACACCGGCGTTTTCCCACCAGAAGCAACCGGAACTTCTTGGAAAAGTTTACCTTGTCTGTTAGGGTATGACAAGATATTTTCATCATCTCCCACAAAGGGACAACCAATGATTTATTTCGTGGAATTCTTTGAATTTGCCCAAGAGGAAAGAGGTCTTCTCGAACAAGAAGGGATTACGTTATGGGCCTGCAAATCATCTTTTGTCTGATCGGATTCAGCCTGCTCTATTTTGGTGCCGACTATCTGGTCAAAGGCTCCTCCAGTCTGGCACGCAGCCTGAATATCTCCCCCATCGTCATCGGCTTGACCATTGTCGCCTTCGGCACTTCGGCTCCCGAACTGGTGATCAGCATCGTTTCGGTCATCAAGGGAAAAAGCATGATAGCCGTGGGCAACGTCGTGGGAAGCAATATCTGCAATATAGCTCTGATCCTGGGTCTCTCGTCACTGCTCTCTCCCATCAGAAGTCATCCCATGGTGATCCGCCGCGACATACCAATAATGATAGGGATATCCATCCTTCTGTTACTCCTCTCCCTCAACTCCCACATCGGGAGAGTGGAAGGACTGGGTCTTGTAATCGGTCTTGTCTGCTACACATATCTCAACTACTATTGGGCTCGCAAAAGCAAAGAAAACGGCAACGGAATCAGGGCCAAAGCACTAACAGATGAGGTCCCGGAAATAGGGTATGTTCAGTCACGATCCCGACAGCTGGGTATGATCGTGGCGGGTGTGGCCGGTGTTGTTCTCGGAGCGGAACTCTTGGTCGACGCGGCAGTAAGCATTATGGCGGCCCTGGGAGTGGGGGAGAAATTCATCGGTTTGACCGTTGTGGCCTTCGGATCATCCCTGCCGGAACTGGCAACGTCTGCTATGGCGGCGGTTCGCAAGGAAATGGACATCAGCATCGGCAACCTGGTCGGCAGCAATGTTTTCAATATTTTGAGCGTTCTGGGACTGTCTGCAACCATACGCCCCATTACCATACCCGGCGGCTTCTTCCCTTCAGGATTATGGATCGACTTCCTGGTGATGATCGTAGTCAGTGCCCTGCCCTATTTTATGATGCGTAAAACCTGCACCTTGAGCCGTACCAACGGCGGAACACTGCTCGCCTGTTACGCTCTCTATCTGGGTTTTCTCATCTTTAAGGCTTAAAACCGGATTTTTCATCAGTTCAGGCGGCGTCAGGTTCAAAGTTTTTGGCAGTGAACCGATAGTAGGCTATGTACACTGCCAAAAGACTGAAGAAGATGGCGCCGCATGGACTGACCTTCGGGCTAAAACCGGCAGCCATCGGTGATACACGGCAGCTCTCCCGGACACCCACCTGCCTCGGCAAGCGAGATTCCCAATTGCCCCATCAATGGGGCCAGGGCATCGGGTTGTCTGTAATAGCCTCTTTCACTCAGCTCTTTCAATGCCTGCTCCCGAGTTATCTGGCCGAAATGGAGCGCAGCGGAGATCTCTATGATGGACTGCGGCATCTGCCGGGTGCGCATCTCAGCAAAACGGCGGAACTGGCTCCAGTCTTTAACCGTTTCTATATCGCAACTGGTGTGGAGCAGCCCTGTCTGGTCTTCGGGCATCCGCCAGTCAAGCTCACGCTCTATAATCTCCCGAACTTTGTCCCAGGAACCGTAAACGGTTTCGCTGCGTAGTCGCTTCGACAAGGGCGGATTGTTCACATCGACATGCTTTAAGGCTTCACGTAATGGATCATACACCGAATCCAACTGATCCCGAACCAGGGCCAGAAAAGCATCCCAGGGGTCTCCCGAGTTGATGTCCGGCTCGACGAAACGGCGTATCTGTCGAAGGGTCAGCTCAGCATCCGACAATTTTGCCGCGCCGGTCTTAGCTGGCAGAGACATGATTTTGGACAGGATCAATGTCTGGGCCGCCTCCACACCATCCATGATAAACGGCACCTTCTCCTGAACCGCCACCGGATAAAACAGAACGGTAGCAATGATCGGGCAGATACAGGGCAGGCCCACCCGATCGAAAAGCGCTTTGGAAACCCGACGAATATCCTCCCAGCGGACTGTGCGCTCGATAAATTCGACATTTTCAAGCTTTACCCTGGCAGCACGCATATTGGCACGCGAAGAGGCGTTGGTAAACGGCAGATCCCAGGTGCAGGCCAGCACCTTCAAGCCCAGTTTCCTGGCCAGATACCAAAGGAGATACGAAGAATCCTTTCCTCCCGTATAAAGCACCATGACATCGAATCGGCCTTTATTATTTCGGGCGGCAGCGATAAGCTCTTCATCGGTGATGGTACCGCCGTGCACGGGGCCGCTGTCCGGAACCTTCTCGTAGCATTGACAAAATGCACAGACGCCGTCGTCATTAAACTCCAGTCCGGGCAATACGTAATCGTTATTGACACAGCGAACACAGGTTTGATGGTGCTCCATCGTCACGGGGTTCCGCATGTCCTCTGTCCGTACCAAAACTCCCTCCGAGATTAACAAACTCAATTCTTCTCTGATCTCCGGGGGACATCCCGCCTCGACCTCGACCAGAGAACGGCTTCCGTTCAGCCTCTTCACAACAGTCGCCGTTTCCGGCTTGATCAGCAACATCCCTTTGAGATGATTTGGGTAATTCCTGAGCCCATAATAAACAACCGCCGAATTGATTTCGGTGGTCTCGACCCGCCAGCGATATTGGAGTGTCGGAGAGAATTCACCTTGCCGTATATCCATAAACATCCTCCTTTTGTATTTCTTAAAACATGAATGGATACCCTCAATCCCAAAACCCTGCATCGTCGAATCTTCGATAGATAATCTCCGCCACCAGTTCATGCCCCGCCGGATTCCAGTGAAAGACATCGTGAAACATCTCAAAACGCCTCGGATGCTCCCAGAACGGCCAGGAAAAATCAATCCCCAATGCCCCGGATTCCCTTGCAAACTCGTTGGAAAACTTCTGGAAATAGGTTACCATCTGCGCCCCTGCCCCGGTCAGGTTTTCCCGCCAGTTAACCTGTATGGCATCGAGTTTCCGCTCGTCCGAAGGAGTAGGCCTGAGGGTATATGCGGGCCCAATCCCAGTGAGAGCTACCTTGATTCCCCTTTTTTTTGCGTCGTCAACGATCTGTCTCGCCACATTGAAATTATTCTTAAGGCAGGTCGACCAATCGGGCTCGGAGGAAGCACCGGCAAAACCCTTCCTCGCCGTTGTTGCCTGCCGCCGCCAGAGAAAATACAGGCAAAAAGGACCGCCGATTTTCTGCCACAGGGAAGATTTTCGCTCAAGGGCCTTGATAAAGGTGCTGGGCCAGGGAGCGCCCACCTGCCACTCTGAACCCATTACAAAGGCCTGGGAGATGTCGTTGCCGCCGACGGATAAGAGTAGAATGTCTGGTTTCACCCTGTCAACCAGCGCCTCATAGCGCAAGCGGGTCTGGATTGAATTATACCCGGGGATGCAGGCATTTATCGTCTCCCAGTCGTTTCGTCCGTCAGCTGCCAACAAAAGATCCAGTCGCATGGACCAGAGATCCTCCTGTCTTTTCAGCTTGGCACCGAACAGATTCGACTCACCCAGCACCAGGACCCGTCGACGGGTTCCATCCGGTGCGGATTCCGGTCCTCGAGCACCGAACCGGTTCAAGGTGATCTGAGGTGATTGAAAGTTTTCTTTAAATGTAAAATAGAGAGGCGGGTCGGCTGTCTCCATAAAGGCACCATAGGGATATTCTCCAATCTCCTTGGAACGAAAAGGCACCAGGAATCGTCTCCGATGATGAACCCTCGCCCCTATCTCCGCCAGGGCCAACACCGCCACGACTCCTATCAACACAACAAATAGACTCATGCGTTTTCTCCTTGACTAACCTGTACGGGAATCTCCAGGGCAACAATTCGGACCAGGTAAGTAAGCAAAGTGGCAGTAAGTATCGCCACCAAAAAAATGGCAGTCGGATGGCTGAGAAAGACGCCCTTGCTCCCCCAGTGTGCTGAGAAGATAAACGCCAGAGGCACCCGAACACCCAGCATGCGGAGGCTGTTTGTGAAAAGTGAATATTTAGGGTGTTTTAACCCCTGGGCCATGCCGTTAAACACCAATTCAACGGCCATCAGGGGATAGGTGAGCGCAGATAAACGGACAGCAAAACGAGCCAATTCGAAAACGTGGTTCTCCAACCTGAAGATAGAAAGAATTGCATCACTGCAGGTGAAAACCAAAGCTCCGGCTACAAACATTACCACGCCACCCATCTTCAAGGCAGCGTACATTCCCCCTCGTATCCTTTGGTAATCA
>CAWGGS010000011.1:0-121041 GCA_963822095.1 uncultured delta proteobacterium
CTACCCCCTGGAATGGCATGAACCCTATAAAAATCGACGAATTACCTGCGGCAGTCAACTCTACGGTGCCTTGCAGATCGGAAGAAAGGATAAAAAAAGACGGATTGAGCAGTGGATTGCCAATTACAGGGCCTTCGACGCTCCCGTCATTCTCTTTTTTTTCCTCGATCAGGCCATGCAGATAGGCTCATTCCTCGACTATGGGATGTTCATCCAGTCGATTATGCTGGCAGCCGTTGAAGAAGGACTTGCCACCTGTCCACAGGCCGCCCTCGGTCAGTACCCCGATCTGGTCAAAAAATCCTTGGGATACAGTCAGGATTCCACCCTTGTTTGCGGAATGGCTCTTGGTTATGAGGACAAAACTGCCCCAATCAACTCCTATCGTACGTCCAGAGAAGAGGTGGAAACCTTTACCCGATTTTTTGAATAAGGGACTTTCCTGTTTGTAAAAACTTTGTACAATATGAGGGATTGCCCCTTAAAACAACAGACTCTCATTCCGCCCCCTTACCACTACCAGGAGAGACAAATGTTCACCTTCACCGATATAGTAAATATTGCCATACAGATAGAAAAAAACGGGGAACAAACCTATCGTAGCGCGGGCATTGCCGCCCGCAATCCGGAAACCGCCACACGCCTGATCTGGATGGCCGACCAGGAAAATCAGCATGCCCAATGGCTCAAATCGATCAGCTCGACCGTAACAATGACCGATGAACAAAAGGAGATGGCAGAGGTGGGCAAAACCCTTCTCCAGGAAATGATCAAAGGAAATGAATTTCTCCTGAGCCGAAACGAGCTTGAGCGTTCTGAGTCGGTCGACGAGATCTTGGCTAAATCAAAAAGCTTTGAACAGGACACCATACTCTTTTACCAATTTCTTCTGGATCTCCTCGAAGACCAAGAGTCGGTGATGCAAATGAGGCGAATCATCGACGAGGAAAAAAATCATATCCACAAATTGGAAGACCTGGAAAAAGCATCAGCCCGAGAGCAAATCCACACCCGCTAACCGACGGGGCAGGTTTTTTGCTCAGATTTTCCGGTTTTAGAAGTGGTAAGCCAAACCAAAGGCTACCACCGGATAATACCGGTATGAGTCCATTTCATCTTCGATATCGGCCCTTTCCTTTTCCATGTCCGCGGAAAAGGTTGAATTAGAGGCCAAGGCTCCGGACGCAGTCAGGCTGCTGACTGAAGGAGAACCCTGAAACATGACACCCAGATCAATGCTTATACTCCAGTCTCCGCTCGCAGTGCCTCCTCCACTCCATCCTATTCCCCCATACGGAGCGATTTTGTTGAAATCAACGCTGCCTGTGATGGTTCCAGCACCAGCGGCAGGGTAGGTATGGTCTCCAATGGTAACATTTCCCCGTGGTGTTCCCGTGATATCCACTGTATTGCCGTTATATATTACTCCACCTGAGAGACGGAATATTCCGGAAAATGGATAAAAATCGGCCAACAACGCAACGCTGCTCCATGAAAATTCCGCCTTGTACCGAACATCATCCACGGTGAAATTTGTATTTATGGGAAGATAGTTGACACCCAACCTCAGGCCCAGATTGGCCCCAAGTCTCTTTTCCACCTCGACCCCGGCTCCCAGAGTGGAAGCCTTCAATCCCACCCCAAGATCTTTTGCTTGAGTCATATGGGATGAAGCGGCCATTATCAAAATCGCACCCGCCGTCGCAAGTTTTTTCTTCATTGAAAATGCTCCTTTTGCCAAGAAGAAGATGAAATCGCACCTTTCGCTTTCCTTTTCCGTAAAAATCCTAAGTATCGAATCAAACTGAATTTTGGCAAACCTAGCAGATCCAAACTGCCTTTACAACCCTTTTCCTCATCCAGGATAAGGCAAAGCTAAAAAATATTGTTTTGCCTACCCCTATCCTTCATTCCTCCTAAGGAAATGGGACAATTGCATTCTTGCGATAAATACCGTAAGCTCCTCCCTTGACTGCTACAATCAGCCTCCCAACCGGATGACAGCAGGCATCGGCAGACATTTCCGGCACAGAATTTTTTCGCTTCATCCGGTTCAGGCGCACTAATCTATAAATAACGGGGGAGGCGGAGAGCGTCGCTGGAGGACGCCTCGCGGAGGCCCGCCGGGGGGTAATTTTTTCTTGGTGCAACATATCCTGGAAGGTCATAACTGACGAAAATTCACAGGAACAAAATGGAGAGTTTCCACGATGCCGCATCCTTTCTGACCTGACCCAATAGTTTCGAAACAAACATACGCCTGCCCTGAGACATCGGGCGGTAAGAATACTTCCACCAAAGGAACCGAAAATGGGACTTTACGACTTTACCTACTACAGCATCATCTGCCGAAACGCTGGCCTTTACGGCGTAAAAACAGCATGGTACGAAGTTTCAACCGCCAGGTCTTTCTCCTTTAACGAGATAAAAGACATGACGGACAGACTGGCTGCCGGACTCAGAGCAAAAGGGCTCAAAAAAGGTGAGAGAATAGGCGTCGTCGGTAAAAACAGCCTGGAATACTTTCTCCTCTATGGGGCCGCAGCAGCCTTGGGTGCGATTATGCTGCCCATAAACTGGAGGTTGTCAGCAGGAGAAATCTGTTTTAACCTCAATGACGGTGAGGCCAAGTTCGTTTTTTATGATGACGAGTTTGCCAAAACAATCGAAAAAATACGCCCCGACCTTCCCAGCGTCCAGGCCACTTATGCCTTTTCCGACACCCAGAACTCGACAGGCATATTTTCCAATCTTCTTGTACCGGCAGATGATTTCCCTGCCGAAAACGTCTCAATGGATGACGGATTCGTCATCATCTATACTGCCGCCGTGGCCGGTCGTCCCAGAGGCGCACTGCTCACCCATGCCAATATCACCTTCTCCAGTCTGGAGTTTATTCGGGCCATGGCCCTTAATAAAACCGATGTGAACCTTAACATCCTTCCTCTCTTTCATGTGGGAGGACTCTTTATCACCATCAGCTGTTTTCATGCCGGTGCACTATGCCTCAACATGGAAAAATTTGAGGCCGATACGGCAACCCGGCTGATTGCTAACAAACAGGCCTCTGTCCTCTTTGATTTTGCTCCAATCCTCGGCGCACTCCTTGAGCAGGGAGAAAAGACCGGGACCGATCTTTCCTCTCTGAAAAAGGTAGTCGGTCTCGATTCCACCGATACCATAACAGCATATCAGGAGATGACCGGAGGCACCTTTTTCAGCTTTTTCGGACAGACTGAGACCTCCTGCCTTGCCACCATCTCCCCCTATAACGAGAGGCCCGGCTCTGCCGGAAGGGCCGTCTTGTCAGCCGAGGTCGTTCTGCTCGACGATGCCGATCAACCTGTAAACCAAGGGGAAACAGGCGAAATCGCCATGAAAGGACCGATGGTCTTTAAGAAATATATCAACCTCTCCGAGGACACAGCCCGTACCTTCCGCGGCAACTGGCACCATACCGGAGATCTCGGACGTTTCGACCAGGACGGCTATCTGTTTTATATGGGAAGGAAAGCAGAAAAAGAGTTGATAAAACCAGGCGGGGAAAATGTCTATCCGGCAGAGGTGGAAAACGCTATCCTCCAGCATCCCGCAATTGCCCAGACCGTGGTTTTCGGGGTCACGGATCCAAAATGGAAGGAAGGTATAAAGGCCCTCTGCCGGTTAAAAGAAGGTTGTGAGGTCAGTGAAAAGGAATTAATCGAATTTGTCGGCGAAAAAATCGCCCGTTACAAAAAACCCCAATATGTTCAATTTGTAAGCGAGATGCCACTTCTGGCAAATGGCACTCCGGACCGGGCACAGGTAAAGAAGCTCTACTCATAACCGAGATTGGCTCCATCTCTTTTGTTACAGATCATGGGTGGCGATATACTACAACTTCGTGACCTGTGCCCTGGAGTCGGCAATCACAGCCCACGAAAAATATTGACAATCCGGGATGCGGCACATCTCTAAAAAGAGGTTTAAAGATGAAAATACTCGTTGTCTTAGGACACCCAGACCCCAACAGTTTCAATCATGCCATCGCTTCGATTGTATGTGATTCTCTTCGAGATAATGGGCACAAGGTCATCTTTCATGACCTGTACAGGGAAAATTTCGATCCCATTCTGACTAAGGAGGAGATCCCGACCGACGGTCCCATCCCGGAGGTAATCGGCAAGCACTGCGCCGAACTGCAGTCGGCTGACGGTATCATTATCATCCACCCCAACTGGTGGGGTCAGCCCCCGGCTGTCCTGAAAGGCTGGATAGACCGGGTGATCCGGCCTGGAGTCGCCTACCATTTTGAAGAGGGCGACTCCGGTGAAGGTGTCCCAATCGGCCTATTGAAGGCCAGGACCGCAGTTGTGTTTAATACCTCCAACACTCCGGACGAGCGAGAACAAAAAAATTTCGGCGATCCGTTGGAGACAATCTGGAAACGGTGCATCTTCGATCTTTGCGGTGTCCACACCTTCTGCCGCAAGACCTTCAACGTGATGGTCACCAGCTCCCTTACCCAGCGAAGACATTGGCTTAACGAGGTGCGTGATATGGTCGTCGATCTTTTTTGCCAATTCGACACAATGGGTGCCACCACCTTGGACTAAAGTCCTTTTCAAGCCCGATTGCCGTTTTTTACCAAAAGAGAGGACCGGGGGGTTCCCTCAAAAAAGGATGCCCGGCCCTCTCATGGGGAATTTCCCGCCTGCTACAACCGCCAGGTGATCTCCGGGTTCCGACGGGAAGGCAGTCTCTTATAGATAAAAGACGGATAACCGACCATCATCGAGCCGAAACACTGATTGCCCTCCGGGAGACCAAGAGCTCCTATCATCGGGGGAAAGGTTGAGGCCGCCGCATTAAAATAACCGGCCCAGCAGGTTCCCAGTTTCCTTCCGACTGCGGCTAGCTCCAGATACGACATCGCGATGGTGCAGGTTGCCGGAGCCATCCGATCGTCCTTTTGGGCATGAGCGACGATTACTGCAGGGGCGTTGCGCAGAATCACATCCTCTCCATCCTGCCAGCGTTGAACAGTCCTCTCCAGATGCAGCAAGGCGGCCATTTCCGGCACATTGGCAATCACCCAGCCCATCCACTCGACCACTATGCCGGAAAGTCTCCGTAATTCCTCTCTATTACCCAAAACAAGCCATTTGGTTCCCTGGCTATTGTGGCCCGATGGTGCATAACGGGCTATCTCGATAAGCCGTTGCAACTCATCACGGGCAACCGCCTTATCCTTGTAGACCCGAACCGAACGCCTGCTTCGCAGAAACTGTTCACAGGCGGCAGGCGATATCTTCAGCCCGTCGTCCAGGGGAGTACAATCTTCCACGGACATTGTACTATGATTCAGACTCTTGGTTGGGCATACAGCCACACAATGACCGCAGTGAATACAAATTTCCTCTGCGTCGCTCACTGCATTCGGCAAGGAGCCTTTCTCAAACTCGATGATTCCGACGGGACAGACCTTGGCACAGATTCCGTCCCGGGCACATGTCTGGTCGTTGATGGTGAAAAGGTTCATGGGATCTCTCGCGTTTTGGTTGTTTTAGGGTATTTTGTAATACGACTTCGGAAAGGCAGTATTACGCCCATCCGCATCCTTCCGATTCCGATCTTATCATAACCGGTTCGATACTCTTCTACCAGCTATACAAAATGGATGTAAAAGAATCGATCACTCCTTAGCTCGCTGTTCATGGATTGGGATGGCCTGCAAGGAATGTCTGTTCCCGTTTCCTGATAAGAGTCCAAAGAAAAAATGCCTGGCATTACTACCTATTGACCGGTTGTTGTACCCTCCTTCCTGAATAATAACGGAGGGTTTTTGCAGGCTTCCTATCTCTCGACCGATTTCTGAAAAATCACGTCCTTTAAGATTCCAAGTGCCGGTGGGATCGCCATTGGCGGTGTCCAGACCGAGACAAACTACAAGGTATTTGGGCCCAAATCCTCGAATCCGGGCAATGGCTGAACCGAGAGTCCGTAGATAATCTGAAACCTCTATGACCTCGGGCAAAGGATAGTTCACATTATAGCCTTTGCCTTCTCCCTCCCCCTTCTCCCCTGAAAATCCGCTGAAATACGGGTAGGCAAAACTCGGATGACCATGGATTGAGATCGTCAGGACGTCTTTCCGACTATAGAAGATGTCCTGCTGACCGTTGCCGTGGTGATAATCAATATCTAAGATCGCCACCTTACCGAACTGACTGAGAAAATTAGCTGAAATCGCCGCACTGTTGAAATAGCAGAAGCCACCAAAAAAGCCACGTTCGGCATGATGCCCGGGTGGCCGAACCAGGGCATAGGCCAAATGTCTTCCCGACAGGACCTCTCGTACGGCAGTCAGCGCGCAGTCGACGGCCCGGTGGGCTGCAACATAGGCATGGCTATTGAGCGGTGTGAAAGTATCGATGCAATAATAGCCGGCACGGACGGGTAATTCTTTGGGGGGCTTGGCCCGATTCCGGATGGGGAATACATACGGGTAAAGCGGGGTGTCCGGCCCGATTTTTTTGCAAACCCGCTTGAAATATCGCACATAGGCCGGATCATGGACGGCCATGATCCAGAAATCACCGAAGGTCGCAGGGGCCACTAAATCGAACATTCCTGTGGGGGCCAGGGACTTATAGATCGAGCGGATACGAACAGGCGACTCGACATAGCCACGGGATTTGACATGATGAATCTGATGTTGATCGGTTACCACCAGGGCTATTTTGGCAAGACTTACCGCAACAGCTGCATTTCTCTCTTCCACCATCTGTGAATGGGCATACTGGGGTGACCTGAGACGTATCGGATCGTCACCCACTGAATCCACAACCATCTTGACATAATCGGGCCGGCAAATATCCTTATATTTTCGCTCAAGGATACAGGCTATGACCTTTTTCAGGTAATTTCTGTGTAAAGCGTTCGCCTGTGCCAGGTCATCGAATACCAAAAAAGGCGGATTGTCGCCTTCGGGAGTTACAGGAGTTTCATAGGCCGTGTTGATAATGGGCCGGGCACCGTAGGACTCATAAAACCGCAATCTCGCCCTGTTTTCTTTTAAGATCTTCGGGTCACGGCACAGATTCGGGTTATCAGGTAAACATTCAAAAAATATACCTGAGACACCGAGTGATAGCGCCTCGCTCCGCACCCGAGCATAGAGAGCCCCGCCCACACCGCGCCCCACGAGTTTTCTGTCACTGACGAGATAGTCGAGATAGCAGAAATTCAGATCTACGTCATGGTCAAGAAAGGCCAGGCCACGGACTCTGGCCCGATTGTCTTCAGCCACAAAGACAATTGAGCGAACACCATATTTCAAAGGTGAGCGCAGCAGATCCGGTATCCGATCGATCTTATGACGATCAAGCAGCTCGAACTGTGATTTGAGAATTGCGGAGACCTGTTCCAGCGCATACCGGTCGGCCGGAACGATATCATCAAAAATTCGTCGAATACGGAACATAGGCAAATTTCCCAAAAGCCCAACCACTGTATGGGCAACGCCAATAAATCAGCGAATTAGACGGCTAAACCGTCGACGGAGTGACTTTTAACAACACAGGGAATTATGGCCACCCCCAAGGCATCAGGGATTGTAAACGTATATCGGATACGCTTTGACTTATCCCTGGGAAAAAATAGCCCGGGGTTATGAAAATAACCCGTCCTCTTTCTTCCAGTATATTAGCATAGCTCCTCACCCAATATATACCAAAAACAATAGGAGCAAGAATACCTGACAAATTATTACTGCCTTCTTAAATTTAAAATCCCTAAAGGAGCCCGTTTATTAAAATGGGGAAAAACAAAAAAGTCGTCTCCCCTTTTAAAAAGAATAAGGGGAGACGACCAGGGAGGTGCTTGAATGATGTGGAAATGATACCCTTTGCAGGAGAACCATTTTTCAAAGAACAACAACTGATAGGGGACTAAAAAGAGTCCCCTGTCAGTAAAGCCTCTGACTTAAAAAGTGTAGGACAATCCAGCCGATACCAGAAGAGCCGAAGCATCCTTGAATTTTCCGTCGGAATGTCCTCCTTCGGCCAGGTTGTTAACAGTCCTCTCCGACTTCAAATCGTAGAGCAGACCAAGCCCCAGTTCCATTTGCGAGGTGACCTTAAACTTAGCACCTGCAGAGAACAGATAGGCATTGGAATCGGGAAGGTCAAAACCAATAGTCTCGCTAGGGATGGGAGTCTCATCATAGGCAAATCCAGCCATCAGCGATACCATATCGCTCATTTTATAGGTCAACCCGACACGGTAGGCATTTGAGTCTTTCCAGTTTTTATCAACCGCGGTACCGAAAATCATGGTGTAGGGAGTGACATCGTTAAAGTTGAGATCAAGCTGTTTGTATTCCGACCAGAATGTTCTGTCAAAAGTCAACTCGATGGTCAGCTTGTCAAAAAAGGTATGGGCACCGGAGAGAGCGAGTACTGCAGGTGCCGGAACCGTAACCTTTCCATGACTGCTGGCATTGCCGAAAGCACCTCTGAAGTTAGCGGTTCCTTCGAGATCCAAATCGACATTCGATCTATAGGTTATTGAAATATTTGTATCTTTTTCGGGACGGGCCGAAATGGCGAGATTATAGCCCCAGGCTGTTACGTCTCCGTGCATGGATTGACCGACTCCTACGACACTGGCATTCGTGGCGTAGGTTGCGGTGGAATAAAGGCATCTGACACCAGCGGCAACTGAAACGACATCATTGATTTTATAGGAAACAGTTGGATTGAAGTCAAATACCTGCAGCTCGAACTTGTCGGCAAAGGTCGATGGGTACAATCCGTTCCACCGCTTGGCAAGCCCGTAAGGCGCGGTTATAGAAAATCCAAAATGGAAATTATTATAGTCGGGCGATACCATAAAAACGGTCGGCAGAAGGAAGTTCTCTTCCTTGGTCGAACCATCGTAGAATGCCGTCCTGCTATCCGTATATTTGATTGAAGACAGATGGATGTAGTTCAAATCAGCCTCTACATGCCAGGCGTTCTCCATCCATGACATATTTGCCGGATTAAAATAGGAGGCATCGGCACTTTGGGCACCAGCTATATTCGCTCCGGCCTTGGCAGTCGAATTGTAGGATTGTTCAGGAATGCGATATGCCGAACCAAATGCGGAGCCTGCTGCAAAAACAGAGGCTAAAGCCAATACAGAAATTGTTTTTTTCATATTCCTCTCCCTTCAATAGAAATAAACATTCAGTCCGTCCCTCAAACGAGTGGACATCCACCTACAGTGTGCCATGTGCAAGCCATTGGGACAAACCCCATCGCCAGATATTACTTTTACGTTTGCGTCAATACAATGCGGTCTTTTCCTGCTCTTTACATCACCTTTACGTATAAGTCAACATTAAACTGGGTTTATATTTTCTATAAATGTATTTGCTCATATTAAGATGATAATATCAATATCTTTTTAATTAGGCAAAAGTTTTTCAATCTCATTTTTTATTTCGTCTTCCAGCGGCACAGCCTTGCCTGTTTTATCCATAATGACAAATGTCACCATGGCATCGGCCGCCACCTCTTTCGAACTCTTCACCACAATCTCCTGCTTCAAGACTCCACTCTTGTTGCCTATTCGGTCAAGGACCGTCGAAACCAGCAGCACTTCTCCAACCCCAACAGCCTTCCGGTAATTGACATTGATATTGACGACCAGAAAAATAAATCCCTTAACCGCAAGTTTGGGAAGGTTGATGACGGACTCAAAACGCGCCCACCTGTCTTCCTCAAAAAATTCCAGGTATCGTGCATTGTTGACATGACCATAGAAGTCGGCATGATATCCTCTGACCTTAATTTCAGTTAAATACTCCATCTCTTCTCCCTGCATACAGCCGGTAAACCAAGGCGGTGGCTCTTCACCACCGCCTTAGCGTATTATGCCTCTTTGCCGAAACTGACGAGAAAACTCTGAAGCGCACTGGGATTGTTGGATTTTATTGCCCCGGAAAAAAAATCCTTCATACCGGGTCTATACCCCTCGTTCCAGATTTTCAAAAAAAAGTCTTTGCTGGTCTTACAGACACAATCAGCCTCGGCCACCGCTCGTCCGTCCTTTACCAAGCAGCCATTTGGTTCAATGAGAACCGTCTTTTTTACATCCTCTAAAGAAAAATAATAGCTGATAGGAGACGAAACTGATTCGGCGACATACACGTCCTGAAGACTGCGAAAAATATCTTCTACCATTGCCTCTCCTTTTTCCTACAGTGCCTGGAGTTTTTCAGTAAGCATGGGGACGAACTGTTTAAGATCGGCCACCACCAGGACATCGGCCACCTCGCCTATGGGGGCGTCCTTATCGGTATTGATCGCCACCACGAATTCAGACTTCTTCATCCCGGCCAGATGCTGGATCGCACCGGAGATCCCGCAGGCTACATAGAGCTTCGGCGATACCGTCTGACCGGTGGTCCCCACCTGACGATTATGCTCAACCCATTCCGAATCCACCACCGGACGGCTGGCACCGTATTCACCCTTCAAGGCTTTTGCCAGATTCTCGATCATCGCCACATTCTCAGGCTTGCCAATACCCCGACCCGCAGAAACAATCACCTGGGCCTTGGTCAGGTCAACACCGCCTGTCTCCGCCTGCTCGTAGCCTGCAAAGCTTACCCGCCCCTCATCTGCAGCCTCGATCTTCTCAACTGTCGGGCTCCCGGTCGGCTCGTCGGCAAGCGAGAAGGCTCCGGCCTGCAACGTCACCACGGTCTTGGCGGACTTGGCCGCAACCTGCCGCCTGAGCTTGCCATTGCACACTGGAACAACCAGCGCACCGTCCACAACTTCAACCACCTCGGACACCTGGGCCGCATTCATGGAAAACGCTATACGCGGAGCAAGATCCCACCCGTAGGACGAATGGCTGAACACCACCATATCAGGCTGCTCCCTGGCAATAACCTCGAGCAAGAGTTTCTTATGCCCGTCCGGGTTGAACTCTCCGGCGGATTTGACATCGGCCAGATACAGCTTGCCGGAAAACTTCGGCAAAACTGATTCATCACCCACCAGGAACATCGCACTCTCGCCACCCAGGGCCTGGGCAAAGGCCATCAACTCATAGGCGCTGCCCAACACCTTTCCATCTCTTTGTTCTGCTACAAGTATTATTTTCATCATATTCTCCCTAGGCCAGTACAGCAGTTTTCTCTTTCAGGATCTTAATCAGCTTGTCGGCAAGCTCTCCGACATCCCCCTCCAGAATCAGCCCCCCACCCTTCTTCTCCGGGAAGTACAGGGTGCTGGTCTCAGAAACCGCCTCGACCTTGCACAGATCCGCAACAGGCACCGAGAGCAGCTCCTTCTTCTTGGCCTTCATAATATTGGGCAGCGTCGGATAGCGCGGGGTATTCAATCCCAGCTGACAGGTCACAAGCGCAGGGGTTGTGCAGCCCACCGACGCCTTTACTCCGCCTTCAAGCTCTCGTTTGGCCGCAATCTTGCCGCCATCAAAGGCGAAGTCCACGATGGTGGTGATACTGGGGATGTCCAGCATCTCGGCCACCAGCACACCCACCTGGCCGCTGCCCCGGTCCTGGGACTGCATACCGGTGAAGATCACATCGAAGCTCTTGGATTTTGCAAACTCGGCAATGATCGAGGCAATCGAAAAGGAATCCTTCCGGGAGGAGGCATCGTCGGCCACATGCACACCTCTGTCGCACCCCATGGCCAGCGCCTTTTTCATCGTCTCCTTCACCCGGTCGGAGCCTATGCACAAGACGGTCAGGTCGGCTCCGGTCTTCTCTTTGAGCTGTACCGCCTGCTCCACGGCGTACTCGTCATACTCGTTCATCCGCCAGGCCAGGTCGGCATTGTCATACCACGTACCCGCAGCGTCTATCTTGAATTTCGATTCCATGTCCGGAACCTGTTTGATACAGACTAGTAGGTTCATTATCTTCCTCCTCGTTCTCAGTAGTTATATCTTTGCAGAATCCAGAATTCTGCAAGGAAAAGCAAGGTTGTTTGTCTTCTGGCTCCTGACTCCTGTTTTATTCCACAATCCTCTCCGCCAGGATCTCGGCTATATCACGGGGTACAAGCTTCTCTTCAAGCTCCGCTCCTTTGATTCCGTCTTCGAACATGGTCAGGCAGAACGGGCAATTGGAGACAAGCGTCGGCGCCTCGGTGGCCGAGGCCATCTCCACCCGCTTGATGTTGATCCGGCTCCCCAGCTTCTCCTCGGCAAGGATCCTCCCGCCGCCGGCGCTGCAGCAGAACGACTGGTCGAAGCTCTTTTCCATCTCGACGATCCTGCCCCCCGCGGCCTTGATCAGATTCCGTGGGGCCTGGTAAATACCGTTATGCCGTCCCAGATAGCAGGAGTCGTGGTAGGTACAGCTGAGGTCCCTGGACTCTATCTTCAATCGGCCAGAAGCAACCAGCTCCTCCAGGAAGTTCACGTAGGAGACCACCTCGGCCTCAAATCCCAGGTCACGGTAGTCCTTGGAAAGCGTATTGTAGCAATGCGGACAGCTGGTGACGACCTTCTTCACCCCGTACCCGTTCATGGTCTCGATGTTCTCGGTGGCCATTGTCTGGTACAGGTATTCGTTGCCCATCTTGCGCATCGGCTCCCCGCAGCATTTCTCCTGTTTGCCCAGGATCCCGACACGGACCCCTGCGGCACGGCAGAGTTGTATAAAGCTTGTGGCCACCGCGATGTTTCGTTTATCAAAGGAGGCATAGCATCCCACAAAGTACAGGATATCCACCTCCGGATCCTCGGCAAGTGTCTTCAGTCCCAGCTTCTCGGCCCAGTCCCCGCGTGAGGCATAACCGATCCCCAACGGATTGCCGTTGACCTCGGTGGCCTCCATGGCCGCCATCACCTCATCGCCTGGAAATTCTCCTTCCATCAGCACCATATTCCGGCGCATCTCGACGATCTTGCCCACGTGTTCGATCCCCGCCGGACAGATATCCTGGCAGGCGAAACAGGTGGTGCACGACCAGAGCACGTCCTTGCCCACGGTCTCGATCAGCTCGGCATCGGGGCTGGCAAAGGCGATCTCGCCGAGCTGGTTAATCACCTTCATCGGCGATAATGGCTTATCGGTATTCCAGGCCGGGCACCGGTCCTGGCAGCGTTTGCATCTGGTACAGGCATCGGCATCGAAGATGTCCTTCCAGCTGAGATCGCTCAAAGCGGCCGCCCCGAAGCTCTCGGCGTCCTCATCTTCCATATCCATGGTGGTAAGCTTGCCCCTCGGACCCCGGTCGGCAAAAAACATATTGGCGCTGGTGGTGAAGATATGCCGAAACTTGGTAAAGGGGATAGAGCAGATAAATCCTATGGCCATGAACAGGTGGAACCACCAGGTGACCTTGTGCAGGTTTCTAAGGCCCTCCTCGCCAAGCCCTGACAGCGCCTTGGCAAAAACCAGCCCCACCGGCGACCAGTAGGACAACGGGGTGCCCAGCTCGGTCACCGCCATCCTGGCCCCTTCGATCACGAACCCGGTCACCAGGATGACAAACAGCAGCCCGTGCATGATCACATCGTCCCGGGTGGTCTCCAGCCCCTGGGGACGGAAGATGAACCGCCGCACCAGCAGCGAGCCCATCATCACGATGGCGGCAAGACCTGCGATATCAAGGGTCAGCGAAAAGAGTTTATAGAAGGTGCCCTTCAAAAACTTGACGCCGAACAACAAATCCAGGAAATCAGCCTGGGCCATGATCAGCAGCGTGCCGATAAACAGCAGCCCGAAGCCCCAGAAGAAAATCCCGTGGGCCAGCCCCGGCCATCGTACCCGGATCACCTTGTCCTGCAGGATGGTGTTCTTTATCGCCGTGCCCAGTCGCTTGCCCATCTCATCCCAGCGGACAAGCTCCTTGCCCTGGCGGTACACCTTCATCCGCTGAAGAAATCCGTAGACCAACACTCCCATTGCACCTATCGCCAACAGATACATCGGCACCAGCGTCGCCGCACTGTGACCAACGTTCCAGTATATCTCCCGGCTCGCTTCCATCTTGCTCTCCCTTGCTTTGCTCTCGTGTTAAAATTTCAATTTCTTTATTGGAGTAAAACATATTGCTTACGTAAAGGTCAAGCCAAAAATAAGCTTTTGGGTGCATAGCAAACAAATTACTACTAATGATCTTGTTTTATAGGATATTTTTTTTATATTGACGCTTCTCAAAAGCAATGTTATTTTGTCTGCTAGATTACGTAAAGGTGAATTAAAAATCGGCGGAAATCAGAGAGTATCACATTCTTACCAAATATTCCGTTTTTTCTTTATGTTTTATACTGGAAAATTATCCCGGCCACCCTACCGGCGAGCACGGCAAAAGGAAGATTTTATGAGCAACAAAAACAAATTCGTCCAGATAGGCGAGTTAGCAAAACGCTTGGGTATTACCACGAGAACCATTCGCTATTACGAGGAAATCGGCCTGATGGGGCCATCGGAAAGACTCGGAGGCGGTACCAGAACTTACAATAAGGACGACATTCTGCGCCTGAAGTTTATTCTCAAACTGAAAGAACTCGGTATCTCTTTAAAGGAAATGCAGGAACTTGCGGAACACTTCGATATCCACCAACAGGAATTCGACACCATCACGCCAAAGCTCATCGAGATTCTCGACCTTCATATTTCCAAGGTCGACGAAAAAATCGCCAACTTGTCCTCCCTGAGAAATGAGATCGTCGATTATCGGGTAAGAATCATGGATATCCTAAACAAAAAATAATCCGATTATCCATGGAACTCAATCTCTCGGAATGGAAGAAGGCCCCTGATTTCTCATCAGCCGAGATTGCCGACAGATACGTTATGATTTCGCCTGAAACAATCAGGTGCAGCAAAATCGGCTGTCCCGGACAACTGGTATATTTTCGACAAAAACCATTACTCCCGCAGGGTTTCAAACATTTTGACACGAGTTCGTTGATCCTGTTCTCTTGAGGAGATATACTTATATTGTGGCGTTCCTCTAAGCTTCATCGCCTGCATTGCTCTCTCCTTCATCCGTTCCCAATGGGAGTAGCTTTCACATGGTTATAGCATAACTAATCTCTTTTTCGTCGGTATGGTCTCCATTGCACTGCTCTTGCCTATCCTGCTTTGGGGACGATGGCATACTGGTCGCTTGTATACCTAATTGATTGATTTAAAGAGTACCATCAACGACTCTCTGCAGCTTCTCCGCTCAAGTATTCCCGGCAGTGTAACCATCATTGCCGCTTTTCCCGAGGAACCGTGCCCGATAATGGGCAATAACACCCAAATCCAGCTTTTCCCACCCGTCATCTTATTGCGGGTGATGCTTGAAGTGCACCGCCCCGTAAAGCTTGGTTAAGAAGTCTACCGTTTCCTTGGCAGGAGAAATAAACTCAACCCCATACATGCCATCATCATTAATTGCTCTGACCGCTGCCTTCTCTTTCATCTTAAAATTGGTGCCGATGCTGCAACTGATTATCAGAAGATCATCAACCTCATGCTGGTCTTTGGCTCTCAACCTCAAGCCTCCGGAGCTCATATTGAGGAGGGTTGCACTGCCCCCTTTTAACTGGTTGGCATTATAGCAGTAAACCCGGATATCCTCATCAACAACCTGATTGTGTTTTATCCGTTTTTGCTGACGCCGGTCCTTTGTTTCGGGTTCAAAGTCGTCGACTTGGTCCAACCCTTTCGATATGCCCAGTCCGACTGTTTCGTCCCTGAAGAAACGCTTGTCATATTTCTCTATATGGTCCACCAACCAGTTTTCCAGGAAGTCGGAAGGAGTTCTGTCTCCAATGGGTCTGTTGTTCCTGAAATCCACAATGAAATTGTTAAGCTTTTTAATCAACTGATAGTGCTCTATACAGTGTGCTCTATAGTCTCGATGTTTCTCAAAATATTTTTCTTCTGCATCGAAATGTCGGAAAGCATAGTTGAGCAGGACACTCAACAGGGAATCCAAGACCCTCACGTTCTCCCCAGTCCGGATCATATTGTTGAGATCCCTGATCAGATCAAAGAGAATTTTGTGTTGATTATCTACGACCGTATAGCCCACACTCAGTTTCGAATCCCATGTTTGTTTTTCTTCCATGTTCTCCTCCAAAAAGATGGTTGGCTTTTTATAGACCTGTATGGCTGGACCAGATCGGCCAGCCTCAATAAAACATGAAAGCTCAGTATTCCGGTATGGCAAGGCAGACGCTTCACAAAGACTTTTATAAGTAATAATACAGATGGTTCAGTATCGCTGCGTGTTAATTCATCGATTTGGAAAATATCCTGTATTTTTTAACATAACCCGATGGTTTATAGCTGTGTTTGGCTTGACGAAGACCGTCATCGCCGAGATCCTGCTCTCTGTTAATCGTTACATACTTCTCCGGCAGGACGGAGGCAAAACTTTTATTAATGAACTGAAACAGACCCTTATAGCCGGGAATGGCTTTTTCAAAATGGATGACAAAGCTGGTCCCGCCTGCCAGCTCTTCGCCCAGTGTGTAGGCCGCCGGACGATCCTCGACGTAATAGATACCTCCGCAAAGTTGAAGATCCCATGAGTGTTCCAGGGCTTCGCGGGCCGCCCAATAATCGCCCAGTGTCCCGTGCGCCTCCCGCCAGTCCTCAAGAATCAGCAGGGCATCTCGTACATATTCCTCGAGCAGGGGTTTGGCGACATAATCGTGGGTATCGAGAAACGCCTTGACAAGGTTTCTCTTCTTGTGAAATTTTCTCCCGCTCAACTCTGCCAACTCTTTCCTGAGATAGAGATAATCGAAATTGTCCCTATCTTCGACAACCGTATAGCCAAGATCTTCAAAAATGGCTTTCTGCTCTTCAGAAACGCATTTTAGACATGCATGGTCCTGAAACAGCCTTTGCAAAATATCGGCTTCCGGTATTCCAAAGGGAAGCATAAAAAAAGGCGCGTCTCCATCTTTCCCCAGGATTACGATCAATTCGTTATCCAGAATCGAAAGCGAATAATTATGGGATTTCCGAAAAAGGAAAATGTTTGCAAATGTAAATTCCGATATCCCATGGGAAAGTTTTTTAAATCGAGGGTGTAATAACGAACGGTGTTCTAGTGTGACTGCTGTCGCAGCTGGATAAAGAGGGATCATGACAGACCGGTTGTTCTCGTTATGTATCCATCCTGGAACGAAATATTTTGTTCTAAATCAAGGCGACGTCAAATTTAACCTGGCATGATAATGTTATCGGAGTCGACACTTACCTCCGAGGATTAAATTTGGCTACGCAGGGAAGAGTTAGGGCAAAATAGCCGTTTCCGGATGGACACGGGTTAAATATTGTATTTGTTTTTCCGTACCAGATCTCCTGGCGAATCCATCGATTGCAAGACAAGAGAGGCGTTGGAATGTAATGTCCAACTTCCGAAGAACATTAAATTCTAATTCGAGAATTGCAAGATTCCTCCGGTCTTTTTCTCTTCCACCAAGGAGATTTGTGTTTTCGGCTCGGATGTTATCGTTTTTTTGTATCAAAATGATTGTAATTACCTATTTGATATGGTAGTGATGGGTTTCAAGAATGTCTCATACCAGACGCCTATGGCGGTTTTTTTGTCTTATGATTGATAAGATTTTCCTATGTATTGTATCGGAGGATAATTCAATGAGTGCTGATTACCGGTCGATGTGGAAAGACCTCGGACTTGATCTTGCGGCCCATGACGCCCTTCTGGGCATTCTCGGCCCTGCCTACCAAGACATTTACCTTGCCCAGAAAAACCGCCCAGAGGGAATGGGGTATTTCGACTTTGTCATGAACGAGGTGCATGGCCTTCGGATCAAGGAGCTTCTGGATGAAAAGGCCGCAGGTCGTAAAATTATCGGCAGCTATTGTGTTTTCGTACCCGAGGAGATCGTGCTTGCCGCCAACGCCACCTTGGTCGGTCTCTGTTCCGGGGCCGATTTTGCCACCGGCGAGGTGGAAAAACTCCTGCCTAGAAACACCTGCGCCCTTATTAAATCGGCCTTCGGCTTCAAACTGGGCAAGGTCTGCCCCTACCTGGAAAGTGCCGACATGGTCGTCGGGGAAAACACCTGCGACGGCAAGAAGAAGGCCTATGAAACCTTCAAAAACCTGGTCGAAAACCTCTACGTGATGGACCTCCCCCAGGTAAAATCCGGGCAGGGAAGAGAACTTTTAAAATCGGAATACTCTCGCTTCAAGACCGCGGTTGAAGAACTTACCGGGGTGAAGATCACCGCTGATTCGTTATCCAAGGCGATCAAAACAGTGAACGCTAAACGGGCAGCCATTCACCGCCTCTCGGCACTGCGCCAGGCCGATCCGGCCCCCATCTCTGGTCTAGATGCCCTCCTTGCCAACCAGGTCTTCTTCTATGACAATCCGTCCCGCTTTACCGCCTCGGTGGAAAAGATCTGCGACGAACTGGAAGTCCGAATCGCGGATGGCAAAGGGGCCTTCCCGAAGAAGACTCCCCGAATTCTGATTTCAGGGTGCCCGCAGGCCGTGCCCAACTGGAAACTGCCGCTGATCGTAGAGACGTCAGGTGCGGTGATCATCGGTGAAGAGTCCTGCGTCGGCGAACGTGGGGCCAGAAATCTCACCGCTGAATCAGGCAAGACGGTGGAGGAGATGATGGAGGCCATCGTCGATCGCTACTACCAGGTGGACTGTGCGATATTTACCCCAAACCCGGATCGCCTGGCCCACATCGAAGAAATGGCAGCCACGTACAAGGCCGACGGTGTAATCCATTACGGGTTGCAATTCTGCCAGCCCTACCTGATGGAAGCCATCCCGGTGGAAAAGGCCCTGGAGCAACAGAGCATCCCAACCCTTCGTATCGAGACGGATTACAGTTTGGAGGATATGGGCCAGCTGAAAACCCGGATCGAGGCTTTTATCGAACAGCTTCGTTGAGACACCATGAGGAGAAAGCTTTTTTCAGGGATAGACATCGGCTCGCGTTCCATCGAGCTGGTGGTAGTCGACAGCTCGGGTGACATAATTTCCAGTCTGCAGGCCGATACCGGCTTCGATCCGATGAACGAAGCCGAAAAGCTGATCAACGGCAGGCGTTTTGATCGGATCATTGCCACCGGTTACGGCCGCAGCCTGTTCGAGATCTCATATGACACAGAAACGGTTACCGAGATCAAGGCCCATGCCCGTGGGGCACGGGCCTTGTTTCCGGAGGCCCGAACCGTTATCGATATCGGCGGCCAAGACAGCAAGGCCATCTCACTCTTTCCAAACGGTCGGGTTAAAAAGTTCGAGATGAACGACCGATGTGCCGCCGGCACCGGTAAATTCCTGGAGATCATGGCCGGGACTCTGGGTTTTTCCATCGAAGACTTCGGCTCCGAAGCCCTGCTTGCCGAAAAAGACCTCAATATCTCCAGCATGTGTACGGTCTTTGCAGAGTCCGAGGTGACATCGCTGATCGCCAGAGGCCGAAACCCGCGGGAGATTGCCCGGGGCCTCCATTTAAGCGTTGTTCGCCGCATCGCCGGGATGATCAATCGCGTAGCCGAAAATCATACCGATGTCGTCTTTACCGGCGGTGTCGCCAACAACCCGTGCGTCAGGCTCTTGTTGGAACAAAAACTCGGACGCAAAATCCTGGCACCTTTCAACCCCCAATGTATCGGCGCTCTGGGAGCTGCCTTGCTCGCCGCCGAAATGGACTAAAAATCCAGTTGTTTATCGCCTGTCTAGTGGATGGCCAAGTATTTTCCTGCCAGCAGATTCGTTCTGGATCCTTTATCTATCGAAATCTGATTCCCCTGAGACTCAACCTATCGGAATAGAAAGGAGTGAGCCGTTGGTTTCTCGGATCTTAGCTGCCTGGACGGCGTAAGCGTTTGCCCCCAGGGATAAGTTTATGGCGTCCCGAGAAACCAACAGCTCACTCCCTGGATCAGTGCAAAACATTCGTGGCAATCAGATATCGAAAAATATCATGTTCGAGTAATTGTTTTCGATGTTCATTTCATCCAGAATTGAGCTGATTTGCCCTCGATGATGGGTCTGATGATTAAAGAAGTGAACCATTGCCTTGAGCGAATTTCTTTCTATGACAACCCCGTTACCCAATTTTCTGGTAACTGTCCGCGTTAAGAATTCCTGGTCGACGCGGGACACGAAACTCAGGATGAAATTGTCCAACCTTGTCCTTTGCTTTTTAAATTCATCGAAGGTTTGAAAGACATGAGCACCGTATTTGGGAACTTCTCCAACCTCTTTTTCCAGAGCAAATCCATAGCTATTTATGGTTGAGAAGGTTTGCATCCAAATCATATCCGTTGTGAACAGATGATCGAAGATCGCCCCCAAGGTCTTGAAATAGTAGCCTTTAAGAGCAAAATCGTAGGGCTCGGCGATATTTTCCCGAACCACCTGTATGAGGTTCTCATTTATGAGCTTGTTGCACTGGGCGTAGTAGAGCAGTATCTCTTTCATGCTTCCTCCTTATCTACTTGCACGGATTGAAGTCCGGTATCTTCAAAAAGTTCCCTGCCCCCCCGACGCAAGAGCAATACGTTTCCAGGTTGCAGGAGGAATTTCGACATCATATTTATTTACTGTTACGGACAAGCTCTTAATCCTACACTAATACCTTTGGCTCCAAATTGCTGTAAACGGGAACCGGCTTTTCCTGTTCATAAGAAATCCAGGTTAATTGCTTGCCGGATGAACCATTCCTATGGTATCTGTCTTGCACACAGGGCAGAAACCCTTATTCTTTCCGTCAGGAGACAGCGGTTTTCTCTCCGACCAAAATTGCATTCTTAGACGAGGAACACCCAAAAAACCATGAAAGTTGGAATTATCGGCTTGCCGCAGACAGGCAAAAAGACTTTGTTTCAGGTACTCACCGGCAATGAACTCCGTGAACAGGCGGGTTCAGCCAAACCGACTCCCGGTACGGCCGAGATATATGACTCGCGTTTTGATCGTCTGGTCGGCATGTACGATCCCAAAAAGGAGGTGCGCGCCCGAGTCGATTTGATGCTGCTGCCTAAAATGGAGCAGGAGAATATCGCCAAAGGTGATATTTTTAAAGATATCGCAGACGTCGATGCGCTATGCCATGTGGTTCGCGCCTTCGAGGACGAGGCGATCTATCATGCCGAAGGATCCGTCGATCCGGTGAGGGACGTGGAAATGGTCAACGGCGAGCTGATTCTGCACGACCAGATCTTTGTCGAAAAACGGATTGAGAGGCTCGAGACCGCCCTCAAGAAGATCAAGGATGACAAGCAGGCCAAGGAACTCGAGTTGATGCACAGGATGCAGGCCCATCTGGAAGAGGAAAAGCCGCTGCGCCTCTTCCAGCTGAGCGAAGAAGAAGACCTGCTCATCCGCAGCTATCCCTTCATAACCGACAAGGAACTGATCCTTGCCTTTAACGTCGGCGAAGACCAACTTGACGACGCATCTCTTCTTGAACAAATTGCACCGCTCTGCCAAAGGGATAAAATTGAGACTATGCTGGTCTGCGCCCAGATGGAATCAGAAATCGTTTTGCTGGATAGCGAGGAAGAAAAACTGGAATTCATGCAGGATCTGGGCATCAAGGAACCGGCGCTCGGCGTCCTGGCCGGACTGTGCCTGAAGGCCCTTGGCCTGGTGTCTTTTTTTACCGTCGGAAAAGACGAGGTCAGGCAATGGCTGGTTCGAAAGGACAGCCCGGCCCCGGTGGCCGCAGGCGTCATCCATTCCGACCTGCAACGGGGTTTTATCCGGGCGGAGCTGATGAAATACGATGAATTGATCGAATATGGAAGTGAAGCGGAGCTGAAAAAAGCCGGCAAGATGTATCTGCAGGGAAAGGACTATATCGTAGTCGACGGCGATATCCTCAATATCCGTTTCAAGGTGTAAACTAAATCTTCAAAATCCCAAACCGCCCGTTGCAGTGAAAGAAATCGCCTGTTTCATCACCCCGCACGGCTATGGTCATGCCGGCCGGACCATAGCCGTTCTTGAGGCATTACACAACCGGTGCCAAGACCTGCATGCTCATTTATTGACCACAGTTCCCGAGGCTTTCTTTAATAGATTGCCTTGCAGTCATAACTATCATCCAGAGAGGGTTGACCTGGGTCTGGTGCAGCAATCAGCCTTCCATGCCGATCTTCAAGCAACCCTCGATGTCCTCGACCGCCTCCTGCCTTTTTCATCATCGCAGATCAACAGGCTTGCCCGGCGCCTGACAGGCTGTTCCCTGGTACTCTGTGATATCGCCCCACTGGGCATCCTCGTCGCCGAGGCTATCCAAAAGCCTTCGGTGCTGGTGGAGAACTTTACCTGGGACTGGATCTACAATTCCTATTCAGGGCAATATCCCGGACTCAACAAACATAGAGAGTATTTGGGCGACATCTATTCCCGGGCAAGTCTTCGCATCCAGGCCGAACCGTGTTGCCGCCTCGTTTCTGGTGCCGTCCATTGCAGCCCGGTTTTCAGGAAAACCAGGGGGAATGCGAAACAGATCAGGGACCATTTCCATTGCCGAGACACTCCCTTTATCGTCGTTACCATGGGAGGTGTAGGCCACGAGCTGCCGGCTCTCGATCAGCTGAAATCCTACCCGGACTACACCTTTGTCCTTGCCGGTCAGCCTGCATTCCGGCAGGTAGCACAAAATATCTTTTTGCTCAATGCCGACACAGAACTGTATCACCCGGACCTCATTGCTGCTGCAGACGCAGTGGTCTGCAAGGCAGGGTATTCGACAATTGCCGAATGTTTTCAGGCAGGCAGCCGGATCATTTCCGTGGGTCGGGACGATTTCTCGGAGACACCGGTCATACAGAACTTTGTCAAAACACGTTTGGACGGTGTAGGGATAGATCCCGCGGCATATGCCCGCGGTGAATGGTTGCCTCTGCTTGAAGGTCTTCTGGTGCGGCCCAAACCCGTTCCCTGTATTGAAAACGGTGCCGGTAAGGTTGCTGATATATTAAAAGATTTCATATAAATCAACTTTCCGCGTTGTGATAATATGCTGAAAATAATACGTTACTTACAGTTTTCTCCCCGTTTATATTCCGGAGAATCCAGAATCCGGGAGTCTGAATTCAGAAGAAAATCAAATAAAGACAACCTCTCTGGATTCTGGCTCCTAACTCCTGAATTCTTGCAGCGAGTATTAAAGGTTCATCCGACTAAAGCGTACTTTTCTATAACCCAAAGAGGTGGAGATCATCGTTTGCGGGCGCATCACGAAGGCTCGACTGGGAAGCATACCAGGCCCGGAGGGTTGCGGATAGGACGTCCGCAACTGACAGCAGGCCAGGGACGGCCTGTCTGTCAGCCGTGGTTCCCAGGCGATAAGGCCGCAGAGCGGCGACCGAAAGCGATGATCTCTACCGGGTTAATTCTTTCAACTTTTCCAAAGTACGCAATAACCGGATGAGCCTTATTAAATAACGATTCGTTCGATAGTTGCGATGCAATTACAATCAAATAAATATCAACCCGGAAAGTTGTGATATAATATTACCGCCAATGCTTATTTAACTAATACATGGTGTGAGTTGTTTGTTTCTCGAGACGCCATAAACCCTTCCCTGGGGGGGTCCCGCAGCAGTCGTCAAGGCATTCATCAATTCAAAGCCAGTCCCAATCCATGCCCGCAGTTCGAGATCTGTCTGTGTCATCAATGAGCGGGATACTCGAGCCTGTAATGCGCTTTGCAAATCTTAGCCCCGCTTCCAATGCCCCCTCCATCAACCCACCGTTACTAAAAGAGGTTTCGGTTGAGATGAATTCGAGCTTTCCTTCCCATGCCTTGCCCAACTGAAGCTTCAGCCCATACTGTGGATGATGGTCTTGTGGAGCGCAATCGACCTCACTTGCGGTAAATTTTTCCGTACTCCAATCCCGATAATGAACTGCCTTGGGATTGTTCGCCTCATTGCCAAATAACATAGCAAGTTGAGCCGTTGCCAGTTTAATAAATTCAGACTGTCCCAGGCTTGCCCGACGCTTCGCATCCAGCCCCGAGAATCCAAACACGTTGAACGTGCGTCCTGAATGCGGTGAAGCGTCATGAATCTCCACCAAGGGTCCGCATGCACTGAAGGCAGTCCCGCACAGACCCTTTTTCCGCCAAAACGGCTCATCATAAACCGCGAAAAACTTCGCATGCCCCGCCATCCAGGTGGGGGTTGCAGCCAGAGTTTGCAAAGTTTGTTGGGGCAATGCAGGTGAAAAGGTCAGGTAAGCTGCCAGGCGGGGTGGTATCGCCACGGCAACCTGCTTTGCCTGTACCTGCTTCTTTCCTGAAGGCCCCATCACATCGACAGCAATTATGTTTCCGCTACTTGAAAGCCCTGTTACCACATGCTCCAAAAACCTATGGGATGCATCAATTTTATCGACAATCGCATCGGCAAGGCGATTGACACCTCCCTCAATACGCCGCGACCCGGCCATGGGTGAGGGGCCTGTGTTTCGCTCAATACTGCCGTCAAGGTTTTGAAACAAAAGGGCGCCATCAACAAATTGTTGGTAATATGGAATATTGAAATGGCGCAATAAACTCGCCACAATTGGTTGCCCCGGCCAGAACCAGGAAGGACCGAGGTCGCAATCAGCTCCATCGTCGCCCCCCACTGTCAGAACCCGCCCCCCAAATCGTGTTCGGGCTTCCATTACACATGCATCTATTCCTTCATGTCGCAACTGCCAGGTAGCAAGAAGACCGCTCAGTCCACCACCGATAATCAAGATATCTGTTCGCATAATGTGATCACCTCTGAGGCTTAGCATACTTAGAGCTTGTCATTAAATAAAACTTTGGTGCTCGCATCCGTCTCAAAATCCGGCGCGATCCCATAAAAGCTACTTTTCGGACAAGCTCTTAATCCCTGCAAAAAGCAATGTTAAGACAAGGGGCCGAAACAAAGCCTGCGTGCGTGCAAATCTCCGCAACACCCTATTTCCCGAGGGACATGGTTTACAGTTTCAGCCCAACGACTTTTTTCGGGTTCATCCGAATAAAGCATACTTTTGTAAAGCTGAAAGTAACAATTCGCCAGAGTTCATCGCTTCCGGCTGGTATACATACCACGCCTGACAGACAGACCGTCCCTGGCCTGCTGTCAGGTGCGGACGTCCTGTCCGCCCCCCTCCGGGCCTTGTGTGGTTTCCCGACGGGCCTCCGCGAGGCGTCCTCCAGAGATGTCCTCCACCTTCCGCGTTATGGATAAGTACTCTTAATCCGAAAGAACCCCATTTCTGTTTTTTAATAAAGGACGGTTACTGCTCCTTTGGGTCTGTTTCTATTCCCATTCATGCTGTTCATAGCTTTACTGAGTGAGCGCTTTTATCATGGGGGGAAGCAGGAAACCGATCAATATCAACGTCACGACCGGACGCAGTAAATTGACAGGTTTCATGTTCCCTTTCAAAATAGCTGTGGCGGCATGATTCACAGCCGAAAAAGTAAAGAACATCAACATTGCTGTAACAATAGTGGCATCCGCATAGCGCCCCCAATCCAGCACGTAGACAAGCAGGGCTGTGATGGCCGTGGCGGCATTGGCCAGACCCGATTGAATTTGATACGCACGATTAGGTTCGTAGCCGACCTTCTCGGAGGCCACTTCACCTAATATCAGGGATTCAAAGGCCACTGTTCCGGACATGAGCATTACTATAAATGGCCCCATAATATGAAATTGTGATATGGCGTCCTTGCCAAAATAGTTGGCAAAAAAAATGGCAAGTCCGATACCGGCCGGCCGTATCCACTCCATACTCAATGCCAGGCTTCTCTTCGTCATTCTGACTGTTTCCCCCGATAATGGTTGCCCTCAAACTTAAAAATTACCAGTCGCACCCAGTATATTTTATTGTTGGAATGATTTTGTAATTCTGTAAATTTCAACCGTATTATCTTATCTTGTAGTATGAAAATTCGAGTTTGCCATTCCAGTAGCTTTCGTACTTATCATCTCCAATTTTATATACGTCATAACACCTTTCTTTTCCTTCGAATGATTTCTTCCACGTAACGCACGTTTGATCACCTTCGAATCTGTGGGTCCCTGTGTCTGTTCCGGATTTGACACCATTGTTCCAGTAAAGTTCACGAGTACCGTTTTGATATGCAACAACCATAAAACTAAATCCAAGGCCAGGTTCCTTAGAGACTCCAGCAAGGACTTCGTATCCTAAAATTCTAGCGGCTAATTCAGCACCGGTTAGCTTGGTTTTTCCTTTTGCTTCTGCGGAAACCGCAACAGTTAAGAGAAGTACACACACAAATAGTTTGCGGTAAATCATCTGCTAACCTCCCTGGTCGCTGTTCGTTACGTTATGTTGTGGCATAGCTTTTCTAATCAGCCGTGCGGTTTTTTGCGTCGGCGAAATGAGCATTGGCGGCAATAGGCGATAATTGATATAGTGGCATGGATATGAACCAGGTACAAGCTAATAATTGAAATTAATGAGGCCCCATGATCACGGCCAGGCCAAGCCAAAAAAACAGGAAAATAATTCCAAAATCACCAAGGGGTCACGACGGAAGAAAAAATCAAAGCCCATCCGGCTTTAGTGTACTTTATCTATAACGGGCAAGGTGGAGGGCCTTGCTGGAGGACGCCTCGGGGCGGCCCGAAGGGGTGCCATATCAGGCCCGGAGGGGTGCGGACAGGACGTCCGCACCTGACAGCAAGCCACGGACCGCCTGTCTGTCAGCCGTGGTATACCGGCGATGAGGCCGCAGAGTAGCGTCTAGAAGCGATGACATTCGCCGGAAACAGTTTCAGAATGCGTAGGATATTGAAGCCCCTATTATTTCCCTACTATTCCTTACGAAAGAGTTATCTCATTGTGCGAATGTATACCGTATGTTTGTGACGCGACCACGCCAGTATGTCTTTCGCCCTTCTGGGAGAATCCATGCCACCTCTCCTTCGAGTGGAACGCGCATTCCTGCACGTATTTCGTAATTGCTCCACCGACCTTCCCACTGTGTTGGTATCACCTTATCCCCGACCATCCTCGGGCGCTCTGCACGAACAGATTCGATGAGGTTGTCCTTATTGAAACGAAGCAAGATCGTCACTGTGGTTTCGCCGTCCGTTAATGTAGCCCTGGCAGAAGTGTCATCCACTGCTTCAAACCACACTCCCTGATTTTGTAGTAACGCTGTCGGATACCAGGCAGCTTCGGCCAAAAAACGCATCAACTCACCCTGCGCCGCCTCGGCTGTGCCACGTTGGCTCGCAAGTGTAACCACGCCAAAAAGCGACGCATGAAGAATACCTTCACCTGCGATATAGGCATCATGTACATTTACAGCCAAAAGAGGCGTCATTTGGATTCGAGCATCCCAATCAAATCCAGGTCGGTGGGTAATGACCCGTTGGGTCGCGGTAAATGGCTTCCACTGATCATCGGTTTCGCCCATATTAAAGGTGCCGCTTTGGTTCATAGTAAGCGCCGAAACAATTGCTTGACCATCTTTAAGTACAGAGCGAAAGTAATGTTGCACAGGTGCTGGTAGACCACTTAATTCTTTGGAGTCATATCTCGTGGTCTTAATTGGAAGACGTGCCTCTTGTAAATCGGTATGCATCTTTTGAGTAGCAGAGCGCCAGCGATTAAAGCCATATACTAGAACGGCAACTGTAATTGCAGTCAGTCCAAGGATTACGTATAGGATTATCTTCCACCACATATTGCTCCTCCTCTCCAATATAACCAAGAGCATTTTATCATTTGTTCCGCCCCAGATGCCGATAGAAAGAGCTGGATGATTGATAAAATTTTGTTGTCAGAGCCTGTTTATTCCGTTAGGAATGAAGGGGAAAGAGGCTTTCCCTCTCTGGTCCTGAACTTCAACCCCTTATAATAGAGGACACCAATGACGACACGATTGACCATACTCTGCGAAAATTCAACCGGCGTTCCTTTCGGGGTCATCGGGGAACACGGTTTTGCCTGTTATGTCGAGACTGCAGCCGGTAACTACCTCTTCGATACCGGCCAGGGGTTCGGCATCGTACAAAATGCCCTCGCCTTAAATAAGGACCTGCGCAACATCGCTGCCGTCATGCTCAGCCACGGCCATTATGACCACACCGGCGGCCTGCCGGCCGTCCTGAACCTCACCGGAGAAATCGACGTCTACGGTCATCCGGAAATCTTTACCGAACGCCTCTGGTCGTCGGGAGGCCGGACCCGCTTCGTGGGCATCCCTTTTCGCCGCAAGTATCTGGAATCACTGGGAGCTCAGTTCAAACTTAGTAGTGAATTCACCGAGATCGGCCCCGGTGTCTTTCTGACCGGGGAGATCCCCCGGCACAACGCCTTCGAGACGGGCGATCCCAATATGACCGCGATCCTCCCCGATGGAACAAGAGACCACCCCGATCCCTTGAGAGACGATCTCTCGCTGATCGTCGACACTTCCAAAGGACTGATCCTGGTTCTCGGCTGTGCCCATGCCGGCATGATCAACATCATTGAGCACACCTTGAAAAAGACGGGACGCGATCGCATTCATGCCCTTATCGGAGGGACTCACCTCGGCTTCTCAAGCGACGAACAGTTTCAAGAGACATTGCAGGTGATCGACCGTTATCAGATTGAGCACATCGGCGTCTCCCACTGCACCGGTCTACCCCGGGCGTCAATGCTGCATGCCAAACTGGGGTCCAGGTTTTTCTTCGGAAACGTCGGCGCCACTCTGGAGGCCTGAGACAACCGGGGCAGGTCAGATCATCTCTTCCCCCTTATGCTTTTTGGGCAATCGGCTCGCTGGCCGCATCCACCAGGTAGAGGATAGAGCGGTAGGGAATGCCGCCGTGCACGGAGAGGCCGACCTCGCAGGTCTTGCTGGTGGAATAGCCCGCCTCGCAGGTACAGACATGGTCGCGCAGGTCCTTTAAGGCCGAGGCGTTGAGTTCTGGGAAGTTGAAACCGCGATCCCCGGCAAACCCGCAGCAATAGATATCTTCCGGCCAAATCACCTCCCTGGCGCAAAGCCTTGCCAGCTCAAGCAGCTTGTTTTCCAGTCCCATTTTGCGCGTCGAGCAGGTCGGATGCACCGCCACCTTGATGTCCAGCTGTTTAAACTTCAACCTCTCCATCAGATAGGTGAGAACGAACTCGATGGGCTCAAAAAGCAGCAATCGCTCATCCAGCGTCTCCCGCATTCGCCTGAGACAGGGACTTGTGTCGCAAAGTATCGGAATGCGCCCTTGATTGGAGGCAGCCAAGAGCGCAGCAGACAACTCCCGCGACTTGCGATCGGCCTGGGCCATGAAGCCCTTACTCTCAAAGGCCTGTCCGCAACAAAGCGCATCCAGACCGGCTGGATAGATGATCTCATAGCCGGCCTTCCTTAAAAGTGAACCGGTCTTCTCCGGCAGGGGAATTCGTTCAAGATCGCGCCGAGACGGGCCGCCCATGGCTCGAGCTGCGCAACTGGGGAAATAGACCATTTTAAGGGAGGTGTCGGACATGACCGCAGACGGGACAATCTTCGCAGCAGCGGTAGGCATCTCCCTGTTCCAGAGCGGCAGTTTATTAAGGCTTGCCGTTCGGGCCGTCCGAGAGGCGACCTCCATAAACGGGGTGCCGGTCTTGGCATGTACCTTATCGACAATATTCAAGGTGGTGCCGATGCTTCGCGCCACCTTGTCGAAATGGCCGGCCGTCCAGTCGGCCACGATATTTCCCAGCCTGCCGTGCGCCTCTTCTCGCAGGGCCTTGACCATCTTGCCGGTATCGATACCCACCGGGCAGCGGGTGGAACAGAGACTGTCGGCGGCGCAGGTATCCTTACCGGGATATTGATAGGCCTTGACCAGCCTTTTGACGCTGCCGGGGTCGTCGTTTGCCGCCATCTTTCTGCTGATCTCCCGCCGACCGACAATGCGCTGGCGGGGAGTAAATGTCAGGTCTTTGGACGGGCAGACCGGTTCACAGAAGCCGCATTCGATGCATTTGTCCACAATCTCGTGGGTTGCAGGTAACGGCTTCAGATTCTTGATATGGGCTTCGGCATCATCATTTAATATCACTCCAGGGTTTAAAAGGTTCTGCGGATCGAATATTGTTTTTATCTCCCGCATCAAGGCAAAGGCCGCCTCTCCCCATTCTTTCTCGACGAAGGGAGCCATATTGCGGCCGGTCCCGTGTTCCGCTTTAAGTGACCCGTCGTATTTTTCCACCACCAGTTTGACGACATCGGCCATGAAATCCCGGTACCTGATCACCTCGGAGGCTATGGAAAAATCCTGGGTAAAAACAAAATGGAGATTACCGGCAAAGGCATGCCCGAAGATTATTGCCTCATCGTAATGGTATTTTCTAAACAACTCCTGAAGATCGAGTGCGGCATCGGCCAGACACTCGCCGGGAAAGGCCACATCCTCAATAATAACCGTGGTTCCGGTCCTGCGTACCGCACCCACCGCGGGAAAGAGCCCTTTGCGTATTTTCCATAAGGCATTGTATTCATCGGGAACATCTGTGAAATAGATGGGACGCACCGTCGGCAAATCCTTTAGAGCTTCGACGATCCGACTGATCTGGCCGGCAAGCATGTTTTCCGTCTTGGCCCTGGTCTCCACCAAGAGCGCGGTAACCGTTCCTCCTAGTTCCTGTAAAGAGTCCGGCATGCCAGGCTTGCCCTGAACCGAACGCAGACCGGCTCGATCAATCAGTTCGGCCGCTGCGACCGGCTGTTTCTGCAGGAGAGGAATAGCTTGACAGGCGGTTTTCACATCGGGGTATAGAATCAGGGTACTGGCTTTGTGGGGATGCTCAACGACAGTGCGATAGACGACCTCGGAAATAAAACCGAGCGTGCCCTCGCTGCCGATCATCAGATGAGTCATGATATCGAAGGGATCGTTATAATCGACCAAAGCATTGAGACTATAGCCGGTGGTATTCTTGATCTTGAATTTATACCGGATACGCTCGGCCAACACTTTATCGGCCATTACCCTTTTTTTCATCTGCGCAAGATTGTCCAGGATATCGCCGTGGGTACGGGCAAATTCAGCCCTGCTTTTGTCATCGGCGGTATCGACCACGGTGCCGTCGGCAAGAACCAACCGCATGCTGTGAATAGTTTCATAGCTGTTCTGGGTAACTCCGCAACACATTCCACTCGCATTGTTCGCCAGGATGCCACCGATCTTGGCCGTGTCGATGGAGGCGGGATCGGGGCCGATTTTACGGCCGAATTCCGCCAGGATCGTGTTGGCGTGACTGCCGATGACACCCGGTTCCAGACGGATTTTCCGGGCTTTATCGAAAACGCGGTACCTCCGCCAGCCATACCCCAGCCGCACAAGAATGGAGTCGGTGATCGCCTGCCCGGAAAGGCTGGTACCTGCCGCCCGAAACGTTACAGGGAGTTTTAGCCCGTCGGCCTCCCGCAGGATCAACTGCACCTCTTTTTCGTTTTCCACATTAACGACAATCTTGGGAACCAATCTATAAAAGCCGGCATCGGTCCCATAGGTAATGGTCCTGAGCGGATCGGTGATAATATTGCTGGCAGGAATATGAGGGGTAATCCTCTTGCGAAATTCGGCATAAGCTTCAGGCAGCATGGGGCACCTCTTTTTAGGAATATGTATGAGGTTAGTATATTCCACTGACTCTGTTTTTCCAGAAGAAAAACGACAACTCTTCAAAGAGTAACGTTTATGCCTGTTTTCTTGCAACTTAAAAAAATCAGAAGGCGCGATATAACAATACCTTGATGTTTATTTATCTCATAAAACCACGCGTAACCAACCACTTGTTAGTGTTTTAACTTTCACTATTGACATCATTGTCAAGGTGGTTATTTAGAAAAGAATGGGTTTTTGATTTTTGTTCTATTTGTCAGCCTTATAAAAAGTTACTGGCCCAGGTGTCAGTCTTGTAGTGAGTCAATTTATCGCGTTCCCACTGCAATGCTCTAAAACTTTTACGAGGTCATTATATTTTCGCATCCTCAAATTGTATCAACAGATAGAATTTCGAAGAGTTGCTCCCCCCGCTTTAGGTGGGACATCTAACCGTACCGGAGATTTATCAGCTGGTTTGTAAAATCTCAATCTCCGGTAACTTTTAATGCACATTAAAAGGAGGAAGTATTGTGAAAATCGTATTGAAAAATTTTTTCTACGGCTTTTTGACAATTGCCCTGATTACAGCTTTCGGGTCTTTTGCTCAAAATGCCCGGGCAGCAAAAGACAAGGTAATAAAGCTGGGATGTGCCATATCCTTCACCGGAGCAGAAAGCCGAACCGGAAAACTCTACCGGGATTCCTACGATATGGCTGTTAAACAGATCAACGAGAATGGTGGCGTAAAAGTAGGAAATCAAACCTACAAACTGAAAATCGTTTACTACGACGACAAAAGCGATCCGACTGAAAGCTCAAAACTCGTAGAAAAACTTATATCGGAAGATAAGGTAGATTTCCTCCTGGGCCCCTACTCCAGCGGCATCACCATTCCGAACAGCATTGTCGCGCAGCGTTACAAAGTCCCCATGATTGAAGGCGGTGGAGCTTCCGGGAAAATTTTCAGCCGCGGCAATAAGTATATCTTCGGTACTCTTCCACCCGCCGGACAGTACTTCAAATCCACCTTGGAGATGCTGAAAACATTTAATCCCGCGCCGAAGACCATCGCCATTCTCTATTCGGACGACAAATTCGATATAAGTGTTGCCGAAGGGACCAAAAAACTGGCAGAGGAGATGGGCTTCAAGGTGGCCCTTTATGAAAAGTACGCAGAACATGCCACGGATTTCAACTCCATCCTGACAAAAATAAAGGCGGATAAAGCAGAGGCTGTCTTGGTCGCCGGTCATACCGAAGAATCGCTCAATTTCACCCAACAGGCCAAAGAGCTTAATGTCAGCCCGAAGTTCATCAGTATGACAGTCGGCCCCTCCGAGGCGGATTTCCGCAAATCCCTGGGGAAAAATGCTGAATACATCTGTGGTGTCGCCAGCTGGTCCACCCAGATGAATTTCAACGGGTACCTGTTCAAAGACACCCGGGATTTCGTCAAGATGTTCAAGGCAGAATACAAATACGATCCGGATTATCACAATGCCTCGGCCATCGCCGATGTTGCTATCTTTAAAAACGCCATTGAACAGGCAGGCTCTCTGGACAAGGAAAAAGTCAGGGACGCCATTGCCGCAACCAAACTGGGCACGATTTACGGTAATGTCGAATTCAGTTCCAATGGCCAGATCAAGGGTACCAGCGTTGTATTACAGATTCTGGGCGGCGAAATATATCAGGTGTATCCCAACGGCTCAAAAAAACCCGTCTATCCTTTCCCCAGCTGGGATATGAGAAAATAGTGGGATTTTATCGCCCTTTCATTTAATACACAATACAGTTGCAGGAGGGAAGAGCAACACATCTCCCCCCTCCTGCAACTGGGATTTCTAATACGAAAAAAGGCATGGCGGGGACATCTGTCCGTTGTTGCACAAGCAAGATAGCACTTTTTGAAAAACCCGCCGGATTCTCATGAATAAAAGGCCCTGCTGAAGGATTTTATCAATGGTTCTGCAAATACTTGTAAACGGGATTCTCAAAGGTGGTCTTTATGCCTTGATGGCCATAGGGATGTCTCTGATATGGGGAGTAATGGACATCATCAATATCGCCCACGGGGCGTTTATCATGCTTGGTGCTTTTACCACCTACTGGCTGTTCACGCTCTTCGGCATGGACCCGTTTGTAAGCCTGGTTTTTTCCATGGTTATCCTCTTTGTCCTGGGATACGGGGTGCAAAAAATTGTTATCAACAATGTTATCCGGGCGGGCGCTTTTATAACCCTGATTCTGGCATTCGGAATCGATATTTTTATTAAAAACCTCGCACTCGTTTCCTGGACCGCAGATGTGCGTAAAGTGCAGGTTTCCTATGGAGCTGCTAATTTCTCCCTGGGCAACTGGGTCACCATTCCAACCGTCCGTCTCCTGGCTTTCATCCTGGTAATAGTTATCAGTTTAGCCTTTTATTTTATCCTGAACCGGACCAACCTGGGCCGCTCTATACGGGCGACTTCCCAAGACCTCGACGCAGCTCGTCTTGTCGGCGTAGATGTCGCCAGGACGTATGCGATAACCTTCGGCCTCGGTGTCGGGGCGGCAGGTGCCGCAGGAACCCTGTGGTCTATCCTTTTCCCGATCAGTCCGATGATGGGCGGAGAGTTGACCCTTAAATCATTTGTGGTCGTCATTATCGGCGGACTGGGGAGCATGCTCGGTCCGATTATCGGAGGGTTGGCTTTAGGCATCGCCGAGGCTTTCGGCACCGATTGGTTCGGATCGACCTACGGAAACTTGATCAGCTTTACAATCCTGGTAGCGGTCCTGATAGTCAGGCCCAAAGGATTCCTTGGAAAGGCAGACTAGTTATGGAGAAGAAACTTATTCAAAAATTCCTGATCTGCGGCATCGTATTGCTGCTCACCGTTCTTTTTCCTTTGTTCAGCAATAATTTCACTATCCGATTCGGGACCGACATCCTGATGTTCGCCATCATGGCCAGCGCCTGGAACATCATCGGCGGATATACAGGCTATGCCTCATTCGGCAATGTCGTTTTTTTCGGAATCGGCGGTTATATCACAGCCGTTTTAATGGAAAGAACCGGCATGAATTTTGGATTCGCCTATCTGGCGGCAGGTTTCGGTGCGGCGCTGTTCGCCGTTCTCATCGGACTTCCCGTTCTTCGCCTCCGGGGCCATTATTTCGCAATAGCGACTTTGGGTGTTGCCGAAGCCATGAAAGCCCTGGTGCAAAACCTGCAAATAACAGAAGGAAACTCGGGCATCTATCTTCCGCTGCTCAATTTTTCCATCAAGGCCCAATATTATTTCTTCTTCTATATAATGCTGGGAACACTTGTTCTCACTCTCGTGGCTACCTATCTGATGCTCAATTCCAAGCTGGGTTATTCTCTGATCGCCATCAGGGAAAATGAGGAGGCGGCAAATTCAGTCGGCATCAACACGACCTGGTCAAAGACCGTAGCCTTTGCCTTAAGTGGACTTTTCACAGGTCTTGCCGGAAGCATCTACGCCTATCAGCAGGCATTTCTCAAACCAGGTCCGGCATTCAGTGTCGAAACCACGGTAAAAATGATCGTGATGGCCGTCTTTGGCGGTACCGGTAAGCTTTTCGGGCCTCTGATCGGCGCCTTCAGTATTGAAATGATATCCGAAACACTTTCCAATTATTTCCTCGTGGCCCACACCCTGTTTTTCGGAACCGTGGTTATTCTGGCTATCCTTTTTGCGCCCAAAGGTTTGATTGATCTTATTACCAAGCGTAAATTCGGTCTCTCATACTTTTTGGAGAATATCCGTCAACATCGTATCTAGAAAGGCTTTTATTCATGGTCATTCTCGAAGGCAAAAATATTTCGAAACGCTTCGCGGGGCTCCTTGCCGTATCGAAAGTTGATTTCCATCTTAAGCAGGGTGAAATCCTGGGTCTTATCGGTCCCAATGGGGCGGGAAAGACCACGTTGGTCAATGTTATCGCCGGAGTCTACACCCCTTCAACCGGAAAGGTTTTTTTTAAAGAAAAGCAGATATCGGGAAAACATCCCTATCAGATCGGCAGATTGGGAATCAGCCGGACCTTTCAGGTGGTCAAACCTTTTCCCGGAATGACGGTGAAAGAAAATGCCGCCGTCGGCGCCATGTATGGCGCGGGAGGAAAAACAAAATCCGTTAAACAGGCACTACAAAAAGCAGAGGAAATTCTGGAATTCGTGGGTCTTGCAGACCAGATGAATAAAGGTGCGGATCAGTTGGGAGTCGCCTCACGAAAAAGGTTGGAGATGGCCAAAGCTCTGGCCATGGAACCTGAGCTGGTATTATTCGATGAAGTAATGGCTGGACTCAACTTCGGAGAAATTGACCAGGCAGTTGAACTCATCAAAAAAATCCGGGAAAGCGGTAAGTCGATTCTGATTATAGAGCATGTCATGCGTGCGATAAAAAATGTTTGCGACCGGATATTTGTTTTGCATCACGGTGAAAAAATCGCTGACGGTACAGTGGATGATGTCTTGAATAATGAGACGGTTATCAAGGCCTATCTGGGCAGGCGATACAAGGAACTCACTCATTAATTTAATCGGGTGTTGGCTCGTTCGGGTATAAGGGAGCAAGAACGTGTTACTTGAAATCAAAGGGCTGAATGTAGGTTATGGTGATATTCAGGTGCTTTGGGATATCGACCTTCAGATCGAGGAAGGGCAGATTGTCGCCTTGGTGGGTGCCAATGGCGCCGGAAAATCCACACTTCTAAAAGCAATATCCGGACTCTTACCCCTTTACAGCGGCAGCATCATCTTTCAGGGAGAAGATATCACCCACTTGCCCTCCATGGATATCGTAGCCAAGGGAATTATCCATGTTCCGGAAGGAAGACGGCTTTTCCCCCATATGACGGTGGAAGAAAATTTGAAAATGGGCGCCTTCAGGAGGAAGAAATCAAACAATATCCAGATGGAGCTGGATGTTGTATACCAAATTTTCCCCCTGTTGAAGGAACGACGGTTGCAGAACACCGGCAGCCTTTCCGGAGGAGAACAGCAGATGTGCGCCTTTGCCCGCGGCCTCATGGGAAACCCTGAATTGATTATTGTCGATGAAATGTCATTGGGACTTGCCCCATTAATTGTCGATGATCTCATTGACAAGTTGAAAGAAATCCACCAACAGGGTACCAGTGTTCTCCTGGTTGAGCAGGATGTTCAACTGGCTCTTGATAATTCCAATTACGGCTATGTGCTTTCCACCGGCAGGGTCGAGATGCAGGGAAACTCACCTGACCTGCTTGGAAACCAGAAAATCAAAGAAATTTATCTGGGTCTGTAAAATACCGCCGCCTGCCTGTCGACCTTATTTTAATTGCATGCATGCGTTATGTTATCCCTTTTTCTCCTCAATGGTCGACAACTCCAGGAGTATCTCCAGAAAGGACTGAAGTGTCGGCGACTCATCTCCGGAACGCCAGATCACTGCCATGTCCGTGGTCGGCGCAGGCTTTTTCAATGGCCTGTAGATCACGCCTAAACGCTGCAGGCTTGTTAATGAAGAGGGAAGAATGGAGACTCCCATTCCTCCTGCAATCAGACTGACTATTGTCGGGGTTGTCCGAGCCTCCTGGACGATTTTAGGCGAGAAACCCGCCCGAGCGCAGATACGGATAAACTGGTCATAAAAACCCGGTGCCACATGCCGGGGAATCTGAATAAACGACTCCTCGGCCAGCTCCTCTACGGCCACTTCCTCTTTTTCGGCAAACCGACTGTCTTCTTGAAGGACCACCATTAATGGCTCCCTCCAGATGACCCTCATAGCCAATGACTCGGCGGCGATGACTGGGGGCCGGACAAGCCCGACATCAATTCTGCCCGCTTTCACCGCCTCCACCTGTTCTTCGCTGGTAAGATCATGCAGGAGCAATGATACTTCGGGGTAGCGGATTCGCATGGTATTGAAGATATGCGGAACCTTTCCGTAAACCGCCGAACTGACAAACCCCACTGCCAGCTTACCGATTTCGCCTCTTGCCGCCCGTTTAGCAGCCCGGACGGCATGCTCGGCCTTGGCCAGAATCATTCTTGATTCCGCCAGAAACACCTCACCCGCAGCAGTAAGCCGGACCTGCCGTTTGGTCCTCGTCAACAATACGACCCCGATCTCCTCCTCGAGCGCCTTAATCTGCTGACTGAGCGGTGGCTGGGCAATAGCCAGGCGTTTGGCTGCACGGCCGAAATGCAGCTCTTCCGCCACTGCCACAAAATATCGTAAATGACGCAGTTCCATGTTTTTTTTAATATGAAAAATGTATCAAACAGCAACTAATAATATATTGGACATCTTATACATGCAACAGTAATTTATTGAAAAACACTGCGCTTCCAAAAGGCGGAAAACTCAATACCAATTTGCAATATTTCAGTAAAATGTTTGGAATTTCGAGCGTGTTACGGCCTTTCGCCAAGCCTGCCAAGGGCCTGAAAACCTCCACCGACAACCGGACGGGTGTTCTCCTGGCACTGTTTGTCACGGGGTTTGCCACCTTTATCAATCTCTACGTTACCCAACCGCTTCTGCCCCAGTTCCGACAGATCTTTCAGGCCTCGGAACTCGCTGTAAGCCTCACGGTAAGCGCCCCGGTGCTGGCCGTGGCTTTAGCCGCCCCTTTTGTCGGGATGCTGGCCGATGCCTTAGGAAGGAAGGGGGTAATCATCACCGCCATGCTCGGACTTTCCATCCCTTCTGCTCTGGCGGCAACATCGTCAAACCTGCACCAGCTCATTGTCTGGCGTTTTTTACAGGGGCTCTTCATTCCGGGAATCATCACCGTTGCCATGGCCTATATCAGTGAAGAATCCCCGGCTGACAAGGTCGGCTCAACCATGGCGACCTATGTCACAGGGACGGTGGTCGGGGGATTTGCCGGACGGTTTATTGCAGGACTCTGTGCAGCCCATGCAGGCTGGCGTGTGGCATTCGTGTATATCGGTCTCGTAACCCTGGTCGGCTGTCTCATAACCGTGTTGTTTCTTCCGTCTTCCACCAAATTCATCCGCCAGACCGGGACGGCGGCTTCCCTCAAATCCCTTCGCCAACATCTGAGGAACCCGCAACTTTTGGCTACCTATGCCATCGGCTTCAACGTCCTGTTCTGCCAGGTCGGCTCGTTTACCTATGTGAATTTCTATCTGGCGGACAAGCCCTTCCTGCTCGGACCGGCCGCCCTGGGTTCTATTTTTTCCGTCTACCTGATCGGCGCGGTGATTACACCGGGTGCGGGAAAAATCCTGGACCACATCGGCTATCGCCGGACCCTTACAATCGCCGTCGGCGCAATCGCCACCGGCATACTGCTGACCTTAATCATGTCCCTGCCTATAATCATAGCCGGACTCGCCCTGTCGGCAACAGGAGTGTTTGCCTGCCAGGCGGCAGCATCCAGCTATGTGGGCAAGGCCGCGGGCAAGGCCAGGTCTTCCGCCGCAGGCCTTTATGTGGCGCTCTACTATCTCGGAGGCGGACTGGGTTCCATCATCCCCGGTTTTTTTTGGGATACAACAGGTTGGATCGGCTGTGTGGCACTTATCCTCTGCCTACAGGGGGCAATATTTCTCATAGGTCACCGCCTGTGGAAGGAGTAGTAAAATTCTCCCCTTGATGCAGGGAACACAGACCAACAAACAGCATCCCAGATAAAAAATCGGCCATCAGCTTGGCAATGCCGGAAAAGCCTCCCGGCTCACGGCTCAACCCAGCCACCGGTCGGTCTCCAATAAGTGTTTCAATGTCCGATCCTGGTTGCACCTTTCACTCCATCCCGGAGGAGGACATAGAAGCGGGAAAATATATTGGTCGGAACTCAAATATGAACTCTAAAAATAATGCCCGGGGCCATATAAAAAGGGCAGGAAAATTTGACAGAGAACCTTTGAAAAAGATACACTGTATGAAAATCCGTATCCTCCTTGAAAATGGAATGAGTACGATTAAAAGTGGCTTCAATGAACGATTCCGTAATAATTTCCCCCCATAAAAATCCTATCTCTTTACCGAAGATTTTTTTACTTTTTCCCGAAAAAACAAAATATTATTCCCTGAACTGCAGAGAGAGAACCCCCAAAATCCCGCCTCCGACCAAGGACTTTCCCCGCATTTCATTTCGATGGATGCTTGACTGGTATGCATTGCTCGTCTCCAAGCTCTGTCCAGCAACCGCCTGCGAAAACAGCTCATTGAGAGCCTTATGCAATACCGCTAGGAGCTCTCGCAGGAAAAATGATTAAATCCCGAGCGTTTTCCTTATGGGCTGCTGTCGCCACCCTCTTTGTGTGCCTATCCACATCGGCCAATGCCGATGATCGTCAAATTTGGTTTGATCAGGTCTTCAACACCGGTTCTTATAACATGGGGGGTATCCAGGATCGTGATGGCTTCCTCTGGTTTACAACCACCGGAGGGCTCATCCGGTATGACGGCTACAGCCAAAAGATCTTCACGGAAGGCCCCCATGGACTGACCTCCAATTTCGTCCCCTGTGTCTATGAGGATAGCCGTGGCTTCATGTGGATCGTTACCCTGTCGGGTTTAGATCTCTACGACAGAAACAGCGGCTCGATCAAACATTTCCAACCGCAACCGGACAAACCTGGCAGCATCGGCAGCAATATCTTTAACTGGGCCCCGAAGCTGGTCACCGAAGACCCTGAGGGAGGAATCTGGATCGCCTCCCGTGACGGCGTGTACCGTTACAATCCAAAAACAGCCGCCTTCAAGGCTTTCAAGGCGAACGCCAGCAAAACAGATGCCTTGGACAACAACGATGTCTGGACCATTATGGCTGATCGGGAAGGCAAAATTTGGATCGGGACGGCCTCAGGAGTCAATGTCTACAACCCTAAGACCAAGAATTTCGTTCATTACCATCACCATCCACAGCAAAAAAACAGCCTTGGCTACGGCATTGTCTATTCAATCTTCCAGGATAAGGAGGGCGAAATCTGGATAGGGACAAGCAAAGGAGGGCTGAGCAGATTTCTCCCGAAAACCAAAACCTTTTTATCCTATACCCACAACCCGAAAGATCCGACGAGCTTGGCCAGTAACGAGGTTTTTTCCATAACCGAAGACAACCAGGGAAACCTCTGGCTGGGAAGATCGTTTTCCAACAGTGTCGGCCTTGAACGGTTTAATAAGAAGACCCGAAAATTTACCCTTTATAAACACAATCCGAATACGCCCGGCTCACTAAGCGGCAATATTATCCTTACCTGTTTTCAAGACAAATCCGGCTCTCTCTGGATCCCGGACAATACCGGTCCGGTCAATAAGTTCGATCCGTTCAGCCATCGCTTTAATCTCTACACCTCAGAGCCCAAATCACCCGAGACCAGGGGGTTGAGTGGTCTTACCAGCGTTTATGAGGATAGTCGGGGAGATATTTGGTTGGGAGGCCAGAAAGGTTTGACCCGCCAGGATCATAGAACCGGGAAATGGTATCCGGTATCCGTAGATCCCAACAATCCCAAAGCCCTATGGAATACCTATGCCTTCTCGGTCATCGAAGACAAAGAAGGAGGCTTCTGGATAGCCACAGATGACGGATATCTTAACCTCTATGACCGGGATAGGCAGGTGGTCATCAAACGCTATCTCAACCCCTTTGTCCACAATACGGCCAGACAGATTATAGAAGATCGGTCGAACCCGGACATTTTCTGGTTCGGCGTGGAAGGGTATGGTCTGTTTTCCTTTAATAAAAAAACAGGAAAATTCACCCGGCCGAAAAGCGATGCCAAGAACCCAGGGGTAATCGGTAACGACTACATCTATGCCCTCACTCAGGATAAGAACAATATCCTTTGGGTCCAAACCCAAAGGGGGCTTTACAGGTTCGATCCGAAAAACAGTCACTTTCATCACTTCAGACACGATCCAAACGATCCACAGAGCATAAGCAGTAATGTGGTCAACGATATCTTTATCGACAGCAAAGGCACCTATTGGGTCAGTACAGATCAGGGTCTGAACCGATTCGATCCGAAATTGGGTACATTCACCTCATTTGGCAAAAAGAACGGTTTTTCGACATTGATTATTCGGGCCATCGAGGAAGACAATTCCGGAAACCTTTGGCTGGGCTCAAACAACGGTCTGTTTGCCTTTGATCCCGTTCGGGAAAAGGTTATCGGGCACTTTACAACTGCTGATGGCCTGCAGGGCGACAGCTTCAGCCTCTTCGGCGGCAGTGCAATTAAAACACAAGACGGCAAGCTCTGGTTTGTGGGTTTAAACGGAGCAAACAACTTTTATCCGAAACAAATTCATCGCAACGGAAATCCGCCCCCCACCTATATCCTGAATATCTCCCAGGGCGGAGAGCGTTTGATTCCCCGATTGGAGGCCCATGGAAACAAAGAAATATTTCTGAATTGGCGTCATAACTATTTTGAGTTTGAATATGTCGGCCTCAACTACAGCCAGCCTACCAAAAATCAATACAAATATACGCTTGAAGGATGGGATAAGGATTGGTACCTGGCCGGAAATAAACGTTTTGGTCGCTACTCGGGACTCTCCGGAGGCACGTACGTCCTCAAGGTATTGGCTGCAAACAACGATGGCGTCTGGGGAAAGATTCCTGCAAAACTGATAGTTCACGTGGAAACCCCCTACTGGGAGACCTGGTGGTTCTATATCCTGGTCGGGTCCTCCCTGGCATGCTTTTTTAGTGTGTTTTATATATTCCGTATCCGACGGCTTAAAAGATTCAACCAGGAACTGGAAGGGGCATATCACGATGTCGGTATTGCCGAAAAAAAATATCGCTCGATCTTTGAAAACGCCGTGGAAGGCATATTCCAGCTTACCCCCCAGGGGCAATTGATGGATGCCAACCCCGCCGCAGCAATTATCATGGGTTTTGACAATCCCGCCCAAATGCAGCAGGAAATACGGCAGATACGAGACTGGATCAGAATCTCGAGGCGGAACTGGCTGAAATTTATTGCTCAACTGCGAAAAAACGGCGCCGTTTTCAACTATGAGGTGCAGGCAAGACGCAAGACCGGCGAATTCGTCTGGCTGGCAATCAATATTAGAACTATCAAGGACGAACAAGGCAACATACAGTATGCCGATGGGATTATGGAGGATATCACCATCAGGAAGAAGGCGGCTGATCAGCTGCGGCTCAACCATGAGCACCTGGAACAACTGGTCCATGAACGTACCAAGAAATATCAGGAAATCAATGCCAACCTGCAAAGGGAAATTAATGAGAGGGAACGAGTTGAGGAAGAGCTTCTCAGAGCCAGAAAGCTGGAATCCATCGGCGTTTTGGCCGGTGGTATAGCCCATGATTTCAACAATCTGATGACCGTCATCATGGGAAACATCAACCTTTTGCAGCTCAGGTCCGAACTCAACGATTCGGCCGAATTGCAGACAGCGGTACAGGCTCTGCGCCGGGCCAAGGACCTGACCCAGAAATTCATCACCTTCTCTTCCGGCGGCGACCCGATCATGAAGATCCAGGACATTGAAAAAGTCACCCGATCGGCCGTGGAACTTACTCTGTCTGGATCCAATATCCAGCCGGTTTTCTCGATCGACCAGACTCCCTGGAACGTCGATATCGACCATAGCCATGTCAGCCAGGCAATGTACAATATCATTGAAAACAGTAAACAGGCCATGGAACAGGGCGGTACTCTTGAGGTCAAAATTTCCAATCTGAGGAAAAACGGTGACCCGGATATGACCGACCTGCCGATCAAGGTGGGAGATTATGTTGCGGTGGATTTCAAGGATCAGGGAAGCGGCATACTCCCTGAGCATCTTCCCAAAATTTTCGATCCGTATTTTACCACCGCCGCCAAAGGGGCTCAGAAAGGAAAAGGACTGGGGCTGACCATTGCCTATTCGATAATTAAAAAACACGGTGGCTATCTCTTTGTCGACTCCGTCAAGGGCGAAGGCACGCTGGCGCGACTGCTTCTGCCGGCGGCAAGAGAGACGGGCTCCGAAAACATGGAACCTGCATCAGACCCATCCCGGACCGATAAAAAGAGAGTCCTGCTAATGGATGACGAGAAGATGCTAAGAGATATGGCTCAGATGATGCTTGGCGCCATTGGGTACGAAGTTGCAGTCGCAGCCGATGGCGATGCAGCCGTCAGCCTGTATAAAAAGGCCCTTGAAGCCGGAGCCCCCTTCCATGTCGCCATCCTTGATCTGACCATTCCGGGGGGAATCGGGGGCAAGGAGGTTGTGAAAATTCTGCAAAAACTGGATCCCGATCTCAAAGCCGTGGTCTCCAGCGGTTATGCAGATGATCCCGTCGTCTCCAATTATCGGGAATACGGATTTTTTGATTCCCTGTCAAAGCCCTACGATCTTCAAGAACTGCAAAGTATGCTCGCACGGGTGTTCAGATCTCCGCAAGGGTCGAACTCGGTCCCTTCAGCGCCGCAAGGTCTACCACGTGCGTAGGAATATCTTGTTGCCACGTTTTTCCGCTCGAGCCTTTTCCATATGCCTGAGTGCGGCAAATTCTCTGGTCAGATCGCCGTCGGAAAAATTTCCTCCCATCTGCCGCAGAAGATCGTGACGTTCCATTCCACCGTTTTCTTTAAGAATACTGAGAATCTTCTTCTGGACATCCGTAAGGTGCGTTTGACCTCCTGCCATGTTTTCAAACGACTTGGCGCAGTGGATAGCCCACGGATCGCAGTTCTTCACCGGAGACAGCACATCCATATAGCAGTCCTCACACAAAAGCCTCCCCAAATGCTCATGATCTTCATCAGCGGGAATAACACCCTTACATCGCTCGCATTGCATTATTTTCCTCCCAAAAGATATTTTCTCCCTCCTCCAATTCTGCCGATCACCGGATAGAATCTCTTTTGCTCCTGATGCAGACCAGCTCCATCATACCATCTTAGGGGCTGTCAGCAAATACCTAATGAAAAAGACGTTGACGTGAAATCACCAGGTACTATAGTATCAGGCAGACAAAACTGACTGGTCAGTCAGTCAGAAAAACCCAGCTTTTACTCCTGAATATAGGAAGATTTTGGAAAAACAAGAGGACAGCATTCTGAAATGACCAAGAAAGAAGCAATTGTTATTGCTGCAGCCGAGCTCTTTGCCGAAAAAGGTTTCAGCGAAACGTCCGCATCGGAGGTCGCGGAACGGGCAGGGGTCGCCCAGGGAACGTTGTTTTATCACTTCAAAACCAAAGAGAACATCCTGCTCGAGGTCTTTGAAAGTATCATGACCCGCTACCAGAACGGAATGGAAAAAGCTGTCGAAAAAGCGGAAAACGGCCTTTCCGCTATCGAGGCAGTCATTAAATTCCAATTCGCCTTTGTCGAGGAAAACAGTCGGGTATTCCTGGTGGTCCTGCGTGATTTCCCTCCATTCATGGTGCATTCCGACTCGCCCCAGAGGGACAGGGTTCACAAACGACTGGCAGCGGTCTCCGATGTTTTTCGCGGCATCCTTAAACGCGGCCGCAGGGACGGCAGCATCCGCTCCTTGCCAATCGAATCGACCGTTCAACTGTTACGTGGTCTCACCTCCGGCCTCGTCCGACATAAACTCTTGGATATTTCCACTTTGCCGCCCGACAGTGAGGAGGTCGTCGACTTTTGCAGGAGGGCCTTACAACCCTCAGGCGATCATACCCCATGAACAGCACCTCATATCCACACAAGCGACAATAAAAAACTTAAGACTCGAGGAGATGGGATTCATGTCCTTTCCTTCTCCGCCCGAAAAGAGAAAAGACTCGTATGGAAACCAATACAGAAGCAGGAAATACGGAACCAAAAGGCTCAGAAAAAAGCAAAAAACGGTTTGGCAGGTGGCGATTGAGACTGCTGATCATCGTCTGCCTCTTGATCACGGGAGTTATCTCGGCACCGAAAATCGCGTATCTCCTTTCCCATGAAAGCACCGATGACGCCTATTTCGGAAGTACTATCATTCCTGTAAGCGCAGAGGTTTCAGGACAGGTGAGTAAGGTGTACATCAAGGATCACCAGATGGTCCATAAAGGCGACATTCTCCTTGGAATCGACCAAAGAGATTACCGGTTAGCCCTAACCTTGAAAAAAGAGGCGCTGAAAACCGCAAAGGCCGAAAAACGTAAACAGGAGGCGGCTATCGTCGAAGCGCAGAAGGCCCAGGCTCAAGCCCAGGCCGGGCTTGCTGACGCCCGGGTAAATGAGAAATTTGCAGCCAAGGAAAAGAAACGTTATGACGACCTGGCACTCATGGGTGCCGTGCCCAGACACAAATACGAACAGGTGGACACAACCTGGCAGGCAACCCAGGCAAGGCAATCGGCGGCGGACTCGGCGGTGGCAAAGGCCCAGGCAGCCATCAAGACCCTGAAAGCGGGACTCGCCGTCCAGGAATCCAAGATCAAGGAAGCGGCAGCAGAGGTTGATATTGCCGAACTGGCCCTATCCCGTACCCTGATCAAGGCACCGATAACCGGTCTGATCAGCAAAAAAAACGTGGATGTGGGAAAATATGTCCAAATAGGACAACCACTTCTGGCCTTGGTCGACCCCCATGGAATCTGGATCACGGCCAATTTCAAGGAAACACAGATTGAAAAGATCAAGATCGGGCAACCGGTGGACATCAAGGTAGATGCCTACCCGAACCTGACCCTTAAAGGGCACGTGGACAGTTTTCAGGCCGGTACCGGCGCGCTCTTCAGCCTTCTTCCCCCGGAAAATGCCACCGGCAACTTTGTAAAAGTTGTGCAGAGGCTGCCGGTTAAAATCGTCATCGACTCCGCCATTGATCCGGCTTATCCGCTCTGGCCCGGTCTTTCCGTTGTTCCGAGTATCGACGTCACTGCCAAACCGCAATCATGAACGACGATCAAGACGTCAACAAATGGCTCATTACCCTGACGGTGATGATGGCCACCATAATGGCCGCTTTAGACATCAGTATCGTCAACGTTGCCCTGCCCTACATGCGGGGAAATCTCGGTGCCTCGATAGAAGAGATCGCCTGGGTCGCCACCGGTTATCTTCTGTCCAATGTCATCGTTATGCCGATGATCGCGATGCTGACGGCACGATTCGGACGTAAGCGATTCTATCTTTTCAGTATTATACTCTTTACCATCACCTCCATGGCCTGCGGAGTGGCCTGGAACCTGACGTCGCTCATCCTTTTTCGAACCCTCCAGGGCATTGGTGGAGGGGCCATAATACCAATATCACAGGCAATTTTGCGAGAAAGCTTCCCCCCCGAAGAACAGGGAAAGATCATCGGGATCTACGGACTCGGGGTGATCCTGGGGCCGGCATTTGGTCCGACTCTCGGAGGATGGCTGACCGACACCTACTCCTGGCGCTGGATTTTCTTCATCAATGTCCCGGTGGGGCTTATCAACCTGGTGTTAATTTCACGCTACATCCATGATCCCTCCTACCTGATACGGGACAAGGGACGTCTTGATTACAGCGGACTGGCCTTTTTGACAATCGGCCTCGGCTCTCTGCAACTTTTTCTTGAGAAAGGTCAGGAGTGGAACTGGTTCGACTCGAAACTCATTGTCTGGCTGGCGGTGCTTGCCGTAGTCGGAATGATCGCCTTTATCTGGAGAGAGCTTACGGCTACCAGACCGGCGGTCGATCTTCGGCTGTTCACTGATGGCAATTTCCTCACCGGAACCTTTCTGGGCGGGATCTTCGGAATCGCCCTCTACGGCTGCCTCTTTCTCCTTCCCCTGTTTTTACAGGAGCTCATGGGATATCCGGCACTGGATTCCGGTCTTACCCTGATGCCCCGCAGTCTGGCCATGGCCCTGACCATGCCGATTGCCGGGCGGTTGTATAACCGGTGCGGAGCCCGATTTCTGGTGGCAACCGGGATGTTGATAAGCGGCTTTTCCTTTTGGCAACTCTCACGCTTGAACCTCCATGTCGGCTATATGGACATCCTTATCCCTCAAGCCCTGCAGGGTATGGGGTTTGGGATGGTCTTCGTTTCACTGACGACTTCAGCTATGATCACCATCGACAGAAGCCGTATGACCGCCGCCACCGGTCTGTACGTTGTTGTGCGGCAAATCTTCGGCAGCGTCGGGATTGCGCTGGTTGCAACAGAACTCACCCGGAGCCAGGCCATGGCCCACTCGACCTTGATCGAACATCTAACCCCCTACCGGGACGTGGTCGGACACTGGCTTTCCGTGATATCCGCCGCCTTTGCAGCTCAGGGTGTTGGACCGACTCAACTCCATGCCAAGGCCCTCGGTCTCCTGGAGGTGACAACCAGCAGGCAATCGGCAATGCTTGCCTTCAATCATGTTTTTTTTATTCTTGCCCTTCTCTTTGTGATAAGCTTTCCATTGTCTTTTCTTTTAAAGAGCGGACGTAGAAAAAACTAAACGTAAAACCACCTTATTCAGAATCGATGGAGTTCCAAAGTTTAAGGTCGGGGTAAAGCCTTCGGGCGCATTCAGGACAAATACCGTGGCTGAATTTTGCCTCCGAATGTTTCTTGATATAGGACTCGATCTGATTCCAATAGCCCTTATCGTCCCGAATCTTTTTGCATGACGCGCAGATGGGCAACAGACCACTCAGCTGTTTAATCTGGGACAGAGTCCCCTGCAGTTCTTGTATCAAGGCCTCTTTCTCTTGTTCAACCTTGACTCTCACGGAAATATCCAACCCGACTCCCACGAGATAGTTTGCACTCTCCTGATCAAAACGATACCCCGTAAAGAGATAGGGAATGACATCCCCTCTTGCAGTTTGAAATCCCGCCTCTACGTTTACCCGTCCACCCTGAAAGACCTTTTCAATGGATTTTTTAACAAGAATTCTGTCCTCCATCGCTATGAAATCGAAGGGAGACATGCATCCAATCTGTTCCGATGAATAGCCTGAAACATCCTCAAGATTCTTATTCCAGCGTAAGAAGCGGCCTGACTGATCGAAGATATACATAATCCCGGGCAAACTCTTGATTAGGGATTCCGAAAACCTCTTCTCCGCCTTTACCTGCTCTTCAATACGCTTTCGCTCACTGATATCGCGTACATATTCAACAACTCCTTTAACCTTACCTGCAGGGTCAACCATCGGAAAAGAAAAAAGCTCCTGTGTTCCGATTATCCCGTCGTTTATTGTATAAGGAACCTCATCTCTCTCCATCTTCCTGGTTTTAAGAGACCGCAAGGCCGGGCATACCGCACATGGTTGTGTGCGGCCATGGTATACTTTATAACATTTCTCCCCAATGGCTGTTTCCAGATGCGGATACCATTGATACATTACTTCGTTTACCTGCACGATATTCAAATCCCGATCCAGTACGCTGATACCATCCTGGATCGCATTAAAGACCGACCCCAGGAACTTTTTACTTTGTTGAAGTTCCGTCTCTGTCTTCTTTCGGACTTTGATCTCGGCCTTGAGGTCCGTCGTCCGTTCCTCAATACGGTTTTCCAGATGCCGGTTCAAGGTGTAAAGCTCCAATTTATCCTTCCCCATGGCGGCGAATACACCCGTAAGGTTTGTCAGGTATTTGATCGCCTGCTGAATTTTCTCCACGGAGAGGACGGGGACATCGGACAAGGCCTGCAAATAGGCTTCTTTATCAAATCCGAACTCTTCCGCCTGCCTGGAGAAAAATCCGACATCCGGTGGATCTAGGAAAAACTGGCCGATAAAAAGGTTTCCGAGATGTTCGCCTTTTATGATGATCGGTGCGGCAACATCAACCAGGCCGTTCTTACATTTATATAAGGTATATTTCTCTCCGTTTTCCACGCGACTGGCCAAAGCAGTATCACTTTCACGGCATCTTGCAGATGTGACAGGATGTTGTCTATGGAAGTTCGTACAAATTGACCGCCATTGTCCGGTGAGCAGAACATTTCCATCCAGGTCCATGACGGCAGTCGGGATTCCCGTCACCTGCGTAAAACTTTTAGATAAATCCCGGAGTTCGGGAATATCGAGCAGTTCTTTTAAAGACAGAGAATCCGCTGTGGAATTTGCCATTCTCATTGTGCCCTCATTTTTTAATCTGATTACCACTAATGTTCAGTTGCTGGTCCGGGGTGAGAGCTGTTCGTTTTTCGGGTCTCTGCAGCCTGGATGGCGTAAGCGTTGCCCCCAGGGATGGGTTCATGGCGTCCCGAGAAACGAACAGCTCTCACCCTTCCTTCTTGATAGGTTGAGATTCAGTGGTAATCACATTTTTTTAATGTTAGATAATTCTAAATAATTTTGAAAGGCAATTCAATTGTATTTCGCTTTGGCAAACCGCGGTAGGCAGTAAAATCTGTTCAGTAGTGGTCCAAGGCTGCATGGATTAGCAGAGTAATAGATTGGCGCGGGAGAAGATCATTCGTTACAAGAATTCTTCACCATCATTTCTTTCCCAGAGCGGCCTTGCTGGAGAGAAGCGGGAGATGCTCAGTGTCTCCGAGCAGGCACAGGCAAACCTCTAATCGGATTTTGCACAGGTTCCGGCAAACGAAATAGATGGGACCGTCGAACAGGAAAGGCGGATTAAAGACCTAAGGCTCTTCGCAGTTTCGTTTTGATTCCACTTATAAGAAAAGGGGTGAAGCGTTTCTTTTCTTTCAGGATTTTGATAAAGAGGTCCTTCTTCTTCTCCGGTATGGGAGGACGGCTGACCGGATTCAGGGTAAGAGATCCGGTCGGACAGGATCCGATACAGGCCCCACATCCGAGACACATATCCTCTCGGATCACAAGGCTGCGTTTCTTGCTTCCATTAGTGTTCTGCATTTCAAGCGCTGCAATGTTGCACGCCTTGGCACAAAGACCGCAGCCGATGCAGGTCTGCCTGTCGACCACGACCATGAACCCTGCTTTTGCCACCCCGTTGATGAATCCCTGCCGGATACCGCCCAAAAGCTCACAGCAGCAGAAACAGCAGTTGCAAATAAAAGACGGCTTGTATCGGACATTGTCGGTAATATGGGTTAAATGCAGCTCCCGAGCCTTATCGATCACTGCTAATAATTCCTGGGTACTTCGTTCTTCGGCAAACCCCCGGCGGACCATAAACCTGGCTGCCGTGCCCAGAGATATACAGATACCTTCCACAGGGGCTTTCTTTTCGCAGCTTTCTTTCAGGTGTTGTTTCTTATGACGGCAATAACACATCCCCACCGCTCCGAAATCCGTCTGGCGGATAATCTCCCTGGCACTCTCATAGGAAGTGATAACCGAGCTTACCGGGATATGCTCTTCATAGGTCAGAGAACGGGTGAGCGGCGTCTTGGAACCGAAAAATTCCCGGCCCTGACCCTTTTCCGGATCGTCGTAGAGATATTCGGTCATCAACTGGGCCAGCTCTTCCACCGGCAGATCGGCCCGTTGCTTCATAAAGGTGAATTCAAAAAAGCCGATCAGACCCGGCATCAGGAGGTAATAGGTCGTATCATTATAGGGGAGATCCATGATCAGGCCTTTATCGGCCATGCTCTCCAGGATCGGCTGCAGGCTGTCTGCCGGAAGTTTCGTCTTCCGGCACAACTCGGGAAGCGTCGCCTCCTGAAGCGGAAACCGGGATGCGACATAGGCCTCTTCCTTAGAGAAGAGCAGCTCCAGTATCCGCCGCAGCTTATCGTTGTCGAAAAGTCCGATCGGATACTTATTCAACCGGTCGATGAGCGGAACCAGTGAATCTTTTCCATCCAGATGATGTCCCATGGGTTTATTCTTTTTAGGTGGATTAATTAGGTTGGAGGCTATAGGCTGAAGACGGTAAAAGAATGTACACTCACTGCCTTCAGCCTTTAGTCTCTAATTCATAACATACTGATCTTTTAGTGCAGAGACCATATCCCATACCCGTTCAAAACCCGATTTATCTCCGCAGGGTTTCTTAATCATGGCCCTATAAATTTCCTCCTGAGGACCGGAATTCTCGTAGCCGACGATCATACGCAGGGCAAAGCCTGAGAAATCTTTAATCAAAAAGGCAAAGATCTGCTCGACCAGCGCATCGGACACTTCGTGGATACGGGCATTTTCCAGAATCAGCTGGGCATAGACTATCAGGGTGAAAAGCTCGCCCGCCGCCAGCATATAGTCGATATCACCGGCCTGGGCCTCGCTGGGCGGAGCGGTCACCAGGAGGGTACGGAACAGTTCGACCTGTTCCCGGAAGATTGCCACATTTTCCAGGCTGTTTCCTTCATATGCCAGCCGGTAATCAGGGAAACGGACCTTGGCCAGGCCTCCGGTAGACTGCCTGAAAAGATAGTCATCATCGCCGGCCGTGCTCATCTTCGGCACCGACGGATACGCAACGGGAGAGAAGAAGTAATTTTTTACGAATTTTATGATCAGCGCCATATTGACATGCTCGGTGCCCTCCAGCTTCGGCAACATCCCGATGTCTCGGAGAGCCATCTCAAAATAGGTATCCTGTTCATACCCCTTGGCGGCGATCACCTCGTGGAGCAAACCGACCACCTTCTCGCCCTGACCGGTCACCTTCATCTTGACGATGGGGTTGAAGAGCAGATAGCGCCTATCATCGTCGGATGCAATACGCAGGTAGTCGGCAGACCGCCACGCGACCAGCTTCATGGCGAAAAGACGGGCAAAGCTTTCCGTAAAGAGTTTTTTCACATGGGGAAAATCGGTAACCCGGCGACCGTAGAGGATACGGCCTGCGGCATGGTTTAAGGCCTCGTAGAAGGCATGGGTGGCAATACCTATTGATGCGCAGCCTAACTCGAATTTACCGATATTGATGGTATTAAGCGATGAGTTCCAGGCCAGACTGCCGCGCGAGAGGATATCGGATTCGGTTATCGGATAGTCGTGCAACGCAAACTCGGCCACATAGGCCTGCCGGACGCCGGAGGTGTCGATCTTTTTCACGCACTCGTAGCCCGGATGATCGGTCCTGACGACAAAAAATACATAGTCGTCGCTTCCTTCTACCTTACCGAAGGTCGATACCAGCGCCGCACAGTTGCCGTTGCCGATATAGTATTTGGAGCCCCGGGCAAGGTAGGTGCCGTCGACCTGGGGGACCAGTTTCATCTCGGTGGAATAGAGATCGGCACCGTGGGCCCGTTCGGAGAGGCCGAAGGCAAAGACCCCGCCATCACGCAAGAGGGCAGCAGTTCGCCTCTTCGCCTCCTCGTTATCTCCCATCCAGATCGGACCCAGGCCGAGAATTGTCACCTGCCAGGCATACCAGTAGCAGAGACCGTAGAATGCCAAAACTTCGTTAAACTCCGAAAGTCGCCACATATCCCAGCGGGTCTGCCCGTCCCCATAAACCGCAGGAGTCAAGAGATCGGCAAATATCCTGTTTTCCTTGACGAAATCAAGGAAATCCTGGTACCAGACCTTGCCCTGATCGTCTTCCTTTATCTTTGCCAGCCCTTTCTTTTCGAAAAAGGCAATGGTCTTTTCCACCAGCTCACGAGACCGCGCATCGGCATATTCCCGTTCAAGTTTCTTTGGATTAAACAGTTTCATGGTCTTCACCTGCGACAATAGAAATTACATGTTTTTTAAATATGTTAACCACAACTCAACTCTTCAGAAGTGCTTTAGAGGTTCACGATCAGCTCGGTCAGCTATACTAAAGGTATGCTGACCGAGCTGATCGTGAAGATATGAAGTGCTTCTGGAGAGTTCTTCTTAATTGACCCTGGTCCTCACCTTAGTCCAATCCTTAATCTGCCAGGTCGTATGGGCCGTCGCAATCCTATTACCGGCCGTATCCTCGATCTGCGTCTCCATGATGATCGAGCAGGACTCCTCTGTAGCCAGCGGCTCCAGTACCTTCTTCCGAAGAGTGGAGTCGTCCAGTCTCGTTTCCGCGGTAATCGCCATCTTGGCCTGATAGACATAATCGACATCGAGCTTTGACATGATCAGACGGTAGCGACCCGGGTCGAGGCGGGAGAGCAGCAGCAGTCCTGCCGAAAACTCAGCAACCGTGGCAATGGCACAGGCATGGATCCCCCGAATATGGTTATGATTTACTCGTTTGTACGAGGCGGCGGTACGGACCCTCTCCTCATCCAGTATAGCGATATGAAACCCATGTGGACGGTTGAAGGGGATGACCCGCCCCAGCACCAGATTCAGTACCACAAGCCATCTCCTGGATCTCCTGGCCCTGATGATCAATTTTGGCAACAAATCAAAGCCTTTCATTCAATTCTCCGCCCGGCCCTGAACCCATTGTGCGTCGCCTCGAAAACAGTGGCAGGCGTGTCAGCATCCCCCACACTCTGACAATGAATACCCAGTTCCACCGCCACATCCCTGAGCGGGTTATGGGCCCTGGTACCGACGGCCAATACCACGGTATCGACCGGGATCTCCTCAATCTCTTTGTTGTGTTCAATCCTGACGGAGGACGAGGTGATCTCAACCACGTTCGATTGCAGACGAGTACCAATCCCATAACGCTCTACATCCTGGAGCATACCCCAGCGAGTCGATTTTCCGAAGTTGTTTCCCAGTCTGTCCAGCATCTCTACGATGGTCACCTTCTTGCATCCACAGGTGGCGAGACGATAGAGTTCCTCTACCTTCTCAGCCTCGTTGACCAGCAAAAACTTCAACTCCTCTCCCGAAAGGGTCCCCTGTTCGGCAAGAAAGAGTGCCGTCTCGACTCCGGCGGCACCACCGCCGATCACGACCACATTCTCTCCCGTATACCTTTTGCCGGCCAGGACATCCCAGGCCTGGACCACATGATCCATCTCCACACCGGGAATCGGAGGGACAATGGGAACTCCGCCGGTGGCCAAAACCAGTGTGTCCGGTTTTTCGGCAAGGAGAATCTCCCGATCCACTTCGGAGTTCAGGACGACTTTGACAGGGCTATTGGCCAACTGGCGGCCGAGGTCGTCGGCAAGGCCTGAAAATTCCCCTCGACCGGGAGGAGATCCTGCCAGATGCAGTTGCCCACCAAGGCGTATTCCCCGCTCGTGCAGGGTAACGGCATGGCCTCTTTCAGCAGCGGCAAGTGCCGCCGATATTCCGGCCGGGCCTCCGCCCACAACCATGACCTTGCGAGGAGTTGCCACTGGTGTGACGCGGGTCTCGACCTCATGACCCGCACGCGGATTGCACAGGCATTCCACCGGCTTCATCTTGAACAGGTTATCGAAACAGCCCTGGCCGCAGGCGACACAGTGAATAATGGAGTCTTCCTGCCCGGAGCGGGCCTTTTTCGGCAGCATGGGATCGGCGATCAAAGCCCGCCCCATGGCCACCATGTCACTGTAGCCTTCGCTAAGCAGGCGCCTTGCCGTCCGCGGATCGTTGATCCGATGACTGGCAATTACCGGTACCGGGACCAGTCTTTTAATGGCACGGGTCATATAGGCAAAGACGCCGCGCGGCACCTTGGTAACGATCTGCGGAACCTGGGCCTCGTGCCATCCGACATTGATGCACAACGCATCTACCCCCGCCTTGACCAGGGCAACGGCAAAGGCCTGCAGGTCCTTTGCGCCGATGCCGTCCGGCATAAAATCATTCCCGTTGATGCGCACCATGATCGGAAATTCAGGGCCCACCCGGTTGCGTACAGCGGAGATGACTTCGATACCGAAGCGCATCCTGCCGTCAAGGGTTATGCCATACTTATCCTGGCGTCGATTGGTCAGTGGAGAGAGGAACTGGCTAATCAGATACCCGGTCCCAGCCAGGATTTCGACCATGTCGAATCCAGCCGACTTGACCCGAAAGGCCGCATCGGCGAAACGATCGATGATGGCTGCAATCTCGTCCTTTTCCATCTCCCGCGGAGTCTCCCTGGTCATCCGGCACGGCACGGCCGACGGGGCTATGGGCTTTCTTCCGCCCAACAGAAAGGATGAATTATAGCGCCCCGCATGATTGAGCTGGACTGCTGCTCCTGCTCCACCCTGCTTGATGGCAGACGCCAAAGCTCCCAGACCGGGAAGAAAGGCATCGTCGTGGGCCCCGATATTTCCGACGCTGCCGGAAAGTTCATCGACGGTGGCATACCCGACACTGATCAGGCCGGCACCACCTTCGGCCCGTTCTCGGTAAAACTCGATTAACTGATCGGTAACCGTGTAATTCCGACACATATTCATATGCATGGCCGGCATGAATATCCGATTATTGATGGATAATGAACCGATCGAAATCGGGATAAAGAGCGGATCCTTCATAAGGTTTTCCTCCTCAACGTTATGTCACTGCCTTATACATATCGGCAACCCCGGCAAACAGCCCTATGGTTGTCAAGGCCCTTCGCAGTCTGTCGGGCTCCGACAAAAAATCCTTCATAAAGACAATCTCCGAGGCCTTAAGATAAATATGAAATGGTTCGAGCATGTCTTTTCCGAAAATCGTATCGATAATCCGGGCGACATTTTCCTCGCCTGCATAGGGGACGAGCTGAGCCACCCGTTCGAGCATCTTGCCGACATAAAAAAGAATGGTGGTGTCTACCCCGTCAATCGTTTTCCGATGCCCCGGCAGAATCCGTCTGTCTCGAATCGTCCCTAGTTTTATCAAGGTCTCACAGTAGGCATGATAATTCCTGAACCGCTCTCCTGTATCCAGATCAACATCAAGAAGGGGAGACTGGAAAATACCTCGGAGAAGGACATCTCCGGTGACGGCCCAATCCTCAGCCAGATAAACAAGATCACTTTGGGAATGCCCCGGACACCCAATACAGGTGATGCCAAAATGCCTGGGCAGGTCCTCTTCTGCAATCCGGAAATCCCGAGGCAGAGGGGGAAAAATCTGACCGCTGGTCATAATCTTGTCAAGGATCTCCAAATAGCGGGAATTAAAACCTATGCCCCGTAGAATCCGGTACATCTCCTTGAGACGAATCTGATGCCTTCTTATCTTGAGGCTGTCCCGATAAGGGACATAGACCGTTGCTCCTGTCTCTTTTTCCAACCAGGATGCCAGGCCGTAGTGATCGATGTGACAGTGGGTCAGGGCTACATGCCCAAGCTTTGCAAAATCGATGTGCTGGCGCAGATATTCCCTGGCTCTTTCGGTCGGCGGCCCAGTATCGATGAGCAGAAGTTCACCCTGGGTCTCCACTAAATAACAGTGAACCGGGCCGACCATATATGGAGTGTCGAGGGTATGCTGCTCGATAGGCATAGGAAACCGGGAATCAGAGTCCGCAAGAGGGGAGCAAAACCTTGGAATATCATCCAGCCGGCAGGAACGCTCCGCGCATCGCAAAGGTTGTCATATTTTCGACTCACTCCGGATGCCCGGTTTCACCTTTGCACGGCACATGTTGGAAACCCCTCAGCCGACCGGGAGCACTTTTCGGAAGGCCGAGGGGTTTCAGCGCCAATTAAAATAAGTACTTCTCTTCCTCAATGGCAGCGCTTGCCAGCAGGCGTTTAGCCTGCAGGAGTCCTGTGGCATCATATTTGGAAAACCGTCGGACGCCGGAGAGAATCATGGTCAGGGTATCGCCCTCCTCGACATAGAAGGCGCCTCGGCGGGCGGCGCTTCCAGCGGCCTCGGAAGCGGCAAAGGCAAAGACTTTGACCGCAGCGGCATAAAGATCCTTTTTCCGGTCACTGGCCCCGGGTTGCACTTTTTCCGCCCGCAAGACTGCGCTTTCCAGAGCAAAAATCTGGATGGCCAAATCAGCTGCCGCCATCAGGATCTCCTGTTCGTCGGCCAGTTTATCCATATATTTCTGGACACCGGCACCGGCCAGGATCAAGAACAGGGTCTTCAAGTTCTTCAACAACGCCTTTTCGGCGGCAAAAGCAACAGTGGTATCGAGTTCCTCAAAACTCGGGGTCATCAAGGCCTCAAAGGCCTTCATGGCTTCAGTTTGCAGCGGCAACTCGCCCTTCATGGCCTTCCTGAGGATCATGCCGGGGATCAGCATCCGGTTAATCTCATTGGTTCCCTCAAAGATCCGGTTGATCCGCTCGTCGCGATAGTACCGTTCGGCCGGATAGTCGCTGACGAAACCATAACCGCCGTGGATCTGGACAACTTCATCCACAGTCATCGCCAATACCTCACTGCAGAAGACCTTGGCAATGGCACACTCAGGGGCATACTCCTCGATACCCTTGAGATACTCCTCGTAATAGTTATCGACGCCTTTGTCGATGGTAGCCAGCTTGGTGTCAAGAAGGCCTGCAAGACGATAGACAAGCGATTCCGAGGCATAAATGTCAGCCGTCATATTGGCGATTTTCTCCTGGATGGCCCCGAAACTTGAAATCGCCCGGTTAAACTGCTTGCGTTCGTTGGCATACTTGATCCCATCGACCATGGCCATCTTCGCTGCACCGGTGACCCCTGCGCCCAGCTTGAAACGGCCGACATTTAATACGTTAAAGGCTATCTTGTGGCCTTTTCCTATCTCGCCCAGCAGGTTCTCCACCGGTACCTTGCAATTTTCGAGGATGATCTGGGTGGTCGACGACCCCTTGATCCCCATCTTCTTCTCCTCGTTACCGACGATCAACCCCTCAAAATCCCTTTCTACCAGGAAAGCTGTGAAATGCTGCTTATCGATCTTGGCAAAGACCGTGTAGAGCTGGGCAAAGCCACCGTTGGTAATGAACTGCTTGGTCCCGTTCAGGATATAATGTTTGCCGTCTTCGGAGAGCACTGCGCTTGCCTGGGCACCCAGGGCGTCGCTGCCCGAACCAGGCTCGGTGAGACAATATGCGGCACACCACTCACCGGATGTTATCTTCTCCAGGTACTTCTCTTTCTGGGCAGGCGTTCCGTAATAGATGAGTGGCAGGGTGCCGATACCGGAGTGGGCGGCATAGGCTACTGAAAACGATCCGCCGCAGGCGATCTTTTCACCCACCAGCATTGAGGTGGCCTTATCGAGTTCGAGTCCGCCATATTCCTCAGGAGAATCCATCATCAGAAGGCCAAGTTCACCACATTTGCGCATGCCTTCAATGACGAGTTCAAAATTCTGTTTTTCTATTTCATCGATATTGGGAACGATTTCGTTCTGGATGAACTGCTCCGTAGTCTCGGCGATCTGTTTTTGCTCGTCTGTGAATTCCTCGGGGGTAAAGACATCGGCACAACTCATTTCCTTGATAAGGTATTCGCCGCCTTTCAATATATTTTCAGCCATTAGAGTCACCTGTAGAATAATTTTTCTTAGTATTACAACCGTTCGTAGATACCAGCCGCACCCATGCCGCCACCGATACACATTGAGACCATACCGTAACGGAGTTTGCGCCGCCCCATCTCATGTAAAAGCGTCGCCGTAAGTTTGGCCCCGGTACATCCCAGCGGATGACCCAATGCAATGGCCCCTCCATTGACGTTGATGATGTCAGGGTTAAGCCCGAGTTCCCTGATGACGGCAAGGGCCTGGGAGGCGAAGGCCTCGTTGAGTTCGATCAAGTCGATGTCCTTCTGGGTAAGACCTGCCAGTTTCAGGGCCATCGGGATGGCCTCAATGGGACCGAGCCCCATGACCTCAGGCGGCACACCGCGGACAGCAAACGACACAAACCGGGCGACGGGATCCTTGGCGACCTGTTTGAGAAAGTCTTCTGAGACCACCAGCGCGGCAGCCGCTCCATCGGTCATCTGTGATGAATTTCCGGCGGTCACCGGCCCGTTTACCTTAAAGACCGGTCGCAACCTGGCAAGCGTTTCTATGGAGGTACCGGGCCGCACGCCATCATCAACGGTGACCATCTCCTTGACCTTCTTGACCTTGCCCCCTTCCAAAGAGGTCTTCTCGATCTCAACCGGGATGATCTCGTCGGTGAATCTTCCCGAGGAGATGGCATCTGCAGCCTTGGCATGGCTTGCTACGGCAAAGGTATCCAGGGCCGTACGATCGAGCTCATATTTTTCGGCAACCAGCTCGGCAGTAACTCCCATGGAGGAATAGGCCTCGGGCCAGTCGGCAACCAGGTTTGGATTGGCGCTGTACTTGTTGCCGCCCATCGGAACGCAGGTCATGGATTCGGCACCGCCCGCAATGATACAGTCGGCGAAGCCGCACATGACCCGCTCCGCGGCCATGGCGATACTCTGCAGACCGGACGAACAAAATCTGTTAATGGTCTGCCCGGGGACCTGGTACGGAAAACCGGCCTTCATCGCGGCAACCCTGCCCATATTCATCCCCTGCTCACCCTCTGGAAAAGAGCAACCCAGATAGACATCCTCGATTAATGCCGGATCGACACCGGTTCGTTCGACGAGCCCCTTCATGGCAATGGCTGCCAGATCATCAGGCCGCATATCTTTCAATTTCCCTTTGGTGGCCCGACATCCCGGGGTCCGGTACGATGCCAGTATATATGCTGTTTTCATATCAAATCTCCTAGCACCCCTCATGGGGGTATAAGTTTCTTCACGAAAATACTTTCCGGAAAAACTGGAAAATATTTTCTAAGTCACTAATGGGTAGAGTCTTAGTTGCGAAGCGGTTTGCCTTTTTTGAGCATATGCTGGATACGCTCTGCGGTCTTCTTTTTGCCACAGAGTTTCAAGAAGGCTTCCCTTTCCAGCTGCAGGAGATAGTTCTCCGAAATCGGAGTCCCCGCGTTCACATCGCCCCCACAGATGACCTGGGCGATGATGCCGCCCATCTCGGCCTCGTATTCGGTGACAAAGTTCCCCATTTTCATATTCCAGAGCTGGCTTTTTATACTGGCTGCAACGCTCCGTCCCGGTGCCGGAAGATTTTCAACCGGCCTTCCCGGACGATAGTTAACGGCCAGGGCCAGAACCTTCTGTTTGGCATCGGCGATCAGACGATCGATATCCATGCTGATGGCATCACCCCGGCGCATATACCCCATGCCTGCCATCTCGGCTGCGCCCATTGAAACCTTAGCCATTGCGATCTGTTCGAAGTTTTTGAAGATGAAAGGCGTCACATCGGTCTTGTTCTCACGAGCCGTCTCGACGGCTCTCAGACACATCTCCTTGGTGCCGCCTCCAGCCGGCAGAAGGCCGACGCCTATCTCGACCAGGCCCATATAGGTCTCGGCCGAGGCATTGATCGCATCAGCATGCAGGGAAAACTCACAACCGCCGCCCAAGGTCATGCCGAACGGGGCCGCCACCACCGGAACCTTGGCGTATTTGACCGCCATGGTCGCCTTCTGGAAGGCTCGGATCATCATGTCGATGTCCTCGTAGGCACCCTCGGCCAGGGCCACGGCCAGCATCATCAGGTTTGCACCCACCGAGAAGTTGGCACCGCGGTTGCCGATAACCAGCCCCACACCCTCTTCCTCAGCCCGTTTGATCGCCTTGTGGGTCATGGACAGGATATCGCCCGAGATCGCGTTCATCTTCGAATGGAACTCGAAGCAGAACACGCCATCACCCAGGTCGACAACCGATGAGTTGGCGTTTTTCTCCACCACCCCACCGGCCCGTTTCAGGACCTCAAGCCTGATCTCGCCGTCTTTTATCGGTACCGGCAGATACCTTCCATTTACCAGGTCGTAATATTCCTTCGTGCCGTTTTCGGCATAGCGATAGAAGGATTCGACATTCTTTAAGACCTCCGGAACCTTGATTCCGTCTTTTTCCGCACGTTTTATAAATGAGGCAACGCCAATGGCATCGAGCATCTCAAAGGGACCGATCTCCCAGTTGAAGCCCCACTTCATCGCGTTGTCAACATTGACCACGTCGTCGGCAATCTCAGGAATCCTGTTCACTGCATAAATCAGGGTGTCACGCAGGGATTTCCAGGCAAACTCGGCGCCTTTATCCTTGCCTGCAACCACCATTTTCACTCTCATGCCAGGGTCGTCAATCTGCTTGACCGCCATAACTGAGGGAAATTTCGGTCTGGTTCCGGTCTTGTATTCGCCGTTTTGCCAGTCGTAGTAGGAAATTACACTCTTGCCGTCGACCTTATCCTTCTTGAAAAAGCCCTTTTTGGTCTTGTTGCCCAAGAGGCCTCCCTCTATCATCGTGCTCATAAAAGCCGGGACTTTAAACACCTCTCGCTCCTCATCATCGGGAAGCAGATCATAGGAGTTGGTACCAACATGGGCGAGTGTATCGAGGCCGACGATATCTGCAGTCCGAAAGGCGCCGCTCTTGGGCCTTGCGGTGGCGGGACCGGCAACGCTGTCCACTTCCTCCACCGTGAGCCCGATCTCGATCATATGCTGAATTCCCTTGTAGATCGCGTACACGCCGATCCGGTTACCGATGAAGTTGGGGGTATCCTTGGCATAGACGATGCCCTTGCCAAGCCTGCGGCTTATGAAATCGGCCATCCCGGTAACGACCTCCGGATCGGTTCCATTGCAGCCGACGACCTCCATGAGGCGCATGTATCTGGGCGGATTAAAGAAATGGGTGACCAGGAAATTGCGCTTCACCTCGTCCGGCAGGACCTGTGCCATCTCGTTGACCGAAAGGCCGCTGGTATTGGTAGACAGGATCGCACCCGGTTTCAGGTTCGGTACTATCTTCTCAAACAGGCTCTTTTTGATAGGCATCAGTTCGATGACCACCTCAATCACCCAATCGCACTCCTTGAGTTTTAGCAGATCGTCCTCGAAGTTGCCAATTTGGATCAAGGATGCATAGTCCTTTAGATAAAAGGGCGCGGGTTTCATCTTGGCTAAGCCTTTGAGACCGTTTCCGGCAATTCGATTGCGGACAACCGGGCTTTCAAGCGTCAATCCTTTTTCCATCTCCTGCGCGTCTGGTTCGCGCGGAACCATATCGAGCAAGAGGACTTCCAGACCGGCATTGGCCAGATGAGCGGCAATCGTTGCCCCCATAACGCCGGCGCCAAGGACAGCTACTCGATTAATCTGCCTCATTTTTTTCCTCCATTTGGTGATTTCGGATGGGAATTGGGACCTGATATGTTGTTTTGTGTATACAACAGTTCAATTTTATCCTGGTACATATTATATATCTTCTTGCGTTTGAGTTTCAGGGTCGGGGTCAACTCCCCTCCCTCGATGGAAAACTCCCTGGGGAGAAGGACGAATTTCTTGATGGTTTCGTAGGACGGCAGGGTCTTATTCAGCTCTTTGATACGCTCAGTATAAATCTCCAGGATCCGATTGTTGGTTACCAGCTCATCGAGATCGATATAGTTGAGCTTCTCTTCCCGGCCCAGATCGACCAGACGCTCGACATTGGGAGTCAGTAGCGCGATCAGATACGGTTTTCGATCACCAAAAACCATGGCCTGGGAGACGAATTTATCCAGACGCAGCTCGTTCTCGAGAGGCTGCGGTGCGATGTTTTTGCCGCCGGCGGTGACGATAATCTCTTTTTTCCGATCAATAATATAGACAAAGCCTTCATCATCGATCCTGGCAATGTCACCGGTCTTTAACCAACCGTTTTCAAAGGTTTCGTCGGTTGCTTTCTGGTTGAGGTAATAGCCTTTCATCACCTGGGGACCTCGTATCAAAAGCTCACCGTCCTCCGCCAACTTCAGCTCCGTCTCGTCAAAGGCCTTTCCCACAGAGTCGAAACGTACTTCGTCATAGCTGGTAAGGCAGACCGCCGGGCTGGTTTCCGTGAGCCCATAACCGGTATAGATCGGCAGACCGATGCTCCACATGAATTCATTGATGGTCTTGTCAAGCGGCGCGCCTCCGCAGATAAAATAGCACAATCTTCCACCAAATTTCTCTCGTATTTTGCTGAAAACCAAATAATCGAAGAGTTTATATTGTAGTCCCAACAGGCCTACCGGCTTTTTCTCGACATATTTGAGATTGACGTATCTTCGTCCGACCTCAATAGCCTTATGGAAAATGGCCTGCTGAATTTTGCTCGTCTGATGGACATTTTCATAGATGCGCGAATAAATTTTTTCAAAAAGTCGAGGTACACTCACCATCGCGGTCGGTCTGACCTCAATCATGTTTTCCATGACCTTCTGGACGTTTTCGGCAAAGGCGATATGGTGGCCTTTGATCAAGGCAGCGTAATAACCGCCGGTCCTCTCAAGCACATGACTGAGTGGCAGAAAACTGAGAAAGGTCTCAATCCGGTCGGTTGGTTCCATCTTTTTCATGCCCGTCACGGTATCGAAGATCACATTTTCCTGGGTCAGCAGCACCCCTTTCGGCATTCCGGTGGTGCCTGACGTATAGATGATAGTGATCAGGTCGTCGGGGGTTATCGCATCGATTAAGGTCTCAATCTGCGCCTGCTCTTCCTCTTTCAACGGATAGGAAACTTCAGACAGTTGATGCTGGGTGTAGACAGGGAAAGCGCGATCGCCCAGAAATAGTTCGTAAGAGACAACCAGCTCAATACCGGGAATCTGATCTCGAACGGAGAAGAGCTTTTCGTATTGGCCCTTGGTGGAGACAAAGACGATCTTCGCCCCACTGTGATTAAGGACATAGGCCGCTTGCTCCCCGGTATTGGTGGCATAAATCGGAACAGTTACTCCCCCGACACTCTGGATACCGAAATCCGAGATCGCCCAACCGAGCCGGTTTTCAGAAAAGATCGCCACCTTATCCCCGGGCTGAACACCGGCCTTGAGCAAACCGCGCGCCAACATCAGTACCCGCTGGTAAAACTGGGCATAGGAAAGAGACATAAACGAGTCACCCCGTTTGTAACTGATAGCCGTCCGCTCACTGTAGAGCCGGGCATTCTCTTTCAACATTGCTGGAATTGATCGATACGACAAGTTGCTCATAATTCCTGATCTCCCTGCAGATGGAGTATTTTTCTGTCACCTTAACGTTTGCGTTAATCAACGGGCAGCCCTATATACCTTATACCTTACCTTTACGTTTAAGTCAACTGCAAACAGAAAAAATTTTCCTTGACCTTATCTACGTGATATAGTGTTAGAAGAAATTTATCCTGTATATGCCAATCTCGGGAAACACCGGCTTTACCGTACGTATAATACGGAACGTTCATGTTCCGTTGATCCAGACCGGATGCAGTCCGGCCAAGCTTCCCCGCATTATTTTGATATTGGCCGGGGCGGCCAGACCTGCTGATCTCCAAGGAATTGAGTTGCATTTACAGTATTCTTTTGCAATTATAAAATACATTTACATTTCAAAAAATTACAGGGTTCTCACACTCTGTTTAGGAGAAATACAGGTTGGCAGGAGGCAGGAGTTATGCGTGATGTGGTAATAGTAAGCGGTATACGAACCCCCGTAGGAGCTTTCGGAGGCTCTTTAAAAAAGATTCCGGCTGTGCAATTGGGCTCCGTGGTTATAAAAGCCGCTTTAGAAAGAGCAGGTCTACGCCCGGTCACGAGCCCCGATATACGAGGCATGACCCCGTCTGCCTTGCAACACCCCGAACAGATAGCGATAGAACGTGACGCCGATGACTGGGATACCAGCCTTTCCCCTGTTTCCATTGACGAGGTGATCATGGGCAATGTGCTCCAGGCAGGTCAAGGCCAAAACCCGGCACGACAGGCGGCGATTCGAGCAGGACTGCCCAAAGAAACTCCGGCATTCACCGTCAATAAAATTTGCGGTTCAGGGTTGAAGGCCATTGCCCTCGGTGCCGCATCGATTCTGGCTGGCGATGCCGAGGTGATTGTGGCGGGCGGCCAGGAATCCATGAGCAATACCCCGATGGCCCTTCCCAAAGCACGCTGGGGACATCGGATGGAACTGACGGGAATCGGGGAGATCCGGGATCTGATGGTTTTTGATGGCCTCTATGAGATTTTCTACGGATATCATATGGGAATGACGGCTGAAAATATCGCTGCAAAGTATGGGATAAGCAGAAAAGAGCAGGATGAGCTCGCCGTTCTCAGTCATTCCAGGGCGTTGGCTGCAGTCAAAGGAGGCCTGTTTGAGCGGGAAATTGTAAAAGTAACCCGGAAGATGAGGAACGGAAAGATCTCCATAGATACGGACGAACGGCCGGTGAAAACGGATATGGACAAAATGGCCAAGCTGCGACCGGCTTTTATAAAGGACGGCACTGTTACCGCCGGTAATTCCTCGGGGATCAACGACGGGGCCGCGGCAGTCGTGATGATGAGCAGGGAAAAAGCCGATACACTGGGCCTTACCCCGCTGGTCAAAATATCCGCCTATGCCGCAGGAGGTGTAGACCCTGCTTATATGGGTCTTGGCCCGGTTCCGGCTATTCGCAAGGTCTTGAAAAAAAGACGGATGGAAACCTCGGACCTCGACATGATCGAGCTGAACGAGGCCTTTGCCTCCCAGGCCATTGGCTGTATGCGTGAGTTGGGTCTCGAGATGGATAAGCCGAATGAGCTGGGCAGCGGCATCTCCCTCGGCCACCCCATCGGTGCCACCGGTGCCCGCCAGATGGTCACCGCCATCCACCTGATGCAAAGAAAACAGTACGGCACCGGACTGATCTCCATGTGCATAGGCGGCGGCATGGGCATGGCCATGCTGATCGAAGGTGTATGATGCCCACCAGAAAAACAAGGCTACAGCAGCCTCCTGACAGTTATCTTGTTTTGCAGGCTTTCACATTCCCCAAACCGCGTTTCCGGGATACCTGCCGCATACTTCCCACAGAAACCGGTCACCTTACCATACGGCCGCTTGATCTTCCGGTACTTTTCCGGCATAGTATTCATGTTAAACTGCGACCGCCTCTCATCAAAAGGGAGAGGAGAACTTAACCCATCAGAAAGGAGGAAATTATGAAAATGATTGCCCGCAGCCTCGCCATAGTCTTTGCGATCTCGCTCTTCGCCTCGACGGCTTTAGCTGCTCCCAAGGTCCATTGGAAACTGGCCATGAGCTGGCCCTCGACCCTGACTCCATTTGCCACCACTGTCGAAAAAATGGCAAAAATGGTCAGACGATATGAGCGGCGGCAACTTCACCATCCGAATCGAAGGAGCCGAAAAGACCAAGGCTGCGTTCGGCGTCCTCGACATGGTAAAAGGAGGCCAGTTTCGAGATGGGCCATTCCGCTTCCTACTACTGGAAGGGCAAAGACATGACCCTGGTCTTCTTCACCACCGTCCCCTTCGGGATGAATGTCGAAGAACAAAACGCCTGGTTTTACTATGGCGGCGGCATGCAAGTTGATGGAGAAGAACTACGACAAATTCGGCGTCTTAAGTTTTCCGGGCGGCAACACCGGCGAGCAGATGGGCGGTTGGTTCCAGAAAGAGATAAAATCACTGGATGACCTCAAAGGCCTCAAGATGCGGATCCCCGGCCTTGCAGGCGAAGTTATGGCCAAACTGGGTGTCAACGTGACCAATATTCCTGCCGGCGAACTCTACACCTCCCTGGACCGCGGCACCATTGATGCCCTGGAATGGGTTGGACCCGGCATGGATATCAAAATGGGCTTCCACAAGATCGCCCCCTACTATTACACCGGCTGGCATGAACCCGCCACCGAGCTGCAGTATCTGGTCAACAAAAAGGCCTTCGATAAACTTCCGAAGGAATATCAGGCCATGCTGGTTACGGCGATGAAGGCCGCTGCCGCCGATATGTTCACCGATAATTTTGCCGCCAGTGTCGATGCCTGGCAGAAGATGAAGAAGGACTATCCGAAAATCGAGGTCAAGACCTTCCCTCTGCCGGTTTTAAAGGCAATGAAAAAGGCCACCGACGAGCTTATGGACGAATATGCCGCCAAGGAACCAAGCTTCAAAGAGGTGCTGGATTCTCAGAGGGCCTACATGAAAAAGGCCCGGGTATACACAAAGATATCCGAGTTTGATTATATCAAGACCGCAAATGAAGTGGGTGACTAATTCACATCGTTTGCCATGAGGTAGTACACCAGGAGCCGCCCCTGTTCACTTGAGCAGGGCGGCTCATACTTTTTTTGGAGCATCGCCAATGTTAGAAAAAATAGAAAAGGCCATCGGCCGCATCGTCGATGGCGTCGGCTATTTGCTGGCCCTTGTCCTGCTGCTGATGACCCTCAATGTCTCCTTTGATGTGATGATGCGCTATGTCTTCCACAACAGTTCCGTCGGCATGCAGGAGATGGAATGGCATCTCTTCTCCGTCATGATTCTCTTTGGAGTGGGATATGCGTTGCAGCACGAGGCCCATGTGCGGGTTGACTTCCTGTACGACAATATGAGTCAGCAAACCAAATCTATAATCAATATAACCGGCACCCTGCTTTTCCTGATGCCTCTGGCCCTGCTTATTCTCACCGGTTCTTATGGATTTGTCCACGACGCCTTCATCTCCCATGAGATTTCCGATGACCCGGGCGGTCTGCCGTATCGCTGGGTCATAAAGTCCATGATCCCGCTTTCCATGGGCTTCCTCCTGTTGAGCGCAACGGGGTATATCCTGCAAAACATCAGACTGTTCAGGGGAGAAAAATGACTGGCTTAATCATGTTCGCTGCAGCCCTCTTGCTCCTGCTTATCGGGTATCCTGTAGCCTTCACCTTCGGTGCTGCGGCCCTCCTCTTCGGCGCCATCGCAGCCTACGTAAGTATGATGCCCAATCCGGCCTTTATCGATGTGGCCCACGAGTTTTTCAGCATGTTCTCGATGATGCCGTTTCGGATCTTTTCCATCATGACCAACACCATCCTGATGGCCATTCCACTCTTTATCCTGATGGGTATCATTCTGCAGAAATCACAGTTGGCCGAACGCCTGCTGGAGTCGATGGGCATCCTCTTCGGCAAGGTCCGGGGCGGACTTGCCATCAGCACCGTGCTTGTCGGCGCCTTGCTTGCCGCTTCAACCGGCGTGGTCGGGGCTTCCGTGGTGGCCATGGGGGTCATCTGCCTGCCGGTTATGCTTAAGTACGGATATTCCAAAGAGCTGTCGACCGGAACCATATGTGCCGCCGGGACGCTGGGGCAGATTATCCCCCCATCCATCGTCCTCATTGTTTTAGGGGATGTCTTCCAGCTGCCGGTGGGGGATCTCTTTCAGGCAGCCTTCGTTCCAGGATTTGTACTGGTCGCTTGCTATATCATCTATATCGCCGTCATTTCCTACCTAAAAAAAGATGTCGCGCCCGCGATCATTATTCCGAAAGAGGAAAAAAAGGGGTCGGTCTTTCGGGCCTTGAAGGCGATTCTGCCGCCGCTCACCCTGATTGTGATCGTCCTCGGATCCATTTTCGCAGGGATTGCCACACCGACGGAGTCTGCCTCCGTGGGTGCCCTTGGCGCCATGGTCCTGGCCGCCATGTACAGAAAGCTGAGCTGGGAGGTGGTGATCGAATCCTGCCAGGAGACGGTGAAGGTGACCGCCATGGTCTTTGCCATCCTGATCGGAGCAACAGCCTTTTCCATGGTCTTTATCTATACCGGCGCCGATCTTATTGTGGAGCACTTCATGATGAACCTGCCGGGCGAGAAATGGGGATTTATCTTTCTTGTCATGCTGGTTATCTTTGTACTTGGATTCTTTATTGATTTTATTGAGATATCCTATATTGTCGTGCCGATCCTGCTGCCCATCGCCGCAAAAATCGGCATTGATCCGATGTGGTTCGCTATCCTGATTGCGATGAACTTGCAGTCCTCTTTTTTAACCCCACCCTTTGGTTTTTCGCTCTTTTACTTAAAAGGTGTAGCTCCCCCGGAGGTGAGCACCCTTGCTATCTACAGGGGGGTTCTGCCATTCATCTGTATTCAGATGATGGTTTTGCTCACAATGGTGTTCATGCCGCATCTGTTCGGGCTTTGATAACAACTTGAGTTACCGGTTTCTTCCCCGCTTTGCCTTATAACGGCAAGGCGGGGATTTTTCACGGATTGAGATTGTCCTTCGCTCTGAACCGCGTACTTCTTTTTCGGCATCTTTGCCGACAGCGAACGGAGCCCGTCGTGGCAATCAATTGATTGATATCGGTGGTTTTCAAATTCATCCCCTCTTCGGAAACCAGTAATCGGCTCTTTAGGACATGTCGCTAGGCAAATATTGAGTCGTCATTTGTCCTGCCCGGTTGAAACAGGCAGAAGAATAGTAATGGTGCAACCTTCCTCTTCATTGTTTGCCGCTTCAACCACTCCTCCCATGGCGACTATGAATTTCTTTACCAACGCCAGGCCGATGCCCGTGCCTCCGGTTTTGCGGGTAAGATCGTTGTCGATCCGGTAGAAGTCATCAAATACCTTGTTCAATGCATGTCTGGAAATACCGGGTCCTGTGTCAGACACTCGAATCCGCACCTTTTGTTTGATGCAATCAGCCTTTATGGAAATTGTTTTCTTCTCCTGCTCTCTGCCGAATTTAATGCTGTTTTCGATGAGATTCAGCAGTACCTGAATCAGCACCTCGCGGTCATAGGAGAACTCGGGAATGTCACCTTTTTCAATGATCAGGTTAAACCCGTTTCGTTCTAGCTTTTCCCGGAAAATTCCGCCCACCTCCATCAGCACATCATCCAGAACACCCGGCTGCATATGAAAACGGCGGGTATTCTTTTCCAGTTTGGCAAGTTCCAAAACATTGTTGATAAGGCCTGCAAGTCTGGCACTCTCTGAGGACAGGATCCCGAGATACTCCTGTTCCTTTTCCGCGGTTGCGGCAATTCCTTGCTCCAACATCTCGACATACATGCGAATATTGGTAAGCGGGGTCTTCAACTCATGGGTTACCGAGGAAACAAACTGAGATCTTCGCTCCGACATGGCAACAATGGATCTCACGCTCTGATAGATGGCAATCAGCCCCATCAGCGTAAAAAGCCCCAGGAGACCTATGGCCAGAGAGAGAGACCTGCGGGCGGGTGACGAGGGAATGGTCTCGGCCTCAAGGGTCACCGCCAGAAACCCGAAGGGTGGCGGAAAGGTCCGCTTGATGGAAAATCCGACACCTGAGAGATGAACACCCGACCGGACCAATGTCTTGACGCTGCCCTGCTCCTTCTTCTGCATCAGGAGTGAAGAAAAACCAGCAAGCGGCTGGTTTTCGAAATACTGCCCGGCCAGATGCTGCATGAGCGGCTTTACCAGAACAACGAATCCCTGGCGATATATTTGATTATCTATACCAATGCGCCGAAAAACAAACACTCGGGAACCATCGATAACCACGGACTGAAAGGGAGCGACTTCCACCTGGAATCTTTGTCCTGCAGGTTTTCCCGTCGTACTGTTTGCCTCCTTCTTGTCTTCCGCTTTTTCTAAATGCCTATATAACCGCGTGTCCGCCTGCCCGACGGCCGCATCCAGATCCCTGATCTTTGCGCTTTGGCCAGGCGATTTTAGTTGAGCTTTCTTCCCCGTCTTGTTCAAGCGCAACCCGTCTTCCCGGCCTGCGATATTATAGGCCTGTTGCAGAGTAATTTCCTCCACACGTTGCGTTTTTCTTCCCAGATAGGCAGACGGCGTCTTTTGCTTTGTCTTTTTCAGATACCGTTCAGACAGATGCGACTCCTCTACCTGGATACCGCCTTTTTTCAGGTCTTTCATGAGCGGGACGACAGGAGATGAGGAAACCAGGAATTTCTTCGAGTTGAACAGCAGATTAACCTCCCTCAACTCGGAAATGCGCCTCCGCATGGCCACCGGAACCTTGCCCATGTCCGCAACCAGGGGGGTTTGAAAGGAACCGTCGGGATTGTTTTGTAGATAGCCCTGGATATATTCCCGGTAATCATCCCTGGCCAGCGGGGACAGTGCCGTTCCCCTCCCGCCACCAGCCGCATCGGCAAGGAAATGGCCATATTCATCCACCCCACGTCCTTCCTCCTGCTGTACCAGATCGGAGAGTTCCTTCTCCATTTGGTCAAACAGGGTTTCGGCGAAAAAACGCATCTGCGCGCGCTCTTCCCGCTCAAGGCCTCTATAGGTCCTCCAGATGACGAACGTCAGCGGAAGAGAGATAAGGATACAAAACAATGCGATGATATATTTAAGTTTTTTCATTCTCCAACCGATACCCTTCACCGCGGATGGTCACAATCAGATCCTCATACTTACCCAGCAGGACCAGCTTTTTTCTAAGCTTTTGCATATGAATATCCACTGTGCGGGTTTCAATGGTGGCGTCCGTGTAATGCCATACTTCGGCAAGCAGGTTTTTTTTTGAGACGATACGGTCCTGATGACGATAAAGATAGGAGATGATATCCATTTCCCTGCGTGTCAGATCCACGCAGGCTTCACCGCAACGAGCCCACAGGTTCCTGCCGTCAAAAACAATGCCCCTGTATTCGATTATCTCATCTCCCTGATACCTGCCGCTTCGCCGCAGCACAGCCTCCACCCGGACCATGAGTTCACGCAGGGAGAACGGTTTCGGAATATAATCGTCGGCCCCGCACTGAAAACCGGTTACGATATCGTCTTCTGCCCCTTTGGCGGTAATCATGATCACGGCCTGCCTGGGCTTTATTTTCCTGATTTTGCGACAGATGGAAAAGCCATCCATGGTGGGCAGCATGACATCGAGCAGAACAAGATCAAACTGATTGTCGAGAACAGCGGCCAACCCTTGTGCGCCATCCTCCTCACTGTGAACCTGATACCCGTTGAAGACCAGGACATCGCTCAACCCTCTCCGAATGGCGGGATCATCCTCCACTATAACAATAGAGGCCTTTGTACGCTCCGGATGTACCATGTCATCCTCCTTTTCTCCCTTCAGCCGCTAGAGACTCACCAACGGCGCCGGGCAGCTGTTCTTATCATTATGGCAAGGAGAGACTCCTCATTTGTAGATTACCCCAGGCAACGACGCATTCAAAGTAAAACTTATGTAAAAAAACACGTCTAACATTTTGCATTTGTTTGAATTGTCATACAGCTACGATGGGCGTACCATGAAAGAAAGCCTTCAGAACCTTCCATCCTCAACAACAAGGAGCGCCCATGAAAACAACACCTCTACCCTCGGCCGTTGGACTTTTCATCCTTTCCTGTCTCGCCTTGAGCGGTCTTTGTGCGTCGGTTGCGGCAGCATCAGACAACGGTCCTTTTGGCGATCGTAACAGGAACATGGTCAATATCCAAACCAGACTGGTACAGAACAAGGTCCTCCAGGGCTCCGACGGAACAGTCTCGATGGCTTTAAGCCTCACCTGCCCGGAATTGCCTGTGGATACGGTTTTCCCGCCTCAGCCCGTAGACCTCGTGGTCGTCCTTGATCGCAGCGGTTCCATGAAAGGACAAAAGATCAATGACAGCCGCATGGCCATCATCCACTTGATGGAAATGCTTTCTCCCAGAGATCGCATGGCTATCATCAGTTATGCAAACGATGTCAAAATTCACTCCTATCTTGTTCCGATGCACCGCAGCAACCTGCTTAGACTGACAGGCGAGGTCGCGGCCATCCCGGCCGGCGGCAGCACCAATCTAGGAGGAGGCCTGCAACAGGGAGTGAACATGTTCATAAGGACCCAGGACATTGAGCGCAGACGCAAGATAATTCTCATCTCCGATGGGCTTGCCAACCAAGGTATCACGGATCCCCGTCAACTTGGGGCCATAGCTTCGAATGGACCTGAAAACAACTTCACCATCAGCACGGTAGGCGTCGGTTATGATTTTAATGAAATTCTGATGACCACCATAGCGGACCAAGGCGCAGGCAACTACTACTTCCTGGAGGACCCTCAGTCCTTTGCCGAGATTTTCGAACAGGAATTTGAAATGGCCCGCAAGGTTGTTGCAAGCCAGGTTGAGATTCGCATTCAACTCACGGACGGTCTCAAACTTATAGGAGGAAGCGGATACCCCATACAAAGGGAAGGAAGTGTCGCCGTTATCCGGCCGGGAGATCTGCTTTCAGGACAGGAACGCACCTTCTTCCTTACGTTCAGCGTACCGACCGGGCAAGAAAGAGGCTTTCATCTGGGCAATGTTGAAATCCGTTACCTTCATGACGGAATAAGAAAGCAGCAGGTATCAAAGGCCGCTTACAAGATCGTTTGTGTCTCCGATCGGCAGGAAGTGCTCAGCAGCATCGACAAGAAGATCTGGGGAAGACAGGTCATCCAGCAAGACTATTCACAGCTCAAAAACGAAGTGGCCACCGCCATACGAAAAGGCCAGAGAGGACTTGCGTTGAAGAATATCCGGGAATACGAAGACCATCATCGCAGCATCAACAAGAGCATCGGCTCTGACGAGGTATCCGATAATCTGGACAAGGATGTAAAAACGCTTCGCAAAAAGGTTGAAGAGACCTTTGCCGGAAGCCCCTCCGCCGTCATGCAAAAACAAAAAGTTCAGTCCAAGTCATTGCAGTATGAGAGCTACAAGGTACTACGCAACAAGCAGCAGTGACGCACAGTGAACACGGATATTGAGCCTTGTCATTTGTTGCCCGGGCAATGGAAGTCGCCCGGGCAACCTGAAACGGATTACGCCGGCAAGAAAGTGAGGGTTTAACCCTCTTGAAATGTTTTTATAAACTTTCGGTCGATATAATCCTTAATATAAAAGGCGAGCTTTCCCGAAAAGGTAAGCGCCCATTTGGACAGTACTCCGTCACCATCTCCCAGGTTATAGATCAGAAGGTATTTCCCTCCCGGGGAAAATTTCATAAGCGGCCGGCCTTCCAGACAGGCCATCAGGTTGTTATAGAGAACCGGATTCTGCCTGACGGCATAGACACCGACTTTGTCCAACGACTCCGGCTCAAAAGAGATACAATCACCTCCTCCGAAGATATTTTCAAAGCCCGTGGACTGCAGACAGTCATTGACCAACAGTCCTCCGTCCTCCCCAACCGGAAGCCCTGATTGGACAAAGATCCGCGATGGCCTGACACCTATTGCCGGAAAGATGATATCGGCTTGATAGCCGCTGTCGTTTTCCAGGAGAATCCGGTTTTCTTCTATCCGGCGGACATATCCACTCTCCACGATTTCGATCCCTTTACCCTCAAGGATTTTTCGGGCCAGTCCCCGGACCCGTGGAGGTCTGCCGGACATGAAATGTTTCCCGCCGAATACCTGGATACAAGGCATGTGCGCCGCCTTCTGACGACACAGTTGATGGATATTGCCGGCTATCTCGACCGAAGAAGGGCCGCTTCCTATCACGGCAATGGTTATCGCATCCGATCTTGTCTGCTCAAGTATCGTTTTTTGTGCCTTTATCAGCTCTTCAATGGGCTTGGCATAAAAGACATTGCGGTTCGCACCGTGTATCATCTCATGCGGAACATACGATCCGGCATTGCAGGAGAGGACATCGTAAGCAATCCCTTCTGTGGAGTCTTCGAGGAAAACCATCTGCTCATCGGGATCAATTCTAGAGGCCTTACCACAAACAAAGCGCCCTCCCTTTCTTTCGACCAGCCTGCGGGTTGCAAAGCGGATGTCGTCGGGCTGATAGGTCCCGCTCAACATCCCCGGCCCCATCCCGCTGTAATAATGGTATTCCGAGGGCTGTATGACGGTGACTTCAAAGCCTTTTTCAGTAAATGTATGCAGGTTTGCAAGAGTCACCATATGGGCGTGACCACCACCGATCAGAACAAGACGTTTTTTCATGAGAGATCCCGCTTTTCATCAATATAGTTGCTCAGACTTGCGATGTGACCACGCTCTTCCTCGGCAATCCGGTACAGGACTTTTTGGGCCGCTTCCGGACTGCTTTTTTCCGCTGCGCGCAGATAGAGATCGAGCGCCTGTGCCTCAATTGCCAGGGCAAGACCAAGCACCTCCAATTCCGAATCAAGGTCGATATGGTAAAGCTGCAGGTACTCTTCAGTGGTCATCCCTCCCTCCATTGCCGGCTCAACAACCTTTTTGGCAAAATCTGCGAGTGAATACGAAACCCCGGTGAGCTCTTTATAAAGATTTACCAGACTTTCCTGATGAAGGATTTCGATGGAGGCAAGTTTACCGAAAAGCGCTTTGGTGGATTCCCTCTTTACCCGTTTCTGCAGGGAGAGATAAAAATCCCTGAGCCCCATCTCCAGGCCGAAACCAACAATAATGCCCTGTTCCGGACTTTCGATCTCGGAAAAAAGATGCAGGCCGGTATCTTCGGGTCCGACGGCCACCTCCTTTTTCCAGGCTTTTATCCCACCGGAAAGATTGTAGACCTTAGGAAAACCCTTGCCGGCCAACATCTGCGCAGCAACCCGGCTGCGGCCGCCGACAGCTCAATAAACGACAATCGGTTTTTCTTTGTCAAGTTCGGACAGGCGGCCTTCCAGGACACCTACTGGAATCAATTTTGCGCCAGGCATATGCCCTGCTTTGTATTCGCTCGGTTGCCGAACATCAAGGAGCTGGACTTCGCCGTCGGGATAATCGCCCCTAAGTGCATTCATCTCCTCCCAGGTTATGGAAGAGACAGGTGTAAAAAACTGCAACCATTTCATAATCTACTCCATCGATTTTTATTTTGCAGGAAATGAGGTCCAATCCGCCTCTTAGAAAAGATCTGTCTTTCAGCCTGTTCCAAATATGTCAGGCCTGCTTAAGGCGTTCTTCTTCATGAATTATCACTGAATGAAAAAATATTTCCAGCAATCTTTCAAGCTGGGGCCTATTTCTTTCTGTGTAAAACAATTCTAAGCTTTTGGCAAAGGAGGGGGTGAACCACTTATTTTTTATAGACAGTGTCCATCCTGAAACGAAATATTTTGTTCTCAATCGAGGCTGGATGGCAAATTTAATCGGAGACATATACTGGATATTTCAAGGATTAAACTTGACAGCGCAACGAAAAGTTCGGATAAAATAGCCGTTTCAGGATGCACACAAGTTAAAGAGCGAAAAAAGGCAGATGTTCTTTCCACGAACATGACAAGAACACCATACCAGGGTGAGGAATTTTAGAAATATTAAAAAAATCACAAACGATCTCTCCCCTCCCTTCGCAACCTCCGAGAACCGGGGATTACAGGAGGACATCTGAAACGACGGGCAAGAGGGCATTTTAAACCCATCGTTCCAGATGGGGAGAGAAAGCTAATATGAATAATAACCATTATTCTGCATTCGACAATCTCCTTTCTGAAAACACCATCGATTATTAACTGTTTTCTATGATCCTTGCCGCAATTACCGATTGTCATGTCTCATTACTGAGATCATTTGGATGTGACCTTTTCCATTGAAGTTGTTTCTGTAGGCTCAATTACTCTTTGAGCCATTTTAAGCAGGCCAGACAAGGCTATTACAAAATCGGCTACTCATAATGCGTCCATAATCGAAGTACTTTTATGAGATGTCCTTCTTGATAATCCTAGGTAAATAAGTCGATGTTGGATATTGATTCTGCGGGAATACACTCCGGCAAAATCACTGATCAACCTTTCGAAAGGTGGTGGATCTTGTTACGTATGTCTACTATATCTAGAAAATTGCTTTGTTCCTAAATCCTAACAACAAAAAAAGCGATTTCATTTTTGCCCTTATCCATGAACACATTTTCCTCAGTCGTGAGATGGTATAGCTGAGCTTATTCCTGACGATCTTGAGCGCGCGGATCGTGACAAGCGTTAATATTGCCATTTCTAAGATCTACTGAAGTTTCCTAAAAACGCCTCATGCCGCCATCCGCATAAGTGCGGTCACGAGAGAATTTATCACGGATTTCCGTGGAACTGGGCAAAGTATCGAAAAATTATCGTCCAATGCCGCCTGGGCCAGTAGCCTTCGGACATCTGAAAAAGCATAATGATTGCGCCCCTTGACCGTATGCCGTCGTCTGGGAGTTTTCTCCAATCGACAGGCGTAAATCCAGGTGAGTGAAGTGGCCATCATACAGAAGTTCAAGTGGTTTTCAACTGCCACAGGCTTCCTGTTCTGGGTTTCGGCACTACCGATATCCCGTTTCAGCTCTTTGAAACCAGCCTCGATTTTCCACCGGGCACCATAGTATTCGATAATCTCGATCACCGACAATGACAGATCAGTGGTAAACAGGGAAACCCATTGTGTTTTGCGAAATACCCATACAACACGGATCGGGCATTTGAGCGTCTTGACCATGAACACATGATCGTAGGCTAAAACTGTTCGCTCGCATCCGTAAAGGTTGACGATATATTCACAGGCCTGCTCTCTATATTCCGAGGCAAGGGAAGATGCTGTACCAATTTTCCCGCCATACTTCCTGGGGCGACCAGCACTTTTTTCTGGTGGTGTTTCCGGTAAGCTGAAGAGATTGTTGTTAGAACGAAGCCGGGAGAGCATATCGGCTCGCAAACCAAGTTTTTTGCGCAAAGGGCTCCAAAGGCCATCATTGCCAAACCAGGAATCTGATACCACCAAGACCTTCGACTTCGAGAATTGGGCTGCAACAACATTGAGCATGTCAACAGCCTGTTTGTGTTTCTTTTCAAAAGCAATTGGCTGGCCTTTGTATGTCGGCTTGCTGTTTTTGATGAATTTTTCTTGGAAATAGTATCGTTGACTCAGAGGCAGACAGGCCCAACGTCCCTTGACCACTTTGAGAAGACCGAGGGCAACAACATTCTGTGCCCAAGGGTATTGGGACTGGTTCTGCTTTGCCGCATGGTCAAATACCTTGGCGCACCCAAAGATCTTCGTTCCGGTCTTAGGGTTGATATAATCATCAAGAGCTACGATCAACCTCTCGTTGGTTTCCGGTTCAGGGATCATTTTCCAGATCCTTGGCCAGAGCCTGTCCCAGGGAATCTTCGGAGAGCCCATGAAGGTGTAGTACCGTTTCCAGCTGATATCGGTAAAGCCAAACAGGGTTCCCAGTGCTCGCAACAGATTGGATGTTCTGGATGAAGTAAAGGGTAGAATAATCGCGACCAGAGTATGGATAAACCATGCACTCCGTTCTTTACTTTTTGTTGACTGGAAAAATTCTTCTTTAAGTTCTCTGAGCAATGAGTGTAGTATGAGCATGCGAGGTTCCTCTGGTAGTTTGTTTGTGTGGACTTACAATATACCATGATTGGGCCTCGCATTCACTATTATCTTGTTGTATTTATTGAATATACCACGATTTCTGCCAAAAATTGAACTGATTTTTATGTGTAATATCAATAAGTTACGAATCGTGATTTTCGCCAGATATACTGCTGGTATTGTTGAATAAAAATAAGCCTGCCCTCATTGTGCCCCTTACTTCCCAAAGCGGGTGACTTTTAAAAGTGGGAAACTTCAGATTTAATCATATAAATATGTAAAATCAATTTGGTGTGATTTGATTCCAAAAACTTTATACGAAATCAATGCATTAAGAATTAATTCCGCCGTCCTCACTCTTTTAACCGAAGGAAGATGAGATCCACCCGCTCGTGTCGGATGCCGGGAGCAAAGCAGTTATTTGAACAAAACAATTTTACGCCGACGCCGCACAATCGGAGCGTTAATATTGCTATTTATAAGGTCTGAGTTTTCAGTTATCGCTTCAAGTTGAGCTTTCTACTATTCTCTTACGTATATAGTTTACAAAGTCTAATCGAGTCCCCTGGCTAAAGACATTTATATTTCAGGATCCACAGTTGATCTCAAAGCTATTGAGTATGTAAGCTCTACCACATGGGACAATGTCATTCTGTATGGAGAATATGTGACAAATCATCGCCTTATAGAGATATAGATAATTTTGTGTACATGGGCGCACGAATCAGGATTCGTGCCATAATTTGTCACATTTGCTTGAAAGAATACATTTTAAACCTAGTGCCTCTCAGATATTTTCCTAGATGTTTTTCAGCTCCCACCCGATTGTCAAATAATGCCGTTAGGTTATCTTATATTACCAATTACCATATAGGTTTATTCAAGGAAGGAATCTAACGTGCGCTCTTTTTATCAAATTATTGCGGCGAGATGTAGGTCGGTTCTTTCCGAAACTCTTCTAACCCTTTTCAGAAAAGGAGTAGTGCGATGTCAAAGGAGCATACTTTTGTATCTCCCGGACCTGCTGGTCTCGGGGCGTTGGCGGTTGCATGTTTCGGTTTTGGGGCAGTATTTTCAGGTAAGGTTGGGCTTGGCGGCCTGCCTCTGCTTGCTGCCTGGTTGGTTGGTGGTGGAATTGTCCAATATACAGTTGCGGTTATGGAGTTGAAGGATCACAATATGACTGGCGGAAATGTCTTCCTTTTTTTCAGCGCTTTCTTTATGTTCGGGGCGGCGCTTTCCGTTTTAGCCAAATATCTCATGCTGTCCGGGATTATCGGTGGAGTAAAACCCGAATCCATGGTTGAAGGCTTTTGCTGGATGGCCGGGGCCTCCTTTCTTACTGCAGTAACCCCTTCTTATTTAAAAAGTCCTACTCCTCTTTTTTTGATTGTCCTCCTGCTCGACGTCGTCCTCTGGATGATTGTTGGCCTAGATATGGGTAAATTCAGTGCAGAGTTAAAACCAGTCGTTGGCTACTTTCTCTACGCAGCAGGATGGATTGCCATCTACCTGGTTGCCGCAATCGTCAACAATAATATCTTTGGACGAATTGTACTCCCGACTTTTGGATCCTTTATAAAATAGTCTCTTGTTTCGTCTTGCCGGGTAGTATGAAACAAAGATGGCCAAATACTATCAGGGAAAAAACTCACAAATACTTATATTACAAGGAGAATTCCCATGAATGTCCCCGACGTATGTTACGATGTGTTAAGTCCGGTTAAATTTCTTATGCGAAGCGCGGCAGTCTATCCAGACAAGGTCGCCGTTGTCCATGGAGATAAACGCTACACATACCACGAGTTTTCCGAGCGGGTAAATAGGCTGGCCAGTGCTCTGAAAGATATGGGAGTAATGAAGGGAGACAAGGTGGCTTTTCTTTGCCCCAATATTCCGCCAATGCTTGAAGCTCATTATGCAGTACCTATGATAGGTGCGGTTCTTGTCAGCATCAATGTTCGTCTGTCAGCCAGCGAGATTGCTTATATCATCAATCATTCCAATTCAAAAGCGGTGTTTGTCGACAATCAGCTGGCAAACTCCATCTTGCCTATACTCACAGAATTGCCCGAGGTACGTTTTTTTGTCAATATCTGCGATGATACGTCCGACAAACCCCTTGAAGGGTCCGATTACGAGTCTTTCCTGGCCGGAGCGTCACCGTTGCCTGGCCGGATAGAGGTAGACGACGAATACCAGATGGCGACAATAAACTATACCAGCGGCACAACCGGGCTGCCAAAGGGAGTTATGTACCATCATCGAGGTGCCTATCTCAACGCCCTCGGAGAAATTCAGGAAGCGATGATGACCAGTGACAGCGTCTATCTTTGGACCCTTCCAATGTTCCATTGCAATGGCTGGTGTTTTACCTGGGCAGTTACAGCGGTCGGTGGAACCCATGTCTGTCTAAGGCAGGTCGAAGCCGTGACCATCTACCGTTTGATCATGCAGGAAAAGGTCTCCCATCTCTGTGCAGCTCCAACTATACTTATCATGATGATTTCCCATCCTGAGGCGAAAGATCTAAAAATACACCGTCCATTGACGATTCTCACCGCTGGGGCGCCGCCCTCACCTACGGTGATAGAGCAAATCGAATCATTTGGGGCTAAAATCGTTCATGTATACGGTTTGACGGAGGTATATGGTCCTCACAGTGTCTGTGCGAGGCAAGACTCCTGGACTCAGTTGGGAAAGGAGGAGTTGGCAAAGATAAAATCACGTCAGGGGGTACCCTATGCCACTGCCCTTTATATGGATGTGCAGGATATGATGACCATGAAACCCGTCCCGCGGGACGGTGTGACCATGGGGGAAATCGTCATGCGCGGGAACAATGTGATGCTTGGCTACTACAAGGACAGCAAGGCCACCGAGGAGGCCTTCCGGGGTGGCTGGTTCCATAGCGGTGATCTGGCGGTTATCCATCCCGATGGCTATGTGCAGATCATGGATCGAGATAAAGATATCATCATTAGTGGTGGCGAGAACATCTCGTCGATTGAGCTTGAAAATGTTATCTATCGCCATCCCGAGGTTCAGGAGGTGGCGGTCGTCTCATCGCCTGACTCGAAATGGGGAGAAGTTCCCAAAGCATTCATTACTCCCAAACCGGGGACAAACCCGACAGCTGAAGACATTATCGAATTCTGTAAGAACAATCTCGCCCGCTTCAAAGCTCCAAAATCGGTGGTCTTCTGTGAATTGCCTAAAACCGCCACTGGAAAAATCACTAAATTTAAACTCCGGAAAGCTGAATGGCAGGGGCGTGAGCGTAATGTTAATTGATGATGCTAAATTGACAGGTTAATAAGAGGCAGCATAAAGTATACGGATCACACCTTAACGGGGCAGATCCGTATTCGCTTTACCAGAGTCAGAACGTTCTCTAAAGAATCTGTTGAATCCTGGACGGCCAAGCATTTCTCACCAGATTGTCATGTTGTTTCTGGTGTATTTGGTTGTTTTTCTGCGATAATAAGATCTCGACATTAATTGTATTCCACGTCGTATTTTCAAGAAATTTGCGATACAAGTATTGTATATTGTTTGTGTTTTCAAGAGAAACTCAAAGTGGTGTGTTGGATTTGGCAATAAGGTAATTCATTTCTTCCGTTCTGGATTCGGTAAGGACATTGCCTGATTTTCGAAAGATCCACCCTGATCCGGAGGTTGAAGGTCCTCAACAAATTTTTCCATCAAAAAAATAGGAGAATGCCATGGCATTGCAACCCATTGTTCCGACCCCCTCTGCTTACAATTATCAACTCCTGATCAAGCATCTTCTTACTACCCCGCTCATCTATGCTCCCGACCAGGAAATCGTCTATCGGGACAGGTGCCGCTATACCTATACCGAGTTTGGCCGGAGAGTGGCACGTTTGGCTAATGCTCTAACCGACATTGGTGTCAGGCCGGGAGATACGGTGGCGATTATGGATTGGGACAGTCATCGCTATCTGGAGTGTTTTTTCGCCTTACCGATGATGGGGGCCGTACTTCATACGGTCAATGTCAGGTTGTCCACTGATCAACTTATCTATACCATCAACCATGCCGAAGATGATATTCTGCTGGTCAATGAGGAATTTTTTCCGGTAATTTACGGGGTAAAGGATCAATTATCAACAGTTAAGAAGATCATTTTGATTTCGGATTCAGAACAAGATCAAAGCTCCCTGCCGGTTGAAGGGGAGTATGAGTCGATGCTGGCCGGAAAAAAAGAGAGCTATGATTTCCCCGACTTTGGGGAGAACACCAGGGCCACGACCTTTTATACAACCGGGACAACGGGGCTGCCCAAAGGGGTATATTTCAGCCATAGGCAATTAGTTCTCCATACCTATGGGATTATTTCAGCACTTTCTGCGATAAAAGCCCAGGCCAACATCAGCTCGGAAGATGTCTATATGCCCATCACACCGATGTTTCATGTTCATGCCTGGGGTGTACCGTTCATGATGACCCTGCTCGGTGCCAAGCAGGTCTATCCCGGACGATACGAACCGGAGATGCTTTTAAAACTCATCGCAACTGAAAAGGTTACCTTCTCACATTGTGTGCCGACCATCATGAATATGCTACTGACAAGCCCCTCCGTAGGCGAAGTCGATCTGAACGGTTGGAAGGTGATTATCGGCGGTTCGGCCATGTCGGCCGGTCTGTGCAAGACTGCCATGCAACGCGGGATCAATTTGTATACCGGCTATGGCATGTCGGAGACCTGCCCCATCCTGTCTCTTGCCGGTTTGAAACCGCACATGATGGAGTGGGATGCCGATGCCCAGATTAAAATGCGCTGCCGAACCGGATTGCCGATACCGAATGTTCAGCTAGAGATTGTTGATCAGGAGGGAAAACCTTTGCCCCATGACGGCATGACCACAGGAGAGATTGTCACCAGAACGCCCTGGCTGACACAGGGGTACCTGAAAGATCAGGAAAAGAGTGAGGAGCTTTGGGAAAATGGCTGGCTGCATACAGGAGATATCGGGTTTATCGATGAAGAAGGGTATCTTCAGGTAACCGACAGGCTCAAGGATGTGATCAAGACCGGCGGCGAATGGATTTCCTCGCTGACTCTGGAGGATATTATCAGTCGTCATCCGGCAGTCGTCGAGGCGGCTGTAATAGGCGTCCCCGATGAAAAATGGGGGGAGCGGCCGCTGGCCCTGGTAGTGCTGCGCCAGGAATTCCGGGAATCGGTGACAACCGATGAACTTCGGCAGTTTTATGCCGATCACGCTGAAAAGGGCCTTATCCCAAAATATGGCGTTCCAGACAGGGTGATAATTACCGACTCCATCGCCAAGACAAGTGTCGGTAAATTAAACAAGAAAGAGTTGAGAAAACAGTATGAATAGGACTTTATCTTCCAGGTGTCCCCGTTGTTATGCCCAGAAAATCAGGAATGACCGTAATGGAAATAATGTTATCGCATTTCCTTTGCAACACAACTGAACCTGATTACCAATAATGTTCAGCTTCAGATTCAGGGTGTGAGCTTTTCGCTACTCGGGACGCCATAAACTATCCCTGGGGGCATCGCTTACGCTGTCCAGGCTGCAGAGACCCGAGAAACGAACAGAGTCACTCCCTTCCATTCCGATAGGCTGAGTTTCAGGTGCAATCAGAAAATGAAATGACACTGGCTACTTCAAAGACCGGTTTGGAAGAGAAAATGGCTCTTCCAGTGGATGAATGATGGAGATATGTGGACAGGGCAGTTCTATTGCTGTTTTGTCGCGGATATCGGGAACGCGTTGTCAAATAGTATGGAAACAGATGCCTCGGCAAATGGGATGCTCTTTAGCTCCCCCTTGATGGGAATACTTATTGTAACAGCTTGATTTTCTTCAAAACATCTGTGCGGCGTGGTCTATTTAAGTAGCTAAAACAACATGTAATATATTAGGACAAAGCTGTTTTATCTTTACAGCAAAATTTTGTCCGACCAGTGAACTGCGAATTTTACCAGACTAGTGAAGTGTTTGAGTTTCAGTTTTTCTTTGAGGTTTTCCCTGTAGGTCCCAATCGTTTTGATACTAAGATGGAGGCGTTCGGCAATCTCTTTGGTCGAGTATCCTTCCCCTATCAACCTCAAGACTTCAAGTTCACGGTTGGTGAGTATATCGAGAGGTGATTTGCTGTCAGTACCTTTCGGACTCATCAATCGTTTAAACACCTTTTCTTTGACGGAATTGCTGGCATAGATTTCACCTTTCAATACATGGCGAATTGCCTCGACAACCTTGGGAATCGCCTCCTGTTTCATAATATAACCATAGGCTCCAGCGAGGAGCGCACGTTCGGCATAGAGCGATTCGTCATACATTGACAATACCAGGGTAGGCAATCCTTCATACTCTTTCTTGATCTCCTGAACAAGATCCAAACCGTTACCATCTTTCAGGGAAATGTCGATAATGATCAGGTCTGGCTTTAGCCGGGCAATTTCTTCAAAGGCTTTTTTCATGGATTCTATTGAGCCGCAAACAATTAGATCCGGCTCTTTGTTGATCAATTCACTCATTCCGAGACAGAAAATGGGATGATCATCAATTATAAGAACATTATATTTTTTCCCTTCAGCCATCGTTCTCTCCCGGCAGTTTATTTTGTCACTTCATGGTAGATCGATTCCGACATTTTCATAAAGACATGAATAGTCGTGCCCTTTTTTCTGCCGCTGATGATCTCGAAAAAGGCGCCGATAACCGAGGCCCTGTATTTCATAATTTGCATGCCCATACCTTTTTCGCCCTGCTGTTCATTGATGCCATGACCATTGTCGCTTATCGATAGGTGAAGATACTCGTCTTTCTCAAGAAGTGAAATGCAGATGGAAGAGGCTCCTGCATGTTTCACCGCATTGTTCACCGCTTCCTGTACGATATAGTAGAGATGCGTGGCCAGAGTGTTGTCCGTAATATTCAGAGATTCATCTCCATGGAAGGAGCAACGAATCTCCGCTATCAACTCTGTATGCTCAGCAATTTGATTGATGGCTGAATACAGGCCGTAAGCAACCAGATGCACCGGACAGAGTCCTCTGGACAGTCCGCGGGCCTTGGTTACGGCATCGTCAATCAGACTGACGATCCGATCTGCCAAGATGGTTCCCTCACCGTTATTGTCCTTCAATGTCGAGCTAAGAGCCGAAGCTAAACCTCCAATACCGATGAGATGGGGACAGAGGTCATCATGTAAGTCCTGACCGATGGTTTGGCGAACATTGTCTCCGATATCCATCAGTTGTTTGGTAAGCTTTTTGGTTTCGGTTATATCACGGAGTATAATTACACTGCCGACAAGCTCTTGATTATGGTCCATGAGGGACGCGCCGCTTATGCTGACTTGACGAATATCCCCGTTTTGGGTATAGCGCTTCGTCTCGGTTGTTGACAGAACAAGACCATTTTTAATGGTTTCTATCATATCAAGGGTTTCCGGCCAGTTTTCTTGAGGGACGAAATGGTCCATTTTCCCACCAAGACATTGCTCGAGGCTCCAACCGAAGACCTTTTGAAATGCAGGATTAAAATATGTAACTCGACCTTCCATATCATAAGTAATTATCGGATCTGCTGCGGAGGCCATGACCAAGCGGTAGCGCTGTTCACTCTGCCTGAGGCTGTTTTCTGCATCTTGCCTAACGATTATCTGTTCTTTTAGGTTGTTGTGATACTGACCAAGCTGATCCATAAATCGGTTGAAGAAACGGGCCAGCTTGCCTATCTCATCGTTCGAGGTCACCGCCATTCTCAGGCTGAAATCACCCTTGCTGGCATGGTTGAAATCGTCCATCAGTTTCTGTAACGGGTTGGTGATTGAGTTGCTTATTTTATAGGAGAGTGAAAGGACCAGGATGACGGTAAACAGAAACGTCAACAGCACCAAAGTGCCAATAGTACGTAGCGGTTGATAAAACTCATCAAGGTAACTGGATGCCCCGACGATCCAGTCATACTCCTTGATGGAGTTAAAAATACACAATTTTAGACGTGGTTTGGTCTCCCCAGGGTTTTTCCAGGGATAGATAATCCGACCGTTTTTACGTTTGATGATCTCAACGAGATATTCATTTGAAAGACCCTCAACCGACAGGATATTTACGCCTTCAAGCTTTGGATGAATAATAGCTTTGCCTTTAGTGTTGACTACAAAAGCGTACCCGGTTTTGCCGAACTTGAGGTCAAGGACACTTTGTTTGAAATCGTCAACGTTGACCAAGTCTTTGAACTCTTCACGATAAGATGACACAGCGATGATCCAGTCCCAGGGTTTGAAGTAGAGCATATACAGTGCCTTTGGCCTGGCAGCCTCTTCTGTGGGATTTTTCCAGTCGTATTCGAGATACCCTTTCTTTCTTACGAGGAGGTCCCTGACGAAAGCATAGCCTGAGACATCCGTGCCGAGCAGAGAGTGTTGTGGGTGCATAACCACGATGCCATTACTGTTGAGACAATAAATATAGCCCGACTCGCCGATGGTCTGCCTCAGCAACACTGCGGTTGCTTTGTCACGTGCATTGGCATCGGTCAACAGCCCATGCTGGCTTTCCTGGTAAAATTCGTCGATGATTTCCAGATTTTTTTCAGCAACACCGCGGAGATAGTTTTTTATCGACACTGTGGCTGAGGTCTGTACCAAATTATATATTGTCGTTGTTGTGTTCTGCAATTCACTTTCGATATTGTTTTTCAATGAGTCGCGGATTATGACATAGATAGTGGCAAAACCGACGAAAAGGGAGAGTGCATAAAGAAGAGTATAATAGAAAAGGAGCTTATGGCGAATCCGCGTCAAAACAAACATATCCTTAAAATCCTTTTTTTTGATAGGATATCATTTTTATACCATTGTTTTATCATCTAAGTCTCATTTGGTCTGCTTCAGAGGTGAGAGTGCCAATATTTTTCGGTAAGACGACAGAATAATTCTAACAGAAATAGGGGGGTAGTGAAAGAATTCGTGGCCTTAAGGTGTGAAAATAGTTTCAGTGGTGTTTGTCTTAGGCCTGTGTGAGATATGTCTGTAAAAGAGAAAAAAACAGCACGAAAGGTCATGGCTGTTCTCTGCTGGAGATAGCAAATATTATGTTTCGAGCGAGAGTGTTCTTGTCATTTCATTTAAAAGTGGCTCAGTTAGTTTGAACAGTTATCTGTTGATATTAAGTGAATCGTTGTTCGAGAAATTAGGATTGAGATTGCCATGCCAAACCTGATCTGAATCGATTTATACCTCAGGTAGAACTCACTACTATTAACGTTCTCTTCCTTCTCTTATAATATCAACTAGTTCGTTAGTTGTGACCTTGGCCTTTATTGAAGGAACATCAAGCGGAGATGTGGCCATTGTTTCCGGAGTAAGAGCAAACGTTCTACCATCTTTTCTACGGATGAAAATTTTTCCACTACGTTCAGCCTGCTTCAACACCGTTGCCAATTTTTGTCTGGCTTCTGAATAAGAATATACCTGCATTTTAAACCCCCAAAGTTTCGATATTGAGATTTTCGGCAATTATTCGGAGTTTTTTGTCAAGCGTCAATAAAGGTGCTTTATGCCGTATTGCGCAGTCAAGAAAATATGCGTCATAGGCGTACATGTTGTTTTCTTTGGATAAATATAAAATTTTAGAAAAATCCGGTTCAATATATCGTATTGGAATCGTATTGAATATCTCTATACCTTTTTCTGCTTCCTTCATTGATACCCTGTTCTGCTTGAACATCGCAGAAAAAGCATTGCCAATTTCCCATGGAATTGAGCCCGGCCCAATCAAGGTATTTCCTTTTGTTATTTCGATAATTGAGTCTCGTTCGGGTTCAGCAACGATCACTGCTATCAATGCGGATGTATCGATGACAAGTTCCATGGTGCTCCTTTGTCTTGAGCAAATTGATTACTTAAGACAATTGTACAACATTTGTCCAGGCAGTCAAGAGAGAAGAGGCGGTATGTTTCCGGTTGAATGAGTCTGATTTTGCTTTAGCGTACCATAAAGATTGCCAGTGACCATCTGCTTCTCATCTGGAGGCTCCATGCTCAATTCAGGATAATCTAAAATAATCTCCTTTCTAGCACCTCTTCTTTCGATTATGATATGTGGGAAATAATATGTGGACCTTTAGAGCAGGAGCTGTTTCAGAAAAAATCAACAAAGCCATCCTCAATGGATAGCTGGGAGCGCCACACCATGGAAAAGGCAAAAGTATACTTTTCTGATTTCAGGACCAAGGCTTTTGGTGACGGGCTGCCTACCAAATTAAAAAAGCTGATCAAAAAGGCTGGAGTCAAGAATCTGAATATGGAGGGCAAGTTCGTTGCCATTAAGCTCCATTTTGGTGAGCTCGGAAATATCAGCTACCTCCGCCCCAATTATTCCAGGGCGGTGGCCGAAGTGGTTCAGGAGTTTGGCGGCAAGCCTTTCTTGACCGATTGCAATACCATGTATCCCGGGAAACGGAAAAATGCTTTGGAGCATTTGGAGTGCGCCTGGGAAAATGGCTTCACGCCGCTGACCGTCGGTTGTCCAATCCTTATCGGGGACGGTTTGAAAGGCACCGACGATATCGAAGTTCCGGTGGTCGGAGGTGAATATGTAAAGGATGCCAAGATTGGACGTGCCATTATGGATGCAGATGTATTTATCAGCCTAACGCATTTCAAAGGACATGAGATGACCGGTTTTGGTGGGACAATCAAAAATATTGGCATGGGCTGCGGTTCCCGCGCCGGCAAGACCGAGCAGCACTGCAGCGGCAAAGCGTCGATTAACGAAGCCAAGTGTCAAGGTTGTCTCATGTGCCTGAAGGAATGTGCTAACAACGGACTCGCCTTTGATGCTGAGGCGAAGAAGATGCGCGTTAACGAAGAAAATTGCATCGGCTGCGGTCGCTGCCTGGGAGCGTGTAATTTCGATGCCATTGCCTTTGCCAATTTCGCGGCCACCAAACTTTTGAACCGGCGCATGGCAGAATATACCAAGGCTGTCATTGATGGCCGCCCGTGTTTCCACATCTCCCTGGTTGTAGATGTCTCCCCTAACTGTGATTGCCATGGGGAAAATGATGTCCCCATCCTTCCCAATTTAGGGATGTTTGCCTCCTTTGATCCGTTGGCACTGGATCAGGCCTGTGTCGATGCCTGCCTGAAGGCAAGTCCGATGCCGGGAAGTCAACTCTTTAAGAATATGACAAAGCCGGATTTTGTTGACCATCACGACCACTTTGCCAACTCGACTCCCGAATCTGAGTGGCGCGCCTGCCTCAAGCATGCGGCGAAAATTGGTGTGGGGACACGAAAGTACAAACTGGTCATTGTTAAATAGCTGCTTCAAAAATCCCCAGATCCTTCAGGATGACGGGCAGGTGAACGGATAAGAATTATCCTCTTTATCGGTTGTTCAGGTTATGATTTACAGGAAGTATCTTCACCTTTAAGGATTTGATCCAGACAATTTTTACCATCCCTCCGCCTCAGTACACATTATGTACTTTGTTGGCGGTCTAATAAAATAACGACATGAAAATATTCCAAATCATTAGTCCAGACGGGCATATCAGCGACATACAAGACACCCTTGACGGAACGGATACCCTACAGGCCCGTTTCTTTTTTCCCCATGTTTCAGACTATATCCGGGGAGCAATCAGGGAGGGAAAGCCGTTTATCTTTTCTGGTAGAAGTGGCAATGCTCAAATAGGCATCAAGACCGACCTCCTGTCTCTTGAAACCGTCCCTGTGGTAGATGGCCAGAATGTACACGCCGAAGGGAAACTGCAAAATCTCAATCCTCTGCTGGGTGACGCCCTGAAGTTTTTTAAAACCGGAGATGAGATCGGCAGACTTGTAATAATGGACCCCGAGCTGAGGATCCATGATGTGGGCCATTATCTTCACAAACGTTTGTTTGTGGGGAGGGAGAACGATAGAGGCCATTATGACGGATTTGAAATACAGCGTGAGACCAACCCTGCAACCGGGCAGGAGAGCGACTGTATACTGGCGGACCTGGAGCCCTATCAGTACTGTTTTGAGCCGGGTGCAATAAACGAATCAACTATCAACGGGGTCATTAAAAAAGGACGCATTGCACTGGCAAAGATCCGCTCCAGGACCTCTTTGGAGTTAAATCGCGCGATTATTCGGCCAGGTGAGCTTTTTATCGGTGCAATAAAGATCTCTCTTGGTGATATCTATGGAATTATAGATGCAGTTGTCGAGCCCGACGGACACGAAATAGTGCATCTGTCCGCCAGGGTGTTGGATCCGTTCCGGACCTTCCGGGACCGGCAGGTAGAACTCTATCACTTCGGTAAATCAGCTGTGCCACTCAACCGAATCAAGGTGAGAATCCGATTTTTCAGGGCCAAAAATCCCCTGACAGTCCCCCTGATAAAAAACAAGGTAAAAGACGGCTATCGGCTCTTCGATCTGTTAACCAATGCCGAGGTGAGCAATCTCTTCCAGTTTGTTGAAGATGGTTCTATAGGTATGATTCTGAATAAAAATAATTTTATTCAGATCGCCCGGGCTATTGATTCCCAAGGACAAGCTCAGCTCGAGATTATTAAAAACGCGGTTGTGGAAAGCACTGTTCGTAAGCCGGGGCAGACCATCTATAAAGACGGTAACGGTGATTTTGCCAAAACCCTGGAGAAACTCTCGGTTCTCGGGGGGATTAACAGCAGGGTTTTTATCGGTGATGCCTTCCCTTCTTCTGAGGTAATTGATGCGTTGAAAACCAGCGGAGTCAGAACTTTTTTGATTAACACGGGCAACCCCTCATTTGAGGATGATTATGTAAAAAAAATGACCAGACTTTCCCATGCAGCTACCTCAGGTTGTGAGTTTTTGCGGTATGATGCTGAGACCGACAAGCTTTATACCTTCTACCACGGTTGCTTCCTTGAACCGGATGACAGGGAACGTTTCGATATGGTGAGGTACTGGTTTGCTTTTTACGGCTCGCATACCAAGGAGGCGGATAACCGGCTGACCATAGATCTCATCAACAAGCTGGCCCAGAAATTCGGTGGGGAAATGGGCATCGTTCATGGCGGTGGTCCCGGACTCATGAAGGAGGCCAATGATGTGGCCAGGCAACACAATATTATGAGTGTCGGCATTGCTATTGATCTGGAAGGGGAACATCAACTCTCTCTTACCACCTGTGATGGTCTGATCAAATACCGGGAGGGGCTCCGACTTGCCCGGCAGGATCATCTCCAGAAATTAAGTAATCTGCCCATCATCAATACCGGTGGTTACGGCAGCGCCGAGGAGTTGTCCATTACTATCACTTCCATGAAACTCCACGAAAACCCACTTACTCCAATCATTTTACTGGATCCGGATAATCTCTGGTCACACTTTCAGCTGCAAGTTATAGAAATTGCAAAAAATAATTATGGACCGCCATTTATCCCCAATCTGGTAAAACCCTGCCGAACTGCCGATGATGCCCTCTCTGAGCTGCTGCAATTCTGTGTGGACCCGGACGCCTGGTACAAGAAAAACACTATCCCAGGAAACAGCGTCCAAACAGCACGGACAAGATCAAATCGTATCAGGACTGAAACTCTCTGTCTGGACTCTATAGAGGTTTTTGATAAACCCAATTCCCGGCTTTCTCCGTGATCCGTTGGGCAGCCGGAAGAAACCACTAAATTCCTTTAAAAACAGATTGAATGCTCCCGTCATTATACAAAAACATAGGATTAGGCCTGGCTACGTCATTAATGTGCACCCACCCACCAGTATTGTAAATTTTCAAGTTCAGATCAATATACGTCGCATCCGGGCTACTGATATGCTTTTCGTATTTCACATCAAAACAGGGGACATGGGTATGGCCATATACAAGCTTCTTCATCTGTAACGAATAGACTTTGTTCCCATCTTTCAAATGTCTCATTTGCTGCTGAGAAAATCTCAAGTATGTATCCACTAAATCCGGGTACTTCATAAGTGACAGCACATCAAAATCCTTTGGTTTATTGGTTTTTTGCATCTTGATTGGAAAAAGCTGAGGATATAGCTTGCTGAGCTTATCATATTTTTTTTCGTAGTTTGGATCTGTATAAAACTGCAAATCACTAATCCCCTGGGCCAGGTTTTTTTCTGTTTGTGCAACCTCAAAATCACTGAATTCAGTGAGTGGAGAGTTGTTTTTTTCAAGTTCATTAAAATAGACTGATGCGTCGATTTCTTGAGTAGTACTATCAAAAAGCAATGAGGATTTATTCCACCCAGGTTCAAAAAAATGGCCATGGGTTACACATATACCTGCTGATCCCTCATGAGAATCCTTCGATGCCTTGTACTTGATATAGAGATTCGGGTAGGCAACATATACCTTTTTTTCCTTTCGGCTGAGAATGCTGGAAAGAAAATTGTTGTAATGATCGGAGAGAATAATGGGGTCTTTAATGACCATTTTGTTGTTTCCAAGGTCCAACAATCCGATGGCCTGCTGAGGAATTGACAATGCCTTAAAATTGTTTTTAAGATGATTAGAAATATAATATTCTTCCTGCAGCATCTTCCATACATGATGATCGTGATTCCCGGGCAAGTAGATGATATTATTAAAATATGAAATAAATGTTCGTTTATTTTTTGTAAACCGAACTTCATTGAAAAACGTATAAGCCAGATTTAAAGCGTCACTTTCATCGTGGACGGCCATATCGAATATATCACCAAGCAGGATGAGATATGGGATTTTTCCTTTTTCGCCTAATTGACGATCTAAAGAATTGATCAACTCAGCAACTTCCTTCCGATAATAAATGGTTTTCCCATTAACCACGCAGGACTCGTAGTTTGCTTTTGTCTTATCTTTTGGGAGAACTCTGGTAACCGCGCCATAAACCTCTCCAATATGAAAATCGCTCATAAACATGGCTGTCGGAATTCGGTGTTCTTTTGAAGTGGAGAGCCCTTCCGGGTCATTCTTTTGTGTTTGACCATGAGCAATATTCAGATTGGAGAGGACAAAAATCAGTAACAGAAGCTTAAATATTTTCATTTTCCTTCTATGAGATGGTAAAATTTTTCGTTTCATGAAGTCCTGTAAATGGTCCCAGAGACTCCTGCTCTTTGACATTTCACACTCATGGTATCATGTTGATGCCAGTATAACAATTTTTTTTGCTATCGTAAAAAACGACGTCCTATGCAGAAATTAAGGGGACATTTGAGCACCAGAACGAAGGAGTTTTATCTGCAGGTGGTCCGATCAGTGAAGAAAAGAGGGAAATGGTTGCCAAAACATGGGCTGGATAAAACATACTTGTGTATTGTGATGTGTATGTGTATATTTACTACAGATATAGATCATCACGCTTCAAAAAGGAGACACAAATGCATGCAGCTGAAAATCTAGTGCGAAAACAATATTTTATTTCTCAAAAACAAATTGAAAAGATCGAAATCCTGGCCAAGAAACAAAAAACCTCCGCCGCACAATTGGTACGCGATGCAATCGACGCATACAACCCGGACATCCCAATGGATATGAATGAAACCGAACTCCTTGATCTTGTATCGATGAGAGTCAAAGAGGCTATCTCCGAAACACAGAAAACCAGGAAACGCTTACATTCAACCTTGCAAAAATTAACCGTAAAGGACAAATAATGGCAGGTTGGAAAGACTTACTGATAGATGTCTTAAAGCTCGTGGACGAAACCAAACGGTTAAACCAGGACATTGATCGTTTGCAGTCACGTGTCATTGATATTGACAAGAGAGTGGTGCGTCTTGAAACACTCGTTGAGGTTGCAAAATATCAACCTCGGTTCACTGACGAATCAAAATAGAGAGGTGAATTTAAGATGGATCTTAAAAATAATCAGTCTGCAATAATCCTTGAAGCATCTGAAGATGGGGAGATTTCTGTAGATATAGCCTCTCCTGATATGGATGGGCTGGCCAGTAGAATATGTATTGCTGTAGCCAAAAAAATCATGGAAGATGAAAAATTCCAAAGTGAGCTGATGGACATGGTAGAAAAAAATCTCTAAAGAAAATTTGCAGGCTGTGTCATATCAAATATCAGATGTTGTAGGATTGCGCCCATTCAGGATTCCTGCAAGGTTACGACTAAGGGGCGCACGGCAGCGTTATGAGACCGAAGAGTATCGACACCAGGAAGCAAAAAGGATAAAAGCAGGTTGCAACAGATGAGGCGTGACAGGACACTAAGACACATCTTTTTTTCCCGTGTTTTTAATCAACAACTGGCATTGGGTTTCGGCGTCCATATCGTTTTTGGCTGAAATAGATTGAGCAGACAGATTTTTTTTCTGGATCAACTCGTACTCTTCTCCGTCATACGTTAAAATCCAATCTCTCCATTCATGAACAAGTCTTTCCTTCATTACAACCCCAAAATATTTTCTGATCGACAAGAGTCGGTGTTCGCTGTGGCAGGAAACCATAGCCAGCACCTCACCCGTAAATTTTATTTTAAAACACAAGGCAACGTATAATCAGCTGCTAAATAGTATATGGTTATGTCAAATATTCTTATCATTCAAATAAGAACACTTTGCAACCGACTTTAGCTGATCCCCGCCTGTGATTTTCACCTTTCACGCAACCGCTATACCCCGCTCTCCCGCATCGTTTCCGGGAGAGGCATACCCAATTATTGCCTTTCCCAAGTCTCCAAGGCTTGCAAGTTATCTCAATCCTTGAACAGCGGACTAACCATAAATGCCCACGGTGGGTATCGAACTATGGATGAGTTTAAGTTTACAGAAGACATTAGGGAATAGCCAGAAAAATCAATTTCTCGATCTAAGGATTTTCACTGAGCCTCCGTCGGGTTATGTGGTGAAGAAACTAGCTTAATATATTGATTTTTTTATTATTGTCGAAATTGTCATGTCAAATCAATAGATTTTCGATAGGCTTTTGGAAGAGGATTTTTGAAGTGAGGATGGCTCATTATTCCTATTGGTCAGGCCCTCTTTCGTTTACTGACTATCGGCCAATGCTTGGCATACTCGCATGGCAAGCTCCTTTAAAGAAAAGGGTTTCTGCACAAAATTGACGCCCTCCTCCAAAACTCCGTGATGGGCAATAACATTGGATGTATAACCTGACATAAATAGAACTTTAATACCAGGGCATAATGCTTTTATCTGCTTAGCCAGATCCCTGCCATTTATCTCAGGCATGACCACATCGGTTATCAACAGAGCGATCTCCTTCCTGCCTTCACTAACCAGCCGGATTGCTTCATGTGGCGTAGCTGCGGTCAACACGGTATAGCCCAATCTTTCAAGCATGGCCCGAGCCAGGTCCAAGGTCGCGATTTCGTCTTCTACGATAAGAACTGTCTCGGCACTACCCAAAGGTGCTTCTTCCTCCTTCCCCGGTCGGACATCAGGAGCCTTGCCCCCGTGACACGGTATATAGATTTTAAAAGTCGTTCCTCGGCCGAGCTCGCTATAGACATTTATAAATCCATTGTTCTGTTTGACAATACCATAAACTGTTGCCAGTCCAAGGCCTGTACCTTTCCCCATCTTCTTGGTGGTAAAAAAAGGCTCGAACAGTTTTTCCTGGGTTTTCTTGTCCATGCCGCAACCACTATCGCTGACTGCAAACATTGCAAAGTCACCGGGAATAAAACCAAGGTGGTCGTTGCAATAGGCATCATCAAAGGTCACTCTCTTTGTTTCGATGGTGACCTTACCGACACCTGCGATGGCATCCCTGGCGTTGACACAAAGATTTGCCAATATTTGATCAAGCTGGGAAGGGTCCATTATTACTGAGCACAGACGCTTTTGGGGAATCCATTCCAGATCAATATCCTCACCAATGAGCCTTGGAAGCATCTTGAGCATGCCACTTATATTTTTATTCATGTCTATGACTTTTGGCGAGATGGTCTGTTTCCGGGCAAAAGCCAGGAGCTGGCGGGTGACTTCTGCTGAACGAACAGCCGCTTTATATATCTGTTGGAGATCACCATGCAGCGGATTTTCAGGGGGGAGCTTTTCCAAAGCCATTTCTGTATAGCCAAGGATAACATTAAGCATATTATTGTAATCATGGGCGATGCCACCGGCCAATCGACCAACTGATTCCATTTTCTGAGCCTGGAGAAGCTGGGCCTCAATAGAATGTTGCGCAGTAACATCCGAGGTAAAACCTTCAATCTCAAAGGTGCCGTCCTCGTTGTGCCGACAAATTCGAGCATTCATTCTCAACCATACCTTCCTTCCAGCGACTGTATGTGCTTGGTATTCAAAATTCTCAACATGACCATTCTCTTGCAGTTGTTCAAGGAATCTGTCTCGTTGAGCGGGATCGGAATAGAGTTTTGCCTTTAGATCGACATAATGATCCAATGCATCTTGGGGAGAGCTAAACCCCAGAATGTTTGCCATGGTATAATTTACGGACAGAACCTTGCCTTGCGAGGTTGTTGAAAAAATTCCAATCGGCGCATTTTCAAAGAGATTTCTATACTGCGCCTCACTTTCCTGTAGCATCTCATCGGTTCGTTTTTTTTCGATAATCTGCCATGCCACATCAGCTAAATAAGAAACGGCTTCGACATCTTTTTCCGTATATTTCTCCGCTTTGTTTCCTACACCTAAAATGGCGACCACCTTTTCGCCGCGGATAATTGGTACCACAAGCTCACGAATAACTTCGGAATGACCTTCGGGGAGGCCTTTTTTGTGCGGCAGCGTTGCATAGTCATTATGTATGACCGGTTTTTTTTGATGGACACAATCCACCCAGACTCCTGCCTGGTCTATACTGTAATGCATTCCTCTCCCTTCAGTCCGGCAAAAGTCCTGCAAAGTCCTGCTCGACCATTGTTCCCGGGAGAGAGTTTTCTGGTCAGGCCCAACAAAATGATAAAATCCTATGGGACTTTGGACAAGGTCACCGGTTTCGTCTAATGCTTTGGTTAAAAATGCATCTAAGGAGTTGGCTGCCGCGAACTCCAACAAGGTTAACCTTGCCTGCATGAGTCGTTGTACGCGTCGCTCCTCGGTTTGCTCACGGAATACCAGGACTACTCCGGTAATCTTTCCATCAGGATCCTTAATAGGTGCAGCCGAGTCGGCAATTGCCCGCTCCGTACCATTTTTAGAAATAAGCAAGGTATGGTTGGCCAACCCCACAACCAGTCCATCCCGAAGAACCTTGTTTACGGGATTTTTCGCTGCCTCCCGTGTATTTTCGTTGATGATATGAAAAACCTCATCAAGTGACCTGCCAGAGGCCTCGTTCTGGGACCAGCCAGTGAGGGTCTCCGCAACAGGATTCATCAGCTCCACTCGCCCCTGAATGTCGGTTGCAATTACCCCGTCACCTACTGAATTCAAGGTGATGCTTTGGCGTTCCACACTTGCTCGCAATTTGGACTCGGTGCTGTAAAGCGTTCTATAATAGACCTTTTTGTAGCGCTGCCAGGCGATCAAACCCATAGCTATGAGCCCACCCATCAACGCAACAAACAAGGCCAAGATCAGGATGGCCTGACTATGCCAGACATGAAAGATCTCCGCTGTGTCTTCCTTGACCACCATAAACCACTTTGAATCAGGGACCGGAAATATCAAAGACATAACCTCGACGCCGCGATAGTCCTTGCCTTCAACAATACCTTTACGGCCTAATATTGCCTTGACAGCAGGGATCTCGGTTCGACTCTCAGGAAAACGCAGTTTGAGCGCTGCATCAGGTGCGTGACGTAAGTTATTTAAAAAAAGAACATTATTTCCATCGCGTCGAACCAAGAGTGTTTCAGCTGTCTTACTCACGGTGGGCCATGACTCGAGCAGTGGGTAGAGAAACTGCGCCGCATTGTTTATAAATACAACGGCACCGATTGCCGGTGCATCCTTTTCATTACCTGCATAGATGGGGGCAACCAGACTGATATGGGGAGTTGGATCTTTTTCCTCGGTATGCAGTTCGGTGAACACGGGTTTGCGTTCTCTTAAGGCCATAAACAAGGATTGCTTATAAACGCTGTGTATTTTTTTAATTCCATGAAGACTCAAATAAACACGCCCTTTCGGATCTGTCAAAAGAACATCTACATAGAGTCCATAGGTTGCAAAACTTTGAAAAAGGCTTCGAAGCTCTTGGGTGTTTTGTTCTTTTGGATCTGCAAAATATCGGATCACCGCCTGGCGGAAAAAGGGGTTTTCCATCATTATTGCAGCGTTTTTAAGTCGATCACGACGCCAGTCTATTATTTGATTTACTTTGAGGTGGCCGATGGTGGTAAACTCGTTTACTACCTGTTGTCGAACTGTTGACTCCTGTTCTCGGTAAAAATAAGTTCCGCCAACCAACAAAATAAATAATCCTGCTGTAAGTACGACGATCAACCATCGTGGAAACGACTCTTTTTCAACATCCATTTTTGGATCTCATGCTATAGATGGTTGGGTATATTCAAAATACCAACAGGGTTTTACCGAGTCAGGGAGAGAAAATAATTGCCTAAATCTCTTTTTTTGATTGTAGGTTTATCCGAGCATAGTGTAACAAATCTGGACAAATTAATTAAATAATTTTACGGAAAAAGCATAAAATATTTTTAATCACTCCTCTTCAAACTTGTTTTTGGTTATTATATGAGGTGGATGGGATTAGGGGTGTAGATCGATCCCGAGGTAATATTTGAGATGCCAGGTGAAAAATTCATCAGGTGGCCTCCTTTCGCTGACAGTTTTATACCAAACCAGTGACTCGTTCAGTTACCCACCGGCCTAATCGTTGTATCGCGTTTTCCCGTTCCGGCGTCCATCTGGGTGCATAATTTATCCTGAAACAGTGTCGATACTGCTTGTTAAACGAAAACATTTCACCAGGAGCTATTAACACATCGCGCTCCCTGCAATAATGATACAACTCTGTGGTGTCGACACCTCTGGGCAACTCAAGCCAGGCAACAATCCCCCCTTGCGGACGTGAAATTTTGGTAACATGCGGAAAATATTCCGATACCAGATCGACCAATCGCAAATAGCGTTGCCAATAGGCTTCTCTTGCCTGACGCAGATGCCGTTCGTACACACCCTGGCCCAAAATATCTGCACATACGAGCTCCGGCAATATAGGAGTCGATGACATGTTGACAAATTTTCGATGCAATATTTCTTCGTAAGAACGACCAGCTATTATCCATCCCACTCGCAGCTGCGGATCAATGGTTTTGGAAAGAGATGAACACAGAAAGACTAACCCTTGGCCATCGAAAGCCTTCACGGCACACGTTCTTCTCTTGCCGAAATAAAGATCGCCGTAGACATCGTCCTCAATGAGGGGGATTTGATATTGTTCCAGCAAGGCGACCAGTCCCTTTTTGCGTTCCTCTGGGATGCTGCAACCAAGAGGATTGGAAAAACTCGAAACGGTCAAGACCGCCTTTAGCGGCCATTGTTCCATTGCCAGCTTGAGAGCCTCCAGGCTCATGCCGGTTTCAGGATGGGCTGGAATTTCGATTGCCTTCAAGTCATTGGCTTCAATCAGCTGTAAAATTCCGTAGTAGCATGGTGATTCCACTGCAACCACATCTCCGGGCTTGGTTAAGGCCCGTACACATAAGCCTATGGCGTTCATAGTACCGACGGTGGTCACCACATTGTCAGGTGATGCTGATACTCCGGCATAGACCGCATGGCGGACGATTTGCTGTCGCAACCCGTACAGTCCCTCGGCAGAACTATTGCCCAGCCCCAGGTGCCTCCGAGTTCTGGATAGACGTGTATACGTTTGTTGCACATGACGAACAATCGGAAAATCCAAGGCTGGTGTTGCCCTGCTGAAGCTGATGGTCTGAGGATTGAGGACATCGCGTTGCACAGCCATCACGAGTTGGGAGGTCGTTGCAATAACCGGAGGGGAATGCACTTCTGAGGCCTCTGGCACAGCTAACGGCTCGCGAGCGCGTCTGCGTACGTAATAGCCTGACTTCGGCCTGACCTCAACCCATCCTTGCTCCTCCAGAATACTGTAGGCAGCCATCACGGTTGAGATGCTGACTTTTTCCTGCTTCGCCAACTGTCTGATCGAAGGAATACGTATACCTACCGGTATGGCTCCACTGCGCATCCGGCCAATCATTTTAGAGGCCAACCTTGAATATAAACTGTTCTCCATTTGCTCTACCAGTACAGTTATTTTAATATTAACCGGTACAGTTCGTTAAATACCCTATCTGTTCTGTCCAATAAAAATATATTCTGAATCTGTTACGGTTCAGATAAAAAGAGTACCATATCTCCAAGACCAATGACAAGCACTGGAGAGATACAATGATTACAAAATTAATAGGCTCAAGGAGATTGATACCCTATCGAACCAGATACAAATGGAATATCCACCAACCTGTAGTGAATTTGCTTTCCCAAATAAAAAAATGGGGACGAAATGCAAAAACCAGAAGGCAGCTTGCCAATCTAGATCCTAATCTTTATCGGGATATCGGTTTGACAGACCAGCAGATTCATAATGAGGTCAAAAAGAAATTCTGGCAATAGTTTAAAAACTGCCATTAATGAGGTGTTAAATCAGGTGCCGCCTTTTTCTGACAGTCGCAGCATGAAATCGAAGGGAGTCAAAATGGCCGTGCCTACTGTTTTTTTCAGGATCGATTCGTTTTTCTGCAGGTCAGGTTAATAGCGGTCAATTGCCTGCCAGATAATTGGATACTTCAAATAACTGGGGAGAGCCGGCCAGTATCTCCATCACTTGGATTCTATCAACCCAAGGATAGCTCAATCGGCCCTGGAGTTCTTTCAATAAAGATAGCCAAACACCAGGGAGGCTCAGCATCACGCCTATTTTTATAATGTGTTTGCTGATTTTAAGACCATCTGATGTGTGCCGGCTAAATTCCCAGTCATAATATCCGGTACCGATCCTGATAGTATCATTCTCAATTTCCCTCATTACTACCAACCATGGCTGATCGGAAATCATGAGGTTATCCATTTTAGAAAAATCACATGAAATGTAGTAGGTTTTTATGTTGTCGTATTTCTTGTTGAAATCAGCAGACAAGGTTTTTGCTATTTCTCTGTTGCCAATAATTTCGGAAGGAAAGGAGATATTTCCGGACTCAATCCTAAACAACACTCTTGCACTTGATAAATAGATTTCTTCCAAGATTTCGTGTTTATCTAGGTCTTTTCCTTCAACGTATTTTTCAAGTAATGCCTTGGCAGAAGTAATCATATTATTCTATTGCAACCACGATCAATTGGATTCACCAGCCAAGAGACATTTATAAGCCTTGACAGCAATGATCTTGCCTCCCACCTCTTGCCGAAATCGGGCAATACTGGTCCCGGAAGAATGGGCAGCAAGTGAATCACTGTCCTTGTAAAGTTCATAGATAAACAGTTTCGCCGGTTCATCAACTGGAACTAAAACCTCGAATTGAACTGTTCCCGGCTCATCGTGTAAACATCGCTCACGATGGGCAAGGAGAGCAGAAAGAATTACGGATTTAAATTGCGGATCAAATTCAACGGTGACAGAAAGTGCAATCTTGCTCATAGATACGCTCCGAACAGTATGTCTAGCAGCTTTAATATAGTATTCTTCCGTTTACACACACAATGAGACCAATTTTTTCTAAGATCCTTGCAAAATTGCCCACATCTTCTTTCGACCTCTAGAGTAAAAACGTTGCGTAAGAATGCGCTCTGGGTGAGAGAGAATCGATATCAAATCGGTCATTACGGTCCCTCCAAATAAGAACCATTGTCTGCAAAATTATTCGGCAGTCCCAGAGTGTCCAATATTTGAGAGACCTGTCCCCGATGATGGATCTGGTGCAAAAATATAAACTCAAAAGCCTGCCTGGCAATGGCATTTCGAAGCTCACCAACGGAGTCACGATACTGAAACGGATCTTCGTATTGATTTTCCGGAAGCTCCTCAAACCAGGCGATAATCTTTTCATCAACAAAAATACGCTCTTTTCGTTGCAGATCAAAATCCTCATGAAGATCGTGCTCCCAGGAGAGATTCGGCGGAGACAAACGAGGATTATTGAGAACCGCAGACTCCGGATAAATCGGCCTAAAACGATTGAGCCAATACAGATCCCCGACGAGCAGGTGATTCAATATCTTGTGAATCGAACCGAACCATGCGCCACAGTCCCTTTTACGGGCCTTATCCGTCAACTGTGAAAGCAGATCGTACATTTCACGATTTGCCCGCTCGTTATACCGGGCAAAATGCAAAAACACGTTCTTCTGATGGTAACCATTGCAATCAACCATAAACCCACACTCCAAGATTAAAAGACCCTTTTTTTTTACGTTATTGCATCCCCATTCCTGGATAACTCACTCCCGGCCGTGATTATTGTAATCATCGAATTCTTCACAGTCGATCAGATTTCGTTTATCTGCATAACTCACTGCTGTCGGAGGCAGATCAAGCCTTGGGATACTTCTGCCATAGACATACCTGATTAATCAACTATCGATCATTGGACCAGCAGAGGACTACTCCACCATAAGCCTCCGAACCGGGGGTCAGCAGACCCATCTGTACCTTTTTGGGTTCATTCGAATGAAGCGTACTTTTGTAAAGCTGAAAAGGACAATCCGGCAGAGGGCATCGCCTCCCGCGTTATAGATAAGTACTCTTAATCCGGAAGAACCCCTTTTTTCACTGAATCAGCATGGCAAACCGAACCTGAAACATTCTTCAAATGGCTGGACTGTCTGCAGTCTTCTTTTTATTTTTGTTGTTGATGTTATCCAATTGTCAGGTTATGAATAAAGATATCATAGTAGCGTTTGAGCTAAGCGTTTATCAAAGATTTATAAACTCGACCCGGCATACGTCGGGAAAGACAACAGGTATCGGGAATTCAATGAAAATCTATGCAGAAAAATTCAGAGGGAAGGATATAAGACATATCACCAGCAAGTTTATAACACTCTTCATGGTTCTTGTTTTTTTCGGATGCGCACATATCGACCCCTTAATCGATGCCTCCCTAAAGGGCAACACAAAGACTGTTGAGACCCTGATTGCTCAAGGGACAGATGTCAATATCAGGAGCCCGAAGGGGGCTACTGCCTTGATAATGGCCTCTTTAGCTGGACACAAGGAAATTGTCAAGCTCCTGCTTGACAGAGGTGCCGATGTTAATGCCAAAAACGTTAGGGGCGAATCAGCTTTGTATGTTGCCGCTCGCCGCGGACACAAGGAAATTGTGCAACTGTTGCTGGCCAGAGGTGCTGATGTCAACGCAAAGGATGACACAGGCTTAACCCCTTTTGCCATGGCCTCCTTAAGTGGACATGAAGACATTGCAAAGTTGCTGCTGGCCCATGGTGCCAACGACTGAGCAGTTCGACTTGAAATGCTGCCGGCATTTTCGGCCGTTGCCGCATATGACAACGCGTCTTTGGAGTCTCTAGAATACAGATTTTGGGGATACTTGATCGGAGTTATCCTAGTAGCTATTATCGCAACCGGAGCCTGAAAATCCTGTCAACGAAACCGTCATACCACAGACGGCAACAAAAGTTACCAGCAATTTCAAGAGCAAAGGATACATTGTCGGCTATCGTATTATAACCGACAAATACATCTTGGTGTAGACATGAGGTGGCCTCATCGAGACTGGAGAAAATTCTTTTTGCAGCCCTGGATTGATTCCAAAAAGCATAACGGAATCGTTTGCCGAACTGGTGCAGGAAGGAAAAGAACATTCAAAGGTTAAGGCTGAATTCCCGGAAGATGTCAGGCCGATGGGAATTTACGGTGACCCTCCTCTCAGGTTACATGGCAAACAGGTCGTCCTCCTTTTGGATGCCACCTACGACGGGCAAGACTATGAGATCTATCGATGCCCCTCTGGTAACAGATAAAGGGAGCTCGACACGAAAAGAGGACTGCGTCTTCGCAAAAGTCTGGTCTAAGACCGGTATCGGGCTGTTTTTTACCCCCGACGGAATCTACATCTCAACTAAGCCCGTATTTCAGATCCTGTTCACATTAAAGGCTTCGCTCCAGACCTCGATCAGGCTTTTGGTTCGGTTTGCCAGACGTTGCGATATGACTTCGACAAGCCGTTCCATAAAAGGATACCCTGCCTGCGGATGTTTAGCAAAAAAGGCCCGGAGGCTATCTGCCGGTAAAGCAAACACACGGGTTGGTTCAACACAGATGGCCTTGGATGTGTAGTGTCCTCCAGCTGTCAGGGCAGACCATCCGAAGATATCACCGGCCCCTATCGAATCAACGACGATATCTCTTTCCACCGTCTCGGTCTTGCTGCGGGTATACTCTTCGTACCGCACATCCGTCTTTATAATGTCATCTTTTGCAACCAGCACCAGCTCTACTTCTCCCTCAATGAGGCCGTAAACCTTAGATGCCTCCTCGCCCTCACCAAAAATCACTTCACCGGAAGAAAAATCCAGCATCTCAACATATTTTGATATTTCTGGCAAAAGGTCCTGCAACGGTCCTGAAAAAATAGAAAAACCGGAAATTAATTTTAGCTCATCCATACTCAACTCTCCTGATTGCAAAAGTTCTCTGAAAGTAGCGCAATTATCCCCATGGCACCTCTATTTGATGCATACTTTATCCTATCACAAACCTGACGACAGATACGAATAAAAGATGAAATAAAAGATAATTTGTTAAAACGACCCGATCCGTTTCTGCAAACTCAGGGACAAATGACATCCGGAGGCGCCGTGCCACTCAGTTGTCCAGCACCTGTCTCACCGTGGAGATGATATCTTCTTTGGTAAACGGCTTCTGCATGAAGTGCACACCTTCACCCAACACACCGTGATGGGCAATTACGTTGACTGTGTATCCGGGACATATACAGGACTTTGAGCTCGGGATAAAGAGAGGTGCGTCTATCGGAGGGGTCGCTTCCATTCATTTTAGGTGTTATTACATCAGTCACCAACAGATGAATTTCGCCATCATATTCATTGGCCAGACGAAGGGCTTCGCCCGGAGAATCAACAGGCAAAACTCGATATCCACAAACCCTATACTCTCAGGAAACGAAAAGACCTGCTTCCTCTTTAGGGGAAGCAGGTCTTTGTGGGGAAGGGAATTTTACAACTCACCTCAACATACCACGTTGTGGTATACATTTCCACGATAAAATTTGCCTCGTGCCATGTCAAGCATCAAATTTTGCAAGATTGCGTCCATTTTGGTTTCCTGCGAGGCACGACCGAGGGAGCATAACACTGCGGTGTGACCGAAGATGTAACGACGTCAGGACGTCAACAGAATATGCAAGATGCAACAGATAAGGCTTGGCAGGAAACTCACCCACAAATTTAACGGATTGAGATGGTCTGCAAGCCAAGGAGACTTGGGAAAGGCCCATAAGCTCGCTGAAGGTAATGAACATTTTCAAATGGCCAACACGTGCATACCTGAACCCTAAGATTTTGTGCTGCCCATATTGCCGGTTGCAGTGGCTGGACAAAGGCAGTACCGTTTTATGATGTCAAGGAGGAAACCCTATGAAAATGACCATCGGCCTGGGTCAGATGAATTCCCGGGACAACAGAATAAAAAATCTCGATGCAGCCGAAACGCTGATCAGAATCCTGGCTGCAAAAGGAGTCGACCTGGTCATGCTTCCGGAATATTCAACCTTTATCGGTCCCGATGACCAAAAGAGAAAACATGCCGAACCTCTTCACCAGTCATTTTGGCTGGAGAGAATTCGCAGTCTGGCCTTTGAGTTGAAACTCTTTATCCATATAGGCAGCTGCCTGGAAAAAGAAGGAGACAGGATTTTCAATACCGCAGTGGTGGTGGACCCCCGAGGCGAGATAGTTGCCTGTTACCGCAAGATACACCTCTTCGACGTCGAAGTACCCGGAGGGACGAGATATCTGGAATCATCCGTATTTGACCCGGGTAAGGAGATCGTAACCTTTGACATCGGTGAATTTATCTTCGGTATGGCGACTTGTTACGACCTGCGCTTTCCTGAATTGTTCCGAGAACTTACCAAGAGAGGAGCGAACGTGTTGCTGGTACCGGCGGCCTTTACTCTCACAACCGGTCGCGATCATTGGGAAATCTTATTGCGGGCTCGGGCAATCGAAAACCTCTGTTGGGTTGCAGCCGCCGGTCAATGGGGAGCGGCACCGCCTGACTACCAGAGTTTTGGACGAAGCATGGTCATCAATCCATGGGGACTTGTGGTGGCCCAGGCAGCCGACGGAGTATCAACCCTGACCGCCGAGATGGATCTTTCCACCCTGCAGGAGACCCGCACGTCCTTTCCATCTCTTGAGCACCGTCGGGACGATCTGTTTTTTCCCTGATCTGCTAATTCACAGATTGAGATGGTTTGCAGTCTGGATATTTAAGGAGTCAAGCTGGTTTTGTCCTTTCTACTCCCTGCCGGTTCCATCCAAGGGATATAGACGGGACGGATATGCTTCTCCCTAATTGCCCATAAAATAATCCCCCTCTCATCTACCTGTATTTTAAAATATTATTAAAAATGTTGCTCATCACTAATTTTAGGTGCTGGTAAATGTACGATGGATGTGAGAAGCTTGTGTTAGGATGTGACGCGATAATCACTGTCGTAAAAACAACAATTCCTGTAATTCAATTCCAGTAATTCTTAACCCAAGGGGGGGAAATGGAAAAAAGAAAATACCTGCGGATCGTAATGGATAACATTTCGGTTGATGTTTCCGATGGCATTGGAGTTTTCCAGGGCTTTATCTCCAACGTTTCCAGATTTGGTATCCAAATGAACGACTTACCCAAACGAATTAATGCTGGCACAAAAAAAATGACTGTTGTTGTCTCCGGGACAAAAAGCAATTTCAAGATGAAGGTTGTACCAAGATGGCAAGCTATTGAGGATGCACGAAAATCCGTAGGTGCAGAAATCATCAACGCTCCGTGGAGTTGGACGGAATTCGTGATGGAGCATGAGCCTGTACAGGAAAAAGGCGTATGGGATGAAATACACCTCTGAAAAGGGAGGCTCAGCAGCCGCAGCCACAGGAACCGCCGCAACCGCATTGCGCTACAGATTCGGCAATGGACCGCACAATTTCCCGGTGGTCTGCATCGGCAATGGAAGTAACCGCAATCTCCAGATGGAGAGTTTCAGGTAAAATCTGCCATCCAAGAGCCTGTACAACAGGGGAAAATAGATGCCCGAAATACCTTTGTCCTTCTAAAACAGAGATATTGACGATCAAACGATCGCCTTCGCCTTTCCCATTGAGCGCCAGCTCGAAAGAGGTCAACCCGTCACTTGCAACCCCATAGATAAAATCCAACTTTGCAGGCGAACCAATCCGTCGCTCTCCTTCCTTTTTGCTGCAATCCGTAACATCAAGTCCAACCTTTTTCATCATTGTAATTGTTACCGGCATCAACTCCCCCCTTCTATTCTACCCGCACACGTATCTTCCTTACACTCTGGCAATAGCATATCATTATTATTTCTGATTACCACTGAAACTCAGCCTATCGGAAAGGAAGGGTGTGAGCTTCTGAACATTAGTGGTAATAAGATTAATATTTTTTTTCAATTACAGACAGGTTACCCAATATCACACCTCCCGGATATTCGCCGACTCGATGAAAAGGGGATCGAGAATGACCTCTTCTTCCTTGCGGTGGGTTAAATAGACCAGAACATGGCTTCTCTGTATATCGACGGCAAAGACCTTTCCCCTTCCTTCTTCGAATTCATTCCACCGCTCTTCGAATTTCTGCGCCTTTTTCCGGCTCAGGGTCCAACTCAGCCCCTTGGCCACACCAGTTATCGAGATTCTGTATACCGTTGCCGACTCAAGAGGGAATCTGTCTCCAAGAGTAGACAAACGCTTTTTATCGCAGGAGCTGAACAGGTCCTGCCAGTCGGCCGGATTTCCTCCGCTGAGAAAGGGAGAATTGGTCCGGGAATAGAGTTTGAGAACCGCCTGCTCATACATATCAGATTCTCGAAACGCCTGAGTATTGTTTCGTAAAAATTGAATGTGATCCCGTTTGTGCAATTTCAGCATTGCCGCCAAAGGATCGCTCTCGGCCTCGACGGCCTCCTTCAACTCTTTAATCTTTTTTGCCTTAAGTTCTTCATGCCTGACCTGCATCTTTTCACTTTCGAATGTTCCGGTAAAAATATCAGGTGGATACAGAAGATCCAAATCGGCCAGATTCCAACGCATACATCTCTCCTTAGAGGCTGTCAAATAATAAGATGGCCCAAATTGCGCTCAGGTTTGGGTCAGATTTGGTCGCAGTGATTGAGCGAAACCGCAGGCATAGCAGTGCTACGTCGAGGATTTCGCGATTGAACTGCGGCCAAAGATGGCCTGAAAATGAGATGCAAAATGGTCATGTTATTTCTTGACAGCCTCCTAGCATTTCCTTTGAAAGGTCGACGTGCAAGGACCATACTCCTTGCACGTCCTTCACCAACACAGATCATACATCAATGCCGGTCGTATCGCGAGAAAAGAAACTCTTCTATCCGCTTATAAATAAGGGAGTGGCGGTCGCAACAGCTCTGCGGTCTCCAACCGTAAGAGATACGGCTAACACCTCTATATGCGAAAAGATCCGTCCAGAGAGGAAAACTAAGCCACCATACAATTCTGATCGATTTGGAACACCTGCATCATAATGGAGTGATCGATCATGCTGACGCCTTGGGACAGGGCATCGACCATATCTCTGTCCTCCCAACCAAGAGCCTTAAGTTTTGCAATATCGCCTTGCCCCACAGAAGCCGGATCCTTTACGGCCCGAATGACAAAATCCAGCAATGCATTCTCGTTCTCTTCCAACAGCGACTGCGAAGGGTCATTCTCCATTCGTTGAATATCCTCATCTTCAAGCCCTTGTTTTTTCAAAATATGCTTATTGAAATCTGTGCAGAAGGCATAGTTCAGATTGTGGGCCACAAGATATCTGATGTGTGCCAATAGCGAAAAGCTGAGTTTAGGGTGCTTGGAAAAATAGCGGATACGCCGATATTGGAGATCGAAGAGGTCAGGGCTCACACTCATCATCTCCATGGGTTTGGGGATGATACCAATATTTTTCATGAACATATCATATGCCTCCTTTACCGATCCTTCTGCCTTATCGGAAGCCACGGTGTTTATCAATGCCATTTTAAACCTCCTTTGCAACTGTTTGATGAAAATAAACCGACTGTTTACCCAAAAGCCACTCGGTCCGTTAAAATATGACTTGGAAAATACTTTGGACTAATGTATTAGTAAAATTAATAAATATTACAGTTACGATAAGTGCAGTTAATTTATATACCATGAACCACTTGGAAGTCAAACATCTGCGAATGATCCAGGCAATCGCTCGGTCCGGAAATATGACCAAAGCTGCCGACAGGCTCTTTCTTTCGCAATCCGCTCTCAGCCAACAGCTCAAGGACATCGAAAGCAAGTTGGGGCTCGATATTTTTTTCAGGACATCCAGGAAGATGATCCTGACAGCAACCGGAAACAGGCTCCTTGAGACAGCGAAACAGATCATCGATATCCTCGATGATGCCGAGCTGGAGATCGCCAAAATCGTCTCTGGAGACACGGGCGAGTTCAAGGTCGGAACCCGCTGCATATTCTGTTATAAATGGCTCCCCCGGGTTATGGGGATATTTCTGGAAAAGTTCCCGAATATCGATTTTGAGATCGGCAATTCCAACGATCCCGTCCAGGAACTGGAGACCAAACAATATGATTTGATCATCACCGCAGGTTCCACTCCCAATGACACGTATACCTATTCCCAGCTCTTTAAAGATCAGCTGGTCTGCATCCTGCCGCCCGACCATTCATTGAGTACCAAACCGTTTCTCCAGTTAAAGGATTTCCAAAACTTAGACCTGATTTCACATACGGAAAAGGCCGGAAACAAATTTTACCAGATGCTCCTCAATCCCAATGGGATAGAACCGAGAAGGCTCATGACGGTGGGACAGCCACAGGCAATTTTTGAAATGGTGGCCTCAGGGTTCGGAGTCGGTATCTTTCCTCAATGGGCCATCAAGACCCAGCTTTCCCAGGCCCGGGTTATTGCCCTCCCCATCACCCAAAAGGGGCTCCCTTTAAGCTGGTATGCTGTTTCTCTGCGCAACACCAGTATGCCGATCTTTTATCAAGAGTTTATAAATATCGTAAGCAAAATCAACATAACAAGCTCCAGCTGAACGTCATTGCCCAATCGAATTTCTCTTTCTTTGGCATTTTTTGCCTTTGTAATTCCGCCCCTTTTAGAACAGGAAAAAATTTGTCTGTATAAGCTGGTGCCACGGCCTCCGAATTTTTCTGGCAGACACATAAAAAACCCATCGGAGACACATGCTTCCTTCTGCACTGTTCAAAAAGACGGATTGGACCCAACCTGCCTTGTTATACAAAAGAGGAAAGAGAGTTTCTAAAATATCCCAGAGAGAATTAAATATAATTATCTGTTGACATTACAGCATTTTTTGTGTACCCGTTTTAATTATGGGAAGTTTTTTTCTCCTGCTCATATAAATTTATCGACAGGTAGTTTGACACTGCGATTTCAAATAATTTATTATTACAGAAGATCCATTGCCAGGTTTTTTTCAGCTGGTTAGTGTCCAGGCTGAAACGAGATATTTTGTTCTAAATTAAGACGCGACAATACGTTTAACCGGAGGCATATACTGAATATTCCAAGGATTAGATTGACAGCGCGACAAAGTGTCAGGGCAAATAGCCGTTTGCAGATGGCACTTTTTAAACGATCTTGCGGATCTTCCCCCTCTTAAAGGGAGTGATAAAGATACTAATAACCGGATAGGTCCAACGTGGGGTTTATATACACAACCTTTCCCCCTCCCTTCGCTTGGACGGTATCTATCCTGTAAAATACCGATTAAAACCCTTGAAAAAGGTTCTCCGCTGATGTGAAATTCAGAAGAACCAAGGCAAGGGCGCGTTTGTTTTTATATATAATTTCGTACACTTGTTGCAAGCGGGGTTCGCTTTCATAGAGAGGACACCGTATTTATTATCTTGTGTTAGCGAGGAAACGGAAGAGTGACAAAATTACAGAACGCGCGGTTCAGAAAAACCAATTTCACCTCGTATGATGAAACAGTCTTTGATACGGATATGCTCAAACTCCTTATGGCGATCGACGAGAAAAAGCCGATCCTCGATATTGCCAAGGAGATTAAAATGGATCCGGTTATTTTCAGAGAGAGTTTCCTACGTTTGTTCAAGCTGAAACTCATCGAAGAGGTCAAACCCAAGATTGTCTACGTGGATGAAGCCTTTGTTGACAGGCTTCGAGAAACATTGATAAATCTGACAGGGCCGCTAGGAGAGATGCTGATGGAGGAAACCGCTGAAAGAATGAACTTCAAGATCCCCAAAATACCCAAATCCAGTATAGCAGATTATGTCTACCAGGTAGCTCAAGAGATCCCCGGGGAAAAAGAACAAGCCGAATTTAAAAAAACAATGATCCAGGAGATCAAAAATCTGGGCTGAAATTATTTTTTAATCCGGCAAACCGTACATCTTAAAAAAGAAGGGAGGCATGCTCAATTTTAAAGAGCATATGAAAAACATCCAGAATTGTTCATTGCAATAACCGATGGCTTGATGCATTGAAACAAGAAGCCGCCCGGGGTATGCGTGGTCAGACATTTCAAATCGGGCACAGGGGGGGAGCCGGCCCATCACATGGAGGAAATGAAATTGACACCTTTGAAATTCAAATCCCTGAACTGTATAAGTCTGCTCTTTGTGTTATGTATTATCCTTTTTCGTCCTCCCGCCTCGAGAGCGGCAGATGTACCGGACACCCCCTTCGACCAACAGGTGAGACAGATAGCCTTCAACTGCCGGGATGAGGTCGTGAAGGTATTCAACAATTTCCTTGCCACAAATCAACTGACCTTGAGCCAGCTTTTCGATACATTTTACATTCCGATACCCAATACGTACCCGCAGAAGTTTCACACCCAGTACGACAAGCTGACGGATAAAAATCTGCGAATCATTCTAGACAAATACCTGGATATGGACAAACGATTCCTCTTTGTTGTCGCCGTCGATGTCAATGGGTATCTCCCGACACACAATTCACGATATTCAAAACCCCTTACTAAGGATCCTGATTATAACATGCTCAACAATCGAACTAAAAGGCTCTTTGACGACAGGACCGGCATTGCAGCCGCCAGAAATACACAACCGTATTTACTGCAGAAATACAGCAGAGATACAGGAGAGGAAATCTATGATCTTTCGGTACCAATCTATATCTCCGGAAAGCACTGGGGGGCCATCCGGATAGGGTATACTCATTAACGGAGGAATTTCGAACCTTCTTTTTTGAGGAGAATATTAACTGACCCGGCCGGACTTTCTACTCCGGTCCGTGTCGTAAATGGACCATGAACGCAGGCCGGGAATGCAATGGTCCGTATGACTTTATGCCTGGAATTTTAAAAGGGGAAAAATCGACATGGCGAATATCATTACCAGGAAAATTGGTGTCAAGGTTTCGATTATCGTTAATCTCTTCATCCTTGTCGTCATGGCTGCCGGAACGTATATCCTCATCAACAAGCAAAGCGAGAGCCTTGAAGCAGAACTGTTGAGCAGGGGACAGATGCAATCGATAATCGGTGCAAAAATCGTCGGCAGACTCATTGAAGAGGCCATTGACAATGGTGTCTTTACCGTAAAAGATGCCTTTGATACCAACTATATCCCTTTTGGGGATTTCAACCCACCAAAATACCACACAAAATACGACTCTTATCTGGATAAGGCCATTCTCAGTATAGAAGACGAATTCCTGCTGGACAAAAGTGTTGTCTTTGCCGTGGCGGTTGACAAAAACGGTTATCTTCCCACCCACAACAGTCGCTACCAGCAACCGATTACCGGAGACCAGAAGAAAGATCTGGTCGGCAACAGGACCAAACGCGTCTTCAACGACCCGGTCGGACTCAAAGCCGCCCAGAATCTCGAAAAGGGGTTCCGGCAGATCTACCATAGGGATACGGGAAAGATTCTGTGGGATATCTCGTCCCCCATTATGGTGAAAGGAAAGCATTGGGGAGGTTTCAGGATCGGCATCCAGCTTACAACCATTGAAAATGCCAAGAGGCACTTGATGCTTACCCTTCTTGCCATTATGGGTACCATCCTCATCCTGTCCATCATCTTGACCTCAGTCATCGTCAGTCGCTCCCTGGATCCGATCAGAGCCCTTTCCAATAGAGCTGATGAACTAGCCCATGGCCGGAATCTCCAGGTTGAGATCACTTCCAAGAGAAAAGATGAGATCGGCGAGCTTGAGGCGTCGCTCAATCGCCTGCGACTGAGCATGCTGATCGCAATCAAAAAGAGAAAAAAATAACCTGCATTCGCATTCCTCCTGTCCCCGTCACAAAATGCGACGGGGACAGGGAAAGATCATGGTTGCGCCCAAAACATTCTAGTGATTTTCAAGCCTCATCTGTCGTATCTTGCTTGCTCTATCGGCTCCCTTAATTTGTTACTTGTTCACCTACTCATTCTTTTCAGTGGCAAACCCTTCCCCTTTCCAGGCAAAGATTCCACCCGGTTGTCTGTAGACGTTGGTATAACCGAGTTTTCTCGCCCATAAGGCACCATTGTGGCTTCGGGTGCATTTTACAAATCCGCAATAGACAATGATCTGCCTGTTCTTGTCGGGGCCGAGCAGCGTCTTGTAATCTTCTATTGTTCTACCGGCAGTCTTCGTGCTGTCCCAAGTCGACATTTCCGGAATGGGAAAGAGGAATTGCTTGGCCCCGGGAATATGGGCTTTCTTGTAGCTGGCCTCATAGGGCATGGTATCAATGATCAATATGTCCTTCTTCAAGGCGATAAGATCATGCAACTCCGCGGCGGTAATGGTCTTGTAGTGTCCCTCGACCACCTCGCGGGCAAGCGTGACGGCTGAACGCTCAACCCCAACCTCTTTCTCGAACTTGTTTTCACCAAAGGCCTGGGCACTGGTACAAAAAATTGCCCCGACCAAAAATAATGCAGCCGCAATACTAAACAATCTTTTCCCTGCAGTCATTTTGCTTATCCTCCTTATCCCATATTCTGTTAGACCGACCGTACCAAAAGAGATAGGCTACGGGCAGCAATAAAAAAAGGTCGCGTACCAACGCGACCTTAAGATTGCTGAAAAATTTATACTCCGGTTCTCCATGGCCGAAACATCCGCAATCGATATCGAGGCCCAGCCACAATCCATACCCCAGTACCAGGACAAAGAAGAGAAGAAGGCATAATATAATAGTCAGGGAAACCTGCTGCCCGCGTTTGAAAAACAGTCCCAAACCACCGACAAGCTCTAAAAAGACCAATACCACAGCGATCGGGACCAAATATCTATCGGGCAAAATACCGTAGGCATCTATGATCGAGGCAAAGGCATCCAGATCGAGAAGCTTCGGAACAGCTGCAAATAAAAAAACTCCGGCCAGCAATCCTCTGCAGGCCCAAGCCAGCCATGTGAAGGTATCTGCTCTTCCAAATGTCCAAGTCATTGGTTTACTCTTTTTGATGTCCCTTTTAAAATATCTGTAAACAAAGACCCCCGTCCTCCCGAAACCTGTGTATCTTCATGGTCCCGACGATTGAAATGTACAGTTCTGGGGCAAATCTTTGTAAATTGCTATGATGACCATCCGAGGCTAAAACTTTTTTTCCTTATTGTCAAATAGGTATTTCCTATTGGTTAATATTGTAATGATCCGTTTTAATGGATATTTTATTTCTATCCAAGTTTAGTCTTTGGCAACGAATACTATTTTTTGATTCAATACGACCGCACCTCAGCTGCAATTATTCCGCCGAAATTAAACGTTAGGGTAAAATCTAGAAAAAACAATTGTACCTTTATCAGACATCGACTGATTCGAGAATATAGCCATGAGACTAGCGGAATATCCCTGTTAAAGGGGTCTTCCGGATTAAGCGTACGTATCTAAAACCCGAGAGGCGGAGGGCGTCGCTTATGGACGCATCGCGGAGGCCCGACTGGGAACCACATCAGGCCCGGAAGGTTGCGGACAGGACGTCCGCCACTGGCAGCAGGCCAGGGACGGTCTGTCTGTCGGCCATGGTGCACAAGCGTTGAGGCCGCAGGGCAGCGTCTGGAAGCGATGACCTGCGCCGGGTTGCTACTTTTAGCTTTACCAAAGTACGCTCAAACCGGATGATCCTGTTAAGGGGGGGGAAGGTTAAGGCCAGCCCAATCCGTGAAATTTGCCAGATAAACAATTTCGGCCAACGGATATAAAAAAAATCGCTCACCATCAACCAGAGAAAGGGCCACAGTATCTGGATAATCCGGTGCCACTCAGTTGATTATGGTTTTTCGGTATTGAAGAGTACTTATCTACAACGCGGGAAGGCGGAGGGTGTCTCTGGAGGACGCCTCGCGGAGGTCCGTCGGAGTGCGAAAAGCTCACGTCCTCGATCAACAACTACACATGAGTGGTAATCAGAAAAGGTTATCCACAGGATGCAGTGTAAAAAAGTTTTACGGAACCGTACCGTCACTCCTCTTCCGCTTCCTTTTTCATCTCGGCATACTGCTGGGTTTCCGTAACCTTTTCGCTATTAATCCTATCTATTTCCTCACGGTTGAGGTGAAACATACCGCAGGACGGGCAGGTTGCGTCGAATTCATCGCCGACGGCACATTCTTTCAGTTCATCGATGGTCATGTGGTCGATATACCCACAGGCACCGGTCGGGTTCTCCGCTCTTACCTTCGGTCTTCCAAATCTTCCATTACGAGCTGCCATTTTTTCTTCCTTTTTTATCGGTTACTCTAAAAAAACATAAAAGAGATAATAATCTCGTCGGTTCTCCCCGGTTCGATACGATTTTATTCTGAAACAAGCCGGTCGATTTCGCTCCCGTCGGCAGCGAAGACACTCACCTCAATCGGTATACCGCCATCCAGGCGGTGTGTCGCACAGGACAGTCAGGGGTCGTAGGCCCGAACGGCCATCTCAACCTTGTTGAGAAGTCCCTGGTCATAGACTCCGCCTTTGATCAGGGAGGTCGCCGCCTGCCTGACGCTCATATTCATGGGTCCGATATTATGGGTCGTTCCCACAATCAGGTTGGCCTGGGTAATACAGCCGTTTGTATCGGTTGAGTAATCATGGATCAAGGTTCCCCGGGGAGCCTCTACGATGCCTACGCCACGACCAGCACGCGGTACGGCCGCGGTCCTGACCCGGGTATCTGTAACCTCCTCTTTCTGCAGCAATTCCACAACCCGTTCACAGACATAGATAAGTTCGATGAGACGGGTATAATGGTACAGGAGGGTCTGCTGGGCCGGCCTGCCGAAGAGTTCACGGAATTCCTCGAGTGTTTCCTGGGCCTTAGGGGTCGATATTTTCTCACAGACATTGATTCTGGCCAGGGTATTGGAACGGTAGATTCCGGCCGGAGCAGACAGGTCCAGGGAAAAGCCCTCTTTCCACGCCTTGGCGTAGGGCATTTTCCCATAGCTCCAGTTCTCAACATGTTCACCGAGATACTCATCGTACCTCTCTCCTTCAAAGTCGATCAGGCTGCCGTCGGCCTTCATCAGCCGCTGCATGCCGTCATAGAGCCTGAGTGAGCCGTCCCTCCTGTCCACTGTGCCCAGAAAGCCTGTGGTGATTGCCCCCAGGTCAGAGATGACGTCCATATATTTGGCAAAGACATTTTTTTTGGCAAAATCGAGGGCAAAACAGGCAAAATCAAGGAGCGTTCTGCTGTCTTTGAGAAGCTCCCGGCGTTGTTCTTCCGACATCGGCTTAGAAAATCCGCCGACCACACCCGCCACCGGATGAATGGACCGTCCGGCAAAACGCTCCAGCATCATCTGCCCCAGTTGCCGCATCTTGACGACCTTACTGGCAAGTTCCGGCTCAGCCTTGACGATTCCGATCACATTACGCACCGAGTAGTCGGCATCGGGTCCAAGGATAAAATCCGGGGCAGAAAGGAAAAAGAAATGGAGAATCTTGTCGCTGATATGGGCAAGGAGTTGACAGATCTCACGCAGCAGGTGACCTGTGGGAGGTGGCTCGACCCCGAAGGCCGCATCGATTGCCTTGTTGGCCGCCAGATGGTGCATCCATGGGCAGATACCGCAGATACGGGTTACAATACGCGGAATCTCCTCCGCCAGCCGTCCTTCAACGAATTTTTCAAAACCCCGTAAGGACAGAATCTGCAAATAGGTGTCGGCCACATCACCCTTGTCATCCAGGTGAATGGCAATCTTTGCATGTCCCTCAATCCGAGTGACCGGAGCTATGGTTATAACCTCTCCCATCTTCTTCTCATCTACTGTTTCTTTTTCATCGGCCGCAATCTCCCATGTGCTCCCGAAAAACGAAGCAGCGAGCGGCGATCCATCACCGACTTAAAATCAATGCCGTTGCTGGCCAGGGCATTCATCATATCGAGCATCTGGTTGCCGTCTTTGCGAACCGGGCCGTAGCAGCCCCGACACGGAACCCTGGCCGCGATACAACGGGGAAGTCCCCGACCGGAACACCCGGCAGCGGTGACAGGCCCCATGCACATAAATCCCTGCTCCAGCAGACAGCGCATCCGCTCCACCGGCCCCTCATTCTCGGCGTTCACCAGAAATCGCCTGACCTCAGCGACGGTCCCCTTGCCTTTCCTTTCCACAGGACAGGTGTCGCAGACACTCTTTCCCGGGAGGACAGGGGGCCTGCCTTCTGCTACAGCGGTCAGGACCTCTGCTATATGTCTTGGGTTCGGAGGACATCCGGGCAGGTAGATATCCATATCCACCTTTTCGTCACAGGCATAAACACGATCCAGTGGTGCAGGCACATCGCCTGTTGGAAAGGAACTGCCTGGATCAGTGGTCGCTGTGGTAAAAACCTCTTCCAGCCCCTGACGCAGCCCCCGTCCGTTCATCAAGGCGGGAATCCCGCCATGGGTGGCACAGGTCCCAAGGGCGACCAGAACCCGGCAGCGTCTGCGCATCAGCAAAAGAAGCTCAAGATGCTCGGTATTGGCAATGCCTCCGGAAACCAGTCCCACTTCCGCCTCGGGAATATCAGGCTCCGATCCTTCGCCGCACTGCCCCTGGTATTTATGGTCCATCAGCACAGGCGCATGGACAAGTTCGAGGTGTTTAGTCAGGAACCCGATAAGGTCCTCTCCGATATTGAGGACCGCCATCTCGCAACCGGAACATGAATTAAACCATTCCAGGGCAGCACGTACAGCCATGAGCCCACACCTCCTATCCCGTAGCGTCGTGGGCGTCCACCGGCCCCATCTTTCTGATACGCTCGGTCATCTCTGAAAAGGCCTTGACCAGCCGGTCCGGTTCGGAAGAAGAAAGCCAGGATATGGAATACCTCTCCTGCTCAAATCCAAAATCTTCCAGCAACTCCGAAATCATATCGGAGCGAGCCAATGCCTTGTGATTGCCATCCTGGTAGTGACACTCACCCAGATGACATCCGAGGACCATTACTCCGTCTGCACCGTTGGACAGGGCATCCAGTACGAGTTCGGGATGAACCATACCCGAGCACATCACCCGGATAATCCGCACGTTATGCGGATACTGGATCCTGGCCGTACCGGCAAGGTCGGCTGCAGCGTAAGAGCACCAGTTACAGCAGAAGGCAATGATTTTCGGTTCAAATGCCATCCGGAAAACTCCTTTTATCAAATATATCCAATTACATACATATCTGTCAACAAATCAGTCATCCACCGATCAAACAGCACATCAATGCTGCAGGGCCGCCCGAATCTGATTTTTCAACTGATCCAGGGTGAATCCGGCGATGATCACGCCCCTCTTTGGACAGGTTCCCTGGCAGAGCCCGCACCCTTTGCACTGGGCCTCGTTGATCACAGCGATCTTTTCAGGTTGGCCTTCGGCCGTCATTGTATCCTTTTCCACAAGGGTAATGGCGCGATACGGGCAAACGTCAATGCACAGCGCACAGCCGTCGCAGAAGACCGGATCGATGATCGCCTTGACCGCATCAAGCGTTATCTTTTCCCTGGACAGAAGCGTTACCGCCCGGGCAGAAGCCGCCAAGGCCTGGGCCACCGACTCATCCACCGGTTTGGGGTAATGGGCAAGGCCCGCCATAAACATGCCATCTGTCATAAAATCGACCGGACGCAATTTGGCATGCGCCTCCTGGAAGAATCCGTTCTCCTCCAGCGGAATATTATAGTGCTTCGCCAGATCCTCCGCGTCTTTATTGGCGACAATGGCAGCAGCAAGAATAACCATGTCGGCCTTGATCAGAACCGGACGATGCAGGACATGGTCCCAGACCTCGACATCTATGGACTTGCCGTTCTGGGTGACCTTCGGTTTGCCGTGCAATTCATAATTTATGAAGACGACGCCCATCTGTCTGGCCTTCTTGAAAAGGGATTCACGCTCTCCGTAGGTCCGCATGTCGCGATAGAGAATATAGACGTTACGAGAGGAGTCTTCCCGTTTCAGCTCGATCGCCGACTGCACCGAATGGGTGCAACAGACCTTGGAGCAGTACATCCTATCCTGTTCCCGTGAGCCCACGCACTGAATAAAGACAAAAGATTTTCCTCTTTTGACATGGGTTTCCTTGAGGTCGTGAAGCTTATCAAACTCAATCGACGTGACGACCCTCTGTATCGACTTATAGCCGTATTCATCGGGAGAATAGATCTTTCCGCCGGTGGCAAGAATGCAGGCTCCGTGCTCTATGACCCTTGTACGGCCACCGACATGTTTCAGGGTTGTCTTGAAATTGCCGATAAAACCTTCCACTCCAATGACGGTGGACTCTTTATGGAGGATGACCTTTTCATTGACGAGTATCCTGTCAATCAGTTTGGCAACCTTCATCGGCACATGCTCACCCGAATAGGTATGTTTAAGGTTCAGGGAATTGCCGCCGAGCCTGTTCGATTTTTCCACCAGGTGGACCTCAAACCCCTGTTCGGCAAGGCTTAGAGCCGCAGTCATACCGGCAAGCCCTCCGCCGATAACCAGCCCTTTGGGCACGATGGGTACGGTTATCGAAGACAGTGGAACGGAAGCTGTCACCTTGGCCACAGCCATACGGACCAGGTCGAAGGCCTTGGTTGTTGCCACCTGCGGGTTCTGGGAATGTACCCAGGCGTCCTGATTCCTGATATTTGCAATCTCAACCATGTATTCATTGAGACCTGCCGCCTTGAGCGTCTCCCTGAAGAGATACTCATGGGTCCTCGGGGTGCAGGCGGCGATCACAACCCGATTCAGTTCTTTTTCCTTGATCCTGCTGACCAGAGTCTGCTGGCTGTCCTCGGAACAGGCAAATATATTACGCTCGACATGAGCGACATGAGGAAGAGTTGCGGCATAATTCTCCACGGCCTCCACGTCAATGATACTGGCGATATTCGATCCGCAATGGCAGACAAAGATACCGATCCGAGGCGTTTCTCCTGCGGGATTTTTCTCCTGCGGATACGTCTTCTCCTTGGTCATTTCTCCCCGAACCTGCATCAACAGGCGGGAAACGGCAGCTGCTGCAGCCGAACCCTCCACCACAGACTGGGGAATATCCTTGGGGCCGGCAAAGGTGCCACAGGT
>CAWGGS010000012.1:0-15318 GCA_963822095.1 uncultured delta proteobacterium
ATTATGCCTAAAGGTATGCGACCTAACGCGCTTGGTGAGTTTCGCTTTTCCTACTGCTTTCTTAATAGCACGTTGGACATGCGATTCGTGAAGGTGATATCGTCTAAGCTCATTTGTCCCCGGTATTGGTGTAAGCCTTCGTTGCGGAAAAAACCATTGCCAGATGAAATCCTTGGCAGCGGTTGGATACTTCCTTTCAAGCGCGTCTTTGAGAAATACTCCCGCATAACCCCTTGCGAGGTCCTTATCATGAAGTTCGCTCACAAACTCCAATTGGGTCTTCAATTTGGGAATGAGTTTCCGAGGGAGGGGGACAGTCCGGTCTTTGTCTCCTTTGCCATGTACTGTCAGAATTCCATCCTCGAAATTGAAGCTTTGTACCCGAAGACCGACGCACTCGAAGAGACGAAGGCCACAACCGTAAAGCAAGTTGACCACAATATTGAAAGGGTAGTCGAGATGAATCAAAATCGAGTCTATCTCCTGGCGGGAGAGAACGACAGGTATATATTTTGATTTTTTGGCACGAGGTACATCTCGTTGATCACCAAAGTCTTTCTTGAAGACATGTCGAAACAGGAAGAGCAATGCGTTGAATGCCTGGTTCTGTGTTGAGGAGGCAACACGGCATTTAACAGCCAAATAGGTGAGGTATTCCTTTACATCTGTGGATGAAAGCTCTTCCGGTGGTTTGTCGCTCAGATAGTCATTGAAATTTGCGCCCCCAGTCGGCATATGTTTTAAGCGTCTTTCGGGAATAGTGCCTGACTTTAATCTCGGCAGCGAGTTTTTCAATGGCTTGGTCCCAGGCAGGTGATTTCGATTTTTCCAGACAGCGCCATTCGTTATAACGTTTTCCAGTCGGTGATGTGTAAGCAGCAGACGGTTCTGCAACGGGTATCTCAGGTCTCCCTTTTGAGCTGCTGTTTTTACCGGAAGAGCCATTGGCAATGTCCGCTTTGAGTTGCGGGGGTGCTGGGTGGATAGATGGAGGTGATTGTGCCTCCAAAGACACCTGAGTACCATTTCTCAGCTCTTGGGACTGAAAAAAGAGAGAAATTGCATGTGCGGCCTGTGAACATTGTTGCGGGGTTTGGTTTTTGGACTTCAGCTTTTCGATGAAGAGGCGAACCTGCTCGGATTTAGCCTCGGGTGGTGGATATTTTTTTCGAAAATCAAGAAAATAGCGAAGCCATTTACGGTAGTAAAGGTGGGAGGATTTCCGTACTTCTTGTTGAGTTAAAACTTTATTGAATTGGACTAAAATATTCTCTGGAATCGGCAGCATATCTTTGAAGGTTAGAAGAAATTGCTGTTTCGGGATGCTTTAAAAAAATAAGCCTTCCTTACCCATATTCTCTGTCAGCACATATCACACATAACCTATCAATGGATAAAGAGCAACCTCGTAATCCATATTCTTTCCAATTATTTTGCAGTATCACGACCGATTGACGCTTCCGAACTTGTTGTACCTTGCAGTCTCTTACGGCTATAAGAGATTAGTCTTGCCAGTCTCTTAACAGGATGATGTGATGAGAGTTAGTGTGGGAACAAGGGGACGTGAGAACAAGGGAACGTTGGTGAAAAAATACTTGTTGGTATAGGTTAAAGGTGTATACATGGTTTCCATGCCTAGAAAAGCAAGAATGGATGCTCCCGGTACATTGCACCATGTCATAGGAAGAGGGATTGAGCGGACCAAAATATTTCGCAACCGAAAGGACAGGGAAGATTTCCTTGCCCGCCTGGCAATGCTTTGCCGGGAAGAAAATATTGCCGTCTATGCATGGTCCTTGATGTCCAACCATTATCATATCCTGGTTAGAACCGGCCTACAGCCTTTGTTTGCGAGCATGAGGCGCCTTCTTCCCGGCTATGTGGTTAATTTCAATAAACGCCACAAGCGCATCGGCTATCTTTTTCAAGAGTCTGGCTGAATTGCGGAGCTATCCATGGTCGGATCATTCAGCCCTTATGGGCTTGAAAGAGAGAGACTGGCAAGATAGGGAAACGATTCTTTCCTCTTTTGGTACGGACCTGGATAAGGCGCGCAAAGGGTACAATGGATGAAAGAAATAAGGTAATCTACCGCTGCGCCGGCTGCGGGGGTAACGCCTGGGATTTCGCGATTGAACTGCGGCCAAAGATGGCCTGAAAATGAGATACAAAATGGTCATGTTATTTCTTGACAGCCCCTTAGATTAAAGGAAAAGCAACAAAAATGGAATGTCCGCATTGTAAGAAGAAAATAGCTGTGTTTCGCAACCCGACGCCGACCGTTGATATCATAATAGAGATCGGAGGGCGGATCGTGTTGATCAAGAGGAAAAATCCCCCCCATGGATGGGCGCTGCCCGGTGGTTTTGTCGATTACGGCGAGTCCTTCGAGACGGCGGCGGTCAGGGAGGCCAGGGAGGAGACAGGACTTGATGTGACAGACCTGGAACAGTTACACACCTATTCGAATCCGGATCGAGACGCCAGGATGCATACGGCCTCGACGGTTTTTACGGCAAGGGGTGAGGGAGTGCCGCTGGCGGGTGATGATGCGGGCGAGGTGCAGCTTTTCACGCAGGCCGACCTGCCCGATCTTGCCTTTGATCATGCCGAGATCCTGGCCGATTACTTTTCCGGAAAGTACCGGTAAGATCGGCTGATGAGAAATCCGGTCCGTATTTCTCATCAGTTCAGGCTGCGTCAGGTTCGAAGTTTTTGGCAATGAATTATAGTTAAACTATGTTCATTGCCAAAAACTGAAGAAGATGGCGCCGCATGGACTGACCTTTGGTGAACACTGTGTAAATTTGGTAATAAATGAGTTTTCTCAGAACATGTTGGATCGTTTGAGTTTCTTCCAAATTGGCACAGTTTTCATGAGAAATTCGGTCTAGGCCAGAAGCAGGTGCAATATCCAGAAGGTCAGAAGGCCCATGCCTATGGACCCGTAGAGCGTCATTCAGGGGATACAGTCGCTGCCGTACCTCTTGAGGATGACGCCCAGGGTAGCCAGACCTACGATCCCTGATATGATGGCGATAATCAGGTTCTGCATCGAACTATCCTCGTATCTTTACCCCTGCCCGTTTTCTGAGGCGGATCGAGGCCGGGGTCACCTCGACCAGCTCATCGTCATTGATGTAGGCGATGCAATCTTCAAGTGTCATGGCCACCGGCGGGACCAGAATTACCGCCTCGTCTGAGCCTGAGGCCCGCATGTTGGTCAGTTTCTTGCCCTTAGCTGGATTAACCACCAGATCGCTTGGCCGGCTGTGCTCACCGATTATCTGTCCAGGGTACAGGGGCACGCCGGGACCGATGAAGAGCCTGCCGCGTTCCTGAAGATTGAAGAGGGCGTAGGCGACCGCAGTGCAGGGCTCCTTTACCGCCAACACCCCGTTGACTCTTTTGATGATGTCGCCAGCGTAGGGACCGTACTCGCAGAAGACGTAGTTCATCATGCCCATGCCTTTGGTGTCGGTCATGAACTCGGAACGGTAGCCCAAAAGCCCCCGGGTCGGGATCTTGAAGACCATGCGTATCATCCCGTTTTCCGTGGTCATCTCCTCCATCTGTCCCTTCAGCTTGCCGAGCTTTTCGATAACTGCGCCCTGGTATTTCTCGTCGACATCAACGGTCAGCCTCTCGTAGGGTTCGAGCAGTTGGCCGTCCTCTTTTTTCATGATGACCTGAGGGCGAGTTACCTGCAGCTCATAGCCCTCACGTCGCATCTTTTCAATCAGGATCGACAGGTGAAGCTCACCGCGTCCCGAGACCTTGAAGCCCACGGCATCGGTCAGCGGTTCGAACTGCAGAGCCACATCGGCCAGGGTCTCCCGGTTCAGACGCTCTTCTATATGCCTCGAAGTGACATACTTCCCTTCCTTGCCGGCAAAGGGAGAGTCGTTGGGGATGAAGTTCATCGAGATGGTCGGCGGGTCAATGGCAATCAGGGGCATAGGCTGCGGATTATCCGGGTCGGTGAAGGTGACGCCGACCGTGACGTCGTCCATTCCGGCAACGGCCACGATTTCGCCGCAGACAGCGGATTCCGCAGGTTGTTTTCCGTCGCAAACGAAGCGAAAGAGTTTGGAAATCCTGACCGGGCGGATTGAACCGTCGCGACGGGCGACCACCACGGGCTGGTTGATGGACATCCGGCCATTTACGACCTTGCCGATACCCAGTCTGCCCAGATATGGGGAGTAGTCGATGGTTGCGACCTGCATCTGTAAAGGAGCCGAAACCGACCCTTTGGGTGCCGGTGTATGTTCAACAATCTTCTGTGAGACGAATTCCATCCCACGGCCGGGTTCCACAGCATCGGCAGGGTCGAGCAGGGAGTAGCCGGCTTTGGCGGAGGTGTAGACGATCGGGAAATCCAGGACATCATCCGGGGCATTCAGCTTGACGAAGAGGTCGAAGACCTGGTCCACAGCCCAACTACAGCGTGCGGCGGGTTTGTCGATCTTGTTGATGACGACGATAACCGGCAGGTGGTTTTCCAGGGCCTTTTTCAAAACAAAGTAGGTCTGGGGCATCGGGCCCTCCTGGGCATCAACCAGCAGCAGCGCGCCGTCGGCCATTCTCAGAACCCGTTCCACCTGGCCGCCGAAATCGGCATGGCCTGGGGTGTCGATGATATTTATCCAATAATCTTTGTAGTTGTACGAACCGTTCTTAGAGGTGATGGTGATCCCTCTTTCCTTCTCAAGGTCCATGGAATCCATCAGGCGTTCCGCCATCGCCTGGTTTTCGCGAAACATTCCGGATTGCTTGAAGAGTTGATCGACCAAAGTGGTCTTGCCGTGATCTACATGGGCGATGATCGCCACATTACGAATTTTTTCCTGCTCCATTTTCCTTTTCCTACACGATAAAGAGGGCACGTACGGCCAGGGTCATAAAGAGAATAAGTCTCACTTGTCCTGTTGTCAGCCGGTGGCGGACAATAAAAAAAGCACCCGTCTGTTCACGAGTGCTTTCAGGAAAGGCAAACCAGACAATATACACGTATTTGGGAGATCATGCAAACAAATCCGGCAAGTCAATTGTTTTGCATGATGAACAAAAGCTGGAATTACAGCTCATTCAAGGCCTTTAACCTGTTTCTTCCCGACCTTTTCAGGACCGGGACTGCGTCGTCGACATAGTCGTAGACCCGGGCCTCCTTGTTTTTGGCCGGCCGCATAATTCGGCCGATGACCTGTAAGAGGCGGCCCTCGAAGGTGATCGGCGTGGTCAGGAAAAGGCTGGTAAGGCCAGGGCAATCAAAGCCTTCGCCGATGAGCTGGATGGTGGCGACCAGCACCTGCAGTTGACCATTGCGGACGGCCTCGACGGTCTCGGCCCGGACATCCGGCGGGGTTCGCCCGGTCAGGAGGGCAACGGATAAGCCTCGGGTCTTAAGGTGCTTCTCGAAAATCTCACAGTGTCCGATTCGATCGGAGACCACCAGTACGGTCCCGTTGTCCTGCACGGCCTTGCAGATATCGTCGATGATCAGGAGGTTGCGTCCCTCATGGCGGGTCAGCGCCTTGATCAAAGCCTGATAATCACCCCGATAGCCATAGGAAAAGCCTGTCTCTTTCCGGATCAGCCGGGGTCTTACAATCGCACCTGTGGCTTTAAGTTCGTCCTGGTCGACTTTATGGATTCGGTCGCCCATGAAAAAGTATATGAGTTTGGTAAGACCCTCGTCGTTGCGAAAGGCCGTGGCTGAAAGACCCAGCAGATAATGGCAGTCGAAATTCGACACCACATCGGTAAACAATGTTGCCGGAACCCGGTGGCATTCGTCGACGATCAGATGGCCGAAGCAGGGCACCAGCTCTCCTGTCTTTTTTCGGGCACTGTTGACGATGGCAACCGTAACCGGTTGGATACGATGATGACCGTCACCTATAAGTCCTGCCTCGCAACCAAGAAATTCCCTGATTCTTTCCCTCCATTGGTAAAGGAGCTCCTTGGTGTGCACCACGATCAGGGTGGGCTGTTTTCTAAGAGCTATGAGCGCCAGCGCCATGATGGTCTTGCCGCTGCCGGTACCCGCCTCCAGGACCCCGAATGAACGTTTTACGGCAAGTTCCACCCCCGTCTGCTGGTAAGGACGCAAGGTTCCGGAAAAAGAGAAGGCCTGTTCTTCCATGAGCCGTCTGTTGTCAACGATTTCCGGGGTAATACCCATGATCTCACGACAGAGAAGAATGGCTTGATTGGAGAATCCTCTCGGAAATCGGATCCCTTTTTTCCCTTCATTAAAATAGTAGAGTTTGGGCTTCAGGCTCTTGCCGATCCAGCGGCCGTAGCGTTTGGCCGCTGTGTACTCGGGGTTCAGGATGGTCAACCGGTCTTTTACGGCAGCCGTCAGGTCGGCCGATGCATCTTCAAAGAGGCAATCCGAGGAAACTGTAAGAATAGGCATTATCCGTCATGTCCGTGGCAGAGGGAGGCCGATAGCGAAAAAATCGGGTAATTTTGCACAGGATAGTATACAGTATCCGTCTCCTGTCTTGCTACGTGTATAGTATGCCCGGAACAGGTGTCAATGACAAGAACGAATAACCAATACTTAGGACTCAATCATGCCAAGGTTGCTGACAACACTTCTTTTTCTGCTCCCTTTTATTGTACCGACCCATCTCTTTGCCGCCATGGCGCAAGACAACAACATAACCCTCAATCTCCCTGAATCTGTACTATCCCAGGCAATAACGGAGATGTTGCCGCTACGTGTCAATCCCGCAACGTCCGGATTGAAGGGATCCATCACCATAATCGGTATCAAAGATTTGCAGGTTAGGGACGGTCGTATTTCATGCAAGTTGAAACTTGCGGGCAAGAATTTGCGAATCCTGACTGAGCTTGCAGGGCATCAGATCAGTCTGAAGGTCGGGGAAATTGAGCTAAACTTTACCTGTTCCACCAAGTTGCGCTTCGACAGAGCCAAACAGATCTTGTATATCAGACCGACCATCAAAGGCATTTCATCGTCGACTCGAAGCAATACCGATATCGGAAGCACGTTGCTGCCCCTTCTCAACGGCCGTGAGTATCCGATCGCCATGAAGGAGCTCGCCCCGTTGATTGCCGAAACCAGCGATAAAACCATCGCCATAACCATGCAGATAGCAGGCGTCCGGGTAACCGACGGGGCCTTGCAGCTGAGTATTTCCCCAAAGGTAAGCTCGACCAGGCATCAGATTCATCACAAGGAGAGGCAGGCAAACAAATCGTGATCTCGCCACCTGTCTGCGGTATCCTCGGATCGCCGGGATTCAGCGAACGGGAAGATAATCCTGCTGCAGGTAATTCTTGGACAACACAATCTGCCAGACCTGGATATGCCTTGCCTGAAAGCTTCCGATAAAGGCAAAGAGGTAATAGGTCCACATCCGATAGAATCGTTCGTCATAGTTTTTCTTGAGATGGCTCCAGTGGCGGGTGAAATTTTTATACCAGGCACTGAGCGTCTTGACGTAATCTGAGCCCAGATTGTGCCAGTCTTCGATAACGAATTTGCCGGCGCAGGCAATGGGGATCTCCTTGGCCGTCGGGAGCTCTGCATTGGGGAAAATGTACTTGGTCACCCAGGGGTCAGCCCCGTTTCCCGGGCAGGTGGTGCCGATGGTGTGGAGGAGAAAGAGCCCGTTGTCGGTGAGATTCCGGTGGACTGTCTCCATATATTTTTTGTAGTTCATGTTGCCGACATGCTCAAACATCCCTATTGAGATGACCCTGTCAAACTGTTCGTCGACATCCCGGTAATCCTGAAAACGAATATCCACCGGATAGGACCGGCAGTGTTCTTTTGCCCACTCTGCCTGCTGTTTGGAAATTGTTACGCCGACGACCTCGACCCGGTAGTTCTTTGCCGCATATTTGGCAAAGGCGCCGAAGCCGCAACCGACATCCAGGACCCTCATTCCGGGCTCAAGCTTCAGCTTCCGGCACGAGAGTTCCAGTTTGGCCTTTTGGGCCTCTTCCAGGCTTTTTGCCTCCTTCCAGTAGCCACAGGAGTAGTTCATCTCCGAGTCCAGCATTCGCTGGTAGAGATCGGGGTCGATATCGTAATGGACCTTGCCGACCTCAAGTGCCCGTTGTCGGTTTTGGAAGTTGATGAATTTTCCAAGCAGTATACGCAGCAGGAATTTCAGGTTCTGCCTGGCATGTCTTTCAACATCGGCTTTCAGAAGCCGGGCGATCAGTTGATTGATCTGCTTGCAGTCCCACCAACCGGCCATATAGGATTCTCCCAGTCCCAGTGAACCTTCCTTGAGTAATGCCGAATAGACCCGGTCGTCATGGACCATGATATCCCAAGGATTCGGACCGTTTACAGTTATCCCTCCCATAAGCAGGAGTTCCTTGACCAGTTTTTTGTTTCTCTCCGTTATCTTTTTGAACATGGTTCTCCCTCCTGTCAAATAGTATTACCCGTTTAAAAGTATACCACCAGGAACGTTTGATCTTTTTTGGCGATTTTCGTTTATTATCCTTGAAATCCAGTGGGATGGTGATAACGTTTTAGGTGTTTTGAAACGGCCGGAAAAAGCGTGGGGAAGGGCGAACACCCTTTCGACAGTGACAAGGCCGGACTTGAGGGCGTGGGACGCACTCGAATGGGGAAAGGCAATGGCCTTCCCCCCCTTTTCGGGAACAAGCGCCATCATAATACAAAGAAAGCTCTCTCGTGGTGAACAGTTATAAGCAGATAAAAAAAATATTACTTGCAACAATTCCTACCTGAAATTTTAAATCCGTATTTGGGATACTGTCAAGAGTGGATGCGTAAAATATTCGGGTTTCCTTTGACGTTTGCAAGCCTTGGATGGTAAATATAAATGTTATTTCGCATAGGTCTAACGGGCTGATATTTAGCTGAGACGGTCTAAATCTTAATCACCGGAAAAAATGTCGATGTTTGTGCCTCTTTTTCGTTTTATTGTTTCTGCAACTCCGTGACGACCTTCACTTTCCTTAAAAATAGGGACAGGCAGAAAAAGTCCACAGTAAGCTTTACCCGACTCTTGCGAGTTGTCGGGCCGATATTTGCCAAGTACCGGCTGCGGATTCTTTTCGGCTGCGTCTCCCTTTTGCTGGTCGATTTCCTCCAGCTTCTCATTCCGAGGATTCTCAAACACGGCATTGACGGCTTGGCGGCCGGGACATCCTCTAATGCAATCCTGTTGCGATTAGCCGGTTTTATCCTCCTGATCGCCGTTTCCATCAACGGTTTACGTTTTATCTGGCGGTATATGATTATCGGGTTCTCCCGGATATTGGAGAGGATCATCCGGGACCGGATCTTTTCCCACGTTCTGAAGATGGACGCCCCGTTTTTCGAAAAGCATACCACCGGCGATGTGATGGCCCATATCAGCAACGATCTGGCAGCGGTTCAGATGGCCTGTGGCATGGGAATGATTGCGGCAATGGATGCCCTGTTCATGTCGATTGCGGCCTTGGGCTTCATGGCCCACATCCATTTTCGGCTGACGCTGCTGGCCATTCTGCCCATGCCGCTACTCGCTCTGTGCACCCGGATTCTCTCGGGGCAGTTGCACAAGCGATTTAACATCGTTCAGGAACAATTTTCCCTGATGACCGAATTTACCCGATCAACCCTGATCTCCGTCAGATTGATCAAGGCCTATACGATGGAGAAGTTTCAGGTAAACGAGTTCGATAAACTGGGAAAGAAGTATGTGCGCAGTAATCTGAGGGTGGCCATGATTCAGGGGCTGATGTTTCCGGTCGCCACACTCACCGGCAACATCGGTATGCTGTTTGTGCTTATTTTCGGCGGACGTCTGGTTATCCTGCGCCAGATTACCCTGGGGGACTTCGTCGCCTTCATCTCGTATCTCTACATGCTGGTCTGGCCAATGATGGCCATCGGCTGGGTGACTAACCTGGTGCAGCGGGGAACAACCTCGCTCAGGCGTATCCATGAACTCCTCTCTTCCACGGCCACACTGCCGGATATTCCGGTTGTAGAAGAGCGGCATCTGGAGCCTGTTTTTTCCCTTCGCTCACTGACCTTTTCCTATCCATCCTCGCGTGATCCGGTACTGACGGATATCAACCTGGAGATTGGGCCGGGCATCCACGGGGTGGCCGGGCGGACCGGTAGTGGTAAATCGTCTCTTTGTAAGGTGCTGGCGAGGCTTTACCCGGTTGCGGATGGGGAGGTCTTTTTCTCGGGTCAGGATGTAAATACTCTGCCGTTTGAAGAAATCCGTTCTGCCATCGCCTACGTCGGACAGGAGCCGGTCGTTTTTTCCGATACAATCGCTTCCAATATCGGCCTCGGCAGATCCGATGCGAGCAGGGAAGAGATAGAAACGGCGGCCCGGCATGCGGCAATCCATGATGATATCGCTTCCTTCCCGGACGGCTACGATACTGTGATCGGTGAGCGAGGGGTCAAGCTCTCAGGGGGACAACGTCAGCGTTTGGCCCTGGCCCGGGCCCTGCTTTGCGATCGACCGATCCTGCTCATCGACGATGGGCTTTCGGCGGTGGATGTGGCCACCGAGCATGAGGTCTTTGCCGGACTCAAGAGTCATCTCGCTGGCAAGACCGTGGTGATCGTCTCCAACCGGATTAAACTGCTGTCGATGACCGACCATATTGTTATTCTGGACGAGGGACGGATAGTCTCCGACGACAGCCACGAACGGCTGGTTACGGAAAACGCCTTTTACCGGGCCATGTATCTCAAACAGATGCGCAAAGAAGGTGAGGGAAGCGATGCATGATTTTGGCTACACGGAAGAGGGAAAAATCGGCTCGATCGGGGACACCCATCTCTGGCGACGTATCCTGAACTTCAGTGCCAGCTATCGCGGTCCCCTTATCGGTGCGGTCCTGATGTCGCTTCTGGTGACCGGTGTATCGCTTACGCTTCCCTACCTGACGCAGACTGCTATTGACAGGTACATCGATGCCCGTACCCTTGTTACCTCCGAGAGGCTCCAGGGGCTTTTGACCCTCGGCTACTGGTACGGCATTCTGGTGGTTGTCATCTTTGCCGCCTCGTTTATCCAGGTTGTCCTGCTGGAGTGGATCGGCCAGTCGGTCATGCACATCATTCGTCAGGGGATCTTCAGTCATGTCCTGAACCTCGATCTCCCCTACTTCAACCTCCATCCCACCGGCAGGCTGGTGACACGCCTGACCAATGACATTGCCAACATGACCGAAATGTTTACCTCGGTCATGGTAACGGTCTTCAACGATCTCCTGCGGATTGTAGGTATCCTGGTGGTGCTCTTTTTGTTGAACTGGCGGTTAGCCCTGGTCATGTCGATCTTTGTCCCGCTTGCGACCCTGGTCACCCTCCTTTTTGCCCGATTGGCCAGGGAGAAATTCAGGGCGATTCGCAGCCAGCTTGCCAAGCTGAACAGTTTTTTGCAGGAGACCCTCTCCGGAATCAGCATCCTGCAGCTCTTCGGTCGCCAGCAGAGAAGCAGGGAGATCTTTGAAGATCTGAGCCTGGAGTTCATGGAACGCAACATGTCCCAGATTCGCCTGTTTGGGGTCTTCATGCCCCTCACCGAGTTCATGGGGTTCATGGCCACGGCCCTGATCCTGTGGTACGGGGGCGGCGAAATTATCGGCCGTCAACTCACCCTGGGTGAGCTGGTGGCCTTTATTTCCTATATGCGTCTGTTCTTCCAGCCGCTTCGGGAACTGTCGCAGAAATATTCAATCGTCCAGTCGGCGATGGCCTCGGCCGAGCGTATCTTCGAGCTGTTGGATACCAGGCGGACGGTTCCGGTTCCCAAGGTGCCTGTCGTTCTGCGCCAGCTCCAGGGAGAGCTGCGCTTTAACGGGATCACCTTTTCCTATGATGACGACAATGAGATCCTCCACGATATCGAGCTTACCATTCCGGCCGGAAAGACATATGCCCTGGTCGGTACCACCGGTTCGGGAAAAACGACACTCACCAACCTGTTGTTGCGTTTTTACGCCCCTCAAAAGGGAACCATCAGCATTGACGGAATTGATATCGCCGACATGGATCCCGAGGATTTGAGGGGTGCGGTCGGTATCATCCTCCAGGATGTCCTTATTCTCCAGGACAGCCTGTTTGCCAATATCGTCATGGACACCGGCCGATCGCGTGCCGATGTCGAAGAGATACTCACCAGGACCGAGATGCATCGGTTTGTCGAGCGGCTGCCCGAAGGGCTGGACACCAAGATAGGTGAGGGCGGTCACGATCTGTCCACCGGCGAAAAGCAGCTCTTGTCGTTTGCCCGGGTCCTGTGTCGCGACCCTGCAATCCTGGTCCTTGACGAGGCAACAGCGGCCATCGACACCGAGTCGGAAAACATCCTGGAACAGGCCATTGATGACAGTTTCAGAAACAGGACTTCCCTGGTCATTGCCCACAGGCTTTCCACCATCCGGCGCGCCGATCGGATCATCGTGATGGAAGACGGCAGTATCGTCGAGCAGGGCAGCCATGACGAGCTGATGGCCGCAGGCGGTTATTATGCCGATTGGGTTGCCCTGGATCTGGCGCATAACGAGGAAGGGGAAGGCCTGCTGGAAAATATCAATGCCTGAGATGTGTTCACGTATCAAAAACCTGGCTTAAGGACCAGGTCATGCATTAGAGGCAGGCTTAACCCAATACCACCCCCCTTTAGAGGTGGATCCTTTCCTTTTTATGTCACAATTCCTAATGGTTGAATATTGTGTGGTACGTTAAGTGCTCAAAATGTGGTGAAAAATCGAAATTCATTCGAAAAGAATCAGCTGGTGTTTTTCTCATAATATCAGCAATTTTATTGGTAACATTTTTTGGTATCAATACCGGCACGGTAATTTATTCATTATTAATGGCACTGGTTGGCGGCAGTTGGATAATCTCAAAAGCTTCAAAAAACTATGTTTGCAACGCCTGCACAAGACATTAAATCCAGAAAATCTACTGTGCCTGAATCAGGATCAAAGGTGGCATCCCTTAACATTTAAACTTCACGGGCCAATTTCTAAACGTTTTGATATTGAAAGGGGAAGTAGAGGATGTCCCCTCATTCTCCCCGAAATAAATATTTTTGAAATCACAAAATTTCTGCTAACCTCATTTTATATTCAAAATGTTCGATAGACCTATTCAATAAGTGGTTATTTGGGGTGGATGGCGGATATCTTCCTTTTTTGATACGTTTGAATTTTTTATATCTAATCTACTGATTTATCTTATTTTCTTCTGAATTCAGGCTCCTGAATTCTGGATTCTTGCGAGTGTTACCATACCCCGGAAAGTTGCGTAAAATACTATGGATACAGAGAGCACAAAATTAAACAAGTTGATCCAAGATGCACACAACTCTGGAGCTGATGATTTTGCAATTGTTTCAACAAAAAAAATTATCATTGCAAATGATCTTGCCGACAAATGTCGGGAACCACAATGCGAGAATTATGGAATGTCATTAAGCTGCCCGCCCCATGTCTCGGGACCTGAAGCTTTTAGAAAGAAGCTTGAAAATTTTAGTCAGGCCGTTTTTTTTACTATTGAGGTTCCTTCTGAAATTCTTTATTCCAGTCAGGCCATGGAGTTTTTCCGTGTGCTCCACGAAAGAGCATCCGGTATCGAACATTCTGCCGTGGAAATGGGATTCACTCATGCGCAAGCCTATGCAGGCGGCCCATGCAAAAAAATATTCTGTGCGGACCAGCCTGAATGTCCTGCCATTTCCGAAAAAGGAAAATGCAGATATCCTGAATCTGCCAGACCATCCATGTCCGGATTGGGTATCAATGTAGGAATGCTTGTCAAAACAGTCGGTTGGAACTGGAGAGAGGGTAGTCATGGCACTGATGCAACTGCAACCAAAATCTCAAATATTTATGGTCTAGTATTAATCTATTAACGAAATATTTTACAATGTAGCCTGAAACAAAAAGCATTTATCTGAATATATTCTCTCCTGCCAAACTTGGTCATTAGATTATTTCAAACGTTAAAAAACTCTATATTTGCAGGGAGATTATCGGAAAAGATCTCTCATAATTTCTCAAACCGGTTGGCCGGATAAAACGTATGGAAAGTGATACAAAAGAGCGAATCGATCTCGTCAAAAACAAGCTGGGAACTTTCGGTGGGGTGTTTACCCCGTCTATTCTCACTATTCTTGGCGTTATCATGTTCATGCGGTCCGAGCAATATAATCGGTCTAACGAAGCAATAATTACATAAAGATTACGATTTGCTTAGAGGTATTGTATGACTGAAAAGACGGAAGATTTGAAGGGAATATCGGAAATAAAAAGTACTATAACACACTTGTTCAATAAAAATGGACTTGAGGAAGAGATTGAAAAATTTTCCAATGATGCTATAAATAAGATCAGGTTTTAATTATTTTAAAACTGGCGATTCGCCGCTGACGTTTCCTTCGCGCTGGACAATTTTCAGCGCGAAGCAGCACGCAAGCTCGCGGAACAGGCGTTGCGGCAGAGCGAGGAGCATTACCGCGCCATGCTCGATCAGAACGTCGCCGCCGTGTTCACGATTGAGGATGGGAAGGTGAGCTACGCCAACCGGCGCACGGCCGAGATTCTCGCTTATACCGTTGATGAATTGCCCAGTAAGGCGATGTTCGACCTGATCGTCGAACCGGACCGGGCGCGGATCGCCGAAGCCATGCGCCGGCTGCTCTCGGGCGGGCAGGAGTCGGTGGAGCTGGACTTCGGTGTGCTGCGCAAGGATGGGGGCGTTGTGGACATGGGAGCGCGCGTAATTCTTGCGACGGTGCAGGGAAGAAAAGTGATCCTGGGCATGGCGCAGGACATCGGCGAAAGCAAACGCGCGCAGGCCGAGATCGACCGCTATGTCGAGCGCCTGGAGCACGCGATGGAATCCACGCTGCAGGCGGTGTCGAGCATGGTGGAACTGCGCGACCCCTATACCGCCGGACATGAGCGCCGTGTGGGCGAGCTCGCGGCGGCGATCGGCACCGAGATGGGCCTGCCCGAATCCACGGTCAAGGGCTTGCACCATGGGACCTCGACATGCCCGGTGAGAAGGTCGAACAGATGTACGTCGACAACGTGAAAACCGTGTGCTCGGCCGTGAGCATCCCCGTGGCCGTCAAGCTGAGCCCCTTTTTCAGCAACATGGCCAACATGGCCAGCCGACTGGACAAGGCGGGAGCGCGCGGACTCGTTCTCTTCAACCGCTTTTACCAGCCCGACATCGACCTCGAGAAACTCGAGGTGGTGCCCAACCTCGTCCTGTCCACGCCCGAAGAAATGCGCCTTCCCCTGCGATGGATCGCCATCCTGTACGGC
>CAWGGS010000013.1:0-48297 GCA_963822095.1 uncultured delta proteobacterium
CAGCGCCAGTCGGTGGCCATCGCCCGCGCCATCTACTTCAACGCCCGCATCCTGATCATGGACGAGCCGACCGCCGCGCTCGGGCCGCAGGAGACCCGATGGTCGCCGACCTATCAAGGAGCTCAAGCCCGAGGGCATCGGCATCTTCCTGATCAGCCACGACATCCATGACGTGTTCGATCTGTCCGACCGGTCGCGTGATGAAGAACGGCGCAAGTCGTCGGTAGGTCGACCAAGGCCGACGTGACCAAGGACGAGGTTCTGGGCATGATCATTCTCGGCAAGTGCCCGCCAAAGGCCATTCCCGGACCCGGTGCCATGGACAGCCTGACCGGCCGGTCCGGCCGCGATCCCGGCGACGGGCAAACGGAGCTGTTTTTGAACGGGCGCCCGTTTCTCCGGGCGCCCGTTTGCGTTGGAATTCGTCCGTCCAAATCAATAAGGTTCCCGCATTCGAGAGCCTCAGGGTCGGATATTCGGGAATTCGCCGTGAGTCACACAAAAAAAGCGCACCCCCGGCGTGCGCCAACCGAAAGCGATGTCGCCAACAGGCCGGCGTCAGCCAGTCGGCGGTATCGCGCGCCTTCACGCCCGGCGCCAGCGTCGCCGAAGCGACGCGCAAGCGCATCCTCGACGCGGCCAAGCAGCTCGGCTATCAGCCCAACCTGATGGCGCGCTCGCTGGCGACGAGACGCTCCAACATCGTGGCGCTGGCGCATCTCCTATCTGGAAAACCCGTTCTATGCCCAGGTGGTCAACGCGCTGTCCGAGCGCTTGCGCGAAACCGGGCGGCACATCCTCCTGTTCACCAATCCGCCGGGCGAGGCGGCCGACCCGGCCGCTCGAGCAGGTCCTTTCCTATCAGGTCGATGCCATCGTCCTGACGGCGACCACCGCCTCGCTCGAACTGGCGCTGCAATGCCAGAAATCGGGCGTGCCGATCGTCCAGATCAACCGCGAGAGCCAATCTGCCGGGCATTTCGACGGTGCGCGGCGAGAACCAGCGCGCCGGCGAACGCATCGCCGCGTTCCTCCTCGCCGGCGGACACACGCGCTACGCCTTTGTCGGCGGGTCGCCGGCATCGACCACCGGGCGGGCGCGCGGCGAAGCCTTTGCCGGCACCCTGGCCGCGCGTGGCGCGGCGCCGGTGACCATGGTGCACGGCCACTACACCTTCGACGGCGCCGCGCAGGCGGTGCGCGGACTGCTCGTGCGCCTCCGAGCGGCCGGACGCGATCTTTTGCGCCTCCGACTACATGGCCTTCGCCGCCATCGGCGTGGCCAGGCGCGAATTCGGACTGAGGATCCCGAGGATCTGTCGGTGGTCGGGTTCGATGATGTGCCCGAGGCCGGGCCGAGACGCCTATGATCTGACCACCTATTCGCAGCCGGCCCGGGCGCTGGTCGACGAAGCGATCAGGATCATCGACACGATGATCGAGGATCCGGGCCGACGGGCGCAACGGCGCGAGGTGCGCGGGCGGCTGGTCGTGCGCGGCTCGGCGCGAGTGCCGGCGACCGGTGTTGTCGAAGAAAGCGGCGAACGCGTCTGGCGGGTTAGCGGGCCAGCCTTCCGGTCGATCCATCGCTTGCTGATCGCCCAGCTTTTCGTGCTCCCATTGTCGACGCGGTGATTCGTCGGGCAAGCCTGACGGCGGGCCGCACGAGCCGCGATGTGCCGGCGCCTTGCTGTAAATAAAGGCGATTGACAGTTTCGGAGAAATCCTGTAAATACAGGAGTCGTAAAAACATGTTTGCATGCGCATGCAAAAACGCTACGGTGTCGGCCGGCGCAACCCGGTCGAAAACTCATCCCGCTCCTGCGGCGAAATAAGGAATTCTGCGCGGCCTGCGTTTTTCGTATGAACGAAAATCGTCGAAGGGGGAGAGGACCCGAATACGGCCCGCACGGTCGCCACTTGAGGAGGGCAGGTGACCGCGGAGGGTCTTTTCGCCGCCCGAAAGGGCACCAGCCCGAGTGTGCAACCCCGATGGACCATCTGACATGATCCTTGATTTGACTCCCGCCACCATCGCCGAATTCCTCTTGGCCAACGCCGCCGGCGTCAATGCCAACAACCATACCGATGAGCTGGTCGCCTTCTCGCTCGAGCGCAAGGAGACCGTCACAACACGCGATGGCGCCCTTGTCGCGACGACGGGTAAATTCACGGGCCGCTCTCCCAAGGACAAATACATCGTCGGCGACGCCACCACCGACGATCGCGTCTGGTGGGAAAACAACGCGCGGATGGAAAAGGACAAGTTCGACCTTCTGCTCAACGACCTGCTCGAATACGCCAGGGGCAGGGAGCTGTTCCGCCAACAACTGCATGTCGGTGCCGACATCAAACAGCGCTATGAAGTCGACGTGTTCTCCGAAAGCGCCTGGCATGCCCTGTTCATCCGGCACCTGCTGATCGAGCCGAAGCGAAGACGAACTCGAGGAGCCTCAAGCCCAATGTCTGCGTGGTGCATCTGCCCTCGTTCAAGGCCGATCCGGAGCGTCACGGCACCCAGTCCGAGACCTGCATCGTGCTCGACCTGACGCGCAAGCATCGTCCTGATCGGCGGCACCATCTATGCCGGCGAGATCAAGAAGTCGGTCTTCTCGTGCTCAACTACCTGCTGCCGGAGCAGGACGTGCTGCCGATGCACTGCTCGGCCAACGTCGGCGCCGGACGGCGACGTCGGCGATCTTCTTCGGCCTGTCCGGCACCGGCAAGACGACGCTGTCGGCCGACCCCGACCGCGCGCTGATCGGCGACGACGAGCACGGCTGGGGCCGACGACGGCGTCTTCAACTTCGAGGGCGGCTGCTACGCCAAGGCGATCAACCTGTCGCCGAGAGGCCGAGCCGGAGATCTACGCGCGCCACCCGCCGTTCGGCACGGTGCTCGAGAACGTCGTGCTCGACGCGCAGACCGGCGTGCTCGACTTCGACGACGACTCGCTGACCGAGAACACCCGCGTCGTCCTATCCGCATCGACTACATCCCCAACGCCATCGCACAGCCGGCATGGGCGGCCACCCAAGCAACATCGTGCATGCTGACCGCCGACGCCTTCGGCGTGCTGCCGCCGATCAGCCCAGCTGACGCCCGAGCAGGCGATGTACCACTTCCTGTCCGGCTACACCGCCAAGCTCGCCGGCACCGAGCGCGGCGTCGGCACCGAGCCCAGGCGACCTTCTCGACCTGCTTCGGCGCGCCGTTCCTGCCGCGCCCCCGGCCGTCTACGCCAAGATGCTGGCCAGAGCGGATCGCGCGAGCACGGCGCCACGTGCTGGCTGGTCAACACCGGCTGGTCCGGCGGCGCCTACGGCGTCGGCAAGCGCATGTCGCTGCCGGTGACCCGCAAACTGCTGTCGGCGGCGCTCGACGGCGCGCTCGACGGCACCGAATTCGTCACCGAGCCCATTTCGGCCTGTCGGTGCCCAAAAGCGTCGACGGCGTCGACGACACGTCTGCTGCTGCCCGAACAGACCTGGGCCGACAAGGACGCCTACAAGGCGACGGCGGAAAGGCTTCGGCGCTGTTCGACGAGAATTTCAGGAAACTCGGCCCGGAAGCCGCAGCGGTCGTTTCGGCCGGCATCGCCAAGACCAACGCCGCCTGACGGAAGCTGACGACAATCCTTGCGCGGGGTCACGGCCCCGCGCGATTTTTTCGGGTCAAGTCTTGACCCGACGCCCCGTGCGTGAACAAAGACCAACTCGAAAACCCCCCCCAAAATCCGGATAGCTCACATGGCACTGATTACCCTTAGGCAGCTGCTCGACCATGCCGCCGAAAACGGCTACGGCATGCCGGCTTTCAACATCAACAATCTCGGAACAGCTCCAGGCCATCATGGACGCGGCGGAAAAGACCAATTCGCCGGTGATCATCCAGGCCAGCCGCGGTGCCCGCAAATATACGCGGGACGTCTTCCTCAAGGGACTGATCAAGGCCGCCGCCGAAGCCTACCCCAACATTCCGATCGTCATGCACCAGGACCACGGCAACAGCCCGAGCACCTGCACATCGCGATCGAGCAACGGCTTCACCTCGGTGATGATGGACGGCTCGCTCGAGGCCGACGGCAAGACGCCCGCCGATCTTCGAGTACAACGTCGAACGTCACCAGGAGGTGTCGAGCGGCCCACGCGCGTCGGCGTTTCGGTCGAGGGCGAGCTGGGCTGCCTCGGCTCGCTCGAAACCGGCAAGGGCGAGAAGGAAGACGGCCACGGCGTCGAGGGCAAGCTGTCCAAGATCAGCTGCTGACCGATCCGGAAGAAGCCGCGCGAATTCGTCGCCGAGACCAATGTCGACGCGCTGGCCGTGGCCATCGGCACCATCCACGGCGCCTACAAGTTCACCACGCAAGCCGACCGGCGAGATGCTGGCCATGGACGTGCATCGAGGAGATCCACGCCGGCTGCCGAACACGCACCTGGTGATGCACGGCTCAGCTCGGTTCCGCAGGAGCTGCAGGACATCATCAACAAGTACGGCGGCGAGATGCAGCAGACCTACGGCGTGCCGGTCGAGGAGATCTCAGCGCGGCATCAAGCACGGCGTGCGCAAGGTCAACGTCGACACCGACAATCGTATGGCCATCACCGGTGCCATCCGCAAGGTGTTGGCCGAGACGCCCGAGCTTCGACATCCGCGCCATTCTCAAGCCGGCCCGCGAGAAGATCGCCGCCGAATGCATCGAGCGCAACGAGGCCTTCGGCTGCGCCGGCATGGCCGACAAGATCAAGCCGCTTTCGCGCGACGAAATGGCGGCGCGCTACAGCTCCGGCGAACTCGCCGCCTGATCGTTCCGATCCGGAAACGCAACGGTCTGACGGACACGGAACCCCCGTCGCACTCGCGGCGGGGGTTTTTGCTTTGCCGCGATGGCTCTGGGGCACCGCCGAATGCGTCCAATCAGCGCAGACGGTGCCGAAATCGCCCGAATCCGGCGCGTTGCCCTGGCAACGCCACCGCAAGCGCTTCAACGGCGCGGAAATCCTGATAATTTTCCTTAGGGCTCATTGCTCCGAGAGGCGTTCAGGTCAAAGCATGCATCACAATTCATCCCTTAGCCATTCTGGCGCTGGCACTGACCGGCATTGCCGCGGCGGTGGGATGGGGCCTTGCCGACCAGCACCACATCCGCACCAGCGCGCACCAGCTCGATGAAAATCTCGATCTGGTCGAGTCCGTTCTGCATCACGAAGTGGCGCGCTTCAATATGTTGCCGGCGGTTCTCAAGGAAGATCCACGCGTCGTTGCCGCCCTCGCAGATCCGCAGGCTGCCGATTTCGATGCTCTTGGCGCCTATCTCGACAACGTGCGCGTCCATACCGGGGTGAGGGCACTGGCCGTCACCGATGACGCCGGCACCGTTCTGGCCAAGAGCACGGACCCCGCCTCCACCGAGACCTTCGACCGCGATCTCGCCCTTTGCGCTTATTTCATCGAGGCCATGACCGAAGGCGAGGGATGCGGCATTGCCATCGAAGCAGCTGCGGACATGCAGGGCTATTACGTCGCCGCCCGCGTCGATATCGACAACCGGGCGGCAGGCACCATCCTCATCGGTGTCAGCCTCGCGGCCATCGAAGCCTCGTGGCACCAGTCCGGCACGGACTTCGCCCTGATCAGGATGGACGGCATCATCTTCATGTCTTCCAATGCCGACTGGAAATACCGCAGATTCGCAGGACCGCCCGCGACCGATGCGGCCGCACACAGCCAGCCCGACGCCGTGATCCGGCTGAGCGACCGCCGCTTGTCAGCGATGCCGCTCTGACGCTCCCTCCATGGTCCGACCGGTAAATTCATCGACGATGATAACCTCACCGTCTTTGACAATATAGTCCACATCCTTTTTGAACAACACATGGGCCTTCAGGGCCTGATTCAGGTGGTGGAGTTGCTCGATTGACGAAGGATCATAGAGATTCGGGACCTTGAGCAGGTCCTCGCCCAAGGCCACGCCATCCTCGGTAAGCGAAACCTGACGCGCCTTTTCGTCCACCGTATAGTGCTCTTCTGCCTTGAAATTTGACATGATACGGTCGACGCTTTTGTACATATCGGTTGAGATATCCGCCGGACCGGAGATGATCAACGGCGTCCTGGCCTCGTCAATCAGGATTGAGTCTACCTCGTCGACGATGGCGAAATTGAAACCGCGCTGACAGAATTCGCTGATCTCAAATTTCATATTATCGCGCAGATAATCGAAACCGAACTCGTTGTTGGTCCCATAGGTAACATCGGCTGCGTATGCCTTACGCCGCTCTTCGTCCTCCATGCCATGGACGATCTTATCGACCGTCATGCCAAGAAATCGATAAACCTGCCCCATCCATTCGGCATCACGGCTTGCCAGATAGTCATTGACGGTGACAACATGGACACCCTTTCCCGTGAGTCCATTCAAATAAACTGGCAGAGTCGATGTCAGGGTCTTTCCTTCACCGGTCTTCATCTCAGCGATCTTGCCCTGGTGAAGGATCACACCACCGATGAGCTGAACATCAAAATGCCTCTCACCAAGTACCCTCCAGGCACCCTCACGCATCACTGCAAAGGACTCGGGAAGAAGGGCATCGAGCTCTTCCCCCTTGGCAAGACGTTCCTTGAATTCGACAGTTTTTGCGGCCAGGGACGAATCGTCGAGGACCTTGATGGAGTCTTCCAGCTCGTTGATCTTGTTTACAAGGGGCTGAATCTGCTTCAAGACCCTTTCATTCTTGCTGCCGAATACCTTTGTCAGTACATTCTGAATCATATCTTTATCTTCTTAACATTATTGGGAAGTTATGCATGGATACGGGGCTTCCCCCGTTGAATATATCGTCAATGCAAAAGACCGGCTATATTGCAGGCGGAAACTAAGCATTAATTATAAAAATACAATGAAAAACCGGTAAAACGCCTCCGTCCGTCCTTCCGACTTTTCAAGGAAAGCCAGTCACCGGCCTTGTCGTGCGGGAGTGCAAAGCTTTCATGTGCTCTTGTGCCCAGCAGGTCAATCCATGCAGTCCTATGCGGATTTGGATTGTACAGGCAGCGTAATAATCAGACCTTCCTCGTCACAATCGGGAAACATCGTACAATGAATACAGTCACCCCATATTTTATGGGGAAGATCTTTTTTGTCGATGTCAACAAACCCCTGTTTCCGGAAAAATTCGGCTTGGTAGGTGAGTGTAAAAACCCGCTCGAGCCCCAACCCCTCTGCCTCCCGCAGGCAGTGATCGACGAGCTGCCGTCCGACACCTTCTTTCTGCGCCTCTTCCTTGACTGCCAGCGACCGTATCTCGGCCAGATCCTCCCATATAATGTGCAGAGCGCTGATTCCTAAAATGGTTCCGTCCGTATCTTCAAACACGATGAAATCCCGCAACTGATCATACAGTGAACTTATCGAACGGGCAAGCAGCAAGCCTTGGGCCGCAAAATGTTTTAACAGTAGATGGATTTCCTTTACATCCTTGATTCTTGCCTGTCGTATCATCGAAATTCCTCAGAAAAGGAGCGTATCACCTTAGTGGCCGGCCTTTGCGTGGTCGTCAAGTTCGGCAATATTTTGTTTGATATGGGCTATTGAGGCTTCAATGGATTGCCGTTCTTTGGAGGTGGGCACCAGAAGTGTCTGGCCGGTCCACACCCCAAGCAAAAATATCCACAGGACCAGACAGAGGAAGATCGCCACGATCCCGGCGGCGGCACTGACCGTCAGCTCGAACCGGATCTTTTTAGTCTTCTTTTTTGTCCGTTTCTTTGCTCCCATGCTTTCACGTCATCACATCTTTTCCGGGGCGCCGAGTCCTACGAACAGCAGACCGTTTCTGAAAACAACTCGCAAGGCGTCCACCAGATACAACCGGGCCTGAGCAAGGCCCGGATCATCGGTCAAAACCTTGTGTTTGTTATAGTAACTATGAAACATTCCTGCAAGTTCCATCAGATAAAAGATCACTTTATGCGGAGCCAGTTCCAGGGCCGCGTTCTCAATCATTCCGGGAAAGGCAGCAACACTTTTTAACAGCTTTAACTCCTCCGGTTCAACCAGCAGGGCTGGGTCGACATCATCGAAATCAAGTCGTTTCAAACGCTTATCCTCTGCCTGGCTCAGGATGGAACAGAGTCTGGCGTGGCCATATTGAACGTAATAGACCGGATTCTCCTGACCCTCCTTGGTGGCCAGCCCCAGATCGAACTCCAACTGACTGTCGGCCTTTCGCATCATGAAAAAGAACCTGGCAACATCCACACCCACCAGGTCGAGAAGTTCATCGACAGTGATAAAGGTGGCCTTTCTGGTCGACATCTTGACCTGTTTGCCGTCTCGGGTAAGCGTTACAAACTGGTGCAGAACGACCGTGACCTTGGACGGATCATAGCCAAGGGCCTGAACTCCCGCCATCACATCAGGTACGGTGGCGATATGATCGGAACCGAAAATATCCACCAGCCAATCGAAATTTCGCCGGAACTTTTCGCGATGATAGGCTATATCCGGCAGCCTGTAGGTCGGCTCCCCCGTGCTCTTGATGATCACCCGATCTTGTTCCTGGCCGAATTCGGTGGTTCTGAACCATACCGCCCCCTCGTGTTCATAGATGAGCCCTTTCTCCCGCAGTTCGGCTACCACCGAGTCGATATGGCCGTTTTCATACAGGGACTGTTCGTTGTAATAGTTGTCGAAGACAATACCCATCCGGGCAAGGGTTGCAGATATGTCCTTGAATATAAGCTGTTCGGCCTTTTCCTTAAAAGGTGTCACATCATCATGGTCTTTCAGCGAATCCCCGGCTTCATCATAGAGTGACTGGGCGATCTCACGGATATATTCTCCCTGATATCCGTCTTCAGGAAAGGGATGCTCAATCCCTAGAATCTCCATATACCTGGCCCGGGTCGACTCACCGAGTACCCGCATCTGCCTTCCAGCATTGTTGTAATAATATTCCCTATATACCTCATGCCCTACAGTCTCAAGCAAACGGGCGATCGCATCTCCCAGAATTGCCTGGCGCCCATGGCCGATACTGAGAGGACCTGTGGGATTGGCACTGACGAACTCGACCATGACCCGTCGTCTACCCCCGATGTCTGAACGTCCGAAATCCGCGTCTCTTTTGAGAACGGTCGGGATCAGACCTTGCCATACCTCGGAACGGATGTGAATATTGACAAATCCGGGTCCCGCTATCTCGAGGCTCTCTATAAAACCGGTTTCCTTTTCAAGCAGGCTTGCCAGGACGGCTGCGATATCGCGCGGCTTGCGTTTCTCAATTCCTGCAAGGACCAGGGCCATGTTAGTGGAAAAATCACCCTGCCCTTCATGCTTGGGTACCTCAACCGTATATTTTCCTGCCCCCCGATCAGACCAGGAACCGTCTGCAATACCTTGCAAAAAGCAGGAGTCAAGAATCTCTTTAAGCTGTGAACGGATCATATCTCTTCGTTTTTGTATACTCTTTCATTGTTGTTGCCAAGCAGGCATAGGACCTCGTAACTGATGGTCCCGGCCCAGGCGGCAATTTCATCGGCTGAGATCATATCCCGGCCCTGGGCTCCGAGCAATACCACCTCGTCCCCTGCCTGTACACCGTCAATCCCGGTAACATCCGCCATGCACATATTCATGCATATTCTGCCTCGAATCGGTGCTCTTTTCCCCTTTATCAACACCTCCGCACGATTGGACAGACAGCGCATATAGCCATCCTCGTACCCCACCGGAATGACCGCAAGGCGGGTCTCGTACGGGGTTTTATAGGTGTGGCCATAGCTTACCCCTGCCCCTTTCGGCACTGTTTTCACCTGAATCACCCGGGAGGAAAAGCTCATTGCCGGCACGAGCCCACCGCCCCCGGCGCCTCTTCGTCCCTTACCACCATCCGGATAATAGCCATAAAGTGAGATTCCGGGTCGAGCCATATCGCAGCAGGTCTTTGGAAAATTAAAGACGGCACCCGAATTGGCTATATGCCATAGCTTTCTTCGGTCCCTGTCGATTTCGCTGCATACCTTTCGAAACAGTGTGTAACTTCGCTCTGTTTCAGCAGATTCCACATCATCCGACTGGGAAAAATGGCTGATAATACCGGCAAGAGAGACCGACGGCAGAAGGGCCAAACGCTCTAGAAAGCCGGCCACCTGATGGGGCAAAATCCCCAGCCTGCTCATGCCGGAATCGACCTTCAGATGCACGCCGACTGTCTTTCCGACCTCCAGTGCGACCCGGGAGAGCTGTTCGACCGTCGCCATATTGAACACCACGGGGGTGAGATCGTGACTGAAAACGTATGGCACATATTCATCGACAAAGCCCATCATGACCAGGATTTCTCCTTGGATTCCGGCCTCTCTCAAGTGCACGGCCTCGCAGATCTCGGCTACTCCGAAGGTTTGGCAACCGACAACGGCCAAAGCCCGGGCGGCCTTGATCATGTCATGGCCGTAGGCATCCGCCTTGACCATGGCCAAAAGCTTCACCTCACTGCCTGCCTGTTCCTGAATAATCCGATAGTTGTGTTGCAGCGCCTCGGGGTTGATGGTCACCCGGTTATAGGAATGTACTTTCATTTTCTCGCACCTTTGACCGACAACGAAATTCAAGCAACTTGAAGCCAGCAGATCCAGGCGTGTCTGCTGGAGAGGAAAAGTGCCCAACCAATGGTCATATAGAGCAGACCAAGAAGCGAGGAAGGCAAGGAAGAATGGCGCAGGGTTATCCCGGCAGCCATCATCATCATAACCAATATCCAGGTCTTATAGGAATAGACGGCACCAAGACAAGTTCCGTCATCCAGACGCATAATACGGTCCAAGCCTCTTTTTGCCGTTTTGTCGAGAACCAGAACCGATTTCAGGGTTCCCAACACCACCGCCGGAAGAATAAGCCAGAGCATATGTGACCCGACCAGCCAGAAACTGGCCCTGGTCATCAACATAATACCGATGGCTGTCCACAGGATTGCCGCCATGAGGAGATGCACATTCCTGGAGACTCCGGGTTTAAATCTTATCAGGGTTTTCTTCATCATTTGGAAACAAAATAAGCCCACCCCCTTTTCAGGGAGATGGGCTTATTTTCAAGCGAAATACCGTGAGAATTACATTTCTGTTACGGTGATTGCACCCTCAGGACAAACCTCAACACAGGTCTCGCAACCGAGACATTCGTCCATTTCAACGGGTTCAGATTTGCCATCTTCAAGCTCAAATACCTGAGCGGGACAAGCATTAACACATTCTTCACAACCGGTACATTTATCCTTATCTACAACAACTTCAAACATGATACACCTCCAAGGTAAAAGAAATAAAATACATTCCGCATATACATAATTAGCAAATAAGCTGCCAGCACGAATTCGTTTTTTTGCATTACGATGCATTAATTCAGGACCGAAATTTTGTCAAGAAAAATTCTCCTTTAAAATCTGCCCGTCTTCTGCATCGCTGATAATCATTACCATTCGGAAGGATGAGAAAATTTTTGTCCAAGACAGGCAGAATGCCTGGGCCGGGGAGATGACCATATCTTGACATTTTTCCACGGCGAATATACCTTGCAGAAAAGCAGCCGAGATCCGTTCACAGTCAAACGGATGCGGGGGACCCAATCACCAGGGGCGTATTTCGCAAGAGGTCGGAACTCTTCCGGATAGAGAACTTTCATTCTCGAGCCCGTCAGCTAACCTCGTAGGCATTTGAAAGGGCTACAGACAGCGCATCATGCCGCCGGTCCCAAGCCGGCGGTATTTTTTTTGAATCCTTCCCGCTATCGCACGTCCCGAAGAGATGTCAGAAACGAAACATCACCTCGGAGACGGCGATAGCGAAGGAACCAAAAAATTGATCCCCCATATCAGCGCCGGTAGTCAAAACTTCCGCAGTTCTGAGGTCTTTGATGGAACACGAAGAAAACGGCTCCTTTTGGGGCGGGATCGTACGATCCATGGGTTTGGTCTTTGGCGATATCGGCACCAGTCCGATATACACCTTGACCGTTATCTTTCTTTTGACAAAGCCGACCGAAGGCAATATCTACGGCATACTCTCCCTGGTCTTCTGGACCATGACCATCCTGGTCAGCGCAGAATACGCCTGGCTTGCAATGAGCCTGAGCTTCAAAGGGGAAGGCGGTACCATCGTGCTCAAAGAGATCCTGGCACGAAAAATGTTGCCCGCCCGGCAGATGGGATTCGTCATCCTCCTCTCCTACCTGGGAGTCTGTCTATTGATGGGTGACGGCGTCATCACCCCTGCAATTTCTATTCTTTCCGCCGTCGAAGGTCTCGAATTCATTCCTGGGCTGACAACGATACAACCGTGGGTCATGCTTTTGATCGCAATCGTCATCGCCATCGGTCTCTTTTCCATCCAGTTCAAAGGGACAGACAAGGTTGCAGGCTTTTTCGGCCCGATTATGGTTGTCTGGTTTGCAACCCTGACCGTCACCGGAATGCTGTCCATCATCACCATGCCTTCGATTTTGAAAGCGATAAACCCGTACTTTGCTCTGGGATTCATGCTCCACCATGGTTTTGTCGGCTTCTGGGTCCTGTCTGAGGTGATCCTCTGCGCAACCGGCGGTGAAGCATTATATGCCGATATGGGCCATCTCGGGCGCAGACCCATTGTCCGTGCCTGGTATTTTGCCTTTGCCGCCCTGATCATCAATTATTTCGGGCAGGGAGTTTTCATCATCCATCATCCCGAGGCAAAAAATTACCTTTTCGCAATGGTTCGTCACATGGCACCATACCTTTACATTCCCTTTCTTGCCCTGACTATCCTGGCCACCATAATAGCCTCACAGGCAATGATCAGCGGTGTTTTTTCCATCGTCTACCAGGGTATTACCACCAGGATTTTTCCGATGCTCAAGGTCAATTACACTTCAAAACAGATGAAGTCCCAGATTTATATCGGTCCGGTCAACTGGATCATGATGACGGCCGTGCTCACTATTATGCTGATTTTCCAGCGCTCCGAAAATCTTGCAGCCGCCTATGGATTGGCAGTAACAGGTACAATGACCATCACCGGCATCATGATGATAATGATCTTCAACAGATCCACCACAAGATGGAAGGTTCCGCTGGTCTTCTTTATCACTTTGATCGATCTCCTCTTTTTTATTGCCTGCATGTACAAGATACCCCACGGAGGCTACTGGTCGATCATCCTGGCCATGTTCCCACTGACCGTCATCCTGATCTGGACCCGGGGACAGCGTGCTTTGTACAAATCGTTTAAGGCAACGAAATTCGAGGACTATAAGGAAAAGTACGAAAAAATTTATCTCAGGGGACGAATTCCCGGAACCGGTCTCTTTTTCATCAGGGACCGGAGATTTATTCCCCCCTACCTTGATCACTGCACCACCCAGAGCAATATTATCTATGAGCGCAATGTTTTGGTCTCCATCACCACCACCGATGAACCTTTCGGTCTGGAGACAACCCTCACTCCTGATCTTGCCCTTGGTCTCGATGCCTTCGAAATTCAAGTCGGATATATGGAAATTTTTGACATCGAAGCCCTGTTGAAGCAGAACAAAATCAGCGAAAAGGTCATCCTCTACGGCACCGAAGAGATCATTACCTCCAATCCGTTCTGGAAGGTCTTTGCCACCCTCAAGAAACTGACTCCCAGCTTCGTCCAGTTTTATAATCTGCCGGATGCGAAGATGCAGGGAGTCATAACCCGTATGGAAATATAATTATGTCCGACTGGCTTTGGCTGTTTGTTGCCTTATGCACCATCCTCTTCGGGGCCACTGTTTTTACCAACGGCCTGGAATGGTTCGGAAAAAAAATGCACCTTTCGGATGGAGCCGTGGGCAGTATTTTTGCAGCTGTCGGAACTGCGTTGCCGGAGACGTTGATTCCGGTAATCGCTTTTCTTTTCGGCAGCAAAAGTTCAGGGCACCTTATCGGAATCGGGGCCATTATCGGGGCCCCATTCATGCTCGGAACACTGGCCATGTTCATCAGCGGACTTGCGGTTATTGCAGGACGTTCCAAGAGGGACGATTACCCGTTGATGCGGGTGGACACCCAGGTCATGCAGCGGGACATGGAATTTTTCCTCATCCTCTATAGTGTGGCCATTGCCGCCTCCTTCCTCGGTACCCATCCGGTTGTCAAGGTCTTCATAGCCTTGATGCTGTTTCTTTTCTACGGATATTATGTGCTGCAGACACTCAGAACAGGTAATTCTCACGAGGTGGAGGGTGACGATCTCGGCCCCTGCTATTTCTCACCCAAATCCAAGGATCCGTCAATGCCGGTAATCGGTCTTCAGGTAAACGTATCGCTGCTGCTGATCGTTTTGGGGTCGTATATCTTCGTTGAAAAGATACAGATCCTTTCACTCCACCTGGGTATATCCCCCTTCATCCTGGCAATGATCATTGCTCCCATCGCCACCGAGCTTCCGGAAAAATTCAACAGTGTGATCTGGATCCGCAGAGGTAAAGACACCATGGCAATAGGCAACATCACCGGGGCGATGGTTTTTCAGGGCTCAGTGATCACTGCCATCGGAATCCTGATGACAGAGTGGAAACTTGATATCACGGCCTTGGTCACTGTGGCACTAACCCTTGCCTCCGTCGGACTCTGCTATTGCCAGATCCGATTCAAAAAACGCCTGACCCCGGGGACACTTCTAGCCGGGGGGGCCTTTTATTTCCTGTTTTTGGTGATGCTCCTGTGGAAGGGAATTTGAGTTCCCCAAGCACGACCTTCTCCCCCTTTTCGAAGGTATGCGGGACGGTGTTTCGGCGGATAAATTTGCTTGAAAGGTCACTGCCAAGCTGAAACCCGAACGTCGGCCGGGAACTCTCTCTTGTCAATCGAAGTTTTTGAGTACCCCATTCAGGGTCTCTTTGGCATCACCAAAAAGCATCCGGGTATTTTCCTTGGAAAAGAGTGGATTGGCGACTCCTGCATAGCCCGTTGCCATCGACCGCTTCAGGACAATGGTCATTTTCCCCTTCCAGCATTCCAGTACGGGCATCCCGGCAATCGGGCTCCCCGGTACCTCCTGCGCGGCCGGGTTGACGATATCGTTGGCACCGATGACCACGGACACGTCGACATTGGGGAAATCGTCATTGATCTCGTCTAGCTCAAAGACAATATCGTAGGGCACCTTGGCTTCAGCAAGAAGCACATTCATATGGCCGGGCATCCTCCCGGCCACAGGATGGATCCCAAACCGAACGTTGACCCCTTTTTCCCGCAATTTTTGGGTAATCTGATACACCAAATGCTGCGCCTGGGCCACAGCCATTCCGTAGCCCGGAATAATCATGACCTCCTTGGCAGCAGTCAACAGATCGGCAACCTCTGCTGTATCGATCGCGACAATCTCCTGCCCTTCCCCCGAAGAATCCGATACCGAAGAGCCCTCGGAGGTTCCAAAACCGCCTGCAATGACCGAAATGAAATTACGATTCATTGCCCGGCACATGATATAGCTGAGGATCGCACCGCTGCTTCCAACCAGAGCACCAACTACGATCAGGAGATCATTACTGAGCATGAAGCCGGTTGCCGCAGCAGCCCATCCCGAATAGCTGTTGAGCATGGAAATAACCACCGGCATATCTGCCCCACCGATGGCAATAACCATATGGACACCCAGAATAAGGGCGATGACGGTCATCGAAACAAGCGGCAGGGCACCTCCTCCGATAGCCGACTGGGCAATGAATTTCCAACCCAGAAACACCGTCCCGATGAGCAGCAGCAGGTTAAACAGATGCCGGGCAGGAAGCAGTACCGGCCGCCCGCTAATCCTGGCGCTTAATTTCAAAAAAGCGATTACCGAACCTGCGAAGGTCAGCGCTCCGATGAAGACACCGACATAGGTCTCCACGTCGTGAATGGTTCTGGCGACTCCCAAAAGGGTCGTATCATGGGCCATGAAATTTGCAAAACCGACCAAAACCGCAGCCAGACCGACCAGGCTGTGCAGGATCGCCACCAGTTCCGGCATCTGGGTCATGGCAACTCTTTTGGCAACGGTCAGACCGAAGGCGCCGCCGATCACCAGGCCCCCGAACAGGATAAAATAGTTCTCCGTGACACTCCCGGTAATCGTGGCGGCAAGAGCGATCGCCATGCCTATGATGCCGTAGAGATTACCCCGCTTCGATGTAGCCGGCCGGCTGAGACCGCCCAGGGCGAGGATACACAGTATGCTGGCACCTATATAAGATATATTTACGTATCCTTGGGCCATACGTTCCCTCTTGTTTATTTTTTAAACATTGCGAGCATGCGATGGGTAACCGAGAACCCACCGAAAATATTGACACTGGTTATCAGGATGGCACATCCGGCCAAAACCTTTATAAGCGATCTATCGGATGAAATCTGCAGCAGCGCCCCGATAATGATGATGCTGCTTATGGCATTGGTCACGCTCAAAAGCGGAGTATGCAGTGAAGGTTTGACATCCCAGATAACCATATACCCAACGAAACAGGAGAGGACAAACACGGTGAAATGAGACATGAAGGCAGGCGGAGCGACGCCTCCGAGCCCAATCAGTGCAAGAACCCCAAGAGCAAAGGGCACCACTCGCCACCACGGATTGCCGGTCTTTCGAACCTCTTTAATAGGTTTCACAGGAGGCGGTTCCGGAGACTTTTGCGGAGCGAGGGAGAGTTTCGGCGGCGGTGGGGGCCAGGTTATCTGTCCCTCTTTTATTACCGTTGCCCCGCGGATCACCTCATCGTCTAGGTCAACCAGGATCAGGCCGTTTTTTTCCGGGGTCATTTCCGTTAACAAGTGGCGAAGATTGGTGGCGTAGAGCTGACTGGACTGGGTGGCAAGCCGCGACGGCAAATCAGTATATCCGATAATCGTAACCCCGTATTTTACAACCACTTTATTCGCTTCACAAATCTTGCAATTCCCACCCATTTCCGCCGCCATGTCGACAATGACGCTCCCCTCCTTCATGGTTTTGACCATTTCTTCCGTGATAAGTTCAGGGGCTGGTTTTCCAGGGATCAGTGCTGTGGTAATGATGATATCGACCTCTTTGGCCTGTTTGGCAAAGAGCTCCATTTCAGCCTTGATGAATTCCTCGCTCATCACCTTGGCGTACCCACCTTCGCCGGATCCGTCTTCGCTTGCAAAATCAAGGACCAGGAATTCGGCATCCATGCTTTCCACCTGTTCCTTTACCTCGGGACGAGTATCAAAGGCACGGACAATTGCCCCCATGCTCTTGGCAGTGCCGATTGCCGAAAGACCGGCTACACCCGCGCCAATGACCATAACCTTGGCCGGAGGGATCTTCCCGGCAGCGGTGATCTGTCCGGTAAAGCAACGCCCGAAATGTTGGGCCGCCTCGATAATGGCGCGATATCCACCGATATTGGCCATCGAGCTTAAGGCGTCCATCTTTTGGGCGCGGGAAATCCGCGGTATGGAATCCATAGCCAGAACAGTGATTTTTTTCCGGGCCAGGGTATCTAAAAGCTCCGGATTCTGACCTGGCTGGAGAAAGCTTATCAAGGTCTGCCCTTCATGAAGAAGCTCCACCTCGTTAACAGAAAGCTCTGGATGGTGCTCGGGGGATCTGACCTTGAGAATAATATCAGAGGTACGATAGAGTACGTGGACGTCCTCGATAATTTCCCCACCCGCCTTTCGATATGCCTCATCGGTAAACTTCGCCTTTTCACCGGCACCTGCTTGAACAGCCACATCGAATCCAAGACTTTTAAGGGCTTTTGCTACTTCAGGGGTTGTTGCCACACGTCTTTCGCCGTCATGCAACTCTTTGGGAATACCGATACGCATGTTCAATCTCCTTAGAGGATATCTATTTGACAACATTCAAGAAACACCAAACGTTACACTTCAAATAAACATTTCGTGTTTTTAAATGTAGAGTAATATCAGCTGAAGATTTAAAAAAACAATATGTTATCATTAATTCAGCGCCTGGGACTTTTTCTTAATGAGAATAATAATCATTTTTTTCTTTTCAACAAACCTTAAATTCCCGAAGAACCTGTTGCCATATCCCGTAAACAATGTCTGCTTAGATACCCACTCATCCACCTGCGCGAGTTATCTTTTGTCCACCAACCCTTGAAGAGTAAATTTTCCGTATTATCCTTATTTCGGAAATACCCGAACACGAACTGTCTCTACATTTACAGGAGAGAAAAGGTGAAGAGAAACTGGAAGAGCCGATTGAAACTCTTTTGGAAGGGCTGGGGCTATGCATTCTTCATCGGCATTGTCGTTGCAACCACGTTCAAATCATCCATTGCCGATTGGAATATTGTACCCACCGGATCGATGAAACCGACAATCATTGAAGGAGACCGGATCCTTGTAAACAAGCTGTCCTACGACCTCAAAGTGCCATTGACTACCTGGCATATTGCCAAGTGGAGCAACCCGCAACGGGGTGATATCGTAGTTTTTTACTCTCCTGAAGACGGAACACGCCTGGTTAAACGGGTCATCGGTCTGCCTGGAGACAGGATATCCATGAAGAATAATGACATTTTTATAAACGGTAAATCCCTGGGCTATACACCTGTCCGTCAATCCTCGATCGGTACTCATGCCGAGCATCTGAAATTTCAAGAAAATCTTGCCGGGAAACTCCATCAGATACTGGTCAGCCCATCCTATCCATCCATGAGATCGTTTCCCACTGTAACAATACCGAAAGAAAGCTATTTCATGATGGGTGACAACAGGGATAATAGTGCGGATTCGAGATATTTCGGATTCGTCAAACGCGACAGGATAGTCGGTCGGGCAACAGCAATCGTCCTGTCGCTTGACTCACAGAATCACTACCTTCCTCGCTGGAATCGTTTTTTCAGTACCTTGCAATAACCACTTCCTTGCAAATTTCACGGATTGAGATGGCCGGCCAAGGAGGATGAAAGATAATCAGCCAATGGCCCTTGCAAACTCTACAGGTTTAAAATATACCCAAGAGAAGGTGGGAGTATCGAAAAGCTAACATAAAGGCTGAATGCTCACTTGCAATATTTTGTCCACTCCCATACCTGTTGATCTCAAGCTCCTTAAGAAGAACTATCTTGCCATCTCGGAACAAAGAGCCTTTCCGTCTCTTTGCGGGTGGCGGATCTGTTTCGGCTTTGCTGGTTAATGGTAATGGAAAACATTCAAAGAGAAGATGAAATCGTTCTCTTTCCGGTCGAGTTTCTCAACGGACTTGAAAAACCGCCTGCCGTGTTGCAATTCCTGGATGAGAAGAACCAATACGTACAAGATTCAATAGTCGATGATATCGAATACGACAATCAAACCGGTCGCTACCGTGTCCGAAAGGCCTCTCCTTACAAATTTCAAATTACAACAGATAGAAAAGGGAAACTCTCTTTTATCGTTACCGTGATCTCCAATCAGATGAAGAATGAACTGCAGTTTGGTAATGCCCTCTCGTACCCAGTAATTGAAGACAAGTTCGAAAAAATGGTCTTCGCCACCATGCAGGAATACAATTCCCACAATTTCGTGACCAAATTAAGCGCCCATTCAAATGAACTGGTCAAAAGATCGATTCACTCCTGTGGGCTGGGAATTGCCCTCGCCCTCTTTCTCGGATTTGACGACGAAACGATCAAGGCAATAGGACTCGGGGATCTCTTCCATGAATACGGCTACCTTATTGATCCCTCGAACCATACGGTATCAGGAGCAAAAGATCTGGCGTCAACACTTTTTAAAGAGCAGAAAAGACATGTCGATATAATTTTAGATATAATTCAATACCACCACTCAATCAAACCCCATCCAATTCACCATGTGAACTGCGGCAAAATTGCAATTCACTGGTGTTCTCAACCTGGAAAGACATTTGCGGACAGGATGCAGGCAATTCATTCACACCGTAGTATGTATTCGGAAGAGATTTACAACGGCTTTAGAAGACTGTACGATATAACGATTGCCAAGAGATCGAACTGATCGAATACCTATCGAGATAAGGAGTTTTACGTTGCCGAGTTCGAAACACCAGGGCCTTGCCCCACACGACAAGAAATACGCCATAGCCACAGCGCACCTTGCAGATCTTCCTGCAGGGGTCCCGGCAACCCCGCAGGAGCGGGGGTTCGAAGAATGTCCGTGTCCTGGCACGAAATGCTCATTACGCGGCTCATGCTTATTGTGTGTCGCGTTTCATGGACGAAAAGGAAGACTTCCTTCGTGTGAGAAGAAGAAAACCGATTGATTTCCTCTCTTCCGGATCAGACACCCAGCGGAATTTACGAGAGAGAGCCCATTTAGCCTCTTGCCCTCTATAAACCTCCGGCAAAGGGGTGTAACATAATGATAAAATAGATATTTCAAAAGGTGGGCAGGAACAAAATTCACCAAATACGAGAGATCAGCTGATCGATAAAAACAGACATTTTATTTGCGACCACCTCAGGCTGATCCAAATGCGGTGAGTGGCCACAACTCTCAATAAACACAGGATCGGCAAAACCCGACACCCCTGAGACAATGGTCTCGACCTGCCGTTTGGTTCCATAGTGATCATTGATACCCTGAATGACCATTATCGGACAGAGAACGGACGGCAATAAGTACTCAATATTCCAGGTGCTGAACCAATCACTCAGCCAGGTATCCGACCAGGCGGTGAAAATGCTTTCCGTTTTTTCTCCATGATACGTATAAAGCCCTGCCATATGTCCCCTTCGAAAGGCTTCCTTGGCCTTTCGGATGCCGGCAAGCGTTACCGATTCGACAAAAATATGTGCTGCCTCGGTTATTATCCCAACAAGATGGGCAGGCCTTTCGGCGCCATGGATAAGGCTGATGGTTCCTCCATCGGAATGGCCGACCAGGATATACGGCCGGTCCGGGATGGTCTTTCTCAAGACGAGGGGCAACTCGTTCAAGGCATGTTCATGGATATAATGAATGGTGCGGGGAGACGTGGCTTCTGAAGATTTTCCATGCCCTAAACGGTCATAAATCAGACCGGGGCATCCCGTAATCCTGCAGAGCCGAGCAGGAAAATCCTTCCACATTTCCCGACATCCCAGCCCTTCGTGGAGAAAGACGAGAACAGGGTAATCTGACCGGTCTTCAATCGTTTCGTAATATATTCGATCGACAGCATTCAGTGACAGAAACGGCATCGCTACCCTTGAACAAAAAAAAACAAACTCAATGCAGTGTTATATACATCTTCCCGGGAACAACCAAAGGTCGGTTATCACCAACCTCTCAACCGAATTCAGCCTATCATGTCCCCTTCCTTCTTTCAATACTATTCATCGACGAACAAAATGCATACCAAGACTCCTCTCCCGAATTCCATCATTGAAAATACTGTCTCCAATGCGGATTTTCCTTCACATGCGAACTGGTTCTCAGTGCAGGTTACTGTTATACTGAAAGGTGAGAACAATTGCTGAGGGCGATAGATAAATCCATAATGATCTTGTCCGCAGGCTTAATGGTTAAAGGTTCGTCCCATGAAAAAATTTTTTGTTGCCGGTATCATTTCCCTGCTTTTCTCCTTTCCCATAGCTGCGTTATCCAAGGCAGCCTCACCCGCGTCAGGCCGTTTTTTCCTGATGGGCGATGGATTCATCCGGATAGAAAATTCCAAAACAGGCCAAGAGGCCGACGTTTCCTTCTACTCTCAGGATGGTTCATTGAACGAGAAGGCCTGGTCGGAAATAGATAAAGTTTTTGGGTTCCCAACCGGAGAAGACGGGAAGCATATTTCAGCCCGCTTGATTTCAGCCCTTGATTATTTTTCGGATCTGACGGCTCCCGGCCAGGTGATTCATCTGGACTCGGGCTACAGGAGTCCTCGGTACAATGCCAAGCTCCGAAATGCCGGGGGCAATGTGGCCAAGACCAGCACTCATATGGACGGTCTGGCGCTTGACTTCCACATTGATGGGGTTGACGGTAAAAAACTGTGGCAAATAATCAAAGACGGGAACTGTTGTGGAGTGGGTTACTACGGAGGCAAAGACATCCACCTTGATATGGGCAGACCCCGTTTCTGGGAAGCAGCAACGTCAAAAGTCAGGACAGGATCAAGCGACGACAACCAAAAAGTCTACCTGTCGACCGACTATGACAGATACAAGGCAGGCGAGACCGTCCACCTTTTGCTCTCGTCCATCAGCGACTTTTCCTTCGGAGTTGAAAGGACAGTCCTGCTGGTAGATGATAAGTCCGACCCCATAGCCTCATCCCGGATCAAGACCGAGGGTACGCACGGCTGCATAAAGATCGGTAGCCGGAAGAGGGCCCATTCTCTCTTCTTTAACCTTCCGCAAAACCTGCCGAGCGGGAGATACAGAGTTAAAATGACCTTTTGCCAAAAACCCTCTATTCAGATGCCGACGAATATCCTCTCAAACGAGTTGGAGATGAAAAAAAAGGATACGTTTTTCACAAAGTCAGGACATTGAGGATCGAACTGCCGTATTCCTTGTCTATCTTCAACCAGGCCAGCCAGGATTCGATCACAACCGGATCCCACTTTAAATTCTGATCCTTCCACAACGTTTCAATATCAGGAAGATATTCGACAACGACCTTGGCCGGACTTTGCCCTTCCACAAGTTCCTCCTTACAGCAAAGGTAAGATAATATATCGGCCAACTGCACGACTATGGGATACCCGTGCAATGATGGTGCCTTCTCAGGATGATGGTGAAATTCGAGCGCCAGAGTTAAGTTCTCGGGAAACAACCATTTCCTGAGCAACCGGGCGCCGACGATATCGTGACTCACCGAAAACTGCTCCATCTCCAGCTGAAGTCTCTCGCCACTGGTAAAAGGGAGCATCCAGTCCTTCGGGGTATATTTTTTCGGCATGGCAAGAAACATTACCAGCTTACCGATGTCATGCAGGAGCCCCGCCATAAAAAATTGGCCGGTTATATACCCCAGATTCTCTGCGATGATTTTTGCCGCCAGGCCGGTTACGAAAGAGTGCTCCCAGAATATGCTCATCTCTTCCTTATTTTCTTTAAGAAGGGATCGGAAAGTGGAAATTGCGGCCTTTCCGATCACAATGCTTTGCACCTCGTTGTGTCCTAAGAGGACGATCGCCTGATGCAGAGAACTGATCTCCTGGGAACGCCCATAAAGAACGGAATTGGCTATTTTCAAGACAGCGGCACACATGGTCTGGTCCGGAAGTATGGCCTTCATCAGATCTTCGGCAGTACTCTCCGGAGCAGTCGTCACCTTGATAACCTGGGCCACAGTGAACGGCAAGGGGGGAAGTGATTCTATAATATGATCAATAGGCATATGTCGTTAACTCCTTTTTTCTATAACTTTGAGAATATGGAGAAGAGTCTCATTAACCGGAGTGGGAATCCGGTATTGCCGCCCCAACGAGACAACCTTGCCTGCAAAAATCTCCACTTCGGTTTTTCTTCCGGCCTCAATATCCTGCAGCATGGAGGTTTTTCCTTCCGGAGACAACGTGTCAAGGACGGACAACCATTCGTCCAGGTCCTTAGCAGTAAGATCGACGGCCAGTTGGTGTGCCAACTCAATGACTTCCTGCATCAGCATCAACATCAGATCCCTGGCATCCGTCGACGTCTGAAATACACCGTAGGGAGCATGCAAGACTGCAGAGGCTTGATTGACACCGACGTTGATCATAAACTTCCACCACATGACCCGCATCATATCGTCAGGAACCTCATAGGGGATGGCGGCCCGCTCCAAGGCCTCCCGAAGACGGGTGAACCTTCCTTCATCCACAGAAGACAGCCCGTTGCCGAAGATGATCCGCCCGGGTCTCGCATATGTGTAACAACCTTGTTGATGGACCGCATCGATTCCCACGGCAATAGCATATGGAACCTTTTCCTTCCCACATGCATCCCCTATGATCTGCTCGCTCTCAAGTCCGTTCATTACGGAAAGGATAATCGTCTCATCCCCGACCATTCTTTTAATGTCCGCCAGGGCACCCGCAAGATGGTGATGTTTCAGCGCGACCACAATTAGATCGACCGGTTTTTTAATCTCTTCCGGACGCAGCACGGGAACCGCATACGCCTTTCCATTCACCTCAAAATGTTTATCTACCAGTCGCTGATACCGCTGGTCTCGAGCTACGAAAAAGACAGAAAAACCAGGGCTTGAAAAAAACATCGAAGCGTATGCGCCTCCCATTGCTCCAGCCCCTACCATGGCAACGGTCTCAATCTTTTTTGCTTGTTTCATAATATATTCAGTGGATTGAGCATCTAAAACCGATGTATTTCCTGTTTAACAGGCTAGAATCGTTTCTCACTGTTTGTTCAACAGGTAGTGCTCAAGATATCATATAAAAATTACAATAAAAACCAAAACAGTAAAGTTTTTGGCCCTTGGGTCCAGATTTCTGACCGGCCATAACGACTACAACTCTACAGGTTTCATTCCGAATATCTCCGGCTCTCCCGTACCACGCAAAAATTCCTGCCAGTCTCTTTTGATACCGAGCAAACCATGGTATGATACCCGAATACTAAACAATCCGCGGTGTCTCCCGTTCAATGCTTATACCCATAGAAACTCCATGCAGGTTGAAGATGTCCAGTGATTCTTTCTATAAAGACCCGGAACTCTCCTTTGCCGAAGGTCGTTACTCCACAGGCAGCAGCCGTGACTACAAGGCCCATATGCATTCGACCTTCAGCATCGGCAGCATCGAACATGGCAGGGTTGAATACCGCGTCGGAGAAAGATCGTCCGTTCTTGCTCCTGGCTCTTTGGCCCTGATCAACCCGGAAACGCTGCATTCCTGCAACACGTTGAACAATGAATGGCGCAGCTATTACATGCTTCACCTAGATGTCGATTGGTGCCTCCAGGTGCAGAGGTCTTTATGGCAAGTCGGATCATTTGTCCCGACGGATATGATTCGGATCGACGATGATCCCCTTTATCAAAAATATTGCCGGGTCCTGCAGTGTCTGGCAGACAGGCAGGTACCTCGTCTGGAAAAGGAACAGCTCCTTTTCGAGCTGGCGACAGACGTATTTTCCAAAAGTTGCCGGCCGCAGAAAGAAAAAGAGATCGTCCCGGAAAGCATCGAAAGTCTGAAAAAAAGGCTCGGGGAGAATCTCCGCCAAGACCTGATAATCATCTAAAAGGCACCTCCCTCAGTAGGTCAGTGGATTACTCCTCTGCTATACTGAAAAGAAAGCTACCAAACTTTCAAAAGGAGGTGCCATATGGAACTATACGCCGGAATCGATCTGCATTCAAACAACAATTATTTGGCAGTTATTGATGATCAAGATAAGCGACTTTATCAGAAACGACTCCCCAATAAACCCGACGTTATTCTGGCTGAGCTTGACCCATTCCATGAACGGATCTCAGGCATCGTTGTGGAATCAACATTCAATTGGTACTGGCTGGTGGACACCCTGATGGATAATGGGTACAAAACACATTTAGCGAACCCGGCTGCGATTCAGAAATACAAGGGGCTCAAATACAGCAACGATAGCCATGATGCCTTCTGGCTGGCTCATCTTCTTCGACTGGGAATTCTTCCCGAAGGCTACATTTACCCCAAAGAAGATCGACCGATACGCGATTTACTGCGAAAACGAGGACACCTGGTCCAGTTGCGTACGTCGGTTATCAACAGCCTGCAGGGGATTATCAGTAGAAACTGTGGATGCAGTTTGAGCGGCAACAAGATCAAACAGGTAAAAGAAAATCATATTTCTCCTCTTTTAGCAGGCCAGGAGGATCTGGAACTGAGCGGTGAGGTAAGCAAGGATGTCATCGATTATCTTTCCCGGCAGATCAGGAAAATAGAAAATGTGGTCTTAAACAAGGTTACACTACGGAAGTCATTTCTCGGCCTACAGACCATCCCCGGACTCGGTAAGATCCTCTCCATGACCATTATGCTGGAGACAGGCAACATAGAACGTTTCCAAAAAGTAGGGGATTTTGCTTCTTATTGTCGCAAAGTCCCGACTGAATGGAAAAGCAACGATGTAAAGAAAGGGAAGGGAAACAGCAAAAACGGCAATAAGTATCTGGCCTGGGCCTTTTCCGAGGCGGCAGAATTTTCCCGTCGCTATGATCAGAATGCCAGGACATTTTATACTCGTAAAGCTGGAAAGACCAATAAAATGATCGCCCATAGTTCTCTGGCACACAAGTTGGCCCGGGCTGCTTATTACATCATGAGAGATGGAGTGGAATTCGATCATCGTAAACTTTTTGCATAGTAGTTTAACGGGGCGGTGAACCAGTAAAGGGGTTGGTGAAAACCACCAGATCTGATTGGCAGCCGTCCCGTCCGGTGATTTCTTGTTTTTGCCGCCCATGCCGTGAACCATCATAGGGTTGGTTTAAAACCATTTGATCTGTAAGCTGTATACCATTGGACACGGCATGGAACCGCTGATTTTCTGGACCGCCGAATGGCGGAAGGGGCAGGATGGATGGTAAAACTAACGTTCCATCTCAAGCCTTGATCCTGATGGGTGACTGGTGCGGTGGAGTATTCACCGACACACAAGATTGAAATACCGGGCGTGGCAAGGAGCTGGGAAACACCTGACTAAATCGACAGTTCAACCTTCGTAAGGAAAAAATTACTTTTTTTTCTTGGACGGAGAAGTTTATTCATTGACAAGGGGCCTTTTAATGGGTGACCTTGGTATCGCTGGCCGGAGAACTCGGCGCCAACCCCTACACCTTGCTGCGCCAATTTAAATCTTCTGCCGGCATAACCCCGCACGCCTACCGAATGAATTGTCGCATCGAACAGGCTCGAAAGTGTCTGCAACAAGGGCTGGATATCGCCGATACCGCCTCCGAATGCGGTTATTTCGACCAGAGCCATCTGCATCGTTACTTCAAGGCGGCAACGACCGTCACGCCCAAAGAATACCAGGTCAATTTTATACAATACGCCTCTTGACGAACACTCTATCATCTCCTGTTAAAAAGGAGATTGACATGGAATTTGTTCTCATTGCAGGTGCCCATTTTCTGGCTTTACTCAGTCCGGGTCCGGATTTTTTTCTGATCATGCAGGCAGCCCTGCGTCTTCCTCGTCGTTATGGCATTGCCATTTGCGCAGGCATTGCCTCAGCCAATGCCATCTACCTGCTCTTGGCCGTCCTGGGGTTGGAAATCATCAAAGAGACCGTCTGGCTGGTAGGTCTGCTCAGATATCTGGGGGCCTCCTACCTGATTTTCGTAGGCATTTGTCTCTTGCGGGCTCCTCGTCCCAATCTGGATTCCCCGTCCTCAGGGTCGTTTCTGGGCGCCCATCATCACGGCCGGCAATTCCTGGTCGGCTTTCTTTCCGGGATGCTTAATCCTAAAAATGCAATCTTCTATTTATCTCTTTTTACTGTTATGGTTTCTGCGAAAACAGGCCTTGCCACCAGGTTTTTCTATGCCCTCTGGATGACCTCGGTCGTCTTTCTCTGGGACAGCGGGATCGTCATGGTGATCGGCCGGAGAGGTTTCAAGGCCTGGCTCGGCCGCAGCATCTTTTTTCTGGAAAAGATCTCCGGAGTGATGCTTGCCCTCTTCGGAATAATATTACCCTTTACCTGATATTCCGGGTTGATGTAGTCTCGATCTTTCAGCCATATCAACGTGGTTGAGCAGGTATTAGTTGAACGCTTCCATCCGGGAATATCTTCTGATCTCCTCGATCTCTTTTTCCGGGATCTGCAACAACCGCAGGAAACGCTCATGCTTCTGCGGGGCCGTACGCTCAAAATGAGCGTGCCATCTGCCCATGTCCTCCTCGGTGAAACCGGACTCGGCAAGCAGGGACACCCACAGCTTCTTGGTCATAACAGGCAATGATTTGAGCTTTTCCGAATTTTGCAAAAGGCCTGTAATCAACCTATGCACTATGAAGCTATAGACAGGTCAAGGGATTATTTGCAGTCTTTTTTTATAGACATCCTTTCACAAAATGATATCGATTGGTATAGTTGCGACAATTTGTATCCCTGATTCCACCGTATTCCCTCTATTGCCGACTATGACTTCAAACCATGAACTGCAACTTGCCGATGCCTTTGTCCAGGAGACCAACTGCCACCTTTTCCTGACCGGAAAGGCCGGTACCGGCAAAACAACCTTTCTTCATGATCTCAGGAAGAAAGCGCAAAAACGTATGGTGGTCACCGCACCGACGGGAGTTGCCGCCATCAACGCCGGGGGAATGACACTTCATTCGTTCTTTCAGCTGCCCTTCGGGCCTTTTGTTCCTGGGAGCGGGCAGTCGGAAAACCGACGCCGCTTCAATAAGGACAAAATCAATATCATCAAGAGCCTGGACCTTCTGGTCATTGATGAAATCAGCATGGTGCGCTGCGACCTGCTCGATGGCGTGGATGATGTCCTGCGCCGTTTTCGAAGAAGCAGCCAGCCTTTCGGAGGGGTGCAATTGCTGATGATCGGCGATCTCCGCCAACTCACACCTGTGGTCAAGGAGAACGAATGGGCTCTTTTGCATCAATACTATGATTCGGCCTATTTTTTCGACAGTAAGGCGCTTTTGCAGACCGAACTGGTAACCATCGAGCTGAAACATATCTACCGCCAGTCAGACTCCCGATTTATAGAGCTTTTAAACAGAGTTCGTGACAACAGGCTTGACCCATCCACTCTGAAGACCCTGAACAGCAGATTTCTGCCCGAATTCAACCCTCCGGACGGCTGTATCACCCTCTGCACCCACAACAGAAAGGCCGATGAAATAAATGCTTCAAACCTCAGAACATTGCCGAAAAAATCACACCTGTTCCACGCGGTTATAGACGGAGATTTCCCCGAACCGTCCTATCCGACTGCCGGCGATCTCGAACTGAAGGTGGGTGCCCAGGTCATGTTCGTTAAAAACGATCCCTCGGTCGAAAAACAGTATTTCAACGGAAAAATCGGTAAAGTTACGCGCATTTTCGACGACATGATCTGCATCCGATGTCCCGGAGACAGCCACGAAATAGAGGTGGAGCCAACCGTCTGGGAAAATATTGAATACAAGATTGACCCGGAAACCTCAGAGATTAAGGAACATAAAATCGGCAGCTTTAGCCAGTTCCCGCTAAAACCGGCCTGGGCCATTACCATTCACAAAAGCCAGGGGCTCACCTTTGACCAGGCCGTCATCGACGCCAAGGCAGCCTTTGCCCATGGTCAGGTCTACGTGGCACTCAGTCGTTGTCGGACCTTCGAAGGCCTGGTTCTCAGCTCGCCTCTGACGGCACAGGTCGTAAAAAGCGATGCCGTTGTCGAGCGTTTTATTAAAACAGCCGGACAAAACCCTCCGACACCAGACAAACTGCAGGCGGCACGACGTGATTATCAACAGCTGCTTTTACATCAATGTTTTGATTTCACCGGCCTGCTGCGTAACCTGGAATACCTGGTTCGACTCCTTTTAAACAACAGTGCAGTCGTTCAGGTATCAGGGGGGGGAGATCTCCAAGAGTTGACCAGAAAGACAAGGGAAGAGATCAGGGTGGTCGGAGAAAATTTCAGGCGCCAGCTGGCTCACCTCCTCGAATCCGGCACCCTGCCCGAGGCTGACCCGGTCATCCTCGAGCGTACCGACAAGGCCTCAATCTATTTCCAGGACAAACTTGAAACGACGATCCTCCCCTTTCTTGCCCATCTGCAGATGGATACCGACAACAAGGAGATCCGCAAGCGGATAAAAAAGGCCCTGTCATTCCTGCAGGAAGAGGCAGCGATAAAGCTATCGGCCGTTAAATCCTGCCGAAAAGGTTTCTCGCCGACAAGATATTTACGAGCGGTCGCCACCGCCGCCCTCGATTTGCGTCCTGTAGGAAAGCCTGCCGCAACAGCAGCCGATGAATCAGATATCGCCCATCCCGATCTCTTCGAGAAATTAAAAAACTGGCGGGCACAAAAGGCTTCCGAAAAGGGAGTTCCCCATTTCCATATCATGCACCAAAAGACCCTGATCGGGATTGCCGTGAATATGCCCGAAAATCTTACAGGCTTGAAGAAGGTGAAAGGGATTGGACCCCGTCTTGCTGAAAGATACGGCCTTGAACTTATAACCATAGTATCAGACTATTGCCGGGAGCACGATATCCTGAAGACATCCACGCAAGAGGACAAGGAAGAACCCCAAAGTGAGGACGTCAAGACCAACACCAGGCAGGAAAGCCTTGACCTGTTCGAAAAAGGTTTGACCATCCCGCAGATTGCCGAGCAACGGGGCCTGGTGAACAGTACAATCGAGGGGCACCTGGCCTTCTGGATTGAGAAGGGTGTGTTGGGTATTGACCAGGTTATCCCACCGCAAAAGCAAATAGCAATCGGCCGGCAATTGGATAAAAATACAAACGGATCCCTTAAAAACGTCAAGGAGGCGCTGGGGCCGGACTATTCCTACGGGGAGATCAGGATGGTTTTGGCCCACAGGGACCTGCCCAAATCCCCATGAAAATCACCTGTCCGGCGAATTATTATCCGACATATTTCCTTGGAAACATGTGCATTATAGAGGAGGAAGTTTAGATTTTCCCCTCCACCGACCGGTTAAAAAAGTAGCCGGCCCCATGATTCAGGCCAGTCCATGTTCAATTTCTGAACTCAATAGCGGGCCTGCCGGGCAATCTCCGACTTTCCCCATGTTGATGTGAAGGAGGACTACCCACAGACGCTGGTCGACCGCAGGCATAATAATCCAATCCGGCTCCTTCAAAACGTTTATAGACGTTTGTGCCCTCGGCACACGGTAATTGCGTCACACAGCGTTCACATTGAGCGTTATTCTCACACCATTGCCGGCACTCCTTTTGTTGCCGTCGAGTGCCTTCCCGCCACTGGTGCACCTTGCCACAGGCATACCAGTTTTTGCCAGGTCCCCGATAACTGCGCAGTGTTCCCAAGCCGGGCGGGCACGGATGGAAGGGCTCGCAACGGACACATGTCGGTTCGTTACGGCACCAGGCGACACACGCCTGTCTATGCTCCCGAGATTCTGTCCCGGGAGGAGTAATTTTTTTGCATGCATACCAGTTATCGCCGAAACCAGTCCACGATTTTAAATTTCTGGACGGCGGCGGGCAAGGGAGATGAGAGCATGTTTTACAGTCATCGTTGGCGGCACACCAGACATCACATTCCTGTTTGTGGCGACGGGATTCGGCAGCTCGATTAACAGGTTTACTGCAAGCATGCCAATTTTTGCCGTAACCGGTCCAACTTTTCAGTTTTTTGGTACCCGGAGGACAGGGAAGCAACGGCAGACAACGCCCGCAGTCTTCATGACCAGAACACCAGCTGCTGCAATCCTGTTTATGTCGGTCGGAGGCGTCTTTCCAGCGCCCCGCCCAACCATTATCAGAAACGAAAAGCACAATAATCACCATAGCACCTGTTATCAGCTGAAGCATTCTCGTTATCGATTTTGCCTTTTCCATGGGTTCCCCTCCCCTGTCTCAGCCTGGAAATCTTAAGACTTTTTGAGTATGTATTTTACGTTTGTCCCATGCCGTCTTTGCACTCGATTCTGTTGCCTATTCCTCTTTATCAAGAGCCATCTTCAAACACCGAACGAACGAATGGAAAAGAGAGGACCTCTTTTCCATCGATTGCGGGTCCAGACTCCCAAACATTTTGTCCCTGAGACCTCTGGAAATCTCCAGTTGCACTCCTTTTCCGCCTCTGTTGCGGTTACAGATATTCTTCTTGCTGATTCCGCGCTGGCCGGGAATCTCACTTGTAACGGCAACAAATCCTGCAGACCTCAACGAAAAAATGATCCGTCGCCTCATTTCCTGATCCCTGCCGCCAACAAAGACGATCTCTTCTTTTTTCCGACATCCATGGATTGAAAGGACATGCAGGGCATCCTGCAATATCCGTGATCCCCGTGGCTCATCATACACGTTGCTGTTCAAATGCAGAATTAGATTTCCCCTCTTTTTCAACCCATTAAACGCATAATACGTGTATGTATCTCCGGCAACTGCATCGGCAATATCAGCAGTTCCCGGCTCTATTCCTCCACCGTGTATTGCGACCACGGCGACATTTCGGTCACCCTGGCGATAAACGATGGAATACGCATCGCCTTCTTTCTCGTATTGCGCTAATTCCTGGAAGTTTAAATATCTATCCATCCCATCCACTCTGGCAATTTCATGTCCGAAAATAAGGGAAACACTCTCTGATTATGTAATGATGATTGTTGTTTTCTGTACCAAGCGATACTCGTAAGGTTTACGACATAATGTTTGACAGGTAGCGGCCATAAAAAAATACCGCCAACAAGACGGGGCGTTCCCTAGGAGGTAAACTTACTCTGCATCATGCCCGTCTTATCGTCCCTGCCTTTCTCTGTCTAACTTCAATTTTCTACTCCTGTTCCAATGCCGCGCGCACCTTTATGGCCAGATCCCTCATGGAATAAGGCTTCTGGAGAAAATTAACACCTTCATCCAATACACCATGGGGAGCGATAACATCGGTGGAATAACCGGAAGAAAACAGGCACTTCAAACCCGGGATAATCCGGCATAGCATTTTTGAGAGATCACCACCATTCGTCTCAGGCATGATCACATCAGTAATAAGCAGCTGCAGATCACGTTTGTGTTTTTTGGCCAGACGAATTGCCTCACCCGGTGTTGATGAAGTCACCACCCTGTACCCTAAATCCATGAGCAGGACCTTGCTTGCATTCAAAATTGCCTCCTCATCCTCAACCAGCAACACCATCTCACCATGACCTTTCGGTATTTCAACTACCGACGTATCCAGAGGATCAATGACACCTCCAATATGCCGTGAAATATAAATCTTGAAAGTCGTCCCCATGCCGGGTTCGCTGTATACGTTAATGTAACCATTGTTCTGTTTTACTATTCCATAGACAGTTGCCAATCCCAGGCCCGCGCCTTTTCCGAGATCTTTGGTAGTGAAGAACGGCTCGAAAATGTTTCCAAGCGTCTCTTTGTCCATGCCACGGCCGTTATCGCTTACTGTCAATAAAACGTATTCCCCAAGGGAGGTACCGGGATGAAGGACACAATAGGCCTCGTCGAAATGCACTCTTCGGGTTTCGATAGTTATCTTTCCTACCCCAATTATAGCATCCCTGGCGTTGACACAAAGATTGGCCAATATTTGATCGATCTGTGAAGGATCGAGTTTGACGAGCATCCGGTCTGCACCCGGATTCCAAACAAGGTTAATATCCTCGCCTATCAACCGTTGGAGGATTTTAAACATGTTTTCTACGGCGTCATTCAAATCCAATACCTTGGGAGCTATGGTCTGCTTGCGGGCAAAAGCCAGGAGTTGCCGAACCAGATCGGCCGACCGCGAGACAGCCTCCTGGATGGACCGGAGATCACTGTGAATTTTGTCAGACGGGAGACATCTCATCAAGGCTATTTCAGTATGGCCCATGATTACACTGAGCATGTTGTTAAAATCATGAGCTATTCCCCCTGCAAGTCTCCCGATGGCCCCCATTTTCTGAGCCTGCTTAAGTTGCACCTCACGGAGGTGCTCTTTCGTGATATCCCGAAATACAAGGACCGCTCCGATTACTTCACCGGCATCATTTTTCATCGGTGCGCAGGAGTCAGCGATGCGGTATTGAATTGAATCCTGAGAGATGAGGATGGTGTCTTCTGCCAAGTTAGAGCTTGTCCCCGTTGATAGAACTGTGGCAGCTGAGTTGGCGCTTTTTTCCTTGTTGCCGGCATTAACGATATTAAACACTTCTTCGAGTGGTCTGCCGAAAGCTTCGCCCTCCGGCCAACCGGTCAGAGTTTCAGCAATCGGATTCATGCTGGAAATGTGTCCATTGGTATCGGTGGTAATTACCGCATCGCCAATGGAGTGAAGGGTAACTCGCAATTTATCTTCACTACGAGCCAGATGATTTCGGCTCAAGTGCAACCGTTTGATATTGAGAACAAGGAAAACAACCAAAAGAAGGAAAAGGCAAAAAACTCCGGCGACAATAAAAACCAGCTCCCGGTAGGTCCGATAAAAGGAAAAAGGACGATAGTGGATCTGGCTGCCGGGTGGCAATAAGTGTTCGTCAATGGAAAAACGGATGAGTTGCCGGGCATCAAACTCATAGCGGTTCTGGCTCTTGGTTTCAACCGGAATATCTTTGACCTTCACCTCTCCTGCAAGGATGCGCAGGGCCTGTTTGGCAGCGTATTGGCCTTGAATGGTGCCGCTGTTAACTTTTCCTCCGATGATACCTAAACCGAGATTGGCGCTCGAGGTTCCGAAGACAGGAACCAACGAGGCCTTAGCAATCCGGGGATATATGGATGTATTATCAAAACCGTTTCCCGCTTTGTCCAGATACCAGGCCGGAGCGATGACCGCACTCGTTGCTTTGAGTTGGCTTAGCCTGGCCAACATCTCATCTGTTGTCAGCTCCTCACCGTTAAGATACGTGAAGGTTATACCGGGATAGTCTCTTGCCGCTTCACGTACCATTTGCCGGGTACCGATGCCGGTTGGAGTGCCGTCACTGACGACGACGATCTCATTGACACCGGGGAGAAGACGTAATATCAATGCGATGTTGGCGCGGATATCCAGGGTCTCGACAATACCTGTAAAGTATCTCCGGTCCACCGAAAGAGCATCCCGGGTGTTGTTCACACCGCAGAAGACAACCGGCACATTCGGAAACAGCCGTTGGTGATAAAGTTTCATGAAATGAAGAGCACCATCATCTGACGTGATGATAATGTTCGGAATTAAATGGCGGAATTTAAAGGAAAGTATTTCTAGCATTACTTGATCCAGCTTCTCGCCGTGGTAACGCTTGCTGTCCATATACTCGATATCGTAATCGACCTTGCTCAACGCGGATGTCATCGTTGACGTAACCGCGCCTACAATATCATCGGTCCATCTGAACCCCTGGTGATAGGAGTTAAGTATTAAAACGCGATACATAGTACTCGACTTGACGGCACAGATAGCCGGTGAAGGGGATAATGAGACCAGGGTTGCGATGAGCAAAAGAGCGGAAATGAAAAACTGCCGAAATCTTCCAACAGAGCGGCAGAAGTAAAACACTGCTGCCACGAATGAGAGTAGTATAACCAAAAGGTACCTTCCCTTGAAACTCCTTTCCAATTTTCTGATTCTGTTTTGTGTTTCCAACAAAACACATCAGTATCATAGAAGATTAAATGTAACTTTTTACAAATATATGCAAAATTTTACCAAGCTTCAAAGGAAATATTCAACTTTTGATATCAATACCTGCCCAGATCGGATTGCCATACAGTCTATTCCAAGCCTGAAATACGGCATTTCTCGGAAAGCGGGTTAAGGAGACAATGGAATTTCCGGCGGGCTTCGGCAGACCCGATTATTGCAAGCAGGTCGCGTTCAATGAACTCGAAATCAGCTGGAGGATTGGCAATCAGCTTCCCTTCTCTGATAATACCTACAACAGAGACGCCGGTGGTTTTCCTGATCTCAGACTCGGCTATGGTGCGACCGATCAAATATGTATCCTTCACCATTTCCACCCATTGCAGATCGAACTGGTGCTCCGCCGCCCGCATTTGGCCAAGGGTCTGATAGCCGTTATCGATCGCTATTTCTCTGGTGATCAACTCGTTGCGGATATTTTCCGTATGTTCCAGTATTTCAGGTACGGGAATCCGTTCGAACAGCAAGACCTGACGCGTCATTTCCAGGCCGGCCTCGAATTCCGGATAAACAAGATTTTTAACGTCCAGTTCCTTGAATACCTGAAAAAAATCAGGGTCCGAAATCCTGGCGATTACTCGTATATGGGGATTCATTTTCCGGGCATGGGTAACGATCGCCCGGGCGACGACAATTCCCGGTATCGTGACAACAAGTAAGCTGGCCCGTTCAACAGCCAGTGCTTCAAGAACAATTTCGTGGCTACTGTCTCCGAAAACAACCGGAATCCCGTCAGTTTTCGCCTTTTCCACTCGCTGCTGATCAAGCTCAACGACAACAAAGGGAAGAGCAAATTTTTGCAGAACCTTACTGATTTGACTTCCGATTCTTCCGAAGCCGGCAATGACGATGTGATTGCGAAACTCATCATCAGGGAAGTTTATCGATTCGAGCGGTTCATGCTTGAACCATTTTTTCTTTAACATGTAGAGCCGCGAGGTTTGCGCCGAGACGAATGGGGTAAGGATCATGGTGACCACAGCTGTGGTGAGAAAAAGGTTAAAAAACTCACTGCTGATAGAATTGGAGGAAACTCCAATGCGCGCAAGGACGAAAGAGAACTCCCCTATCTGAAACAGTCCGAGTCCCACAGCCAGCGGAATCACGTTTCTGTATTGAAAAATCCAGGCGAGGCTGGAAAAGATGATCCCTTTCCCAATGCAAACCATGACGACAAGCAGCAGGATCATTCCCAGATGATCGAAAAGAAAGCGAGGATCCAACAACATGCCGACCGAGGCAAAAAACAGCAGCCCGAAAAGATCACGGAGAGGTATGATATCGCTCAATGCCTGGTGGCCATAGTCGGATTCGCTCAAGACCATACCGGCAATGAACGCCCCGAAAGCAAAAGATAGACCAACCATGAAGGTCACATAGCCTACCCCGAGTCCAATTGCGGTAATAGCCAGCAGAAACAGTTCTCTTGAACCGAGCCTGGCTATCATTTTAAGTAGAAACGGCAGAAGGCGAGTTCCCAGAATAAACATGGCGCCAAGAAAGACAACTGCCTTGATTGCCGCCATCCCAAGGACGCTCAAGCCCGCAGAAGGATTGTTCATCTGCGGCAATACAATCATGAGAGGAACAACTGCCAGGTCCTGGACGATGAGCATACCGATCATGACCTTGCTCGACAAGGTTCCAAGCCAGCCTTGATTCATCAAGGTTTTCAAAATAACCATGGTGGACGAAAGTGAAATCAAGGCTCCGAACCAAAGCGAGGTTTTCCAGTCAAAGCCGAGTAAATGGCTGGCTCCCATACCAAACAGAATCGTCAGAATCATCTGCAGTGGGGTACCGATAAGTGCGATACGCTTGACTGGTTTGAGGTCTTTGAGAGAAAACTCCAAGCCAAGAGCGAACAACAAAAGAGCGACACCGATTTCGGCTAGAAGTTCAATGTCATGCGCATTGGTTATGGTGGGACGGATGGAGTAAGGGCCGAGGATGAATCCAGCGAGGATGTAGCCAAGAATCAGCGGCTGGTGAATTCTCTGCATGATAAGACCGCAGAAAAAGGCTGTAACTACAAGAATGATTATGTCAGTGGTAATTCCCATTTTTATGCCTTTCCCACAAGCTGTCTTTACTCTTCTTGCAGCGTAAACATCTTCCTGTGCTAAGATTCCCGGACAGTATTGGTTCAGTGTACCCAACAAAAAAGCCCGGACCAAGCTAAATCTAATGTTGCTTGCCGGGCTCTTGAATTGAGCAAAAAACGCCGATCCTGAATCAATTTGATATGTAAGGAACGACGTCAACTACCTGAGGTAAATTTTTTGCCAATCTATTTGAACTGGGTGGGATGGCAAAGATAGGTGTAGTTTGCAGAAAGCCTGCCACAGGCATCGCAGGCAAACCTGACCACATCATTCTTATCTTTGCAAACCTCCTTCGAAGAGGTATCACAAAACTTACTTTCCAATTTCTCACTGATCGGATTACAGAGGCTTGATTCCTTTTCGGCTTCGACTCCGCAGTTTTGACATGTGTAGGCCATGACTATCTCCTGCTCATTCAAGCCAATCTCTTGTTCGTTTCTTAAAAACAATCTGATTGGACGACTTGTTATTATGTATCTCCCTTTGACGAGCAATCATATCCCCTGACAAATTGCCTACCAAAGGGAGAGGGTCAATTTACAAAAAAACTAAGCAGGTATTCCAGACTTGTCAATGAGGGGAACGAGGTATTGGTCACGAGTCTTTTTTAGTGAAACTCATTGTTCAAATTGACCAGAATTGTGAATGTTGTGGTTACCTGAAAAGCTAGATCATACCAGATTACTACTAACCACAGAAACTATTCATCACTGAAAAAGGAGTTGCTGCCGGGACATCCTTATAATGATTGAAGCTGTAAAATGGGTCAATTTTCCTTATAATTTCAGTTCGATTGTAATGCAATACCCATTGCTCAGCTGCGGTTCATGTCCTCGAACTTGCTAAATCATGATCACGGAATTATCTATTTGAAGACCGGTTGGTGATTTTTTATGTAGTATGATCTGAGAATTCTCGCCGGTAAATTCTCTTGAAGCCCTGTAACGGGGTTCGGGGAAATAAGTTGCTACGACGTCCCTGATCGGCTAGTTTATTGACGTTTTGAGTATAAACAATATAAGCAGCAAGGTGTTTTTCGAAACAATGAAATATGGTACACTCTTTTCCATGCTGTTTCCCAAGCAGGTCTATAGTATTGCAATCTAAGGAGAAAATGAGATGAAATTTTTTAAAATTCTGTTCGTTGCCGCAATAGCCCTGGCAATCAGCGGCACCGTTGCTGGAGCCAAAGATCTAAAGGTGGGGTTTATCTATGTCTCACCTGTCGGGGATGCAGGATGGTCTTACTCGCATGACTTGGCTCGCAAATCCATCGAAAAACTGGACGGTGTAACAACCTCCTACGTGGAGGCTGTTAAAGAGGGGCCGGACGCGGAACGGGTCATGACCAATATGGCGCGCAAAGGCTACGGTCTTGTCTTTGCCACCAGCTACGGTTTCATGGATTCAATGCTAAAGGTTGCTAAAAAGTACCCAAACACAATCTTTATGCATTGTTCCGGTTTCAAGACCGCGAAGAACATGGGGAATTACTTTGGCCGGATGTACCAGGCACGATATCTTACAGGGATTGTTGCCGGGAAGATGACCAAATCAAATACCATCGGCTATGTTGCAGCTTTCCCGATTCCCGAAGTCATCCGAGGTATTAATGCCTTCACCTTGGGCGTGCAGTCCGTTAACCCGAAAGCCACCGTCCGCGTGGTCTGGACCAAGACCTGGTATGACCCTGCCACCGAGAAAGAGGCGGCCAAATCCCTTTTGGACGTCGGTGCCGATGTCATCACCCAACACCAGGACTCCCCCGGCCCCCAGGAAGCTGCTGAAGAAAAAGGTGTCTACTCCATTGGATACAATTCCGACATGTCGGCTTTTGCGCCAAAAGCTCAACTGACTGCCGCTATCTGGAACTGGGTCCCCTACTATGAAAAAGTTGTAAAAAGTGTACAAAACGGAACGTGGAAATCAAGCTCCGATTGGCCGGGAATTGGAGAAGGCATTGTCGGTCTGGCACCGTTCGGGAAAATGGTTCCCCAAAGCGTACGTGATGAGGTCGCAGCAGCAAAAGCGAATATCATTGCCGGTAAAACCAAGGTTTTTTCCGGTCCTATCAAAAATCAAAAAGGATCCCTCAAAGTCGCTGCCGGAGCCGTGGCCACAGATAAACAGCTTTTGGGGATGACCTGGTTTGTACAAGGTGTGGTTGGGACAACCGAATAAGCGAATTTTGGATTTCGCCAGCTCACCTAGCACCCTTCGATGATTCGATTGCGGATAGTTAAAAGGCAGGAACCCCTTGGATGGCAATCAAGTTTTATCATCCTGGCGGCCATTGTCCTGTCTTTGTGCCTCAGTGCAGTCCTTCTCGGTTTACGCGGAACACCGCCCATTGCCGGGATAGTTGCACTATTCAAAGGCGCTTTCGGCTCCGGTTATGCCCTTGAGGACAGTCTTGTCAAGGCCATCCCTATCTTTCTCTGTTCCCTGGGGGTGGCCATTGCCTTTAGGCTGCAAATCTGGAATATCGGTGCCGAAGGTCAATTTGCACTCGGTGCAATCGGCGCAACATGGGTGGCGCTCTCATTTCCGAACTGGCCATGGTATATTCTGCAACCGGCAATGGTTGCCATGGCAGTGCTGGCCGGCAGTGCCTGGGGCCTTATCCCGGCAGTCTTGCGGCAACGGCTTCGAACCAATGAGATCATCGTTACTTTGATGATGAACTACATCGCTATCCTTTTTCTCGATTACCTCGTCTACGGAATATGGAAGGATCCCAAAAGCTTCGGTTTTCCGGTAACCCCGGAATTTTCGCCGCAGGCCATCGTGGGCAAGATCGGGGCAAGCAATGTGAACTGGGGACTTGTCCACTGTCTGGTGCTTGGGGTGGCGGTCTGGATCCTTTTCAGGTATACCAGAGTCGGCTTTGAGATCAAGGCCGGTGGTGACAGCGTCAGAGCAGCAAAATATGCCGGACTCCCCTACGATCGGCTTGTTATGCTGGTCATGGCACTAAGTGGTGGGCTGGCCGGCTGGGCCGGTTTTCTTGAAGCATCGGCAACCATTAACCGGCTGCAGCCTAGCATTATGGTGGGATATGGGTATACGGCTATCGTTGTAGCCTGGCTTGCCAGACTCAACCCGCTCAGTATCGGAATAGCCGCATTCCTTCTGGCTGGTCTTCGGGTAGGAGTTGAAAACCTGCAACTCGATCTGCAGGTACCCGCCGCCTTTGGGAACATTGTGGAAGGGTTGGTCCTGCTCGGTGTGTTGGCCGCAGGCTTGTTCAGCTACTATCGGTTGGTTGTGGAGAAGAAGAATGACCATTGAGGTTCTCATTCCCCTGTTGGCGGCAACCGTTCAGTCCGGGACCCCGATTCTCTATGCCACATTGGGAGAAATCATCACCGAGAAATCCGGCGTGCTCAATCTAGGGGTTGAGGGGGTGATGATCATCGGTGCTTTGACCGGTTTTCTCGTCGCCCGGGTCACCGGTAATCCCTATTTGGCTTTTGTGGCAGCCGGTTTGGCGGGAACTCTTCTGGCCTTCCTCCACGGCATCGTCTGTCTCTGGTTTCAGGGCAACCAGGTGGTAAGCGGGCTTGCACTCACGATCCTTGGAACCGGACTCGCAAATTATCTGGGAACCTCTTTCGTGGGTCAATCAACGCCAGGTTTTCATCCTGTCTCCATTCCACTGCTCTCTAAAATTCCATTTTTAGGAGCTGTTTTTTTTAATCAGGATCCTCTGGTCTACTTCACCTACATACTTCCCGCCCTTATCGGCCTGTTTCTCTATTCCAGCAGATGGGGGTTGGGATTACGGGCCGCCGGAGAATACCCCGCAGCCGCGACTGCCGGAGGCTTGAATGTTGTAACGTATCGCTGGGCCGGGATCCTGATCGGAGGGTTCTTTATGGGCCTCGGAGGAGCGTATCTTTCCCTTGCCTACACCCATATTTGGACGAACAATATAACAGGGGGGCGTGGGTGGATAGCCGTGGCCCTTGTCATTTTTGCCTTCTGGCGGCCGGGGCGGGCGATGTTCGGCGCCTACCTTTTCGGCGGCATTATGGCACTGCAACTGCATATGCAGGCAGCTGGAACAACCTTATCGTCGTCTCTGCTGTTGATGCTCCCCTATGCACTGACCATCATTGTTCTGGCTCTGTCATCCTGGAGGCAGGGTGCAAGCGAGGCACCGGCTGCTCTGGGGATCAACATTGAGCCAGGCGACTGAAAATAGCCCTAAGTATTCATTGAGGATATCTACCGACTGTGAGGATGTTATGTCAAACACTTCAAATTACAAAAAAACCTATCCTATCTCCTGGGAGCAGCTGCACAGGGACTCCAAGGCACTGGCCTGGCGGTTGCTGAATCTTGATTACTTTAAAGGCATTATTGCCATAACTCGAGGAGGGATGGTCCCTGCCGCCATCATTGCCAGAGAACTCGATATCCATCTGGTGGACACCATCTGTATCACGAGTTACGACTGGAAAGACAAAAAAGGCGAGGCAGAATTGCTGAAAGGTTTTTCAGGGGATGGCGAGGGATGGCTGCTCATCGACGACCTGGTCGATACCGGCAGGACGGCAAAAATTGTCCGAGAATTAGTGCCGAAAGCCCATTTTGCAACAATCTATGCCAAACCGGCAGGAAGGCCGCTTGTGGATACGTTCATAACCGAGGTGAGTCAAGACACCTGGATCCTTTTCCCCTGGGATGCCGAATGGCAGTTTTCCGCTCCGTTAATCGGCAGGGAAAGACCGATGCCATGACACCTGCTCCTCCCCCCCGTATACGGCTGGAGAAGATCACAAAATCCTTCGGTAAAGTCACGGCGAACAAGGATATCTGCCTTGAAATCGTCCCTGGAGAGGTGCTCGCGCTGTTGGGTGAAAACGGTGCCGGAAAGTCAACATTGATGTCGATTCTGGCCGGGCAGCTCCAGCCCACCAGCGGCACAATTTTTTTTGATGAGCAACCAGTGGTGCTGACCTCAACGGAGAAGGCAATACAGGCTGGGATCGGCATGGTTTACCAGCATTTCAAGTTGGTTGAAGCCATGACCGTTGCTGAAAACATATGCATTGGCCAGCAGGGCGGTTTTTGGCTCCGCGCGCAGAAGATGCGCCGGGAAGTGCTGAAAATTTCCGAGCAGTACGGGATGAGAATCGATCCGGATGCCCGGGTCAGCCGGCTGTCCATGGGGGAAAAGCAGCAGGTGGAGATCCTGAAGCTCCTGCACCGTAAAAGCAATATTCTGATTTTTGACGAACCCACGGCAGTGCTCACTCCCGATGAGGCCACCAATCTCTTTGCCACCATGCAGCTTATGGTCCGACAGGGAAAAGCCATTGTCTTTATAAGCCACAAACTGGAAGAAGTAATGACTGTGGCAGACAGAATCGCCATTTTACGCCGGGGCGAGATCGTTGATCAGGTTGCTGCAGGTGAGGTTTCTTCGACTGCCGAGCTTGCCCAGCGGATGGTAGGCCGCCGGGTGTTGTTACAGGTCAATCGGGAGCCCATGGAAGCCCGGCAAATAGTCTTGAAGATAGAGAAACTGGCGGTCAGACGCCTGCAATCCATCGATCTCGAATTGCGGCAGGGCGAGATCCTTGGCCTGGTCGGCGTTGCCGGAAACGGTCAGCGTCCGTTAGTGGAAACCGTCTGCGGACTTCATCGCCCTCCTGCCGGCACGGTGCGCATTCTCGGAATGGACTGGAGTAAATTTTTCCGGAGTCGTTCCTGGGACCAGGCTCTCAGTTATATTCCGGAAGACCGCCAGGGGCTCGCCACCTGTCGGGGACTTAGTCTGCTCGATAATTTTCTGCTCACCACCAGAGGGGGCTTCGTCCGGGGCCCTTGGCTGCAACGTGAACAGGCACGGGAGAAAGCTGCAAAGTTGATTGAAGAGTTTGACATACGCCCACCCGACTTGGAAGCGTTAGCCTGGCAGCTTTCCGGCGGCAATCTGCAGAAGATGGTCCTCGCCCGTGAATTTTATCGAAAACCCCGGCTGATTGTTGCGGAACAGCCGACCCAGGGACTCGATATATCCGCGGCTGAAGATGTCTGGAATCTCTTGTTGAAAGCCCGGGATCAAGCCGGAATTCTTCTTGTTACAGGCGATCTCTCCGAAGCATTGACACTCTCAGACAGAATTGCCGTGATGTTCAACGGCACCATTGTTGACTGTTTCCCTGTGGAAGATGAAGAACGAATCGCCGCCATCCCGCAAATGATGGCAGGGATTACCGACTGACAGATCAACACACCATCCAAGGTTTTTATAAAATATACTGCTTAACCAGGAGCCTCTTCAAGAGGACCAACCCTGTTTCGCCCCGCTTCTTTTGCAGCATAGAGACTTTTGTCCGCTCGATCAATACAGCTCTCCGTTTTTTCACCTTTGCGATACAGGGCAACACCCGAGCTGATGGTGACATTGATCTCGACCGGACCGAACGGCATAGGATTGTCGGCAATAGCCTTCCGCAATCGTTCTGAGCACTGAATGACGCTATTCGCGTCGGCTTCCGGTTGAATGATGAGGAACTCCTCTCCTCCCCAGCGGGCACAGACATCTTGTTGTCTGAGTTTATTCCGTATCAACTGCGCCGCCTTTTGCAGCACCATGTCGCCAGCCTCATGACCGTACTTGTCGTTAATGGTCTTGAACTGGTCAAAGTCGAACATGATCAGGGCGAATGTTCCTTCATAACGGCTGATGCGCTTGATTTCAATTTCAATTATTCGATACATCTCACGTCTGCTGGCAAGACCAGTGAGATAGTCAATTTTTGCCTCCTTCTCGAACTTTTTTCTAATTTCAAAGAGTTCCATTTGGTACATATCGCTGATCCGAACGATTCTCTGCATACGACGTTCAAGCTTTATGTAATTCCGGAGGAGTTTGACAAGATGGTCATAGAGCGGTGTTCTAAAAAAATGCTTGTTGTTGATGACGTTGAGATATTGGGCAACTACAGGATGATTAAGGTCCTCTTCGGTAAGCTTCAAGCTGGCTTCTTTGTCGGTTTTGTATGTTGCCTTTTTCCCCAGATCCATAAAACTTTTGTAATTTTGAGCACATTCAGGACATAACCCATGGGAGATATCGGCATCTGAGTTTTCAGCGATATATTGCTCAATCTGTTTCCAATAGCCGTCAACTGATCGAACCTTTTTGCATGCAGCACAGATAGGGATGAGACCAGAAAGAATTTTGACTTTTGCCAGCGCCTCTTGCAGGGCTTTGGTTGTATCTTTTAATTCGTATTGATATCCATCGCTTATCCTGACAATTCTGTCTAGTCGCCGAGACATGATTTCATGGGCATCAAGGAGTACCTCGACTTCTTCCCGGGTGAAGATATCGGTTTCCTTTGATTGCTGAAACCTGGATTTCAGATTTGCTACCAGGGTTTTGTTTTTATGAGGTGAAAATATTGGATTCATTACATATCGGCTAAATGTTTAATTGTAAAAGTGAACGTTACATCCTCCATAAATTCCTCCGCTGTTTCGACCGCCCTGTCGTTGTCTCTGTCACAGTGCCATTGTACGCTGATATCACCTCCCTGCTGATAGTGATCCTCCAACAGGTCGAAGACATCCATCATGCTTTTGGTACTTCCCGTATTGAGATAATGGATAGTACAGTTCAACACGATCGGGCCTTTATAATGAGCCGTGAACCGGGCTATCCAGCTTAATATGGGTTTATAGAATTCATACGAATTCTCAGGATATGATTCTCCAGAGATCTCCAGGATTCCATTGGTTGCATCAAAATGGATCGCAGGGGTAGACCGTGTTTCCTGTAGCGTTAGATTCTCCATATCCTTCACCTATAATGTTGCACAGAGGCTAAAAAAGCTATAGCTTTTATTAATACTTCGTACTTTATACTCCAACGGCAGTGCCGATTTCCTTGACATGTCGATGAGTCCCAATCCTCCCCCTTCTCCTGGTTTTCGTTCCTTTCTCAGTTGCTGTTTGTATAATGCCTTCAATTCTTCGCCATCGAGATTTCGCAATGCATCAAGTTTGGCGGTCAAAGGCGGGACATCGCTCTTTCGCAGGAAATTTCCCGCACAAACGACATGATGCCCATCATTTTTACCTATTGTGACGATCCCATGATTGAAATCACAATCGGTATTTCCTTCCTTCATCATTTTATCCGCATATTTGCAAACGTTCTGCGCCTGTTCAATATACACCGAGAAGACATCCATTAGATACGCTTTGGTCAGAGTTTCAGACTCAAGATACCTGGTTATCGCCTGGCCGATTTCCTCGATGATCCCATGGGAAAACGGACCCGCAAAACTGATTAGAACTCCTCGTTCATTCACAATCTGCCGTAGGTTGTATAAATCATTTTGTTCCATTTATCCTTCCTTCACTGATTGTTTTGGATTGGGAAAATTGAAAACCCACCACGGTGATATCATCCCGTTGGGGATTGTTTCCCTGGTAGGATGCTAGTTCTTCCTTCATCCTCTGAAACTGATCCGTTGCGGACAATCCGGAGAGAGACGCTATGAGCCGGATAAACCGTTTTCTCCCGTAGCCCCAACCTTTTGGGCCTCCGGACAGATCAAGTATACCATCGCTTATCAGATAAAACTGCATATCGGGCTCGTTTTGGATAGTCACATTCTCAACATTGAGTTCGCTTCCCGAACGGCGATAGCCAAGCGATGTTCGATTACTTTTTATTCTATGCACCTTGCCGTTTTTCACCAGATGCAGATCAATGCCGGCACCGGAAAATATAAGCTTATCGGTCACGGAGAAAAATCGGCAAAGGCCGATATCGAAACCGTAATCGATACCCTCATCATCAATGTTTTTATGCAGGGTTTCCCGAAAACGTCTGTTAAGAGAACGGAGGATATCGGCAGGATCATAAATTTCGAGATTGTCGACAATGTTTGAGAGTATGGCATTGGTGGTCATGGTCATAAAGGCACCAGGAACACCATGACCTGTACAGTCTATGACTGCGATAATATATCCGTCCCGCAATTCCCGGAAAAAATAATAGTCTCCGCCGACGATATCCCTTGGACGATATAATATGAAAGCGTCATCCAGATATTGCCGCAACACCTCTTCCGATGGCAGGATCGATGCCTGAATGAGCTGCGCATAACGGATGCTCGACATTATTTTTTTATTTGATTCCGCAAGCAGCTCCGTGGAAAAATTGAGTTCCTCAGTACGCTGGAGGACTCTTTGCTCGAGGTTTTCACTGTGATCTTTTACCATTGCCGCCATTTCGTTAAAGGCGTTGGTCAGATGACCGATTTCGTCTTGGGACTCGACCGGAATCGAGACATCGAAGTTTCCCCTAGACATTGTGTCCGCAAGCAGTGAAAGCCTTGCAAGGGGGTGGAGGACCAGGCGGTTCAACAAGACAGCGACGATGACGACCAGAAGCAACAACGACAGGATGGTAATGGTAATATACGGGAGGAAGGTACGGGAACCGATTACCTGATCCGCATTGAGCAATACCAAGTTATACCATTTTATTTCATTCATATAAGCGATAGAGGCGATGTAGGTTTTTCCTCTCAGCGAAATCGATAAATCCTCTACCTTGGAAATATTGCGAGTTAAGCGATCAACCGCCTTTTTGACCTTTTCCCGGTCGCTTGGTTTTTCTATCAGGTCATAAATGGTGGTTTTCTTTTCATCCCCTCGAACTTTGCTGTTGTGGAGTACATAGGACCGATTTTTATGCCCTTCAACGATCCCTCCGGTACTGAACAGGATGGTCTGAATTCCAGGTTCATCGCTGTTGACAATTTCATTGATGAACTGGGTGATGTCGATTCCGGTCCCGCAGAGACCTATTTTTTTGCTTTGTTTATCCCTGACAATTATATTGAACCATATTTTATTGAGATCAAGATGGTTGTCATAGTCGATATTGAGTTGAAAAGAATCCACCTCGCGCAGCGATCTGTAAAACCAGGCGTCATTGGGATTATCTGGTTTCAGGGTATACCGGGGATGGGCCAGGCCCTCTTTGCTGCCATCGGCAAAGAAATAATGTCCTGATTTCTTGATAGCCAAAAAGATGGTATTTCCCCTGAAGCTCTCTCGATAACTCTCCAATTCCTCAATAGCCTCTTGTTTCAATATGAGATTATCTTCATTGGCAGTCCAGTTTACTATGATCGGAGAATGCGCCATTTTCAGGGAAAGGGCTAGGTCGTGCTGGACATGGGACATGAGTTTGGATTTTTCCAAAAGGGCTTGTTTTACGGAAAAACGCGTGCCGAGAGAGTTGATAATCCGCTGGGTACTGAAATTAATGGCTACGAAAGTTATGGTGCCTAGAAAAATATACACCAGGGCGATAAACAGAGTAAATCGGGTCTTGAGAGTGAAATCGGCCATTGCGCGGTAATAGCTACTAGGCAAAATTAAATACCAATACAATAATAACGGTTAGATACAATACAGAAAATACCAGTGTGATTTTTGGCGAACACGAAACTCATCAGTCCGTGATGATATTTTTCCTGTTTATCGTACTACGAGTCTGCTCGCTATTGCAAGTCGGCAGGAGAAAAAGATTGGTCATTACTATCAACTAACCAGCATGGTTGGACCAGACCGGCCGTTCATTTATGCCATAAAGGGTACAACGATATATGAAAGCCCCTCTCTCCGGCAAGGCCGTTGATCTTGGATGACTTTCATATTAAACTCACCATCAAGGACCGAACAGGCGAATAATGATGCCGATGCATAGTCGATATTGAGTACTGAATCACTTTTCACCCTTCCAACTCCCGGGAATCGGCTTTTGGTTTGTCATGGAGTTGGAAACCCTACTATAGTGATATTCTTCCGATACATGATGTAGTGACACGTATTCACCTCCTAATGCTACTGGTGATAAACACGGCATGGAGATTCAATTTTATTGCCGG
>CAWGGS010000014.1:0-25644 GCA_963822095.1 uncultured delta proteobacterium
CAGCCCGATGGCATCCAGCAGTTGCCTGTCCCGGCTCTTCCGGACCTGCTGCAGGGTCGTGGGCACGTGTTGCGCCGGGAAAAACGGGGCGACCCCGGAGGGCAGCGGAACAACCAGATCGGGCTTGATTCCCTTATGCCATATGGTTTTCCCTTTCGGCGTCAACCACTCCTCCACGGCCAACATTAGGGCCGAACCGTCGGACAGGGGAAACTTCCGCAGCACCGTTCCCGTGCCGAAGGTCTTTGTTCCCAGCAACTTGGCCCGCCCATACGCCTGGAGAGCCCCCGCCACGATTTCTGCAGCGCTGGCGGTACCGCCGTTAACCAGGCTCACCAGAGGGATATGCAGGGCAAGGCCCCCCTTTTGGACGGGAACGTTCTTAATTCGACCCTTGGCATTTTTTTCAAGCAGCACATTTCCATTTTGAAGGAACTGGCTGGCTGAAGAAATCGCAGTTTTCAGGAGACCGCCCGGATTGTTCCGCAGGTCCAGAATAATCCCCTTGGTTTTTTCCTTTTCGATCGCCTTGATTGTCTTTTTCAAATTTTTGGTGGTGATTTCACTGAATGCAGCGATCCGCAAATACACGATCCCGGTGCCGGAGATGCGGTCCCAACTTACAGGATCCTCCGTGATATTGGCCCTTTTGAGGATAAATTTACGGACTTTCCCGGTGCTCGGATCCAGAATTCGGAGGCTGACTTTGGTGCCCATGGGGCCGGTGATCTTTTTGACCACCTGTCTCAATCCGAGCCCCGCAATATCTTTACCGTCGACAGCGATAATTACATCGCCGGATTTTAGACCCACCTTTTGGGCTGGAGATCCGTCCAGGGGGGTGACGATCGTGACCTGATGGTTCTTCATCTTAATCTCGGCACCGATTCCCTTATATTCGCCTTTTGTAAACTCTTCTTCCTGTTTAATCATATCCGGGGTGAGAAAGGTGCTGTGGTTGACATCACCAAGGGCGGCCACCATTCCACTGATGGCCCCATACGTCAACCGGGTCCGTTTGACGGCCGCCTGATCGACATAATGCTCATGAATGGCATTCCAGGCTTCAGCCATCAATCCGAAATCGGATTTTGCACCCGCCGATATCCGCTGCGATGGGTAAGAAGTGCCGAAGGACTGCCATGCCAAGACAACTGCCGACACAAGGACCACCAAGATGCCCAGAAACAAGATCATGCCGAAACCGGGGCTTCTTTTCTTTGTGTTCATGTCACCATCCTCTCTGAGGGATTCTGATTGCTCATTTGAAACAGGTAAACTGGGTATATACCAGGCAACGGTTGTAGGCTAAAAAAATGTACTTGCAATAAAAATTGGCATGCCGTTATTCCTGGGTGGGGAGCGAGACCTCTGTTCCCTTGTAGACCGGCTCTAATTTTCGAAATATGAGATTATCCAGTTTTAAGATGTTGGTTGGGTAACAGAGCTGCCTGAACCACTATTCCGACTGCAACTAAAGCGGCATAAAGAAGCACCTGAGATCCGGGGGTGATATTTAAAGATTGAACAATGAGGGTGGAGCCTGCGATCGACGACAATCCGATAAGTGCCCAGTCGAACATGGTATACAACAGGATCACTCCCGCAATGCCCCCAATAAAACTGATTGCAGGTACCGTTGTGAAGCCAATTATATTGGCAAAATATGCAACAATGGTACTCCCGGCGGCAAAACCGGCCAAGCCGATTGCCAGAGTTTGAAAGAATATGGCGACCAAAACGCCAACCACCCCAAACAACAGCGCCATGAGCCAAGTCATCCACACGGGTTGTAACCCGAAATACAGTTGTGCCAACTGTAGCCCAGCCATAAAGCCAATGCCTCCGACAAAGAGCCAGAACAGTTTCCGCCCCAATGTCAAAAGCAGGAGACCTATGATGATTTGGAGAATATCTACCATGGAAATGCTTTTTACATATGTCGGTTTATACCGGTCAAAAAAGTAACTACCTGTTGTTTAACACCAAAATAGTCTTCGTATCCAAGTTGATGTATTCATCTCACCGCCCTGCGGGGCGTCCGATAACAGCACCTATGCTGCGCCCACAACGTGTTGATATACTAAAATATGATCAGCATCGTTGTCGCCTTGCCTCTGCACCGTTCTCGAACGCTCACGGATTCAGGATACTTTAAAAGGATTCATGATCAGCACGGGACAATCCGCTTTCTGCAGCACATGTTCCGCTACGTTTCCAAGAATGATTTTTTCTAATCCTTTAGCACCATGCGTACCGATTATGAGCAGATCTGCATTTTTATCCGCTGCAAATTTAACAATCTGCTCTACTGGTTTGCCGTACACTACTTCTCCGTCACTCCCGGGACAAATCTCGTTCGATTCATTAACAAGGTTGACCATTCTCGTCTTGACCTCATCATAAACTTTATCTTGATATTCCTGGGCATACGGTGATCCTACCATTGCATCTTCAGGATAGTCGGCAATTACATGCACGAACTCTATGGCAGCCTGAAGGCTTTCAGCCATATACAAGGCATATTCAGTCAGTTTTTTCGTGCTTTTGGTAAAATCGACGGGAACCACGATTTTTTCGATCTTTTTCATTACGTTCACTCTGTATAAATATTATGCTACATATTAAGCATGTTATGCCATGCCAGCTTCTTCGATGTTCGATATGGCAATAGTTAAAAGACCACACAATAAATATGCATATTTAGAAAAGCCTCCTCTTTAGGTTTCTCATTTTTGGCATTTATTTTTCATCATCAATTTGAAATCTATGCATTGCGAGGAACACAGTAAAGGCGTTTGTCCAAACATTACACCATTGTAATAATAGTTAAAAATCAGCGTTTTATGATTCAACGCCTACCTCATTAGTGATTTAAGAAAATGTATAGATACTTAGGCCCTTTTCGTATGGGACCACGACTGGACGGGACAGAACTCTTCGGGACAGACCATTGTTTCAGTTGAGCTTTATGTATAGCCTGGCCCGACCCCCTCCAAATCCACCCCCACCCAATCTTTTATATGGTTCATCCGACTCAAGCGTATTTTTCTATAACCCAAGGGGAGTGAGATCGTCGTTTGCGGGCGCATCACGGAGGCCCGCCTGGAGTAATTCTTTCAACTTTTCCAAAGTACGCAAAAACCGGATGAGCCTTTTATATTTTATTCGTTGTTGCCAACTTAATACCCAAGCCAATAAACAGAGTCCCCAGTCCGCGATCCATCCAGCGCGATACTTTTCTGTTATTGCCGAGATATGATGTCAGCCGACCTCCAATAAGGATGAGAGGCGGTTCGACAAGAGCTGCCACAGCAATGATAAGAAACCCATGAAGGAATAACTGCGCACTGACAGGTCCGGCACCTGCTACAGTGAATTGTGGGAGAAACGCGAGAAAAAACACAGCTACTTTCGGATTTAATACATCCACCAAGACACCCTGCTTGAATATTTTTACCATACTTGTTTGAGAGACGTGACCTTTGGTCGACATTAAAACACCACTAGAGCGTAACGCTTGAATTCCAAGCCAAATGAGGTAGATCGCACCAACCCATTTAACCAGTGAAAAGGCAAACGCTGATGTGGCCAGAATAGCTGATAAGCCGAGGACTGCAAAAATTATATGAATAAATGCGCCAAACCATACACCAAACATAGCGGAAAAACCGGAAGCAATACCTCTTCTTGCTGTTTGTCCGAGAACAAAAGCCATATCAGGCCCTGGAGTCAAATTTAATAAAAAGGCTGCTGTAAAGAAACTGGCCCAGTGTGCAAAAGTATAATCAAACATTGTATACATCCCTTTTTGTGTTAAAAATGTAGTATTCCACTTTCAAATGCAAAATCTTACCTACGGGGCCGCGAAGCGGTCTAACACAACGCTTTTGCTATGTGTTATTTTGACGATTGATACTGTAGTAATTGTTAATCAGATCATCAAACTGACGTTCATCTACTCGATAACCGAGCCATTCAGATTTTGGTGTTGCCCAGAGTGAATCATAAAAATCGATAGCTGGTTTGTTCCAATCTAGAACACTCCATTTGAAGCGTCCACATTGGTTTTCTTTGACAATTCTAGCTTGTTCTCGGAAAAGAGCTTTACCTGCATCAAGACCTTTTGAAGCACGTGTAACGTAAAGATCCTCAAGATATAAACCATTTTTAGCTTGCCATGTAGACCCGGGTTCGACAGTCACAGGCAAACACAAACGCGAATATTATGCAATATCCAACACATGCGGATATCGATAAAAAGGGCGTTATAGGCTCTAATGAGGCTGATTTTTAAAGCAATAAATTCTGGTTCTTCCGGATTAAGAGTACGTATCTATAACGCGGGTAGCGGAGGGCATCTCTGAAGGACGCCTCGCGAAGGCCCGGAGGGGTGCGGACAGGACGTCCGCACCTGACAGCAGGCCAGGGACGGCCTGTCTGTCAGGTGCGGTGTACCGGCGATGAGGCCGCCTGAACTGATGAAAAATCCGGGCTGACCGCCTCGACTCTTGAAATATGCAAGATAAAAACACGTCACTACATTTTCAACTGTCATCAATTCGGTTCATCGCTTCAGATCAAAAAGTATAGCTCACCAGAAACTGTCCGTAATCGCCTTCCATGCGGTGTGTATGATCAAGGTCATGGAGCCATTTGACGATCAGAGAGAGTTTGCCCCCTCCAAAGTCGGGCATCCAAAAAAGGGCCGGCCCGAGGCCCAGGGCCTCACCCTCAAAGTCTCCCAGCTTTGCACCGCTGCCGCTGTCGCCCGACACTTGTCTGTAGTAATATCCCTGCACACCCAGTGCGAAATTTTTCGCGAGGAATTGGTTCACCATGAAATCCAGGTGGAACTCGTTGCCCGACTGGTAGTCGGTGTCGGTGTTCTTGGTGTTGAACATGATACCGGGTATAATGGAGATTTCGGTGCCGGTCTTTGTAGACAGCCAGGTCATGGCCAAAGAGGTATCGAATCCCCAGTAGTTCCTGCCCACGTTTGCAAGGTTGCCGGTACTGTAGCCACCGGTCGGGATAAATACCGTTTCAGCAACCTTAAAGTGGAAATCGCCGGTTTTCCAATAGAGCGCAGGCACGATCATCGAATCGCCGAAATTGCTGCTGCTATCGGAATCGTTGCGGGATCCGAGAGTCGTATCAATACCTGCTTTAGTATGGACATACCCAACCGGGACGGCACCCCCTATCTGAAACCGGCCACCGAGCAGAGGCTTTTCAAGGGTATAGAACCCGCCTACATAATCGTAGACGGCATCGGCTTTCACTTCCAGATGTACATGGCCCCGGAGTACGGCCTTGCTTGCCTTCGCATTTAAAAAAAGCATCTGGTTGAACATCATAAAACCGGGCTCTGGAGCAATTGCTACGGCAAAGGTTCCGGATGCCCCGGGAAAATAGTAGCTTGATGCGCCTTCGGTGGCCCGGGCCGTTTGCTGCCCCATCAACAGACAGCACGCAACTATTTGGAGAGTAAATAGCACTCGCTTCATTGTTCATATCCTCCAGTAAAAGATTTATACTGCAGTGTCCATCTCGGCAACTCCGATGACTTTTTACGAAAGCATCATGAATGGCTGTATTTGAGTCTCTTTCAAAGACTGCTCCGGTAGCGCTCAAGGAGTTCCTTGCGGTTCTTGCGCAGATCCATTCCCGTTGGCTCGGCGGGATAGGGTTTGTCGCCCATCAGCCCTTTCCAGAGAATACGGTTGTATTCCGCAAAATCAAAGCGATCTTCCGAGGTGAAGTCCATCCCCTCCGTAACCTGTGCCCAGTACATGGCATTGTGCGTTGACTTCGGCACGATAAGGCCGGCCTGCTTAGGAGGTAACGGCAGTGTCGAACCATAAAGAATTGCCGCGGGAACAGCTGTGAAGGTCCATGGTTTCGGGGTCGTGGTAAATATATCGGCCATGGGCCGTGCAAGGGCATCATTCATGTTCATCGGCGGAAGGCCGAGAACTTCTTCAATCGTTCGCAGATAATTAATGGTGTTATACTGCGAGGAGACCAGCGCGCCTTGTTTCACATAGGCTCCTGCCACAAAGGCAATGGTCCGGTGCGAATCAACGTGGTCACCGCCGTCCTGTGCGTCGTCTTCAATAACAAAGATCAGCGTGTCGCCTGCGTACCTGCTTTTTGATATCTTCTCAACCAGCATACCGACCGCATAGTCATTGTCCGCCTGCTGGAGCTCCGGTGTATTCACGCCATGGGTAGCTGTCGCATAGTCTCCTGTGTGATCATGCATAAAACGAATGAGGGTCAGAGCTGGAAGCTCCTCCCCCCCGGCTGGGGCGTATTTTTGGTCAAACTCTCGCTCCCACTCTTTGAAACGGAAATAATCCGGAAAGGCATTATCAAACCCGCGGAAGTACGGATCGGTATACGGGGCAAGGGCCACACTGGTCGGGTAAGCCACTACGGTGCCCGTTAACGCAGGCATGGGTTCCAGGCTGATGCTGTAGGGGGAGGTCTGTGGGAATGCATAGCGGGTTACGTCTATAAAGAAACCATAGTTGCGCACAGAGAGTTTTTTCCGCAGCGCAGCATCCCATATGTAGCCGGTATTAATTTCATTATCCGGTCCATCGGGGGCGGCCACGTTGGTCTGTCCCGGCAGCAGATCCGGATCATCCGGCATAAGGGGGTTGGCAGCCCGCCGCTCGGCAAGGGTGGGATAGGCAACGTTCACATTGCGGTTCGTCCCCTCGCTGTCCAGGCTGAGACCACGGAACGCGTAGGCCACCGGGTATTGGCGCTCTATCACGTCGGGGGCGCGTGCCGAGGTAGTCCACGGCCAGCCGTCATTGCTGGTTTCGGCCGTGGCGTAGAAATTGTCGAGTGTGACGAAGGTTCGAGCCAGGTTATGCAGATTGGGGGTGAGCGACTCTCCAAACTCAGTCAGATGGGGGTCGCCATTGCCGATTTCCAGATCACCCAGAACCTGATCGTAGGTCCGGTTCTCCTTGATGATATAGATAACATGGCGGACACCCCGACGTACGGCCGCCATGACAGCAGCATCCCCTGCGCTCTCGGTATGAGAAAACCGGTTGTTGGTGGCTACCTGCGCGGTCAGAGTCGTGAGCTGTGCTGCTTCGGGACGTGGAAAGGTTTGAAGGCCGGCTTTGGTCAGCTGGGGATTATACTGATTCGACAACCAGCCATTTGTATGTGACGGCGGACCGTAGCTATAGCGGAGGCCGGGGTTCGGCCCCGTCGGTGACTTGGCATTGGCCACATACACCATCTTGCCGTCACCACTGAAGCTCACGGAGTTCGGGTACCAGCCCGTCGGAATGAGTCCGACCACCCGGCTGCGGCCCGTGGTTCCCCCCAGCTCAACCACGGCGACACAATTCAGATTGCCATTGGTCACGTAGAGTTGCCTCTCATCCGGTGTGAGCGTTACGCTGTTGGGATTAGCACCGGTATAGTTGTCAAGTGATTCAGGCAGTTGTGCTGCAGGGGCGATTACCGGTATGGTTTCGATTATCGTGTTCGTCGCCGTGTCGATCACATCAACCGTATCCGATTGGTCTTCGACGACATACAGGAGCGACTGGGCTTTGTTCAGTGTCATCTTGTTTGGTTGACCTTTCACGTGGATCCGCGCCCTCACCTTCGGCACCGGCCCTCCGTTCAGATTCACTGTTACGATCTCGCGATCGCGAATGCTGGATACATACGCTGTCGTGCTGGCTCCAACACCCTTCACAACCACCCAGAAGGGATATTCGCCACCCGGTATCCCCGCCTTGGCAATATCGATCTTGCCAGGGCGCAGATCAAGTTCCCTCCTCTTGGACCAGTGGCCCAGGCCGCCATTGAAGACCGTTATCGAGTCGTTGTAGTAATTAACGACCACCAATGTCTTCCCATCACCCGAAATCGCCACTCCGGCGGCGCATGGCTTCACTCCGACCTGCAGGTTAATCGAGCCTGCTCCGACATCGGACAGCCCGACCAGGCCATTACCCGTCCCGTTGTGGTCCAAGGGAAGTGGAGCTCCGCTTTCCTCCCACCGTCCGGCAGAGTTCAGGGAAAAGATATGGATATTGTCATCACTGCCCCCGGAGACATAGAAGGCCTTACCGGATGGATCAAAGACCATCCCGCTATAGGTGTTGGGGATCTGCACTACCTGCTTCTTGACCGGCGTGGATGTCGAAATATCGTAGATAAACACATACTCATTTGAGTCCGACCGGCTCGGTATGGGAGTACTGGTATCATAGACCCGGTTATACCCGCTCGTCAGAACCAGCAGGGTCCTGTGATCTGGGCTCACCACCGTCGTAACCGCCTGACCGGCCAGCCAGTCCGGCTTATCGGCCAGATCAGGGTTCAGCGTTTCGAACCGGGAATGCTGCGGGGCAAGCGGTGTAATCTGTTGCCCCATATTGGGGAGGAACTGGGTTGGGATACCACCATTGCCGGCGCCACTACACCCACAGAGAAGAAGGGGGAATAAGGCCAGAGCAAGAGCAAGCCGTTTGATTGATCGCATAGAAACCTCCGTTTTCAGTATTGTCGGTGACGGAAGAAGCCATCTTATAGACAGCTCAGTCCTACCTGTTCATTGGTTTTTTGTGTTGCTCCTGCAAGTTTATATGAAAGTCTTTGCGGAACACTGGCCCTGCCATGCAGGAACACTGATCTCTCATGTTTTGTTGTGGCTGGTCGCACTGGTTGGGGAAAATGGACACCAGACGAGATTTGATAAATTGAGAGGAAGTCTTGCTCTAAGTATGTACCTAATGGCCAAGCATTGTCAATGAACGAGCTTGAATATTTCATGAACATTTCATCTGAAAATGTCCATCTATTTGAAATACATAATTATTTTGAAGAAAATATAGCGTTCTGAAAGTGCCCAATTTGTACCAAGGCCATGCGCTTTTTGGTTATGTAGAATGTTCACCAAAGACGAGTCCATGCAGCCCGCTATCCCGTGTCGCTTTTGTGATTGGCATATGCCTATATAGCCAATCACAAGTCTCTTTGACTAACAAGTCTGTCCCAACTCGTGAACTATTCTAGCTTACTATAAAAAGTTCTTTGCTACTGCCCTTCATGCTTTTTCCTGAAAACAATCTTTTCGTCAGGTCCCGGTATCCTTTTTTGTTGGACTATACAATCAAATCAACTCCTCCGTTTTCAACTGGAACGGGAAATTGACTTTAACGGAATGCTCTGAGTCACCGCATCGGGGTCGGTCCACGCTATCTCACTAATTTTTATGGTTCATCCGAATGAAGCGTACTTTTGTAAATCTGAAAGGAACAATCCGGCAGAGGGCATCGCTTCCGGACGCTACTCTGCGGCCTCATCGCCGGTACACCACGGCTGACAGACATGCCGTCCCTGGCCTGCTGTCAGGTGCGGACGTCCTGTCCGCACCCCTCTGGGCCTTGTGTGGTTTCCCGCCGGGCCTCCGCGACGCGACCTCCAGAGACGCCCTCTGCCTCCCGCGTTATAGTTAGAGATAAGTACTCTCACTCCGGAAGAACCATTTCCTCAGCCTGTATCGCCTTTTTCAGCCTCAAAAGAGCTTATAGGCCCACATAAGACTGATTTTCAGAAAAACAATCCCTCATTTCAGTTGATTAGCTTGGCCTTACCCTCTTCAACTACTGCCCCCTTCCCTCTTTTTCTCCGACTAATAGAAAATGCTTTGGTAATTCACTAAAAATGTTCACGTGTTTAAATCTGGAATTCACTAATTGTTCCTTTACTTGCTCAGGCAAACATCTGATCTGAGTTGGAGGTCCCTCAGCCATATTTTTCTTTTTCCAATCAACAATAAAAATATTTCCGCTGGGTTTCAATATTCTATAGGCTTCTTCAATTGTCAGAGTTGGATTATCTAATTCATGATGAAGGTTGATCATAAACACCACGTCTGCGATTGCATCGTCAAGTGGAATAGAATGTTCTTCAGATTTTACTGGAATTATACGGGGAAACATTGGAACAACATTTTCCTTTACCCAGTTGATCATTACATCTGACACATCACACGCATAGATTTTCGAAGGTTTGGCGTACTGGAGAAAAGGAATACTGAAAAATGCTGTTCCAGCACCTATTTCAACAAGTACATCTGCTTTATCTATGTTCAATTTATTCCAAAGATAATCAGGAGGTATATCTTTCAATCTCTGGGGATTATTCAACTTCTGTAATTTCTTAGGATCAAACTTATTTTCGTTCATTGTGAGTCTCCGCAAGATCAAAGATAAAACAATAAAATGCACCGGTTTAACCGGTACATTTTATTGTTGAAATTACGCACAAGTTTTTATGTGCTCTTATTTATACTAATAGTTGAGAATGAGTTATAATTTTATAATCGTTCCATCATTCCCTTAAGGTAAAATGGGAGGGGCGTCCCTTTGTGCCTTGACCCAAGTCTAGGGGACCCTGCACAGAAGACTTGTATCTACAGTATTTTACTTAGAAAATCCTGCGTGCGTTTTTCCTTGGGATTGTTGAAAAGTTCATCCGGAGATCCCTGTTCGGCGATGAGGCCGTCATCCATGAAAATGACCCGGTCCCCAACTTCGCGAGCAAACCCCATCTCATGGGTCACGACAACCATCGTCATTTTGCTTTTGGCGAGGTCTTTCATGGTGGCCAGAACCTCGCCGACCATCTCGGGATCGAGGGCGCTGGTTGGCTCGTCAAACAGCATGACCAGAGGATCCATTGCCAGCGCTCTGGCTATTGCGACCCGTTGCCTTTGGCCTCCGGAGAGTTCGTCCGGATAGGTATCGGCCTTGTCGCGCAACCCCACTCTGTCCAGGAGTTCATAGGCTCGTTGCCGGGCAACTTCCTTTTTTCGACCGAGCACCTTGATCGGACCGATGGTGATGTTCTGCAAGGTTGTCAGATGGTGAAACAGGTTGAAATGCTGAAAGACCATACTCACTTCCCTGCGGATAAGACGCAGATCGGCTTTGTTTCCATTGATAGACGCGCCGCCCACGGTAATCTCGCCGCTTGTGAGCGTCTCCAGCCCGTTGATTAAGCGAATGAAGGTGGTTTTTCCGGAGCCCGAGGCCCCTATGATGACAACGACCTCACCCTCCCGCACGGTCAGTGAAATATCTTTGAGGACGACGGTGTCGCCGAAAGCCTTGGAGACATTTCTGGCGACTATCATATCTTTGTTAGCGCTTGGCAATTTGATATCTCCTCTCCAAATAGCCCGACATCGCGGTCAGACTGAGAATGATAGCCAGGTAGATGACAGCAACGGCTGTCCAGATCTGCAATGATGAGAAGGTTGTCGAGATAACGATCTGTCCTTGCCGGGTCAACTCATTGATGGAAATCACCGAGAGGAGCGAGGTGTCCTTGATGGTCTGGATGAATTGGTTGACAAGCGGGGGAATCATGCGCTTGAAGGCCTGGGGGAGAATGATATAGCGCATAGACTGGTACGAACTCATGCCGAGGCTCAACGCCGCTTCGGTCTGTCCCCTCTCAATGGAGAGAATGCCGGCCCGGATAATCTCGGTGATATAGGCGCCCTCGTTGAGGCAAAGGGCGATGGTGCCGGCAACCGGAGTGAAATAGGGATCGAACCAGCGATGCAGCGGCAGCAGCATCGGCAGGGCAAAGTAGATATAAAATATCTCGACAATCAGCGGCAGGCCGCGGAAGACATGAACATACATCTCGCCCGTTTTCCGCAATATACTGTTGTGGGATAGCTTGGCAAGTGCGAAGATAAGTCCTACTATCGTGGCAAGAATGATAGTTGCTAAGGAATAGTAGAGAGTGAGCTTCGCACCGTAGAGAAGCTCCGGCAGCGAATCATGAATTACCCCAAAAAATTCCATTACATTCCTTTGTCATACAATCGCCGTCATCTTTTGACGAAGCGGGAACATACACCCCTGCAGGTATACTCACAGAGAACCTGACACGGGGCATATGTCGTTTGTTTTCAAGTCGTTCGAACGAGAAACAATCTCCTGAAACGCTACAGGCTATTTGGCGATCTTGACAACCCCATGCTTATCGGTCCCAAAATAATGGTCATAGAGTTTTTTGTATTCTCCGCTTTTATAAACCTTGAAGAGACCATCATTTATCTTTTTCAGCAGCCAGGGATCCTGCTTGGTGACGGCTATACCGTAATCTTCACCGGTGAGTAGGTCGCCTACGACGTGAACACCGGGATGTCCCTTAGCGTAGTTCAGGTTGACCGGGTTGTCGAATACGACCGCATCGGCCCCGCCGTTTTGCATCTGATTATAGGCATCGTCTATGTTGGAAAAACGCTGCACCTGGACGCCGGTCTTCTTCGACATCATCAGATCAGCCGTAGTGCCGAGCTTCACGGCAACCGATTTTCCATTCAGATCCGAAAGACCATGGATGGCACTGTCTTTTTTTACAATCAGGGAAAGCCCCGAATGGTAATAAGGATGAGAGAAAGAAACCACCTTCGCCCGCTGATCGGTAATAGTTATGCCGGCCACGGCAACGTCTATCGTTCCTGTCTGAAGGGCGGGGATGAGGCCTTGGAAATCCATCGTCTGCATCGTAATGGACAGCCCCTCTTTTTTGGCAATGGCATGGATCAAATCGATATCAAAACCGGTAACTTTGCCATGCTCTTCCATCTCAAAAGGGGGAAAGGTGGTATCCGCACCAACAGTGATCATCTTCCTTTCCGCATCCTTGGCGAAAGCGGAAAGCGACATGCTGAAAATAAAACCAATGGAAAGTGAAACCAGTACCGCCGTGAATTTTTTCATCATCGTCTCCTTTCTGTAAATTGTGGTATCATCGGAGGGTAAGGACGAAATCCCATTGCCTCTCCAATTAAAAAAACCGAAGGTCAATGAAACACAAAGAGGAATCTAGTCTCAGAACTTTTTCAGGGAAAGGCTTTTTGGCCCGTAGACGGCAGGAAACTCTGCCGATCCCCGTTGATTCACCCTATCAGTCATCATAACCACTGTTCTTTTGAGAGGAAAGACATAGCAGACAAAATTCCCAAGCCGTTGGATCGGCCATCGGGTCGGTGTGAGGCGGCCATCTGCTGTCAATATTGACGAAAAAGAGGAAAGCAGGTGTCTATCGGCGCCGTTTGCCGGGTAGGTGAGGCCGGAGGGAAGGAGATAACGCAGGAGTTTTCAAAAAACTCCGCTTCATCCCCTTCCGTCGTTTTTTCCGCTTCGACCTGCTCAGGACGGTATCGACTCGATTTTTGCAGTCATCGTTTCCGGGACCTTTTCATGTTCATGCTCGGCTGCGAGCAGCATATACATGGCAGGCACTACGAAGAGGGTGAACAGCGTGCCGATGGACAGACCGGAAGCGATCACAAGACCCATGTTGTAGCGACTGATGGCACCGGCACCGGTTGACAGGATCAGCGGCGCGACGCCAAGGACCATGGCGGCGGTGGTCATCAGGATGGGCCGCAGCCGGATGGATGCCGCCATCTCTATGGCTTCACGCTTGCTATGTCCCGCGCGTTGCAGGTTGTTGGCAAACTCGACGATCAGGATCCCGTGCTTGCTGATCAATCCAATCAGGGTGACCAGGCCGACTTCGGTATAGATATTGAGACTGGCTCCACCGACACCGAGACTGATGAAGATCAACGCGCCGCAGATCGACATCGGTACGGTGACAAGGATGATGATCGGGTCGCGGAAACTTTCAAACTGGGCCGCCAGGGCCAGGAAAATGATGATCAGGGCAAAGAAGAAGGTCACGAGCAAAGCACTCGACTCCTGGGTGAACTGCCGCGACTGACCAGCATAGTTGACGGAGTAGCCTTGCGGCAGTGTCTTTTGTGCCAACTGTTTGAGATACGTCAAGGCCTGTCCCACGGACACGCCCGGAAAGGCGACTCCGGAGATTGTTGCGGCATTCTGTTGCTGGAAATGATTCAGCGATTCAGGCACCACGGTTGTGGTGATATGGGCAATCGTCGACAGCGGAATCATCTTGCCGCCGGAGCTTTTGATATAGTAGTTGTTCAGTTGCCGGGTATTGAGCCGATACCGCTGCTGGACCTGCGGAATCACCTTATAGGAACGACCGTATAGACTGAAATAATTGACATAATTTCCGCCGAGCATGGATGAAAGGGCTCCTCCTATATCCTGCATCGAAAGACCGAGCTCGCTGGCCAGATTACGGTCAATGACCACCTCGGATTGCGGCAGGTCGTATTTGAGGTCGCTGTCGAGAAACATGAACATTCCGCTCTTTTGCGCCTCCTGTAAGAAAGCATCGGCGACCGGGTTCAACTGGCTGAAGGGTTCCGTGGTCTGGATGACGAACTGAATAGGCAGACCGCGGCTGCCCGGGAGCGGCGGCGGCTGAAAGGCTACCACCCGGATGCCTGCGATATGGCTCAGTTCCTGCTGGAGGACCGGCTGCAGATCGTTGGTGGTCTTCTTCCGCTCATCCCATGGCTTAAAAACCATGCCGGCAATGGAGGTGCCGGGCATGTCGAGTTGGAAGACATGATCGGTTTCCGGTTGGCTGGCGAATGTCTGGTAGACGGCGTGGGAATAGAGTTCCCTCTGCTGGAGGGTTGCATCCGGCGCCGCCGTGGAGGAGGTTATGACAATTCCCTGGTCTTCCTGCGGGGCCAGTTCCGACTTTGCTCCGGCATAGAGGAAGTAGATGCTGCCGAGTACGATCAACGCAAAGACCACGGTGACCGGAACGTATCCCAGGGTCCTGTGCAGCAGTGCCTGGTAACGCTGGTGCAAAACCTTGAATCTGCCGTCGAGATAGACAACGAATTTGGCCTGCCAACCTTTCTGGTTGGGATCGTGCGGTTTGAGCAAGCGTGAACACATCATCGGTGACAGTGTGAGCGCGACAATCCCCGAAATGGTGACGGCAGCCACCAGGGTGAAGGCGAATTCGGTAAAGAGTGCACCGGTAAGGCCCCCCATGAAGCCGATGGGGATGTAAACGGCGATCAGGACGATGGTCATGACGATGATCGGATTCGCCAGTTCCCTCGCTGCCGCAATTGCGGCATCCTTGCGGTTCGCCCCCATCTCAAGATGGCGATTAACGTTTTCAACGATGATAATGGCGTCATCGACAACCAGGCCGATGGCAAGGACCAAAGCCAGCAGCGTCAACAGGTTGATGGAGAAATGGAGCATCAACATGATGGTGAAGGCACCAATCAGAGACAGTGGGATGGCGATGGTAGGGATCATAACCGAGCGGAAAGACCCCAGAAAAAGAAAGACCACCACGGTCACGATCAGCAGTGCCTCGAACAGGGTACGTTCCACCTCGGAGATTGAACTATCAACGAACTTTGTGGAATCATAGACGATCTGACCGTTTATTCCTTCCGGAAACTGTTTCTGGATCGTCGGAAAGACGGCGCGGACCCGGGCAATCACATCGAGGAGGTTTGACGAAGGGGCCACCTGTATTCCGATATACACCGCCTTCTCGCCGTCGAAAGCCACCTGAGAATCATACGTCTCAGAGCCCAGCGTGACATTGGCCACGTCCTTTAAACGGACGACGGCACCGTTCTGCTGCTTCACGATCATGTTGCGGAACTCATCCAGGGAGTGAAGACTGGTGGAGGCGGTCAGATTCACCTGTACCATCTGTCCCTTGGTATTGCCGATGGCCGCGATATAGTTGTTTTTGGCCAGGGCGGTTGAAATATCGCTTGCAGTGAGATTGTAGGAGGCAAGTTTGCCGGGATCGAGCCAGGCACGCATGGCGAAGAGCTTCGCGCCGAGAATTTCAGCAGTCTGGATGCCCTCTATAGCCTGCAGTTTCGGTTGCACCACGCGGATGAGATAATCGGTGATCTTGTTTGAGGTCAGCACCTTGCTGTTAAACCCGATATACATGGCATCAATGGTCTGTCCCACCTGGACACTTAATACCGATTGCTGTGATTCGGGAGGCAGCTGGTTGCGCACCGCGTTGACCTTGGTGTTGATCTGCGTCAACGCTTCATTGACGTTGGCATTGAGGCGCAGGTTGGCCGTAATGGTGCTCAGACCCTGGGTGCTGGTGGAGGTCATATAGTCGATACCGTTGGCCTGGGAGATGGAATTTTCCAGCGGCGTGGTGATGAAACCGGCTACCAGATCGGCATTGGCCCCGGTATACGCCGTTGTTACGGTCACCACCGCATTCTCGGTACGGGGAAACTGCAGGACAGGCAGCATATTAATGGAGCGCAATCCGAGCACCAGTATAAAGAGGCTCACCACGCTTGCCAGTACCGGGCGGCGGATGAAAATGTCGGTAAACTTCATCGTTGTCTCCTCATCACTCGTCCTTGGGCATCGGGGAAGGATTGTCGCCGAGCTTGATCGTATTGTTTATGACAACCGGAGTACCGTTACGCAGCTTGAGTTGGCCCGAAGTTACGACGATATCGCCGGGTTTGAGACCTTTGAGGACCGCAATCTGGTCTCCTCTGGTCTCTCCTGTGGTCACAAATTTTTGTTCGGCTATAAGTTGCGGCTTGCCGTTTTTGTCCTTCCCTTTTTCCTTGACGAGAAAGACTATATCGCCGTAAGGATTGAAAGTAATTGCCGTCTGGGGTAAGGTGATCTCTTCTTTGGATTGACCGACCTGGACGGTGGTGGTCACAAACATTCCCGGCAACAGGAGATGGCCCGGGTTTTGGATTCTGGCCCGGACCTGGATATTGCGTGTAGCTTTATCGATCTTCGGACTGATGGCTGAGATTTCTCCGGAGAAGGTTTTTCCAGCAAAGGCATCGCTTACGATTTCGACCTTCATTCCGGTGGCGATCTCGCTCAAGGAACGTTGGGGCAGAAAAAAGTCGACATAGATCGGATCCAGTGACTGCAGGGTAACGATCGTGGTGCCGGCATTCAAATATTGGCCGATATTGACCATTCGAATACCGAGGCGGCCGGAAAAGGGTGCCCGGATATGTTTTTTGTCGACCAGGGCCTGCTGTTCCGCAACCTGGGCCTCGGCGCTTTTGAGATTGGCCATGTCCGTATCCAGGGTTGCCTGGCTGACGGCGTGTGCCTTGAACTGTTCCCGATCTCGCTGCGAGGTCTTTTGAGTCAATTCAGCGGTTGCCTTGAGGGACTGGAGTTTGGCCAGATCGGAACTGTCGTCCAGTTTAAGGAGCAATGCACCTGATTCCACCTCCTGTCCTGAGGAAAAATTGATCTTCGCCACCAGGCCGCTGACCTCCGGGGCCAAATCGGCACCACGAGACGCCTGCAGGGTTCCCACCGCTTCAAGTTGCCCTTGCCAGGGATTGGTGCTTGCCTTGATCGTGGAAACCGTCTGTGCCTGAATGCCCCGCGATGCCATATATTTTTTGACCATGGCTCCCTTGAAAGCATTGTATCCGAAGATTCCACCGAACAAAATGCCGACAAAAATCAGCATGATTATCATACGCTTGGTCATCAGAAACCTCTTTGTGTAAAAATGTGCCGTAGGCGGTTGTTCAGTTTTTGGTGTTATCAGTTGGACTGTCTTCAGCTACCGGCGAACGGTTCCACCATCCGCCGCCGAGGGCCTGAAAGAGGGCCGCGGTGTCGGCGTAGCGTTGAGCGCGAGCCGTGATCAGACCGATGCGCCCCTGCTGGTAATCCCGCTGGGCAACCAGCAAGGTCAGGTAGTTGACTGCTCCGAGCTGGAACTGTCGCTGGGTCAGATCGAGATTTGCCCTGGCCGCGGCCTCTGCTTCGGCCTGGGCACGCAGTGTCTGCGCATCGCTGTCGAGCGCCCGCAGTACGTCGGCCACGTTCTGAAACGCATAGAGCACCGTCATCCGGTACTGAGCCGCCGCCTGTTTGTAGGCAGCGACGGCTGCGCGGCGTTTGGCCTTCAGTTCGCCGCCATGGAAGAGCGGTTGCAAAAGCCCTGCTCCCAGGTTCCAAACCGTATTCTGGTTGGTAAACATATCTCCCAGAGATGAGGACTCAACCCCGTAACCGCCACTCAAGGTGATCTGCGGATAGAGATTGGCCGTCGCCACTCCGACTCCCGCCGATGCCTGATGAAAAAGCGCCTCACTTGCCCGGATATCGGGACGCTGTCGTACCAGTGCCGATGGAAGACTGACCGGGAGTGTCTCCGGCAGATGCAGGGAATCGAGGTGGAAAACCGGCAGCCCTCCTTCCCCCGGCAACCGTCCGGTAAGTGCCGCCAGAGCGTGGCGGATTACGGCCAGCTGCTTTTTCAGCGGAGGCAGGGTTGCCCGGGTTTTGGCCAATTCCGACCGCTGGGTAAGAACCGATGCCTTAGAGACCGCACCCAGCTCGAATTGCTTCTCGATCACTGAAAGTTGCCGCGTTTCGGCGGCCACAATGTCGTCAGTCGTGATTATCTGGGCTGCAAGCGAGGCCTCCTGAATGGCCGTGGTGACCAGGTTGGCAGTCAGGGTCAGATAGGTCGCTTCGTATTGAAATCTCTGATAATCGACCAAGGCGCGCAATCCTTCAAGCTGTCGTCTTGAGGAACCGAACGCATCGAGGGTGTAGGAGACATCCACCGACGCATTCAAGAGACTGTATCGCCTGCCGGCTCCGCCGACCGATGCTCCCGAAAGCTTCTGCCGCGAGGCCGACAGGGTTGCATCGACGTTTGGATAGAGCAGGGTACCGCCTGCGGCATGCAGATTCTCCCGGGCCTCCGTTACAGCTGCCTCAGCTGCCGTAAGTGACGGGTTCTTGGCCAATCCATCTTCGATCAGGGCGTTGAGTTCCGGCGAGCCGAACATCTTCCACCACTCAGCCGACAGCTTCCTGGTGAAATCGAGATGCTGGGCCGCGCCGCCGGTAACCGCCGTCGCCACAGTCTCTTTCGGCAGGGATGTGGCGGTGTAGCGGTCAATCTCCGGGGAAGCGGGGGAGTGAAAATCAGGGCCAACCGTACAACCGGCCAGGGCCATCATTGTCATTCCGGCAACCACCATAGAGGATAACCATTTCAATTTCAACATCTTAGATACCAATCATGGGGATGAATTTTTCTGTCGCGACCCCGGCCTCACGGGCAATTTTGGGGGTGGTTATCCGCGCAAGACCATCCCTGCGCAGGAGCGTTTCGGTGGCGATAATGAGTTTCTGCCGAGTTGGACTCATGTCCTGGAATTTCCTGTTCACATTTTCCTTTTGTCCTTCCTGGTTCGATTCCTTCTCGCCTGTGGAATTCGATTGAACGTATGCTCGGAAATATTGAACATATGCTCAGGATTGTCAAGGACAACATCGCATCAGGAAGCAGTCTGTTCAGGTCATGTCTTTGCTTGACTCTTTGCGATCTCCTCGCTGATCTCACCAATCCGATTTCGCATTGGTTTGTCTCGAGACAATTGTTTCTCTGTCCTGGTTACAATACTACTTATCGAGCTGTATTTCTCAAGTCCGAATTCCAGGCCGATTTCATCCAAACGCAAACCGCATCTTTTTCTGGCAAGATATATTGCTACATTACGTGGCTCGCTCACCTGGCCACGTCTGGATTCTCAATTCCTACATTGATATGTATGGTTCGTGGATATTTTTCAATAACGAGGTCACCGGGAGGCAGGCGCGGTTTTCTGCCGATCCGGTACACCGCCCAATTGGGCATTGTCTTCAATCCAAAACACATCTTCTATTGTATGGGGAACGACAGCATGGTCCAAGCTATATTGTAGCAGGCCCAGTACTTTGCTGATTTTCAACACTATTTTCTGCAACTCCGATGGATTCTGAGCGTATTGGAAGGAACACCAAGTTAAGAAACATAAGGTGTCTAAGGGTACTGTCGTGACGAACGTATAATCTTGATCAATTCCAGCCTGAACAAAGGTATCCTCCTCCAAGATCAAAAAACCACGATGCTTTTCGTGCATTGTCCTCCAAATATCGAACTCTTTTTTGTTATTCCTGACCTTTGCTGGAATCAGGGTCGAAGGATCAAGATCCAGTTCTTTGATAAGTGACCCTGGAAACTTCAATCTCCCAGCCTTTCGTTGGTCACTAAAGGACACAAGGTCTTTATCCTTGGCTGTTATGTAAAGTAAGTCCAGGCGAATATTCCGTGCAATGAGTGTAGCAGATCCTACGTTATGTAAATGGATCTTGACCTTTATTATGGATTGGTCATTCACGTTACCCACCTTTTCACCGGTCACATAGAATCGAACGGGTGGGAGTAATCCTCTTTCAACGGCGTACCTTGTATACGCCCACAGTGCTGCCACAACTCCAGCAAACAGAGTGGCGAGTGTTGCTATACTATCCAACATCACCTCTCCTCCTTGAAATGTGGTTACATCATCAGAAACGTTTTGGTATCTGAGATTTCTATATTCCTAATAACGGCAGTTTCTTTCTTTTATGATACGTTAAAGCAATACTAATACATTGGAATAAAATATCTTTGGGCAATGGTACGTCTATATCCAGCAGAATAGCTCGGTTACCTTCAAACTTTAAATCATTGCCGAAAGTAGCCCGGAATGTATCTATTAGCCTCGTTCTGCAGTTAAAGTAAATTCCAAGATATTTCGGTTTTGACTCTTTCCAATCAATACGAACTGTGCTCCCACCTTTTACTAAGTAACTTGGTTCACCCCATTTCAAAGTTTCTTCTAACGAGTTTTTGGTTTCCAATGTTGTTGCAACATCAAGAATTATACAGCGAAGTTCATTCATCTTAGTTTCTACTTTTGGGGGGTAACTATTGAAAACTTGCTTAACCGATTGATTCATAAGAGAATTATTATTATTTCAGATACCAAGTTACTTGGTCGATCTGTTTAACTCCGATGCTGAGACATGTTGACATTGATTTATACAGTATAGCAAGGCATTTCTAGCTGTATAATCAGTAAATTTTAAGTGATAAGGTAACAGTTTAGTCCCCAGTTTTCGCCACGTAACAGTTTAGTCCCCAGTTTTCGCCACATGCCATATCTGGAATCTTTGCCGTTGCGGCTTGTGTGAATTGTCCAACCACCTCGACAAGAGCGGGGAGATGATTTAACTGCTATCGTTAAACAGGGTTGCTTGCGCAGTAGCGGTATTTTTTGTCAAAAGTACTTTCAGGAAAGCGAGTGGATCGACTCCTTGCCGTTTGGCAGTGAGCACTAGACTGGGCAGGACACTATGTACTTCAAGTCCGTTTTGGGATCGTGTGCCAAAACAAATCTTCCTAAAGATCACCAGACGACGTAAAGTCTGTTCCGCTTGATTATTAGTCGGGGCAACATTCGGGTGGCGAAGGAAGGTAAAGAGGTGTTTTTGTTTGGAACTGGTTAGGAATTCCCTCAGTGTCTCTGCTGGTTTAAATTTTAAGGTTTGTTTGCAGATACGGTTGAGTTTTTGACGGAACTTCTTTTCCATCGCAGCTGTTTTTCTTTGCGGAAGCTTGCCTGTACTTATTTTCTTCGCGGTCTCACAGAGCAGAGAACAGAGTTTTCTGATCTCAGTGGTAAAGGTGTTAACGCCAGGATCCTGTTTGGACGGCGGCAGAAGAGCATGCTCCTTCTCGATATCTTTGGCATTTCGACTGATATGGGCCAGACAGGCCTGCCAATCTCGTCCGATTCTGTTGTAGGCGGCATATCGGTCTCGTACCAGCACTCCGTTAAAATCTCTGCCAAAAATAGATTGAGCCACTGCTGCCGACCGGTTTCGGTGAAGGTAAAAAAATGCCAAATCGTCATTTCCGGCATACCAGGCATAATGCCCAAGCCCATCGTTACGCCACGAGGTTTCATCGGCATGGACGACGTCAGAAGCCCTAATTTTCTCTCGTATATCCTCGTAGATCGGCAATCCATTAGTTGTTGCTTTACGGTCAAACCCTAAAGCAGAGGCGGGCACGAAGGAGAGCCCGAACAGATCTTTTATCATCCGTTGGACCTTGCGGTATGTTATGCCGATATCCTGCCTGAGATAAATGGCCGTTGCCTTGACTAAGGGGCCGATGTGGGCACCAGGCATCTCATCCTCTCCTGTCTTAGATACCACTTTTCCACACCGCCCACACCATGCGAGCTCATGCACGTATTTGGTCGTGATAGGAGGTGGAGGAGGAGCTATGTCCTCCTGGATATGCTCTGATGTTTCTGACAGACGAACAAGATCATCATCGTGGCAATAAGGGCAATGCGTCGGCGCCTCAACATGGACGACCTTGGCGATTCGTCTTGGTTTTGCACGAGACCACCCTTGATGACCGACAGGAGCTCCACGCTTTTTCGTACGCTTCTCTTTATCGCCTATATCCCTTTGCTTTTTGGGCTTTTTGTTGGCTTTAAACTGGCGTTGATGGATAAGAAGATACTTGGCTTTTAACTCTGCGTTTTCCCGCTCAAGTTTTACTATCTTTTTTCTACATTCACTCAGTGTCTCTTGCAAACGGTCGTAGATCCTCAGATGTTGCTGGTATTGCTCTTCGGCTCCCCGGAATTGGCCGTAAACCCATTTCGTCGACAGCATATCAAGATGAGGACAAGCATTGCGATAGATACATTCGTATCTTGGCGGCGGATATGGATGTCGCACTATGTTCCCTTGTTTTCAAGATTCAGGATTTCCCAATTCACTTTTGAAAGGGCCTGAAGGAGCAACCAAAGCTGTTTGTAACGCCTGCTCATTTCCGTTGCCTTTGGAACAAGGTTTTTACGAACATAGAATGTCTTGGTTTTCCCCTCAACTTTTGTCGTTAGGTTATAACCGGCCAAGGATGGTGGACTGGCTATGGATCCGATAATAAAGCTATCGAGCATATCCTGAATGTCATCTATGAGCTGTGCCTGCTGCTTTTTGTGAATGTCAATTTGTTGCACAATGCCCTCCTTGTATAGAAGTATATTTACTTATATTTAATATAAAAGAAAATTGGATACATGGCAAATACTCTTTTGATTTTTGCTTAAAAAATTACCGAAGGGACTAAACTGTTACGTATACAGAGAAGAGACATAAGGGTCAGATCTTAACAATTAATTATTGATATATCCTTCTCTCAGGTTTATTTTCTATCTATTCACATAATTTCGAAAAAATAGAATAAACCTGTCAAAGGAATGTTATGGCCAGACCACTAAGGCTTGAGTTCCCTGGTGCCTTTTATCATATCATGAATCGTGGCAATGCGGGTGAAACCTTGTTCAAGAGCAAAAGGGACAGGGAAAGATTTGTAAAATGCCTTGCAAATGCGGTTGAACGGTTTTCTCTAAGGATTCACACGTACTGTCTGATGGAAAATCACTACCATTTGCTGGTTGAAACTGTTGAACCTAATCTAAGTAGAGCCATGCAATGGATCAATGTCAGTTACGCAGCTTATTTTAACCGTAAGCGTGGCAGCAAGATTGAAGACTTTGTGGTCTCTGCGACTATTGAGACAAGAAAGCCACCGGCTTGAAAAGGAAGCTCGAAGGTGGATGCCTATTAAATGGAAAAGGTACTAAATTATTATGAAGACAGCGGATTTAATGGATGATTTCCAGGATGAACTGCAAAGCTGTGAAATCCAGTTCAGGAGTTTTGGCCGATTTAAGCGGTTCCACGGCCCCTGTAGAACGATTAAATGCAAACAAGACAACGTCTTGCTCCGAAAAACCCTGGAAGAGGAAGGACAGGGACAAGTCCTCGTTGTGGACGGAGACGGGTCCCTTTATTCGGCTCTTTTAGGAGATATGATCGCCGATATCGCATGTAAAAATGGTTGGGCCGGCATCATCATCTACGGTGCAATCCGTGATTCTATCGCCATAAATGACATTAAAATCGGCGTTAAAGCATTGGGCACTAATCCAAGAAAAAGCAAAAAAGAGGGGCTCGGAGCAGCTGATGTACCACTCAGTTTCGGGGGTGTATCGATTTCGCCAGGCGATTGGCTCTACAGTGATGAGGATGGCATTGTAATTGCCCACCGGCAATTGCCGGTGCCAACTGTCTAATCGCTTTTATCGGAAAAGATATCTTCTTCTCGTCTACCTCGGTTCATTACATGGCACCAGGCTCCTTGATATTCTATTCGCAATGCTCTTGGCCTACTTTCCTCTTACCATATCGCTTCGTTTGAAACAAAGAAAGACTTGATAATCATCTAAAAGGCACCTCCCTCAGTAGGTCAGTGGATTACTCCTCTGCTATACTGAAAAGAAAGCTACCAAACTTTCAAAAGGAGGTGCCATATGGAACTATACGCCGGAATCGATCTGCATTCAAACAACAATTATTTGGCAGTTATTGATGATCAAGATAAGCGACTTTATCAGAAACGACTCCCCAATAAACCCGACGTTATTTTGGCTGAACTTGCCCCATTCCATGAACGGATCTCGGGCATCGTTGTGGAATCAACATTCAATTGGTACTGGTTGGTGGACACCCTGATGGATAATGGGTACAAAACACATCTAGCGAACCCGGCCGCGATTCAGAAATACAAGGGGCTCAAATACAGCAACGATAGCCATGATGCCTTCTGGCTGGCTCATCTTCTTCGACTGGGAATTCTTCCCGAAGGCTACATTTACCCCAAAGAAGATCGACCGATACGCGATTTACTGCGAAAACGAGGACACCTGGTCCAGTTGCGTACGTCGGTTATCAACAGCCTGCAGGGGATTATCAGTAGAAACTGTGGATGCAGTTTGAGCGGCAACAAGATCAAACAGGTAAAAGAAAATCATATTTCTCCTCTTTTAGCAGGCCAGGAGGATCTAGAACTGAGTGGTGAGGTGAGCAAGGATGTCATTGATTATCTTTCCCGGCAGATCAGAAAAATAGAAAATGTGGTCTTGGAAAAAGTCACACTACGGAAGTCGTTTCTCGGCCTACAGACCATCCCGGGACTCGGCAAGATCCTCTCCATGACTATTATGCTGGAGACAGGCAACATAGAACGTTTCGAAAAAGTAGGGGATTTTGCTTCTTATTGTCGCAAGGTTCCGACTGAATGGAAAAGCAACAATACGAAGAAAGGAAAGGGCAACAGCAAAAACGGTAATAGATATCTGGCCTGGGCGTTTTCCGAGGCGGCAGAATTTTCCCGTCGCTATGATCAGGCTGCCAGGACATTTTATACTCGTAAAGCCGGAAAGACCAATAAAATGATCGCCCATAGTTCTCTGGCACACAAGCTGGCCCGGGCTGCTTATTACATCATGAGAGATGGAGTGGAATTCGATCATAAAAAACTTTTTGCATAAAATTGGACGGGGCGGTGAACCAGTATAGGGGTTGGTGAAAACCATCAGATTTGATTGGCAGCCGTCCTGTCCGGTGTTTTCTTGTTTTTGCCGCCCATACCGTGAACCATCATAGGGTTGGTTTAAAACCATACGATTTGTAAGCTTCAAGCCATTGGACACGGTATGGAACCGCTGATTTTCTGGACCGCTGAACGGCGGAAGGGGCAAGATGGACAGCACTTCTTATATTCCATCTCAAGCCTTGATCCTGATGGGTGACTGGTGCGGTGAAGTATTCACCGACACTCAAAATTGAAATACCGGACGTGGCAAGGAACGGGAAAACACCTGGTTAAATCGACAGCTCAACCTTAGCAAGGAAAAATTTTACTCTTTTTCTTGGATGGGGAAGTTTATTCATTGACAAGGGGCCTTTTAATGGGTGA
>CAWGGS010000015.1:0-149891 GCA_963822095.1 uncultured delta proteobacterium
AATCATCTAAAAGGCACCTCCCTCAGTAGGTCAGTGGATTACTCCTCTGCTATACTGAAAAGAAAGCTACCAAACTTTCAAAAGGAGGTGCCTCATGAAACTATACGCCGGAATCGACCTACATTCAAACAACAATTATTTGGCAGTTATTGATGATCAAGACAAGCGACTCTATCAGAAACGACTCCCCAATAAACCCGACGTTATTCTGGCTGAACTTGCCCCATTCCATGAACGGATCTCGGGCATCGTTGTGGAATCAACATTCAATTGGTACTGGTTGGTGGACACCCTGATGGATAATGGGTACAAAACACATCTAGCGAACCCGGCCGCGATTCAGAAATACAAGGGGCTCAAATACAGCAACGATAGCCATGATGCCTTCTGGCTGGCTCATCTTCTTCGACTGGGAATTCTTCCCGAAGGCTACATTTACCCCAAAGAAGATCGACCGATACGCGATTTACTGCGAAAACGAGGACACCTGGTCCAGTTGCGTACGTCGGTTATCAACAGCCTGCAGGGGATTATCAGCAGAAACTGCGGCTGTAGTTTGAGCGGTAATAAGATCAAACAGGTAAGGGAAAATCATATTGCTCCTCTGTTGGCAGGCCAGGAGGATCTAGAACTGAGTGGTGAGGTGAGCAAGGATGTCATTGATTATCTTTCCCGGCAGATCAGAAAAATAGAAAATGTGGTCTTGGAAAAAGTCACACTACGGAAGTCGTTTCTCGGCCTACAGACCATCCCCGGACTCGGCAAGATCCTCTCCATGACCATTATGCTGGAGACAGGCAACATAGAACGTTTCCAAAAAGTAGGGGATTTTGCTTCTTATTGTCGCAAAGTTCCGACTGAATGGAAAAGCAACGATGTAAAGAAAGGGAAGGGAAACAGCAAAAACGGCAATAAGTATCTGGCCTGGGCCTTTTCCGAGGCGGCAGAATTTTCCCGTCGCTATGATCAGGCTGCCAGGACATTTTATACTCGTAAAGCCGGAAAGACCAATAAAATGATCGCCCATAGTTCTCTGGCACACAAGTTGGCCCGGGCTGCTTATTACATCATGAGAGATGGAGTGGAATTCGATCATAAAAAACTTTTTGCATAAAATTGGACGGGGCGGTGAACCAGTAGAGGGGTTGGTGAAAACCACCAGATTTGATTGGCAGCCGTCCCGTCCGGTGATTTCTTGTTGTTTGCCGCCCATGCCGTGAACCATCATAGGGTTGGTTTAAAACCATTTGATCTGTAAGCTGTATACCATTGGACACGGCATGGAACCGCTGATTTTCTGGACCGCCGAATGGCGGAAGGGGCAGGATGGATGGTAAAACTAACGTTCCATCTCAAGCCTTGATCCTGATGGGTGACTGGTGCGGTGGAGTATTCACCGACACACAAGATTGAAATACCGGGCGTGGCAAGGAGCTGGGAAACACCTGACTAAATCGACAGTTCAACCTTCGTAAGGAAAAAATTACTTTTTTTCTTGGACGGAGAAGTTTATTCATTGACAAGGGGCCTTTTAATGGGTGACCCCCTTGATGACCCCCTTGTACTCCTTGCTGTACAAATCGAAGGGACTAAACTGTTACATTTTACGGGTAGTCTTCCAATAATTATTATATTTTCAAGCAACGAGCTTGCCATGCGCCATCTGAAATCCCATTTCTACGCTGGTGATTATTGACCGCTTTAATCTTCAACCAAAAATCCTATTTTACGCCGTTACAGGCACGAATCTCCTGCCTGTTCCAGACCTTCCGAGAGCCCTAACCTCTCCATCATTTCCGTCTCTTTCAGGTAATGCGCTCGCCCACAGGCAACAGCTTCCACGAGGTCCTTATCGCGGAACAACTCAAGAAGACCTGCTTTCAAGGAGGGGTTAACCATTAGATTCTTGCAGAGAATGCAGATATTTCCTTTAACGAACGTATCCTGGAGCTGGGCTCCATATCCTCTTTCTTTCAGGAGGTCATAGATTTTTGAAGGTCCCCATGTCCTTAAAAAGTGGAGGATCGGATGTGTTTCCATCGAATCAAGAATTTCCTTGAGAGTGGACTGAAAAAGATTCCCGAGCAATAATGGATGATTTTCACGAAGGTTGAATATTGGCCCCATGCAGGGTACCACCCTGCCATCCGGAAATATCACAGGGGTGGCTGCACCTCCACAGGCACCTGTTGGAGGAATGTCAGTCATGGAATACTGCATGCTGTCCGCCAGTTGCGAGGCCCTCCCTGACGGAAAAGTCGTAATGGTGGTGATGTGTTTGGGATCCATGATCTCAAGCAGTGGAGTAATGATCTTTTTATATTCCAAAGAGTCTTCGTGATCAGTACAGATGACCACCGTACAAACGAGCTTTAGTTTTTGCGCGGCAAGAACCGCATTTTTTACCCGTTCCAATGGTATACATTTCTGGTGATATTCATCGGCGCTGATCTGCAGGAAGAGCAGTTCGGGAAAGCTCTCAAGAACTTCAACAGCCCTGTCATAGGTTGAGGCCCAGTGAGCATTGGTAACCGAAGTTGGAAACAACCCTTTGGACATGGTAAACCTGCATATCTTCCTGAACAATCTGATATCGAAAAACGGTTCACCTCCTGTAAAATTAATTGATTTCAGCCGGCCGCCATACTCAGCTGCCTGGGCTATCCAATCGAGCACATTGTCCTCGGTCATGACCTCAGTTCTGTGAGGTCCGGACTGCACCAGGCAGTGAGGACACGCAACCTGACATTTATACGTCAGGAAGAAACCTATGTTTTCAAGATAGGGTGTTGGGGCTGTTTGTTCGTCCATTGTTCCGCACCTTTTGGGGATGAAAAGTCATGGTAGATCTCGTCGTCAGGAATCTCTCCGAGACGCCGCACGCGTTCATCCGCTGTTTTTTTTATTAAATCCCGGCAGGAGACTCTCTCCAAGACGATGTTTAGCAGATCCGGGTCGTCAGCCATGGCATAACAAAGCGCGCATGAGCCGAATTTTATATATTGCCCCAGATCAATGCGTTTCGTGGAGGTCTGCCTCAGTTCATCAAGAAGATACTGCTGCCCAAAACATCGCATAATGTGTAAAAAATTTTCACGTTCTCCATTTTGCAGAATTTCTGCCAGGGAGCTGGTATTGAGGTTCCCCGGCTGCAAGGGATGGCTGCCGCATGGGATCATCCCCATGCACGACATCACGCGTCCGTCTGGGAAAATAATGGGAAAATCCGCCCCGAGACAGGGGCCGTTCGTCTTGTGATCTTCAGAGATCGTAAATGTGCTGTCGGCAAGAAACCTCCCCCTACCGACAGGGAGAACAGAGGTAATACGTAACTGATCGAGATCAACTTCCTCATCCAGTCCAGCCAATGATTCCAGCAAATCCTCCCTGCTTTCTATACAGATTGCAATATTGAAGGGGATATTCTTCTTTTTTGCTGCAACAGCGGCATTTCTGATTTTCTCGATCGGGATGAAACGTCTGTGATACCTATCAGTACTCAGGCTGAGCACATCAATTTGTGGGTAGCGCTCAAGCATTTCTTCTGCGGCTTTAACTGAGCGAGCCCAGAAACCATTTGTTATGACGACAGATATAAGGCCCAGAGAATCATTGGTTTCCAGAATGGTCGTCAAGAGCGAAGGTGCGTAAAACGGTTCTCCACCTGTTATGATAATCGATCCAATTGTGCCCGATCCATATCGGGCACACTGACGAAGCCAGTCCACTACCTTTTCAAGGGACATTTCTTCCACTCTTTGCGGACCTGCGTCAATGATACAATGGGCGCACCGTATCGGACATCTGGCTGTTATTGAAAATCCTATTGCGGTCCGGAATATATTCTTTCTGGTAGGCTCCGACATCTTATCCTCCCGGTATCTGGACAGAGACAGGAGCAGACCTTAAATGTTCCTGTCTCTGCTCAACAGCGGTTAAAATCTTATCCGTGCCACTCCTGCCTGTACGTATTCATTCACCAGACCTTCCATGAATTTTTTGTCCTCAAGCTTGGCAGAAATAACATGTTGTATTGCTTTGAGATCAGCAGGCATTGTGCCTTTCTCGTTGGCCAGGATTTTATGCATTGCCTCTTTATCAACAAAGAGATCGGTATATTTTACAGATACTCTTTTCATTATTTCTTTCATTTTGTGGTCCCCTTTGGTGTGATATTGAAGTTGTTACCTCTATAGTGGGTGAAATCTACACCTCCTCTCAATTTCCCATTGCAATCACCCCCTTTTTACCCGGCCTGGACGACATGAAATAAGAAAAACTGTCACATCCAGGCATAACGGATGTCTTTCAAGAAAAGTCTATTCTGAGATACTGGGTTAACTAGATGGCCTGTGATGAAGAGTGTACCGACAGAGTATCCGGTTCTCTTTCCTGACTGTAAAGGAGTCTTCTTACATTTATCTTACAAACATCAGGTGCGAATGGAATTCCGGCCGAAGTCTTATAATAAGTTAGGGAGCAACGTGTTGAAAATGAACCAAAAGATTTGCCTCAAAAAAATAATCCTTTTGGGGAGAGGATAAAAAAAAAGGTGGCGGCCGAGTGTTCTCAGAGCGAAAGAGACTCCGCATCTAAATAGGGGGGTCAAATCTTCTTTTGGCTCTTTTGTCAAGTGGTTTCTTTAGACCAATAGTAGGAGATGAAGATACCCTCACCTTTTAAACTTGCTGATTTATGGGGACAAACGATGGCCAGGCTTTCCGTATAGGTGTTTTGTCTTGTATTAAATGCCCATTTACCAAGAATTATATTTGCTTGGCTGTTCCTGTAATCCCGCCAACGGCTCATCTTGCAAAAATTATTGAGCACAATTACTGTGTCAAAGTAATCTCAGGTCAAAAAAAGTAAATATCAGGAGTAACTGCGCAATGGCAACTGAGGAACATTTCAGGAAATTGGAAAATATGATGCATTCAGCACCATTCGTGAAACTGACTGGTGCAAAAGTTGTGGTAACCAAAGGAGAGGCGCATATCACGTTACCTGTGCGACCGGACTTCTTTCATGCGGCTGGTGCCATGCATGGGGCGTTATATTTTCTCGCATTGGACAATGCAGCTTTTTTTGCTGCAAATTCTTTGGTTGAGGATGTTTTTGTATTAACAACCAGCTTTACGACCTATATTACCCGTCCTGTGTCGGAAGGAACAGTAATGGCAGTCGGCAAGGTTGTTAACCAGAATCGTACTCAGTTTATTGCTGAGTCAGTTCTCTTTGATTCGGAAAATAGAGAGATTGCAAGAGCTAGCGGAATTTTTGTAAGAAGCAAAATCCTCCTCTCTGACAAAATAGGGTATAAATAGGAAGAAACGCTAGGTCGATATGTGTGCCCAGGTAATACGATACGCTCTAAGCTAATCTTCTATTACGATCTGTAACAAAAACAGAAGCATCCGGTTTACGCATTTGACTGGATATGATTTTCAACCAATTTTCTCAACACCGCTTTCACCAGATAAACGGGTGAAGGCGGTGTATGTGTCGAAAAAAGGGAATCCCATCATGAAGTTTGAGTGGAGAAAACAAGAAAAATATATCTACTTGCCGCCCAATAAGCCAGTTGAAATTGATATTCCTAAATTCAAATATTTTAGTATATATGGAAGTGGCAACCCCAACAGTCCATTTTTCGGAGAATGCATTGAGGCGTTATATGCTGTCTCATACGTTATCAGGATGTCATATAAAAAAGGGCTTCAACCAGAAGATTTCTTTGAATATACAGTATACCCTCTAGAAGGGGTCTGGGATCTTTCAGAAAAAGCTAAAGAATCATTTGATGGTACGATAGATAAAAACGAACTTGTTTTTAACCTAATGATTAGACAGCCAAATTTTGTTTCTAGTGAGTTTGCTAAGCAAGCAATAGAAATGGCAAAAAAGAAAAAATCCAATCCTCTTATAGATGAGCTTGTTTTCACCGAAGTGTCAGACGGTAAATGTATTCAGATGATGCATCTTGGTAATTACGACAGTGAACCGGAGTCTTTCAGAATTATGGAAGAATTTTGTTCACAAAAATCTTTAAAAAGAAAAACAAAGCAGCATAAGGAAATATATATTTCAGACCCAAGAAAAATAACTCCCAAAAAACTAAAAACCGTTTTACGCTTCGAAGTTGAATAAAAAATCGCATATCAAATCGCTCAACCTGACCCCAAGAAGTGTGTCGATTTGAAGCGGATGGGACAGCGTTGTGTCCAATATGTCAATCGAACCTATACGCGCAGCGGAACATTATAGGAGAGACGCTAACGTTCAAGCATAGTTCAACAGGAAGAATATCTTTTTACGTGTCAGCGATATATTGAGATGAATCCGGTGAGAGCTGGAATGGTAAAGCATCCTGGAGAGTATCGGTGGTCAAGTTACCGGATAAACGCCTAAGGCGAGAAATCCGACATGCTAATACCCCATGAACTTTACCGCAGTTTGGGAAACAGCAATGAGAAAAGGCAGATGACATATAGGGTGTTTTTTCATCATGAACTTGAGCCTGTAATTCTGGATAGAATCAGGAAGGAAACCAATGGTAACTTCGCATTAGGCACCGATAGATTTTCCGAGGAGGTAAGCAAAGTACCTGCTCGATGAGTCTCTCCCGGCAAAGCAGGTCGGCCGAGAAAAAGCAGTGGTAAGGTAAAATACTGGTTTGTCTTCAATTCTTACAATTTCTTACTTCTGATCCTTGCCCCGGTCGGCCGGTTCTGTGCCAGCCTGGGGCAGGATTGAAGAATTTCAGTGCCTGAATGGAGGAGTGATGCAATGAAAAACGTCTGGTGGATGGTCCTTTGTGCTTTGTTGTATAGCGCTCCGCTGTTTGCCGCCGGTGTGCCTTACGATTACCCCTTTGTCGATCCTCTACAGGCCACGGTCATCGGCACCCCCAAGGCGTATCAGCCCGATCTGCCCAAAGACATCCCCAAGAAAATCTTCAAGGTAGATGTCATGCCAGACCGGGACATCCCCGACGTCTTCTGGTATGAGAAGGAAATGAAATTCTCTTTGGTCTATCAGGATCACAAGGCGCCCCTGATTTTCATCATTGCCGGGACTGGGGGGGATTTCGACACCGGCAAGATCAAAGTGATGCAGCGCGCCTTTTATCAGGCCGGCTTCCATGTTATCGCGCTGTCATCTCCAACCTATATGAATTTCATCATTACCGCCTCGCAGGGCATGGTGCCTGGTGACCTGCGCGAGGACGCCCGGGACCTTTATCATGCGATGAGTCTGGCCTGGCAAACGGTTCAGAAAAAAATCGAAGTGAGCAAATTTTATCTGACCGGCTACAGTCTTGGCGGAATCGAGTCAGCCTTTGTTTCGCTTCTCGATGAAAAAAGACAACAGTTCAACTTTCAAAAGGTCCTGATGATCAATCCGCCGGTCAGTCTCTACAACTCGGTCTCCATCCTGGATCATCTGCTTAAAGACAATATCCCTGGCGGTCCTGAGCATTTCAATACTTGGTTCAAAGGGGTCATGAACAACCTGGCGGACGTCAACAAGAAACTGGACCTGTTTAAATTGAGCGGTGACGTTCTCTACACCATTTATAAAAAATATCCTCCCACGGACAAATTCCTGTCCGCACTTATCGGCACCTCTTTCCGCATCTCCTCCTCCAATATGATCTTCACCATGGATGTCATGAACGGCGGCGGCTACATTGTCCCCCGTGGTCTGAAACTCACGCCCTACACGTCACTGACCGACTATGCAATCGTCGCGCAAAACACGCAATTCGTCGATTACTTTCATGAATACTTCTATCCCCACTTCCGCGCACTGGACAACGGCCTCACCGAACAGGAATTGAAGCATCGGGAAAGCCTTAAGAGTATCGAATCCTATCTGCGCAACAATAAGAAAATCGGTCTCATCCACAATGAAGACGACATCATCATGGCTCCCGGCGAAGTCGACTGGCTCAAGGGTGTCCTGGGCTCCCGGGCCACAATTTTCCCCAACGGGGGGCACTGCGGAAATATGAGCCACTATGTGAATGTGGCCAAGATGATTTCATTCTTTAAAAAAGGGAGTGGGGCACCATGAGTGCATATCGATACCAATCCAGTTTGTTCAGTCTGCTGTTTCTCCTTGTCCTGATGGTCAGCGGTTGCAGCACCACGGTTCAACCGGTTGCCGAGCCTCTTCGACCGGTCTCCGAATACGTCAAACCCGATGTTCAGCATGCAATTCAGGTCTCTGACCCTCTGGAGGGGGTGAACCGGCGGATTTATCGTTTCAATTACTATTTCGACACCTATCTGTTCCTCCCCGTGGTCAATGCCTACCGCTTTGTCATGCCCGATTACGCGGAGAACCGGGTGTCCGACTTTCTGGACAATGTCCTTGAAATCAGCAACCTGACCAACTGCATTCTGCAGATCAAACCGAAAGAGACCGGTATCACCATCGGCCGGATCCTGATCAATTCGACTGTGGGAATTTTCGGGCTGTGGGACCCTGCGACCCAAATGGGACTCGCCCGACAGGATGAGGATTTCGGCCAGACGCTCGGTTACTACGGAATCGGCAATGGTCCCTATCTGGTGCTGCCGATCTTTGGCCCGTCAAATCTGCGCGATGCAATCGGGTCGGGGGCCGACGTTTTTGCCTTCATCACCATCGACCCGCTTAACTTCGATAACAATGAGGAGTGGATGCAGTCGACCTTTAACGCTCTGTATGCCATCGACAAGCGTAAACGGACACCTTTCCGTTACTACGCGTCCGGAAGCCCGTTCGAATACGATTTGGTCCGGCTGCTTTATACCGAAAAACGGTTTTTACAGATAAAAAAATAATCCTAGCGTCTGACCAAGAAGGAGACCCAGGCATGAAAAGGTTGGTCTTATCCATTGTTATCCTTGCCCTACTTGTTCCTCTTTCCGCCAACGCCTTGGAGGGTGGGACAAAGATAACCATCGGCACCGGCAGTCCGACCGGTGTTTATTATCAACTTGCCAATGCCTTGAAGAAGATGGTCAACCGCCAGGGCCAGACCGGTTACGACCTCATCGCTCTGCCCAGCAATGGTACCATCGACAACCTGAACGGGGTTCTCGACGGACGATTTGACTTTGCCATTGTGCAGGCCGACAAACTCTACCAGGCATTCAATGGCCTGGGGGATTGGGAACAGGCCGGCCCCCAGACCCAATTGAGGGAGGTCATGGCCCTGCACCTTGAATACCTAACCCTGATTGCCACTGAGGACAGCGGCATCCGGCGTTTGAAGGATCTGCCGGGGAAAACAGTCAATATCGGTCAACCGGGGTCCGGCACTCGGGAAAATGCCGAAAGAGTCCTCAAGCTGACCGGCTTGTTGGATGGAGTTCACTTGGTGGAAAAAGACCCTGTCGATGGGACCGATGAACTGATCAAGAACGATATCGATGCTGAATTTTTTATGGTGGGACATCCCAATCTGGCGGTGCGGGAGATATCCGTGTCCGTGCCGGCCCGCCTCATTCCCATCGAGGATGCCCGCCTGTCCGCCCTGATCGAGCAATATCCCTTCTATTCCCACCAAAAGATTCCGGTCTGTTTCTATCCTCAACTGGTCAACTCCGCAGCGGGAGATGTCCCGACGGTCGCGACCCGGGCCGTGCTGATCACCCGGGCCGACCAGTCCGCCGCGGATGTCCGTGCGCTCACTGCGGCGGTGTTGGCTGACTTTGATTATTTCCGGCAACTGCATCCATCGCTCAATGAACTGACACCGCAAAGATGCTTCCAAAGGGTGGTCGCTCCGCGTCACCCCGGTGCAGAGCAGGCCTTTGAAGCCGCGGGGATCAGACCGTAATCCTGTTGGCAAGGCTGTTACATCTGGGGCCGTTGGGGGCGGGGGCGGACCGGGGACAAAGGGACAGACCACGTTTTTATGTTGCCCTTGTACCGACAAGAGTAGTAGTAGGATGTAAAGTGATAAGTAAACGAAGAATTATTATTATGGCAAGTTCCGATAAACATCCTTTCGGTGACCAATTTTAACTACTAAAATAAGTAGACGATTGTCATGAATTTCATAAATTATGCGGTAAATGCCACATCTCACTTTGTGAAAATCATTATTTCCACTCATTTTAGTAGTTGCAGGATCCGGCAAGTTGAGACTGATTTCTTCAATCCTGCTCCTAATCTTTACCAGATCTTTTTTCGGAAATTTCTTAACAGCTTTCAGGACAGATGGACGAAATTCTACAGTATAAGGCATTTACGAAATTCCCAGTTGTTTCCAAAAATCTTCGGCGGAAAGATTTTCATCGGGTTCTTCAAGGGCTTTCTTGGCGTCTTCAATGTCGATATGGTCCTCAATCTTCTGAAGCAATTGGAGTTCGTCAATAGAGATCAGTGCAGCAATTTCTTGACCTCTTCTTGTCAAAATAACTGGTTCTTTACCATAGGCTACTTTGTTTACAATATCTGCAAAGTTTTTCCGCGCGTCAGCAGTAGTAATTGTAGTATGCATTTTGTGCCTCCATATGTACTTTTTGTACATATTGTACACTTCGGGGGCAAAAAAATCAATGTTCAAAATAAAATTATCACCAATCGCTAAACGCTGACAGCGGAAACCGGGATGGGGATGATTCCGAGTTAACTCATTGTATTTTCACTATTAATTTGTCAACGGTACATGTTTTCTGGACTTAGAATGCCCATTTCGGGTATAAAATCACCGTTGTAAGACGCCATCGGTTCCCTGAGTTCACTGGCACCTTTAACATTGGTGACTCTACGCTCGATAGCTCTTGCACCAAGCAGTTCCTTGATTATCGTTACGAATTTCCTTCAGCCGACCGCAACGTTCGTTGACCATTTCTCATCCAGCTTGCTTCCCTGAGATGGCAGCAGTTCGTTCAACCAGCTCATGTGGCTTTCAACCCGCATATTTCATGAAAATCACATGGAGGATGATGACGTGCATGTTCTCTTCACTTTTATCTCTTCTCGAAGAGCACTTCATGAACAATCTGGCTGAGTCTTGAGGTAAGGTACGGTTTGTGAATAAATCCCTTGAGGCCTGATTTTTTCATTTCTTGAAGATCGTCTTCGGTTGAAAAGCCCGATGATAAAATCACATTCACCTGTGGGTCTTGTTTTTTCAATCGCTCAAAGCATTCTCGTCCGTTCATCACGGGCATAATCATATCGAGCAGGACAAGGTCTATTCTGTCTTTCTCCTGGCTGAACAGCTCGAGCGCAACTTGACCATCTTCGGCCAGGATGACCTCATACCCCAAGGCCTCAAGGATAGCCTTTGCCGTACTCCTCATTATTTCTTCATCATCTACAACAAGAATACTGCCGCTTCCTCTTTTTACTTCACCTTCAGGCATTTCGCATATCTTTGCTTTTTCGGCAAGAGGCAGGAGGATCTGGAATACTGACCCAACCCCTTTTTCACTATAAACGGTTATTGAACCACTATGCTGTTGCACAGTACCGTAGACAGAAGATAGACCAAGTCCCGTGCCCTTGCCTTTTTCCTTTGTTGTAAAAAAAGGTTCAAAAATACGTCCCATATTTTCCTGAGGCATGCCGCAACCATTATCACGGACTTCAACTTCAATATATCGGCCTGGATGCAGTTCGAATGAAGAAGCGTTGCAAAAATGTTCATCGAGCCAAGTCTCCTGGGTATTCAAACAGAGAGTGCCACCTTCCGGCATGGCTTGTGATGCGTTTATGCAAAGGTTGAGCAAAGCGTTATGCAAAAGGGAAGGATCACCCACGATAATGCTTCTTTCCGCGCTGAGATTTATTTCGAGGGAGATTCGTTTGTCGAGGGTCCTTTTAATGAGTGTGACGGTTTCCTGTACAATCTTATGAAAATTAACGGCTGTCGAAACCTTGGTCGATTGTCTTGAAAAGGTAAGCAACTGTTTAGTCAGGTCTGAGGCACGGATGGCGGAATCCAGAATGGTCTGATGCAGTTGCTTGGCCTTTGCATCATCAGGCAAATAGAAGGCCAAGAGCTCAGTAGCACCCAATATCCCGCCAAGCATATTGTTGAAATCGTGAGCAACTCCTCCAGCAAGAGTTCCTATTGCTTCCATTCTTTGGGCATGATGAAGTTGGGATTCGAGTTCGCTTTTCTCCTTCGTCATCTGGATACGGTCAGCCAGCATGTGTTGAAACCTCAAGGCATTGTTTTTAGTCTCCTCGAATAATCTGGCATTTTTTAGTGAGAGTGAAGACAGGCCTGCCAATGTGCTGGATAATTCAATTTGAACCCAGGAGAGGGGTTTTGGCTCTTCGATAGAGCCAACAATAAATACTCCCATAGCTTGCTCTTTTAACATGAGCGGCACGAAGAGTAATGTTCGTAAATTTCTATTTTCAGCGATAGCCCGTTCCGCGGAAGAAAGATCCGCTTGAAGATAATCGTATATATAGAGCGGCTCTTGAGACTTTATGGCCTTTTGCACATGGGGATGATCAGCAAGAGGGGCATAACGCATCTCATCGGGAAATTCAGGAGGAAGAGAAGGGGATGTTGCCCAGAGTTGGAGAACGTCTTCAACAAGGAGGTAAACAGCTGCTGTATCAAGTCCAACCAATTCCATTACACTATCGACGGATACCTGAAACACTCTTTTCAAATCCAGCGTTTCGGAAAGACTCTTGCACATTTTGAGAAGCGAGGTGTACTGGCAATTACGATTGAATAAATTTTCTTCCAGGTTTGCACGTTCACCAACATCTGTAATTACAGAGACAAACCCTGTCAGATCACCTTTTTCGTTGTAGGAATAGTCCCAATCGACCTGCAAATCAACTGAGACACCATTCTTTTTTATGTTTTGGGTTAGGTATGGTGTTGGTGCTGGTCGTGTCTTGACGAGTCTGGCTAAATATGCTTCAAGCGATTTTTTATCCAAAGACGGGTGTAAATTATCCCATATTTTCTGACCGATAAGTTCGCCGTCAGTATATCCCAGTATTCTGTGAAGTGCTCGATTACTATACGTTATTGTACCATTGCAATCGTTTTCTTGAACACCGTATTTCACGAAATCAAGTAAGTCCCGATAACGATGTTCACTTTCCTTTGATTGCATGAGATCACATTTGATTTACTTGGTTTTTGATGATTTTTTATCGAGTATTATAGAGCTGATTGAGAAATTACAATGTCATGGTGAAACGTAAACTTCTATTAAAGTGCCTGTGCTGGAATGGATAATTTGCCCCTTAACTATTGTCTATTGTGATTTAATAATATCGTAATTGCGTTGGTATTTCCAGAATATTGTAAATGAGAGGCCGGGTGGTAAAATACGATGTGAATAGGCTGGAGTGAGAGTGAAAGAGGTCTCGTCTTTGCTTCGCTTTTCTCGAAGATAATGATGGATTATCTAGGACAGTGTCTCAACTTTCACATGATAAGGGATATTCGCAGGAAATCATGGCATTTTAAGAAACACAGTAATTTCAAATTGTTTCTGAGTATCTGCCGAGTGTGGACAGGAATATGGAAATGTTGGAGGAAAAACAGGTAATGAAAGAAGATCTGATCATTAGAGGAAATAATAATCCATTGAATAAAATATTGTCTGATTATCCCTCAACCTCAGCTTTACAATGTTTTTTGCTTTAAATGGTAGGGAACTGATTTTGTATTTCTTTTTTCATCCGGGATGACAGAATACTTTTCATGAGACAGCATGAAAAGTATTCTTTGACAATGGACCTTTAAATGGACCTTTAAATGGGCCTTCTCTTCTTCTCTGAAAAAGTCAATCGGTCTCCCCCATAGATACCGACAAACTGAACAATAAGGTAATCAGAAATTATTATTTCACTGTTCAGATTGATAAGGTAACCTGTAGACACGGACAGAAGGAGATATAACGATTTAACATCAACGGAGAGCAGGATGAATTACAAGTATCATATGCCAACGAAAGTATTTTCCGGCAAAAACTGTATCATTAACAACAGTGAACTCCTGGCAGCATATGGCAAGAAAGCTATGATTGTTACCGGACGCTACTCAGCAAAAAACAATGGTTCACAGGATGATGTCATCAAAGCTTTGAAAAAAGAGCACCTGTCATATGTGATTTTCGATAAGGTTATGAGTAATCCAACCATAGCTATTAGTTATGAGGGGGCTGCTTTTGCAAAAGAAAATGATGTTGACTTCATCATCGCCATTGGCGGCGGTTCCCCTTTGGATGCAGCAAAAGCCATGGCGTTGATGGCAAAGCAGGATATTAAACAGGAAAAATTGTTCAATGGGCAGTACAGCTCCGATGTGTTACCAGTAATTGCCGTGCCAACTACAGCAGGAACAGGTTCGGAGGTAACGCAGTATGCCATCTTGACCAACGATGCAGTTGAAAGCAAAACGAGTATTGCCACAGAATTGATTTTTCCTAAGATTGCCTATTTAGATTCAACATATATGAAAGAACTGCCAGTGGCAACAACCATTAACACAGCAATCGACGCTCTGTCTCATGCCATTGAAGGCATGCTGACTGTCCGTTCCGCTGTGGTTTCGGATGCATTGGCAAAAGAAAGCATACGCCTTTTCGTAAAATGTGTGCCGGCAATGAAAGAGGCCTTGGGTAATACCACATTCGCTGTGGATAAAAGCATTAGAGAACACTTGGCTCAGTGCTCTATGCTGGCTGGTATGGTCATTGCTCAGACTGGCACAACAGTTGTTCATGGCATGGGGTATTCTTTAACCTATTTTAAAGATATCGATCATGGCCGCGCTAATGGATTGTTGCTTGCAGAGTATCTAAGACTGGTTGAAAAAGAAGCTCCAGCCTTAACGAGCAATATTTTCGCGGCAATGTCTCTGAAAACTGTTGATGACTTCAAGACTCTGATGGAAACTTTACTTGGTGAAAAAGAAGACATTACCAAAGAAGAAATAAGTAAATTCAGCGGCAAAGCCATAAAAGCACCCAATATCAATAACTGTAAGGTCAGACCAACAGAAGAGGATATCAAAGAAATATATACCGCATCTTTATAAGATGGGGTGAATCGCCCCTGGTTTTGTAGCCTCTATTCAGTACGGTGAAATCTTGTCTCCTCCACCTGGATTTACCTTGGCAATTTCAAATAATTGCCCAAACATCTCTGCAGAGATTATTCCTGATCTGTTTTCAAATTTCTCGGTGGATGTAGAGAACTGTGAAAAAATAGGAAAGTTACTGCCCATGGTTAAAGAGCAGAGTACGATACTTATCGTTTTTGTGGGTCAGAACCAAGTCTAATGTTTTAGACAGATTTCAAATATATATGATATACGGGAGGCCCCTAAGAACATTTTTTGGTACCTGATGACTTTATATGTTCAAAATTACAAAACAAATTGAAGTATGGATGAATGACCGGGCCAATAATGCCTTGGAGCCCGGCTCAGAATTACCGGCCTTTGCTCTACCTTTGGTCGGATTTGCCTCTGGACAAGATGACTTGTTCTCGTTCTTAAAAGCTGATATTGGCTCAGAGTTTTATTGGACACCTGAGGAGGCATTTTCATTGGCATTTCCAGATGAAAAAGTGAGGGCGGATGAGTTAAGTGTTATTGCCTGGGTTCTACCGCAGACTGAACATACCCGCCTGGCACACAGAAAGGCCATAAATATGCCGAGTGTTGAATGGAGTAAGGCAAGACACTACGGTGAAAAGGTAAATGAAAATTTACGACGTTATGTGGTAGATCTGTTCGAAGCAAATGGATATCAATCCTGTGCTCCAGTTTTGCTTCCACAATGGTCAAGCGCTCTCTCCAATAAATATGGATTCGCTTCATCATGGTCAGAACGCCATGCCGCTCATGTTTGTGGACTCGGTACATTTGGGGTGTCCGATGGGTTGATTACTCCTGTTGGGAAGGCCATCCGGGTTGGTTCCGTAATTGTGCGGAAAAGGTTCACACCTACCCCCAGATCTTATAAAAATCACAACGGCTGGTGCCTGTTTCATTCGACCGGCAAGTGCCTGGTGTGTGCGCGCCGATGTCCTGCCGGAGCCATTTCCAAAACAGGGCATGACAAGGTCAAGTGTAAGGAATATATACGCAACGTGACTGCTGTTCATGTGGAAAAAGAGCAATTAGGTTTCAAAGTTAACAGCTGTGGTTTGTGCCAAACCAAAGTACCTTGTGAAAGCCGGACTCCCAAGCCAGAAGAAAGGTTCGATTGATGTCAGCATGTGCCGGGTGATCCGAAGCGGGATAAGGCAAATATGGTCACCCTGCATGGCGACGTTTGGAACGGAGGCGTCATAAAGGGCTCCACGGGCTCGCCAGTTCAGGTTTAAAACAGGCGGGGCTTGAGCGAAACGGCACCGGTGAGCACAGGCGCTACGGCGGATCTGCCCAGCACGACGCTGTAGTTTCCTTCTGCGATCCGCCAGGCGCCCGCCCTGGCATCGAAGCGGGCAATCAGCCGTGGATCGGCGGTCACGGTCAGGCTGCACGATTCGCCAGGTTTCAACTCAACGCGCTCGAAGCCGAGCAGTCGCATGCGCGTATCGCCTGCAGCGTGCGTCAAATAGACCTGTGGCACGTCGGCACCTTCGCGCTGGCCGGTATTTGTGACGGTGAAAGTCGCAGTCAGGCTCTCGCCGCCGGTGATACTGAGATTGCTGTAGACGAATGTCGTGTAGCTCAGTCCATGGCCGAAAGCGTAGAGCGGCTGTGTACCAGTCTTGGCGAACCAGCGATAACCCACCTCGGCCCCCTCGTTATAGCGAACGGTCGTCGGTGTGCCCCAGGGCGTACCCAGGCCGGCGAGTTCGGGGCGCGGTGTTTGCGCCAGATCCGCCGGAAAAGTGATCGGGAGGTGGCCCGACGGATTCACCTTGCCGGTGATAACCTCGGCTATCGCCTGGCCACCGGCCTGTCCTGGGTACCAGGCCTGAATGATCGCCTTCACGCTGTCTTTCCAGGGCATGGTCACTGGGTTGCCGGTTTCCAGCAAGACGATCGTATTCGGGTTCACCGCTGCCACTGCCTGGATGACTGCGTCCTGACCCCAGGGAAGCGCCAAGCTGGGGCTGTCGAAGCCCTCACTTTCCACGCGAATGCCCAAGACGATCACCACATCAGAGCGCCGTGCCAGCAAAGCGGCCTCTGCCGGGTTCATCCCTGGGTCGAATTCGATCTGCGCCTTGGGCAGGAGCATCTTCAGCTCCGCCAGGGGCGATGAAGGCAGGAGATAAAGGTTACGCCCGCCGGCCATGATGCCCGAACCTCCAACCGTGACGACTGACGCATAGCCACCAGGTGGCAGAACGGTGCTCGAACCGGCTCCGGACGGCACGCCAAGCTGGGCAAAACCACCAATCACTGCGATGCGTGCGGGTGTATCCGCGGCCAACGGCAGAACACCGTCGTTTTTCAGCAGGACGATGCCCTGCCGGGCGATATCGAGCGCGATCTGGTTGTGCCTGGCCATGTCAACTTTGGGCGTCGGGCCCCATTGGTCGATGCCCACCGCGTAGATCGAACGCAGGATGCGGCGAACCATGTCGGACAGACGTGCCTTGGGTAGCTTGCCTTGGGCATAGGCTAGTTTGAGCGGGTCAACGAAATATTGGTCGCCCCACATCATTGTGTCAAACTGCGCACCCGATTCCTGATCCAGCCCCTTCAAGGCGAAGTCCCAGTTTTGCGTTGCACCCCAGTCCGACATCACCCATCCCTTGTAGCCCCATTGGCTCTTGAGCACCTCGTCGAGCAGATGGTCGTTGCCGCACGCAGCAACACCGTTGACTTTGTTGTAGCCGCACATGACTGAGCCAGGCTGCGAGCGCTCGATGGCGATCTGAAAGGCGAGCAAATCTGACTCGCGATGTGCTGCCGGGTCGATGATCGCATTCAGCCAGTGGCGATTCGTCTCGTTGACGTTCAGCGAGTAATGTTTGATGGTCGAGATGACGCCTTCGGCTTGAACACCATTGATCGTCTCGGCCGCAAGCACCGCGGATTGCCACGGATCCTCGGATAAATATTCGAAATTGCGGCCGTTGCGCGGATCCCGCGCCAGGTTGATGCCCCCGGCGAGCTGCACATTGAACTGGCGGCTGCGCGCCTCGCGGCCCAGCAGCGCGCCAGCCTCGCGCGCGAGCTTCGGGTTAAAACTCGACCCCAGCACCAGCCAGGCAGGCAGTGCCGTGGCAGTGTCGCCCTCTCGGTAGCCGGGGTTGGTAATGCCCAGGCTGCCGTCGCTCATGATGAGCGCGGGCACACCCAGGCGCGGCACGCCGGCCACATATCCGGCGCTCATCGGGACGCCCGCCGGAATGCGCGGGTCGCGAGCCTGAATCACGCCGTTGACTCCCATCAGGCTGAAGAGCATGGCGAAGCGCTCATCGTCCGTCATCTTCTGCTCGGTTTCGAGTGCTCGCTCGTCGGGCGATGAAGAAATTAAGGTGGACCCCCCAGTCAAGACAAAAATCCACTGAGTTGAAGTGGAAAAAGGACAATGCTTCTTAAACTGGTTATCTTTTCCAAACATTTCATGTTGGTCATTCTATCCTCCCACCGCCCCTCAAGGTCGGTCAATTCCGCACATTGCTGCTGTTAAACGCCTTTCAAGAGCAGCTTCCATGATCTTGTAGAAAGTTTGCTGCCTACCCGAAATGACGTATGGCGACTCATCTGACATGAAACGTGAAGACTGGGCAGGAACACCACACCGTATACCTCAAGGGCATCGGCTGTGGCAATTTGCGTCCATATTTATTGGAATGATCGAATGCTTATTGTTATTTTCTCATACCTGGTCATAAAATACAAGTCAGATACCGCTGAATTAACGGCCCCGGAAAAGGTCATCTGAACGATGGCTTTATAAATGTTTACAGCGAGCCGGAATCAGGGAGTACATTTAAGATCTACCTGCCCAAATTGAGAGTTAGCAAATTTTGGAAAGATCAGATCATACCTATATCCCACATAATTGAGAGTAATTTTTAATATCATTAGAGAAGAGACGTGAAATTAATTTGATTTTAGTATGTTATAGCAAAAATAATTGCCAGGTTTAAATAATGACAGGGCTGCATCTAGACAATGAGATACAAATACTTCTTTTTAAATAACTGGTCGGGGTATATAATAGAATTTGATTTTCAAGTGGGGTTGAAACGAGTAATTCTTTGCAGAATATTGCTTCTTGATGACCAAGGAACGTTTGTAAGTCTCCCTGCACCGAATATCCTAAATGGACTAACAGTTGAAGTTATCGAAAAAGATAGGCCAGAAGGGATTTACTCTTATTGAGCTGATGATCGTTATTGCTATTATTGGAACCTTAGCAGCAATCGCAATACCCAATTATATCAGCTATAGAGAAAAGGCTAAAATTGCTCGAACTATTGTTGAAATCAAAGGGATTGAAAGTACCGTCTACGCATTCATGATCCGTAACAACCGTTTTCCGGATACTCTTATAGAAGCCGGTCTTGGCAGTCCCACGGACCCTTGGGGAAATCCCTACGTCTATTACCCGATAGACAATGTGCCTAAAGGAGTTAAAGTCCGCAAAGACAAATCACTGCACCCGGTGAATACGGATTTTGATCTCTATTCCAAAGGAGCGGATGGCAAGAGTGTTGCTCCATTTACCGCCAAGCCAAGTCAAGATGATATCGTCCGTGCCAATGATGGTGCCTATATTGGACTTGTTCAAAACTACTGAGAACTATGCGGATAGGAATTTCGTTCTTCAAAAGCAAAATCGCTCGCCGTTTTTTTACTTTGTTCATTGGCTGTGCTTTTCTGCCCTTAGCTGTTTTAGTTGGATATTCTTACCAGAGATTTGAGAGTCAGCTCTATGAGCAAAGCATGCTTCGCATGGACAAGGACTGCAAAATATACAGTTTGGCTCTTATTGATCGTCTCGTCAGCATGGTCAATCTCATCAAGGTTACCGGGCAGTATCTGGCCAGTGATCAAAGTACTGCAGGCGTTTCAAGCACAATGCGCAACCAGATTACCACCATGTTCGATGGTGTCGGCCTGTACAATGAGGAATCCGGTCTTAAGACACTATCCGGCAAAATAGACCTGAAGCCTGATGTGAATCTCTTCAATACTCTGCTTCACCAAAAGGGAAAGCCCACCATTTATATCATTAACCATGCTACCAAAAACAAGATAGTGTATTTGCTTGTTCCGTTTACCATAGCCGGTACGCAATGCCTTTTTGTAGCTCAACCTGTGTCCTCTGTTTTATGGGGTGTCGGGGTAAATGACATGCTTCCTGCAATGATGGAACTCGCTGTTTATGACGAAAAAGGCCAGTTGATTACATCAACACAAGTATCTCCCGGTAATACGCTGTCCGCCATGGCAAACCGGTCAGATGCCGGTAACTATCTACACCTGGAATACAAAAGCGGAGGAGACACCTACCTGGCAAGCGGCTGGTCCTTGTTTCTAAAATCTCAATTCAACGCTCAAACTTGGACCATAATCCTTAGTACTACCCGTACAAATATTCTAAGCGCAATGCTTGAGTTCAAACAAACTTTTCCATTGATAGTTCTTCTCGCTTTTTGGATCGTCCTTTTCCTTTCTCTGTTTTTCATCCGTAAGACTTTAAATCCTCTCGTCATTCTTCAACAGGGAATCGTACGGGTGGGGAATAAGGATTTTCAAAGCCGGGTTGAGATTGAAAGCGGTGATGAATTCGAGCAACTGGCCGAGAGTTTCAACGTCATGGCCAGTCAATTAGACAAACAGTTTAGTACTCTGGCTGTAATTGATGAAATAGACCGTTCTATTCTCTCGAGTTTGGATTCTTCGGTGATAATTCCCCGGTCCTTACGCATGATTTCAGAATTATTTTCCGGCGAATTCATAATGTTGGCGCAACTCGCGCCGGAAGATCCGAACCGATTGAGATTGACTATTCTTCAAGGTAATCATCGGAATGACATCAACGAAGAATTTGTGCTGTTAGGCCATGAAGAAAAAGAAACTTTTTTTACTCGAGAACCTTTTAAGATTTTAAGTCATGATATTTTCTTGCCCCATTTTTTAGCGAACAGAACGACCAATAACTCTTTCTTGTTTCTCCCGCTACGTACAGAAAAACATATCACCGGAGCACTGATTCTTGATTCCATAGGATTTGATGGAAAGAATTCGATGGAACAAATCAGACAAGCACGTCAACTTGCGGACCAGTTGGGTATAGCCCTGACGAACGCCCACCTGGTTTCCGACCTAGAACGGCTATCCCATGGAGCAGTCGAGGCTTTGGCTCGTACTGTCGATGCTAAGAGCAAGTGGACAGCGGGCCATTCGGAGCGGGTAGCGGAAATTGCAGTTAAAATAGGCGAAGGGCTGAATTGGTCCGAAGATCAGCTTGAGATATTATTGCGAGCCGGCTTGCTGCACGATATTGGCAAAATCGGTATACCCTTGGCCATACTGGATAAGCCAAACAAACTAGAAGATACAGAGTACGAAGAGGTCAAAACACATCCGATTCTTGGCAGCAAGATATTAGAGCCGATCCAGGCGTACAAAGATATTCTACCTCTTGTGGTACAACATCACGAACGTTTTGACGGCAAGGGTTATCCGGAGGGTCTATCAGGTGAAAATATCAATATTGGTGCCAGAATTCTCTGTGTCGCTGATGTTTATGACGCTTTGATCAGCCAGCGTCCATATCGCGAAGGATGGGCCAAAGAAAATGTTCTTGTCTTTATGCGGGAAAATCGAGGGATTATGTTCGATCCATGCGTGGTTGATATTTTCTTATCGATGGATATCTAATTGGCCTCGGAGAGAAGAGGTCAAAGAAAACATAACTGAGCGACAGATCAATGCTCTGGATTTCGCTGTCTCCTGTCGTATTAATCCGTTATATGTTTTTCCACGAATTGAGCCATCAATTCGTGGATATTATACGGTGGGCGGACCTTGAAATAGTGGTCGACAATGGCATGACCTATCTCATGGGCCAGAATATGAATATTGGCATCATCCACTGATATATAGATGGCCTTCTGAGAGAGGGAATAAAACGAAAGGTAGTTCACTCTTTTGTGGTAGTTTTGATAAAAGACCCTTGAAACACCATCGGAATCAGGAAGCAGGATCAAGGTGAAATGAAGTTTGTTGGGAAACATATCCAGAACCGTCTCCGCTTTTTCAACGACCAGGTCAACTTTTGCCAGCACCTCGTCTTGGACGGTTACGGTGTTTTTTTGCATCATTGATCGTAATGATCTTCCGAGATAGATCTGGTCGTCAAAGGAACGAAGCACCTCCTGGCTGCCGTATTTCAGCGTGACGTACTTCCCTTGTCCCTGTTGGCAATGGGCCGGTGGGGCGGCGCCGAGAAAGAAGACGAGGATACCGGCTATGATGATTGAAATTTTATTCATCTACCAGTACAAAAAACTCGGCAGTTTCTCGGATTTTGTTATTGTTTTTGTTGATAGCTGCACATATTGATTCTATCTCTTCCGTAGAGAGCTTTCCTATCTCGTTTGCCTGGAGTTGATTTAACAGATCATTAATTGCCGAAGAGTGTTTTGTGATTTCTCCGAATTTTCCCGAAAGCATTTTGTTGAAAACATTGATTTTCTGGGCAAGATCCTTGCCTTCATCTTTACTTCTGAGGTGAATGACATCACTAAGGTTCCCTTTGCCCATTGCATCAAGCACCTTTTCGAAACGAAAGAGAGGTCCTGCGATCCTGTGGGTTCCGATCATGGCAAGAATAACCAGGAGAGTTCCGCCTATAACCAAAAAAAACCAATTGGCGGCAATCGCTTTTTTAAGGAGCATAACCGGGGTTTGACCCATTTGTAGTGAATTGTTGCTGTAACTAATGGTCATGGTATCGGCTGAGAAGAGGCCGAAGAGCAGGACGAAGAGGAGGCAGCCGCCGAGAACGGCGATAAAGATGGCCAGGATCATCTTGCCTTGGAAATCTTTCTTGATGAAAAAGTTTCTTTTTTTGCGCTGATATTTCATCTTTTTTCCTTCTACTGATGGATAGTAATTGAAGCCTTTTTTCGTAAGCCAATAATCCAGTTATTGATCAGCTGGCGTCTTTTATGTTCTTCCAGAATTTTACGTACCTTATCGGTGCTCATGGTAGCAGATTTTTTGGGGGTTCCTTCGATTTTTTCCAGAAGAACGGCGTAGTTTTCGTTCCCGGTTTCGTACTCCATCGCCCTGTCTCCGGGTTTGAGATCGGCAAGAGCTAGTTGCAGACTCTCGCTCAGATCTTCAAAACGGCTGGTGTGAGAAGTTCCCTTTTTCTTCAGGTCGTCAACCGTCGGCAAGTCCCGGGCCTTTAGCAACGAGAAAGTGTAGGTCTTTCCAAAGCAGTCGAGGTAATTTTTAATATCTCGGTCACTGACCTGGACCTGAATCGACGCGTTCTCCCTCTGCATCAAGATATTAATTAGAGTTTGTTCATAATAATCCTTAAGCTCTTTTCGGAAATTTGCCTCCCGGTCGATATTTTGTTTTTGCGCTTCATTGATTAGCAGCTCTTTGGTGATCAGCGAGTCGAGATAATCGTCGCCACTCTCATGATGGGATCCGAGGTTGTCACCTTTCTGGAAATCACTCCGAGTGATGTCATGCCCGTTTATGGTTACGAGAATGTCCGGTTTTTCCTTGGGGTGATGAGGCCAGATGGACAACAGTGACGCTCCCGTTACTACTACAATAATTGCAAGAATAATAAAAAGGTATTTCATTGTATTTTTCTTTGGTTAAATGATATTTTCGCTAGCGCGATAATTCGCTGTCGTTTTCAATATGGAAAATTTAGAACTATTACAACAGACCCACAGTAAGCAGCGATTAGAAAAATTTATTACGTTTGTTGAAGAATTGTTCTGTTTTGACATTTTAAGGCTGACGGGTTTTTCGAGATTGTTAATCGTGATGATCTCGTAAAAAGTCATCGGAGTTGCCAAGATGGACTCTGGAGATAAGCACTCCAACAATATGGGGTATAAACTCCGACTTCAGATAAGCGAAGACTCCTAGGAGCTCGATTGGCGGTGTAGTATCTGAAACGGTGATTCGGCAGTACATGCGGTACGGCTAATCGCCGTTTCAGATCTGCAACGACGGAGATCGGGCTTTTTACGAGTCCATCAATCTTGACGACGACTTCCAATCCGATGATTTATGAAATACTCCACTTAAAATCATATCCACCGAAAAATATCAATGCAAGGGAATAAGAACTTTTCTAGGTAAGCTAAAGCTTTTTGAAGGGAAAAGTCAGAAATAGGTGGCTGCACTGTCGGTTGCCAAATTGTTGAAAGAGCGCCGGTGATTGTAATTGGATTACAATCACCGGATTGAGGTTACAGATACGTTACAGAGTATCTATAGAATAAGAGAGGTATTTTTACGCGTAGAGGTCTATTGTCCCCTGTTTTTCCCCACGGGCTTTATCTACTTCCCGTGGTTCCCCGGCTTGTTGCCTTTGTTTGATTTCCGTTGATTTTTCAAGGGTTTTCTGCAGGGCTTCCTGGTCGGTTCTCTGTTTATACAAGGATGCTTCGTTATATGCCGAGACATTATTGCTGACATCCATTTCCATCACCTCCTGCTCTTGAGTGCACATATTCACCGCGTTTCTGGGGTTGCTTATGCAAAGAGTGTTCCAGTCTCAGAAGCAGAGGATTGGGCACGATATACCAGGGATGAAGAATGGAAACAACGGGGTGATAGAGCTGGCCAGTACTTATTTAGGGTTCATTCGACTCAAGCGTACTTTTCTATAACCCAAGGAGGTTGAGATCGTGGTTCCCAGACGATAAGGCCGGAGGACGGCGACCGAAAGCGATGATCTCTACCGGGTTAATTCTTTCAACTTTTCCAAAGTACGCAAAAACCGGATGAACCTTATTTAGCGATAAGATCTAAAAATTCCTGAACTCGTTTACTGCCGAGAACAAAGCCGTCGAGGATTTTGGTCCCGGCCCTCAGAGCTGGCACGATCCGGATTCCATCGGATAAAGTTTTGACGGGGTGAAGAAGAATGTTAATCTCTTCAATCTCTACATCTTTATGTTCTTCAATGAGTTCCAAAAGGATTTTACGGGTACTGTGGCAACGTGGACAAAGAGGCAAGTGATAAAAAGTGATCTTCATGTATTACCTTGTTTTCAAGACCAACCAACCTCAATATCTTCAATAGAAGATATGAAAAGGAGGCAAACCGTTAAAAGATAGACAATACCTTAAACATGATCTACGTTTCAATACGATTTATTACATTAAGGACCCTGGTATTTTTGAACAGGCCCTAAGGGTATATCGCCTTTGGTGACATCCTTTTGCTTTTAACAGTCGTGATGAACATGTATCGTTTTTAATTAAGGTTTTTTCCATTATAACGCTATGCAATCAGGAAGGAAATGAACGAAATACAGACCGAATGCATCCGGTGCGGGACCTGTTGTATTAATGGGGGACCCGCCCTTCATATAAAGGATCTTTCCCTTATTGAAAGTGGGAAAATTCCTTTGGATCGGCTTATAACCATTCGACGCGGAGAACTTGTCAACCACCCTGTGACCGGAAAGCTACAGGTTGTGGGGTATGAATTGATTAAGATTGCCGGGACGGGGCGAGATTGGCGATGCGCCTACTATGCTGACAATGAGGGGTGCGCGATCTACGACTGGCGTCCATCCGCCTGCCAGGCCCTGAAATGTTGGGACACGGAGGAAGTGCTTGAGCTTGTGGGGAAAGATACCTTAACCCGCCTCAATATTCTGACCGAAAAGGATCCTCTCCGGTCATTGGTAGAAGAATATGAGCGACTTTGCCCATGTCCTGATATGGAAGAGGTTCGCAGGTCTTTGACGGACCGGACCTCGATCGATCTTTCTTCCCTTCAGGCACTGGTCGACCGGGATATTGATTTTCGTGGGCGGGTGGTTCGGGAGAAAGATCTTGGCCTGGCCCTGGAGTTGTTTCTTTTTGGCCGGCCCATTTTTCATCTCCTCAAGGATGTGGGAGTAGGCATACACGAGGTCGCTGGCCGGATCCGGCTGGGATGAGAATAGGAAGAAACAGGTGCAAGGAGACCGAATCCAGAAGGGAACAGATAGAAGAGAGAAAGACTGAAGGGAAAGGCAAGAACAAAGGAGGGGATAGAATTTATTTCGCAGTTTGTACGAAAATAATTCTGTCCCCGGTTATGCGACGATCACCATTGAACCCGAGCCAGTTCCTCGCCCCGAGTGGAGATAGTGATTTGTTCCACCGGAACAGTTGTTCCTGCCATGTCCATTGCCTTTTTTAGAATCACATTCATCGCCGAACAGCAAGGAACCTCCATTATCAGGATTGTCAGACTTTTGATATCGCAGGTTTTAAGGATATCGGCAAATTTTTGGATATACCCCTCTGCATCGTCAAATTTAGGGCAGCCCATCATCACAGTCTTGCCGGCCAGATATTTTTCCTGGAAGCCGGGAGTGGCAACGGCAGTGCAGTCGGCTACAACCAGCAGATCGGCATTCTTCAGAAAGGGAGCATTCGGTGGAATGAGCCGAATCTGGACCGGCCAGTGGCTGAGCGCCGAGCCCTGCGTATGGGAAACGGGAGTATTGGCGGTCTGACATGACGGTTTAGCAATAAAAGTCTGTATATGAGAGGACTGACAGCCGCAGGCCATCTCTTCTGTGGACTTTTGGGGTGTTTCTTTTTCTTTGGCTGCCAAAAAGTCCTCTACTGCCTCCTCATCAAATTCATCGGCCTCGCGCTCGACTATGGTCAAAGCCCCGGTAGGGCAGGCGCCTAGACAGGCCCCCAGACCGTCACAGTATCTTTCCGCTATCAGTTTTGCCTTTCCGTCGACGATGGCAAGAGAACCTTCGGCGCAATCAGGAACACATTGACCACAACCGTCACAGAGTTCTTCATCAATCTTTATTATTTTTCTTACGCTTCGCATGATCTACCTCATAAATTTCTGGTGATGGGTAACTGCTCCATCAGGGCCCGATTCCAAACCGTACTTGACGGTTTTCACTCGATACTATAATCAGGATCTCGCTCCTAAGCTTGAAAATGTCTTTTTGAACTTCAAGCTTATGATCAACTATAGCACAGTGGGGGATAATATCTTTGACCTGGGTCAAGAGATGGAAAAAAGATAAAAAAAACAGGTGACAGGATAAAAAGTAAGGCTAAAGGCTGAAGGAACAACTGGCTGAAGACAGAAGGCGAGACATCTCATCCCGCCTTCTGTATAAGGGCAAAAGGGCCTTTGTATATGTCAAATTGCCTGTGGATTACCCAAGAATGGACTTCAGATCTTCATCCGGGGAGGCCGCAATAGGTTTGATGGCAAAATTTTCAACCAGTACATTCAGAACGTTGGGGGTAATGAATGCCGGCAGGGTCGGTCCGAGGCGAATATCCTTGATTCCCAAGCTGAGCAAGGTCAGCAGGATGACGACTGCCTTCTGCTCGTACCAGGACAGGATCAGGGACAGCGGCAGATCGTTAACTCCGCATTCGAAGGCTCCTGCCAAGGCGATAGCAATCTGGATTGCCGAGTATGAATCATTACACTGGCCGACGTCGAGCAGGCGGGGGATTCCTCCGATATCGCCAAGCTTTTTATCGAAGAATCGGAATTTCCCGCAGGCAAGGGTCAAGACCACACAGTCGTCTGGAACCTTCTCTACAAACTCCGTATAATAGTTGCGTCCGGACTTGGCTCCGTCACAGCCTCCGACCAGGAAGAAATGACGGATGGCTTTGGCCTTTACAGCCTCGATGACCTTGTCGGCAACTCCCAGTACCGCATTTCTGGCAAAACCGGTCAGGACCTCTCCCTGGTCGGTGTCATCTGAAAATCCTTCAAGAGCCAGTGCTCTTTCGATTACCGGAGTAAAATCCTTGCTTTCACCAATATGGGAAACTCCTGGCCAGCCCACCAGTCCTGTGGTGAAGACATTTTCCTTGTAAGAATCCTTCGGCTTTTGAATACAGTTGGTGGTAAACAGGATCGCACCAGGAAAGACAGCCATCTCTTTTTGCTGATTCTGCCAGGCGGTGCCGTAATGGCCGTAAAAGTGTTCATACTTTTTCAGTTGCGGGTATCCGTGGCAAGGAAGCATCTCGCCGTGGGTATAGACATGTATTCCCTTTCCCTGGGTCTGTTGCAACAGCATGTCCAGGTCTTTTAGATCATGGCCGGTGACAAGGATGGCTTTCCCCTTTTTGTGTCCCAGAGGAACGGAGGTCGGGACCGGGTGGCCGTAGGTGCCGGTATTGCCGGCATCCAGCAGTTCCATAGCCTTGAAGTTGACAGTGCCGCATTTCAGAACGAGGTCCACGAGATCATTGAGCCCCAGATCCTTGCGAGTCAATTGGGCCATGGCCTCATGGATGAAAGCATATACGCTGTCGTCTTCTTTGCCGAGAATCGCAGCATGGTCTGTGTAGGCTGCAAGACCGCGCAGACCATAAACGGCTAGCTGTTTCAATGAGCGCAGATCTTCGTTGTCATCGAGCGTGTTGATGAAATCAAGTTGTGCTCCCTGGGCTTCAAGACCGGCGATGCTGTCCGCGGGGGTGAAGGAGGCTGCGTCCGCTGCGAAGGTAACGTTGCCGCCGGCGGCCTTGACTTTTTCTTTCAGGTTTTCTCTGAGTTGGACGGTTTTGTTGATCCATGTCTGAAACCGGACCGGGTCGAAATCTACATTGGTGAGGCAGGCAAAGATTGCCTCTGTCGAAAAGCGGTTGATAGCGCTATCGATAATACCGACTTTTCGTCCTTCTACAGCGACAAGGGACAGCCCTTGCAGGGCATAGGTAAGAAGATCCTGAAGACCGGCAACCTCGGGTTGTTTTCCGCAGACGCCGATTTTTGTACAACCGGTTCCCTGGGCCGTTTGTTCACATTGATTACAAAACATGGTGTATCCTCCTCAAAAATGGTTGGATATCCATAGGCCGGATATCTTGATTTGATCATAAAGATCACGAATTTTTCATTGCATGCGGCGGCTGTTTGTCCGTCGATGCTATGACTATATAAGAAGGTACGGAGGTAATCCTTGATCCAGGTCAAGAAATGAAATTTTTTGGTGCTTTTTTATAAAAAGTCTTTGCATCCTGTTTTTGGGGAGAATTTCTCCCCAAATCAGGGCTGATTCCAGTGGAGGCTACGTGATTATCCTTTCATAGGTATGGTATGGGAGGTCTGCTTTTCAGCCTTCAGCCTAAACACGTTCTTCGATATTATCTCGTCTGAGCCTTTAGAAGCAGATGGCTGCTCTCCCCTTCGACAAACGGAGTGAGCTTGAAGTCCCCATATTGTTCAGTGATGACAAAACCTGTATCGGTAAGCAATTGGGTCCAGTCCGAATAGGAAAGGACTGGAAGATTCATCGAATGTGCAAGATCTTCATTTTTTCCCCTGCTGTTCATTGGACGGATGCGATATCTCTCTTCCACAACCATATGCCGTCTTCCTTTGGTATAATATTTGAGGGTTTCTTTTATTACCTTCCCTCCATTTTTTGTGTCGAAGATCTGAAATTGAAAGGTCCTGGCCTTGCCGTCCGCGACTACTCCTTCTGGAGGCAAAAAAATCTGCAGAAGCAGGAGCCCCCCTTTTTTTAAATGCCAGTGCATGCAGTTAAGGCAGCGCCGAATCTGCGAGGAGTCAGAGAGAATGTTCATTGTATTATACGCTGCAATTACGGCATCGAAATGTTTTTTAAAGGCAATTCTGATCATATCCATGCAAACATAATTGATATTGTGCCTTTTTCCACATGCCGCTCTGTTGAGCATTTGGAGGGAAATATCAATTCCCGTGACCTGCAAACCGGATGATGCGAGTGCTCGGGAGAGTCGTCCACTCCCGCACCCCACCTCCAAAATATCCATGCCCTCTGCAAGGGAATTGAGATAAAAGTCGATATCTGCCGTGAAATCGTCCATCTCGATATCGTAGAATTCGCAGTATCTCTCAGGGCTCAAGGGTGAGAAAATCACCTCTGGTTCCGTTGAATAGTCCATACCCGGTTCGGGATTATCAAAGATTTCCGAATGCATTAAAATCAACTGACGTTATAGAGGATATTTTTTGAAATGTGGATTTTCTTTTCCTCTCAGGCTGTATGCAAGGCCTTGTGGTAAAGGGTGATAATAGCACTTCTCTGATGTAACCTCTTCATCACAAAAAAAACGAGATGGTTTGCGGGACGGTGCTGCCACAAAGACAAGGATTATATATTATTCCTGATCAGGAGTTGTGGAGAGCGGAAAATGATGAATTGTTTTCTCCGCTTCTGGATTGTACGTGACCGTATGGGGAAAGACAAGGGGATTTCAGAGTCAGCTGCGAGAAAGCGCACAAGCTGGTATATTGGCTTGAAAAATCTTCACAAATCATCTACTATTCAAAATGACGTTTCTGCTAAAAACATTAGGCATACTTGATTTCATATGAAATTCTTCCCCAGAACCATTCGCAGCCAGATTCTGATGGCCTTTTCAGGATGTTTCCTGTTTATGGGAATCATGATCGGGGTAAACTATCATAATTTCTACAGGCTGTCCAAGTCGATGTGGTTCTTTGAGATGGCCGGAGAGCTGAACGGCACCATCTTGGAGATGCGTCGATATGAAAAGAATTATGTCCTGTATCGTCAGGAGTTCAGCTTTGAAGAAAATGTGACCTACACCAATAGACTGGCAATGACCCTGAAACGGGAGCAGGAGAGTCTAATTCCGTCCATCGGCAAAGAAAATTACGATCATTTTGTAAAGGATGTCGAGAATTACAGCACCCTGATGATGAAGCTGCATCAGAAGAAGTGTGATGCCGATGGCTGCACCGATCTCCAATCTCTGATTCGAGGAGCTGGACAGAATCTACTGTCGCTTGGAGACCAGTTTATGGTCGCTGAAAAACGGGATGCAGATCGTCTCCTCAAACAGATGATTCCTCTGCCCTTTGCCAGTCTCCTGATCCTGGTGGTTCTGCTGGTTTTCGTGATCGTTTTGATTGTGGAAAAGGTGATTCGACCTCTTGCCAGGATCACCCGTGAGTCCGAGGCCGTTGCCCAGGGAGGCTTCCAGAGGATCACACCTTACGGGGAATCGGGTAATGAGATCAACTCCCTGATCAACTCCTTAAACAGGATGATGGCCGAACTGGAAAAACGCCAGGAACAGCTGATCCAATCAAGAAAAATTGCCTCCATTGGCACTCTCACTGCCGGCATTGCCCATGAAATAAACAACCCGGTCAACAACATCTCCCTCATCCTGGAGTCTCTTATCGAGGATGGGGAGGATATGACGGCGGGAGAGCGAAAGGCAACCTATGAAGAGGCACTGGAACAGGCGGATCGAACAAGTGAGATCGTCAAAAATCTGCTTGAATTTTCCAGAGTCAGCAAACCGGTGTTGGGGGCTGTGGATATCGTCTCCATCGTCGACAAGACGGCAAATTTGCTCAACAACGAGATGAATCTCCACAAGGTCAAGTTCGTAAGGGAAATACAGGAAGCCCAGCCGGATATCTATTTTGACAAGGGCGGTTTGCAGCAGGTTCTTTTGAATCTCTTTTTAAACAGTATACATGCCATGTCCGGTGGCGGCGAATTGCGGGTGGTTGTCGGAACTTCGGAGATGAAAAATGAAAGCCGGATTGACGTGATCGATAACGGCCCCGGTATCCCTCCTGAGAATATCGATCAGATCTTTGATCCGTTTTTTACCACCAAAAAAGAGGGGATAGGTACCGGTCTCGGCCTCTCCGTGAGTTACAACATCATAAAAAAGAACGGAGGGCATATGAAGGTGGAGAGCAAACCGGGGCACGGTACATGTTTTACCCTTTATCTCCCGAGAACCAAAAACGTTATCATTGAAGGATGATGACATGGACCGTTTCCGAATAGCTATTATCGATGATGAGCCCGTTGTCTGTCGCGAGGTGAAACGGTGCCTGTCTAAGGAACCTTACGCCATAGAGACTTTTTCGGACGGCGAATCGGCCATTCGCAGGCTGGAGGAGCATGCCTTTGACCTGGTTCTGTGTGATCTCCACCTTCCCGGTCTGAACGGACTGGATGTACTGAAGTTTGTCCGAAAGCGCTACCCTCAGAGTGAAGTCATCCTGATTACGGCCTTCAGTTCAGTCGACACCGCCATCGATGCCATCCGTGCCGGTGCCTTTCATTATGTTACCAAGCCCGTTAAGTTTGCCGAATTGCGGGTTCTGGTCAAAAGAGCCTTGGATAAGGTGCATCTCGTTCGGGAAAAGGATGCTCTTAAACAGGCACTGTTCTCAAAGAAACGTCCGGCCGAAATCATCGGCAACAGCAAGAGCATGTTCGAGGTCTTTCAATTGATCGACAAGGTGGGACCTCTCGATTGTAACGTGCTTATCTATGGAGAGAGCGGTACCGGCAAAGAGATGGTTGCCCACGCCTTGCACCAGAGAAGCCCGCGCCGGAATAATCCCTTTGTCTCCTTCAACTGTGGAGGCTTTTCAGAAGAGTTGATCACCAACGAGCTCTTCGGCCATGAGAAAGGGGCGTTCACCGGGGCCAACGAGACGAAGATCGGCCTGTTGGAGGCTGCCGACAAGGGAACGATCTTTCTTGATGAGATCAGCGAAATGCCGATGAGTATGCAGGTTAAACTCCTGCGATTTGTCGAAGAACGTTTTCTTTTACGAGTCGGTGGGATCAAAAAGATTCCCGTTGATGTGCGTCTGGTTGCCGCCAGCAATCAGGATCTGAAATCCCTGGCCAAGGCCGGATCTTTCCGAGAAGACCTCTTCTACCGATTGAACGTGGTTCTGATTAACCTGCCGCACCTTCGGACAAGGCCGGAGGATATCCCTTTGCTTGTCAGACATTTTCTGGCCAAATACAGTCGATCGTTCGGCAAAGAGGTCACTCGTGTCTCTTCGGAGGTCTTGGATATCCTGAATCACTATCCATTCCCGGGAAATGTCAGGGAGCTGGAAAATATCATAGAGAGGGCTGTGGCTCTCTCCGATGAGACCGAGCTCTCCGCCGACGATCTTCCCTCCGATCTCAGGGAACTTTCCATCAGCTCCATCGATACCCAGTCCTGGGTATCTCTGGAGGAAAAAGAAAAGCAATACATTCAAGAAGTCCTGGCCAAAACCAATTATAAAAAGAACCTTGCGGCTGACATTCTCGGTTTACCGAGAACCTCTTTTTGGCGAAAATTGAAGCGCTACGGGCTGGAATAGGCCGTAACAAATATGTCAAATTCTGCTTGGTGTGTCTTCTTCGCGTCATCTATTGACATTACAGTCCTTATTCATGATACTGTTTTTAATAGAGATGAATGGATTTTGTTTGTGGAGACTACTAAGGTGCTATCAGGAAAATGAAAATGGATCAAACAAAAACGGTGTATTGGTTGCAGGGTGGAGGTTGCGGCGGGGACACATTCTCGTTTCTAAGTAGTGAGTTTCCAAACGTCATCGAGTTGTTTCGTACCTTGAACCTGAAATTACTGTGGCATCCGTCGCTTTCCAATATCTCGCCGGGGAGCCATGAAAGTATAGTGACGGGAATTGTTTCGGGAGAACAACCTTTGGATATCCTTCTGGTCGAAGGATCGGTCGTATGCGGCCCGGCTGGAACCGGCATGTTTCATACCAGAGATGGACAGGCCAAGAAAGAGCTGTTGTTTAGTCTTGCGACAAAGGCCAAATTGGTAATGGCTGTCGGCACCTGTGCCTCCTACGGCGGTTTCGGTGCCGATGATGTCATTGAGGCTGTGGGCCTGCAATTTGCCAAAAAGGAACGGGGTGGCTTCCTCGGTGAGGATTTTGTTGCAGGCTCCGGTCAACCGGTGATCAATCTTGCAGGTTGTCCCTGCCATCACGACGTTGTCGTGGGGGCGATAATTTCCGCGGCCAGTGGAGTGGTCTTTGAATTGGACAAATACCAACGGCCTCTCGAATGGTTCGGGACCACTGTCCATCAGGGATGCACTCGGAATGAATATCACGAATATCGTGTAGAAGAGTCCGATTTTGGAGAGGTGGGATGTCTCTTCTTTCATATGGGCTGCGCAGGGCCTTTGGTACCGGGACTCTGTAATAAATCGCTCTGGAACCAGCAGTCTTCGAAAACAAGGGCGGGCGTGCCCTGTTTCGGTTGTACTGATCCGGAATTCCCGCGCTCAACGCCTTTTTTCCAGACACCGAATATTGAGGGGATTCCCCTTTCTCTGCCCATGGGGGTCAACCGTGCACACTACATGGTTTATAAAGGCATGGCGGCCGCAGCGGCACCTGAACACCTGAAGAATAGAAAATTAAAAGTCTAAACAAGGATTTGAAGAGGTATGGTCAAAACAACCAAAGGAATTGCTATTCCATTGAACAGGGTTGAAGGCGATCTCGAAATCAGGGTTGAGGTGGATAACGGGAGTGTCGTCGAAGCGTGGAGTACCGGTACGATGTTCCGTGGTTTTGAGATGATGATGCGTGGACGCGGTGCTTTGGATGGTCTGGTTGTAACTCCGAGGATTTGCGGTATATGCAGCATAACTCATCTGACGGCAGCGGTCGAGGCCCTGGATGCAATTGCCGGAGCTGTCCCGCCGGATAATGCGCGCAGGTTGCGCAATCTGGCTTTGATGACCGAGAACATGCAGAGTGATGTCCGACAGGCGATTCTTATGTTCATGGTCGACTTTGCCAACCAGGAGGCCTATCGTGAACATCCCCTGGGTGAGGAGGCTCTAAAACGGTATGCTCCTTTGGAGGGAAGGGCCGCAGTTGAGGTGATCCGGGAGACCAAACGGCTGGTACAGGTGGTGGGAATTATAGGTGGGCAATGGCCTCATACCTCCTTCATGGTTCCAGGCGGAGTGACTTCCATGCCTGAAATATCCAAGATTCTGCAATGTCGGATAATTACTGAGAGGTTTCGTTCCTGGTACGAGCGAAGCATTCTGGGTTGCCCATTGGAGAGATGGCATGAAGTGCAAAGCCTCAGCGACCTTGCTATCTGGCTGGACGAAAAGAAGTCTCATCGGGAAAGTGAAGTCGGGTTCTTTATCCGTTTTTCAAAAATAGCCGGGCTTTCCTCCCTGGGAAAAGGGCACAACCGTTTCCTTTCCTATGGAAGTTTTCCCTTGCCGGAAAACACAGCTGTCCGAGGCCATGGCGGGAGATTGGTTCGCTCTGGTTGGGCTGATGGGACCCAGGTCTTTGAATTCGATCCTTCTAAGATAACCGAAGATATCTCCCATGCCTGGTTCGAACAGGGAAGTGAACCACGGCATCCCTTTGAATCAGAGACCAAGCCCTATGCGTCCGGGCAAAGCGGTCGCCAATATTCCTGGGTCAAGGCACCTCGATATGACGGAGAAGCAGCAGAAACAGGGCCGCTTGCAGAAATGGTCATCGGAGGCAACCCGTTTTTTCAAGAAATGGTTGCCCAGGACGGAGCCAATATCTTTGCCCGGGAGCTTGCCCGGCTTGTCCGTCCTGCCTATATGCTTCCTTACATGAAAATTTGGCTCGACGAGCTTCTTGTTGAAAGAAATAGCAATTTTTATAATCCGGTCAAACGTATTCCCGATGGTGAAGGAGCCGGCTTGATTCAAGCAGCTCGGGGGGCCTTGGGACATTGGGTGAAGATCGAGGATGAGAGAATTACCCACTATCAAGTTATCACGCCGACCTCCTGGAACGGTTCCCCCCGAGACGGTCGTGGGGTCCGTGGAGCATGGGAGGAAGCCCTGATCGGCACCCCTGTAAAGGATATTAATAATCCGGTGGAGGCTGGACACGTCATCCGTTCCTTCGATCCATGTCTTGTGTGTGCTGTTCATTGTCTGCATAAAAGGATCTGATCACCCCTGAAGTTCACCTTATCGGGATGGAAGGGACGTGCTGTTCGTTTCACAGGTCTCTGCCGCCTGGACGGCATAAGCGTTGTCTCCAGGTATGGGGTAGATGGCATTCCGAGAAAAGAACAGCTCACGCACTTCCTGGATCAGTAGCTGATTATGCATGGTAATCATATAAAGAGAAGAACAGGTGATATCGTTGTAAAGCAGAAGAGATGAGACGACGTATTATTTGCATAGGCAACAGATTTGTAGAAGAGGATGCTGCAGGGCCTGCGGTCTATGAATGTTTGCGGCAAAAGCAGCTTCTTCCTGAAAATATCGAGCTGATAGAAGGCGGACTTATGGGTCTGGACCTTTTGCCTTATTTAGAACAAGGTGGAAGAGTAGTCTTTGTTGATGCCGTCAAGGGATATGGCAAACCCGGTGAGATAGTCGTTCTGGATTATCGACAGATTAAAGATACATTCGAAACATCCCCCTTCGGTCATGGGGCCGGTTTAGCCTATTTATTGGCAGTACTTCCTCGAGTATGTGAGGGGGAAATGCCTGAGGAGATTGTCTTGCTTGGACTCGGAGGTGTGACCCCGCATCTTATCGAACGGGCTGCCGACCTGAGTATTGAGCTTGCGTTACTCGGAATGAAGGAAAGCGGATGGTAGAAAAGAGTAAGGCCGAATTGCAGATGGAAATCGACATGCTCCGAGGTGAGATCAGGACCTCAAGGGAGGCGTCGGAAATCACTTCGGATTTTGTGGTGAAGCAGTTCGAGCAGACGGAAAGAATGCTCCACCGTTTTCAGGAGGCCGATGCCGAACGACAGGCAGTCCTCGATGCTGCAACCCAACTTTCCATTATTGCCACCGACCTTGACGGTACTATCCGGCTCTTTAGCGAAGGGGCCTCCACCCTTTTAGGGTACAATCCTTCGGAAATGGTCGATAAATGCAATATTCTCTCTCTTCACCTGGTTGAGGAGTTGGACCGTTACGGAAAACAGGTCAGTGGGGTTCCTGGTTCCAGCTTGCAGGACATGGAGGTCTTTGATCAGTTTGTAAAACAAAGGCACACCAGGGCCCGTGAATGGTTTTATGTGTGTAAAAACGGCACGTATCTTCCTGTTAGCCTCTCCATTACCAGTTTGTTGAATCCGGTTGGGGGAATTGTCGGGTATCTCTTTACGGCGATGGATATGACCCTGCAGAAACAGATGGAAGGTGAACTGATTGATGCCAAGGAATCGGCCGAGTTAGCCAATGCCTCTAAAGGGGATTTTCTTGCCCGCATGAGCCATGAGATCCGTACCCCGATGAATGGAATTATAGGTATGGCCTCTTTATTACAAAGAACCGTGCTTGATTCCAAACAGCATGATTATGTGGAAAAACTTATCGAATCTGCCAATACCTTACTGCGGTTGATTAATGATATCCTGGATTTTTCCAAGATTGATGCCGGAAAAATGCAGTTGGAAGAAGTCGATTTCAATCTTGAGGACATTCTCGGTAATGTTGTAAATGTCGTCGGAATGCAGGCCGAAAAAAAAGGTTTGGAATTCCTGTTTAGAATTGACCCTGAAGTTCCCTATCATCTGGTGGGAGATCCTCTGCGACTCGGTCAGATCTTGATGAATTTGACCGGCAATGCCATAAAATTTACCAATCAGGGAGAGATTATCGTTTCTGTCGGATTGGAAGAACAACGAGATAATAAATACACGCTACGTTTTTCCATACGCGACAGTGGAATTGGTCTCGATAAAGAACAGCTGGAGAGCCTCTTTTCAGCTTTCCATCAGGCTGATGATTCGATTACCCGTAAATATGGTGGCACCGGCCTCGGACTTTCAATCTGTAAGCAGTTGACGGAGCTTATGGGGGGGAGGATTTGGGCTGAGAGCGAACCGGGAGTTGGAACCGAGTTTATCTTTACTGCACGATTACGTCTTGCCAAGAGTGTACAGGCCAGAAAACGGAGATATCAGAGTAAGCTGAAACAACTTCGGGCTCTTATTGTCGATGATAATGAGGCGGCCAGGGATATACTCTCCTCCATGCTGCGGTCAATGAAGATCGATGTTACAACTGCTGTTGACGGTGAGTCGGCTATCAACTGCCTGGAACAGGCTGTACAGGATAGGCAACCGTATGATGTCGTGCTGCTTGATTGGATGATGCCCGGTATCGATGGAATCGAGACTGCCAGAAGAATCAAGACCAATACCACTATTGCCAAGGTTCCGGCAATGCTGATGGTTACGGCGAACGGAAGGGATGAAATCTACCTTGAGGCGGAGAAGGTCGGTATGAATGGTTTTCTCCTTAAACCTGTGTATGCCTCGGTTATGTATAATACCCTGCTTGATATTATGGGAATTGAGGCTGTCTCCGGTCCTCAGCAGGCCCAAAACAAAGATCGGGAGATGGACCTGACGAATCTTGGCGGAGCCCGTATCCTTTTGGTGGATGATAACCATATCAACCAGGAGGTGGCAGGTGAATTCCTGCGAAGCGCGGGGATGGAGGTGGCAATTGTCTCCAATGGACGGGAGTCTCTGGAGGCGTTGGACAAAAACTCCTATGACTTGGTGTTGATGGACATCCAAATGCCGGAAATGGATGGTCTTGAAGCAACAAGAAGGATTCGTTCCGACGGCAGGTTCAAAGATCTGCCGATCCTTGCCATGACAGCCCATGCCATGTCCGGCGATAGGGAAAAAAGCCTGGCAGCAGGGATGAATGATCATATCACCAAGCCGATTGACCAGAATGAGCTCTATCTCTGCCTGAAAAGATGGATACGTAACAATCATTTCGGCAACCTGCCCCCGTCTCCGCAAGACCAGGAGGACTCAGAAGCAACCGCTGAGATATGCATCCCCTCCTTGCCGGGAATAGATCAAAATTCAGCTTTGAGAGCATTGGGTGACAACAAACTGCTGTTCCTGAAGATGCTCGCCGACTTTAAGAAGCGTTACCGTTCACTGCCGGCCTTGATGCGGAAAGCATTTGAGGCAGGTAGCTTTAAAGAGATAGAAGAACAGGCACATACGATAAAGGGTATCGCGACTTATATAGGAAGCCCTGCTTTGATGAAGGCCGCTCAAGTGCTCGAGAGCACATTGAGAAACGGTAATGTTGCCGAAACCGGGGCCTCAATGAAAATTTTCCTTAAAGTACTGAGGCATATCCTGAGATCTCTTGAGCAGCTCCCTGCAGAAAAAGAGCATGAATCTGCTCAGCCAAAGGGCGATGGGGAAGGCATATTTGACAGGAAAAAAGCAGCACAGCTTACCCGGATTCTTCTCGGTCAGTTGAAAAGGGGGGAAGCTGCGGCTGATGAACAGTTTGCCGCAATGAGGAATATGTTGGCAGGGAGTGAATTTGACGGGCAATTACAAAAAATTGCCATTATGGTAGATGACATTGAATACAATAGAGCTGCGGAATTGGTTCAGACCTTGCTTGAAATGCTTGAGTAAAAGAAATTAGAGATGAGAATGCAAGAACGGGCACGTATCCTCATTGTTGACGACGAGAAGATTAACCTTCGGGTCTTGGCAGATCTGCTCAAGGATGACTATACCCCTGTCTTGGCCAGGAATGGAGAACAAGCCTTGCAGATAGCAATGGGCGACTCTCCGCCGGACCTTATCCTGCTTGATGTCGTCATGTCGCAGATGGGTGGGTATGATGTAATTAAGGCCCTGAAAAATAGCGATAAGACCAACAATATTCCGGTCATTTTCGTAACGGCACTCGACTCCCAAGAAGACGAAGAACTTGGCCTGAAGCTTGGTGCGGTTGATTATATCACCAAGCCGTTTTCGCCCCCCATAGTCAAGATGCGTGTTCGTAACCACTTGAGCATTGTTCATCACTATAAGCTTCTGGATCAGCTGGCATATCTCGATGGACTTACTGAGATCTCCAACCGCAGGCGATTTGAAGAAATTTTCAAAAAGGAATGGGAACGGTCGATCAGAAACGAAACCGCCTTTTCCTTGGCCATGGTAGATGTTGACTTCTTTAAACAATATAATGACCACTACGGTCATGCCATGGGGGACCAAGCCCTGCAAAAGATTGCCAAGGCCTTGGCGAATGTCTTGAGGAGACCGGCGGATTTTATTGCCCGCTACGGCGGTGAGGAGTTCGTTATGCTGCTTCCGGAAACGAGTGCCGATGGGGCAAAGGAGATTGCCGAACGTTCCTTGAAAAAGATATCCGCTCTTAATATCCCACATAGTCAATCACAGGCAGCCGATCATGTGACAGTCAGTATCGGGCTTGCTACCATCCATATGAATATTGATGTGTCTCCTAAAATCTTTTTAGGAACAGCCGACCAGAATCTCTATCTTGCTAAACAGAGCGGACGAAACTGTGTGGTGGGAAGCACGGTCGGCTGAATGTCTTTTAAAAGACCTGATGTCCTTCTCGCTGTTCTCGGATAGATTTATGTAGATCCTTGCCCGGAATTCTTCCATTAGCATCTCCTGCGTTTGTCTCCCCCTCTCTACCTGCCGATATCAGAAAATAGGTCGGCTGTTATAACGTCTTTTCGCAAAAAAAATCCCATTTTTTTAGGTTGTTTCCCGGTCAAGTCTGGCATTCTGCCCAATTCTCGCAAATCGTTTCACATTGAAACTGTACTTGTAACATATCGATAATATGATGAATATTTGAATGTATTTCAGTCTGAAACATGGCGGGGTTCCAGATTGAAACTTCTTTAGGAGGATGAAAAGAGCTAAATAGTTACAACTGCCTGTAAATACATGATTATTTAAATGGCACGATACTTGTATTGAAGATACCAAAGGGAACAGCCTACAGAAAAGGGAAACATGCAACAGAAACGAATTTTGGTTCCGGTCGGGTCGTCATTCAAGGATTTAAAAGGTGTGCATTATGCCCTTTCCTTGGCTGAACGTCTGGCCACCCAAGTTTTTATATTACAGCAGTCGGAAATTGAAGGGGAAGGTGAGCCGCATTCCATTTGGTTGAATGAGGCTCTGAAAGACCTGATTAACAGTGCACGGTCTGCGGGGCTCAACGTAGCGCACCATATTGCAGTCGGTAATGTTATTGGGGAGATCATTTCCCTGGTGAAATCGGAGAGTATTAATTTATTGGTTTTGGGCGCTGACGACAAGGAGTACGAGGATTTTACGATGCAGTTGAAACCTCACATTCCCTGTCAGATTGTCCAAGTTAAAGAGAAAGATCATATTCATTACCTATAAGGAAGGTGCATCAAATGGCAATTGTAATGATCTCGAGTCTGTTTCAGAGTGGTCGAAAGGAATTGGCCGAGGCTTTGGCCAAGAAGACGAATTGGCCGGTGTTGAGTCGTGAAGAATTGGTGGATAGGGCACGTGAGCAGGGGATAAAAATCGGACGTCTTGAGGTTGCTATGATCAAGACACCGAATAAGTCCGAAAAACTCGCGCGGGAAAAGGAGTTGTATCTCGCTTTTCTGACATCCGTTCTCTGCGAGAAGGCCCGTGAAGGAAGTTTTATTTACTATGGACGCGGCGGCCATCTTCTGTTGCCGGGGGTTAGCACTCGTCTGCGGGTGGGACTATCAACCCCGCAGGAGGTGAGAGTCGATCGAACGGCCAAGTCTTTGGGGTTGAGTCCTGATAAAGCTGTCTCCTATCTTAATGAGATTGACGAGGATTTTGAAAAATGGATACGTTTTATCCATCAAGTGGACAGTCGTGATCCGAAAAACTTTGACGCACTCTTCAATCTGGAAAATATCGGGTTGAACAATGCGGCAGAGATTCTCAGCAATATGGCCGAGATGCCAGAATTCAGGCCGACGCCGACCAGTCTGAGGATGATCGATAACCACTATCTCAGCGCCCAATCCAAGCTGCGATTGGCACTGGATGAGCGGACTGCCGAGGCAGATTTGCAGATCCACGCAGATAACGGTGTAGTTACCGTGACCTACCCGCCGCATCAGGAAATATTCCGGGCACGTATTCCTGAAGTTCTGGGTGATTTGAAAGGATGCCGTGAAATCCAGTGCACCATGGCGGAAACCAATATCCTCTGGATCCAGGAACGTTTCGATCCCAACGCTGAAAACTATAAACAGATCATCCAACTGTCCCAGCGCTGGGGAGCCGCTGTTGAGCTGATGCGTCTAATCCCCCCAGGGGAAGATGGAGACATGGCTCTGGCCAATACCGATGATGACAGGGCCTTCAGTCGCAAGACCTGCGGCCGTCCCTATGACGGCGGTGTAGAAGATGAAGAACCGGATTCCATTTTTAATGACGGCGGTCTGAACCGGACCAAGGAAGATCTCATCGGTCAGGGTCGTTTCGGTGGGCAGCATACAGTTTGCGGCGGGTATGCAAGCATTCTTGAAAGGGTCAAGGGAAATGGCCAGTATGCGCTGGTGGTTATCGGCGATATGTTCCTGTCCAAGGGGCACTCGGCCCGTACCCGACAGACCAGAGAACTGGCCCTGAATATCAGGGATCGGCTTAAAGCACCGGTGATTACCGCCGATGAAATGAAGTCACGTTTTATGTTCGGCACAAAGCAGGCCGCACAATTGCTCGGCTTCCTCGCTGTAATTGTCTTCCTCTATTACACCGTCTTAAGTCACCAGCCTGCCCTGTTTAATTTCCTGAGTGGGCCGCTCCATCAGAAATACATGTGGCTGTCGCCCTTGGTTATATTTTGCTTAATACCCTTAATCGCATATCTTTGGGGAACGGTGACCGGACTGGCCTTGAAGATTATAAATATTGATTAATTAAAGATATTCTGGAGGGTGTAGACATGCACGAATTATTATCGATCAATTACATAGATATCACGCTCGCGGTGGCCCTGCAGGTCATCCTGCTGGGCTTCATCGGAGGAATTTTGAGCGGTTTCATTGGCAGCGGCGGGGCCTTTTTCATGACGCCTGGAATGATGAATCTGGGCGTGGGCGGTGTCGTGGCCGTTGCCAGTAATATAACCCATAAATTTGGAAAGGCCATGGTCGGGGCGAGAAAACATGCGGCCGCAGGCAATGTCGACAAGAAACTGGCAGCCTTCATGCTGGCCACTGCGCTGGTTGGGGTTCAGATCGCAGTCTGGATCAACAGCTTCCTCTTTAAAGGTGGGGTGGTGATGGTCATGGTGCTGCCAAGGGGGCAGGTGCCAACCTCTACATCAGTCTGGTCTTTGCCATCATTCTCTCATTTGTCGCTCTCTCCATGCTGCGCGATATCATGAAGTCCAAGAAGGGTGGTGCCGATGGCGCCGGGCCGTCGATGAAGATTGCTGAAGCACTGGCAAAACTCAATATTCCACCTGTGATCAAGTTTGCTGTTTCCGACACCAAGATAAGCCTGTGGGTGTTGATGCTGGTCGGCACCGCCACCGGATGGCTGGCCGGTACCATCGGCGTGGGTGGATTTATCGGAGTTCCCGCCATGATCTATGTCTTCGGCGTACCGACCGCGGTAGCCACCGGGACTGAACTTTTCCTGGCCCTGTTCATGGGCGGTTACGGTGCGATAAGTTACTCCCTGCACGGTTTTGTCGATCTTCGTCTGACCATGCTTCTCTATCTTGGTTCTCTTGTCGGTATCCATCTGGGTGTCTATGGGGTCAAGGTCGTCAACGAGTTGTATATCCGTATGGTCACCAGTCTGATCATTCTTCTCTGTGTCGTCAGTCGTATCATCGCCATACCGATTTACCTGCGTCAGATGGGATTTATAAACTTTAATCCCTCGTATGATCAATACTTCAATCTCGGCAGTAAGTTCTTCCTTTTTGCCAGCGGGATAACCGGGGCTTTGGTAATCCTGATGAAGGTTATTCAGGCATATCGCCATAGAAGGAAGATCCAGAAGACCCTACTTGTGGTGAGAGATCAGGGTCTTAGCCAAACGGAGGCGGTTGAAGCGGTGTAAACCGGGATCTCTCGCTAGCTGAGGCATCTTCGATTTTTGATGGGTTGGTTGTGGCGGGGAATTTCTTTACAGGTTTTTTCACGCCACAGAGAAAGGAATATGGCATTATGCCAAGGAGGTAATTGTGGATAACCATTGTGATATTCTCATTGTAGACGATGAGCCGATCGTCGGGGAGCGCCTGAAATCGTTATTGGAGAAGGAAGGACACAGAGTGGAGGCCTTCGTCGATTCCGCGGTTGCACTGGAACGTTTGGACAATAAGGACTTCGATATTGTAATCAGCGATATCCGTATGGGAGAAATCGACGGTATTGAACTTCTGGATCGGGTTTCAAAAAAATCGCGTCATATCAAAGTCATTTTGATTACGGGCTATGCAACCTTGGAACTGGCAAGAGAGTCTTTGGCCAAAGGCGCGTTTGATTTTATTGCCAAGCCGTTTAAACTCAACGAAATCCGGGCGACAATCAAAAGAGCGATGGAATCGTTTGACCAGAAACGTCCGGCGGCCGTCCATTAATCAGATGGAATGATCAGGGGAGCATGAGGCGTCACTTCCAGGCTCTTGCTCCCCAAGGATTTATTCTTTTTCGAATTTTTTCAGTTTTCTCCATAAAGAGACGCGATCAATTCCCAGAAGTTTTGCCGCTTTGGTCTTATTACCGTCGACCGAGTTCAAAACGGAGAGGATATGTTCGCGTTCGGTCATTTCAAGATTGGGAGCCCGTCCTTCAAGAGAAGTGGTTCTTGAACCGTCGACTGAAGGCCTCCGTATTTCAATGGGAAGATCGGCCGGTGTGATCAGGGTATCATTGCAGATGGCGACGGCATATTCGATACTGTTTTCAAGCTCCCGGACATTTCCTGGAAAACTATACCCTTGTATAAGTTCCAGGGCTTCGGGGGTTATGGATTTTACCTGCTCGTCTATTCCTGGGTATTTGGCCAGGAAATGACGGATAAGAAGCGGTATATCGTCTCTACGCTCACGCAGAGGCGGGATATGCAGGGAAATAACGTTCAGGCGATAATAGAGGTCTTTGCGGAAGCGTCCGGCCCCCATCTCTTTTTCAAGGTCGAGGTTGGTAGTGGCGAGGATTCGAACGTCGACGTCGATTTCCTGGTTTCCTCCGACCCGAAGTATTTTTTTCTCCTGGAGCACACGGAGGATTTTGACCTGCGCGGTAAGTGGCATTTCACCGATTTCATCAAATAAAATGATTCCGCCGTCCGCAGATTCCAGCAATCCTTTCCGGGATCTGCCTGCTCCCGAAAAGGCATCTTTTTCATGACCGAACAGTTCGTTCAAAACCAATTCTTCACTCAAGGCGGCACAGTTTATCGGCAGAAATCTCTTATGTGTTCTGGGACCGAGTTCGTGGATAAGCCGGGCAACCAGTTCTTTGCCCGTACCCGTCTCTCCGGTGATGATAACATTGCTGTGCAGTTGGGCGATCTGGATGATGGTCCCTTTGAGTTTGAGAATGGCTGGATTTCTGCCAATGAATTGCGAGGTGCCCTTGTTTCCGTCAAGTTGCTGCTTGAGGCGAATGATTTCATTTTTTAACGAGCTTTTTTCAAGAGCTTTGCGTACCAGCGACAGAAGCTCTTCGAGTTTGATCGGTTTGGCCAGGAAATAAAAGGCCCCGTTGGCCATGATCTCGACGGCCTGGGTGATGGTTGCATACCCTGTAACCACGATGACCTCGGCATCAGGCAAACGGTCTTTAGTTGTTTCCATGACCTGAATGCCATCAACATCCGCCATTTTGAGATCGGTTATTACCAGATCAAAATGCTCTTTTTTTATTTTTTTTACGGCGCTTATGCCGTCATCAACAGCGGTTACCTCGTACCCCTCCTGCCTGAGGATATGACTGATGTTCTCCAGGTTGATCCTTTCGTCATCGACAACCAGGATACGGTTGTTGTTCTCCATTTTGTCTCCTTACTCTTTGATGTCAGAGGTATGTTGACGGTCGAGTCCTGCATGGAGGGGCAGGGTGACGATAAATCGGCTTCCAATACCAGGGATACTGTTTACCTCAATGGCCCCGTTGTGTTTGTTGACGATGCCGTAGACGACGGCCAGGCCGAGTCCTGTGCCCTTGCCGGTCTCCTTGGTTGTGAAAAACGGCTCGAAGATACTGTCCAGATGTTCCGGCGGAATTCCGCATCCGGTATCGGAAACGATGATCACGACGTGGTTTTTTAATGTATCAATCGATGCCGAGATCGAGACTGTGCCGCCAGGAGGCACGGGAACAGACTGGATAGCGTTTAATACCAGGTTCAAAAGTGCTTCCGTCATCTTTTGCGGGTCCATATCGGCAATGAGATCATTCGGAACATTTTTGGTTATGAGTACATCATCAGGAGTGCTGTTTGCCACAAGATTGCAAACGTGATCAACTACTTCGGAAAGATTCGAGGGATGAATAAAGAAATTCATTTCACGACAGAATTCGAGAAGATCATAAACGATCTTGGCCGCTCGCTGGGTTTCGGCGTTTATATTGGCAAGCATCCTGGAAATATTGGGAAGATCCTGCTGCTGTAGTTCGGCGGTGGCAATCTGACAGGACGTAGAGATATTATTCAGTGGATTGTTGAGTTGGTGGGCAATTCCCGAGGTCAGTGTGCCGATGGAGGAGAGTTTCTGGGCTTGGAGGAGGTGATGTTGCCGCTGTTCGAGTTCTTTTACCATCAGGTTGAAGGCCTGTTTTACGCTGTATATCTCGTCTTTCTGTCTGGGCAAGGGAAGGGGAGCAAAGGTGCCCTTAGCGATGGTTCTGGCAGCGGTTTCCAGAGATTTGAGCGAGGTGATGAGCGCTTTTGAGAGAAGAATAGCTAAAACTGTTGTGAACACCCCGAGGGAAATGGTCGCAACAATGATGGGAATTTTTGCTTCGCTGACAAATCTCTTCAGGGTCTCCTGTTCATATACGATCAACTCGTTGCTGAGCTCAATAAGCTCTTTTCCCTGTTCCCGAATTTCGGTCCTGGTACGGTCCGGAAGATCATTGGGGAGGATGGTTGCGCTGCTGATCCGGAAGTCGGAGAAAACTTCACTATACCCTTTGAGTCGTGTCTGCAGTCGATGCAGAAGAAGCGGTGGGGCGGTTTCTTTAAGGTCAGACACGAGGGCGTTGGTATAGTCAAGGGCCTCATCTATATATTTTTTTGTTGTTTTGTAATCATCGAGGTTCCGGTTGATAATATAGTTTTTCTCGTATCGTCTGATCTCGAGACAGATGTTGCTAAGTTTTACCGATCGTATCAGGAGAGTGACATATTCGTTGAATTTGGCAAAGTCGGCAAAGACTACACTGCCGAAGATCAGGTAAATAACCAGATAACTGAATAAACCGGCTGTGACTTTTTCGCGAAGATTTAAAGAAAACATGGGAGGGTAGTGCTGTTGAAAGGGAACCCATGAGTACCCGAGGCAGGTATTGCCGGGTCGTATTGGACGGGCTGATTCAGACCGGATACGGCGATGCAACGTTGCAATATGTAACAATGGTGCCTGAAAAAAAAATGCATCATAGGGGCCTGGGGCAACTGAGAGAAAAATGCTACCAAGGAAGATCCCGGATTAAATGTTTGACGAAGTAACAGTGCTTTCAAAAGAGGCATGCAATTTTTGAGAAAGGGTTGTGCGCCTGACACTCCAGGGGGGTATGCCGTAACGGCGGGCTCCATGATCTGGATATTCGGTGCCACAAAATTTGAGTTTATTTAAGGGACGGACAAACACCGTGTGTTGCATAACGCAACATATGTTGCATTGGTCGTTTCTCGTTGCTTTTGATCGAGTTTCATTTGGTAATTTATCTATAAATGATACCACCTATGATCATTGAATACCATTAAAAAATAATATATAGTTATTTCAGGAATGAATGACCATTCATGGTTTTTCGTGTATGGTGTTTGTTGCTGATTGCAACAATATTTCTGCTTTATCGGTCGATTCTGCTTGACTTTTATCGTCAAAAAGTGAACATTTTAGTTATCGAAATCATTATGCTACCGGAATGGGGACCCTCTTGGATGTATAGAGTCTGCTGTTCGGGTACATGCCTTTTAAAGTACCCCATGTTCATGGCAAATTTAAAGATAGCCGATTAGAGGTAAAAAATAGATTTGAGGTATCTCTGTGCTCTATTACATATTTCCTTTCCTGACCTGGTTTAAAGATTATGACGGCAGCAAGTTCAGGATTGACCTCCTGGCCGGCATCACCGTTGCTCTTGTCCTCATTCCTCAATCCATGGCCTATGCCCAGTTGGCCGGTCTTCCTCCCTATTATGGGTTATATGCCGCATTTTTGCCACCCATGGTGGCGGCCCTGTTCGGTTCGAGCAGACAGCTGGCCACGGGACCGGTTGCAGTCGTCTCCCTGATGTCTGCCGCTTCCTTGGAACCCCTGGCAACCGCCGGTTCCCATGAGTTTATCGTCTATTCCATCGTCCTTGCCTTTACAGTCGGTATTTTTCAGTTTTCTCTGGGGGTGCTGCGCCTGGGGCTGGTGGTTAATTTCCTCTCCCATCCTGTGGTCAACGGCTTTACCAATGCCGCGGCGATCATAATTGCCACCTCGCAGTTGTCAAAGTTATTTGGAGTTGATGTTGACGGGGCCCAGCATCACTATCAGACCATGATCAAGGTTGCCAAGTCCGCCCTTGATTACAGTCACTTTCCTACATTATGCTTTGGGGTCGGGGCCATTTTGATAATGGTCATCATAAGAAAGATTGACAGGAGGATTCCCAATGTGCTGGTGGCCGTAGTGGTCATGACGTTGATTTCCTATTTCACAGGCTACAACAAGGATGCCTTGGTCGATATTTCTGCAATTGCTTCCCCGGGTCTCAAAAAACAGGTATCCGAATTCAACTCGACAATTGATGAAATTTCGGTTCTTGCCGGTGAAAGAAAAGATGTGGGGTTAAAAATAGACGAAGAGAAAAAAAACTTGGCCACGGCAGGCAATGGGAAAAAATCCATTACGTTGGTTGATCTCAAGGGTCGACAGGAAATTTTGTCCTTGAAAATAGAGGAGAATAAGAGTCGGCTTAAAAAGATACGCGCTAAGCTTCGATTATTAAAATTCGAAGGTGTGAAACAAGACAAGACCATGGCTTTTTATGGCAAAGATGCCCTACCGGAAGGTCTTGTGACCGATCATAACACCTGGCGTTTAAAGGTTGGCAATTCCCCGTTCAATCTTTCCCGGATTCGAATGGTCGGAGGGGGGGCGGTTGTGGGGAAGATCCCCGAAGGGCTGCCTAAATTTACCATGCCCCCCCTCACTCTCAAGCTCTTCCTCAAACTCCTGCCCACGGCGGCCATAATTTCACTTTTAGGTTTCATGGAGGCAATCGCAATTGCCAAGGCAATGGCTGCCCAAACTGGTCAAAAGATCGACCCCAATCAGGAACTCATTGGCCAGGGACTTGCCAATATGTTGGGATCGGTTGGATCAAGCTACCCGGTTTCTGGTTCATTTTCCCGTTCGGCGGTCAATCTCCAGGCCGGTGCAGTCTCAGGTATTTCTTCGGTGGTGACTTCCATCGTTGTCGTCATTACCCTGCTTTTTTTCACCCCTTTGCTTTATCATCTGCCCCAGGCGGTACTGGCGGCGATTATTATGATGGCGGTTATCGGGTTGATCAATATCAAAGGTTTTTTGCATGCCTGGAGGGCTCAGTGGTACGATGGGGCAATTTCGATTCTCAGTTTTGTCATAACCCTCTATTTTGCCCCCCATCTCGATAAGGGGATTATGGTGGGAGTGGCGCTGTCAATGACGGTATTTCTCTATAAATCCATGCGTCCTGTTGTGGCCAGTCTGTCGATGAATGAAGAAAATGTCCTGACCTGTGCTGAGCACTACCGGCTCAAGGGATGTCGACATATCTCAGTTGTGCGGTTTGACGGTGCCCTGTTTTTTGCCAATGCCAGTTATTTGGACGAACAGGTCCTCAAACTCAGGAACGAACGGCCCGATCTGCGATACATCCTTCTTGATGCTAGAGGGATCAATGACATGGATGCCTCCGGAGAAGAGGCATTGGAAATGCTCAGTAAACGAATGCGCAGTGCCGGCCTCGGTTTTGCCATGTGTGGAATAAAAGGTCAGATCTTAACGGTCATGGAGCGTACCGGGCTTTTGCATAAGATCGGCAGAGAAAACATTTATGCCGATAGCAAATCAGCCGTCAAGGCCCTGATACAAGAGATTCATGACGGGGTCAATCTTCCCGTGGCCGGTTGTGATGATTGTCCGTTGACAAAGTATATTCCGAGTGATAAGTGATATCAGTTTTGCGTGGGGTTCGGAATCAACGGTTGTTGACAAGGATTAATCGTACGCCTTCGGTGTAAAAAGTCTCTATGGATTACTCACCCTACCATGCCGGGACTCTGAGTTGTCATGTGCCGAAATGACGGCTCAAGTTCGGCCATACCGTACTGATTATCGGCTTGGCATTGGCCTCCAGAGGTTTGTCCCGCATCTCTTTGAGCGATGTGTAACCCGCCGTTCATGAAAACCCCGGGGAGACGTATAATTATGTGCACAACTTTTCGGGTTGGCATATTTGGTTATAATTGCGCCGCAACTATCGAACGAATCGTTATTTAATACTCGCTGCAAGAATACAGGAGCCAGGAGCCAGAATCCAGATAGGTTGTCTTTGTTTGATTTTCTTCAGAATTCAGACTCCTGGATTCTGGTTTCTCCGGAATATAAACGGAAAGAAAACTGAAAATAATATTTTATTTCCGCATATTAACACAACCTGAAAAGTTGATTTATGTATTTTATAGAGGAGAGTAGTTACGCGATGATTTTCTTATTTGCACACCAGGCCATCTCTATCCGTGAGATTTGCGGGTTAAAAGGGTTTTATTGGCACCCTCACGGGCAAAAATGAAGGTTGTTTTTGATGCCGCGAGCTGCCGACACTGGAGTTGATGTCCAGATTTTCAAAATTCGTTGAAGAAAACTGATGGAGAATTTCTTTATTGCCCTTGGGGTGCTTTTGGTCGGAGGGGTATTGCCCCTCTTTTTTTACCGATTGTTCAGGTTGATGAAGGTAATCTATATAACCGTTACGGTGTTGGGCTCTGTAATTGGCCTATGCGCTGTTTTACCTGTATTCGGACACCGAGAAGTGGCTACCGTCTCTTGGCCATGGCTGCATCTTTTTGCTCTGTCCTTTTCGCTCGACTCGCTTTCCGCCTTTTTCGTTTTACCGATTGTCGTGATCTGTCCGTTAACAGCAATCTATGCTTTTCACTATATGGATAAAGAACGCCGGTCGACTCGGACAGCGGTGAACTTTTTCTTCTTTTCCTTGCTGATTGTTTCCATGGCGCTGGTAGCGACTGCTGATAACATCATCACCTTCGCCCTGGTATGGGAAGTGATGTCGCTCTCGTCGTTTTTCCTGGTCATGTATGAGTATCAAAGAGAGACGACAAGGAAGGCGGGATACCTCTATTTAGTCTTCGCCCAGGCCGGAGCCCTGTTGATCTTTGCTGCCTTCGCGGTGGCCTACAGCCATAGCGGCAGTTTTGCCTTTGAGAGTTTTGCCGCGATACCTGCCGAGGCCAAGCTGGTCGTGTTCTTCCTTGCTCTGATAGGTTTCGGTTCCAAGGCCGGGATTTTCCCTTTCCATATCTGGTTGCCCCATGCCCATCCGGCGGCGCCGTCCCATATCTCTGCCGTGATGTCAGGTGTCATGATTAAGATGGGGATATACGGAATCATCCGTCTCTACAGCCTCCTGCAGGTAAACGATATTATTTTCGGTCGGACCGTGCTGTTGTTCGGCATCGTCTCGGGAGTATTAGGGGTCGTCTATGCGTTGGGCAAGCACGATATCAAGAAGCTTTTGGCCTACCACAGTGTTGAGAATATCGGCATCATTCTGATCGGTGCCGGTATCGGCATGATCGGGCTGGCGACCGGCAGGCCGGTTATGGCGGGTTTCGGCTTTGCCGGATGTCTCCTCCATGTCCTGAACCACTCGATCTTTAAGTCGTTGCTCTTCATGGGTACGGGCGCCATTCTGCACACAACCGAGTCGCGCCATATCGACCAGATGGGAGGATTGATCAAGAGAATGCCCATTACCGGCAGGACCTTCCTCGTGGGCTCGATTTCCATTTCCGGTCTCCCTCCATTTAATGGTTTTATCAGTGAATTCCTGATATATTACGCTGCATTTCAAGGATTGAGCCTGAGCGGTTCCACCTTCATTCTGATGATGCTCGCCATCATTTCTCTGGCCCTGATCGGTGGACTGGCTGCTGCCTGTTTTTCAAAAGTCGTCGGTATCGTGTTTCTCGGCGAGCCGCGCACCGAGGGAGCAGCGGGGGCATCTGAATCCGGTCTGTCCATGACCTTGCCGATGGTCATGTTGGCTTCTGCCTGCCTGGTTATAGGGATATTTCCTCAGACATTTATTGAGTTGGCCTTTCAGGGACTGCGAGATATGCATGGATATACCCCGGTGGCGGACAATCTCATCGCCGGTATCTCCTGTAATCTCGCCTTGGCGGCTCGTCTCCTTTTTGTTCTTTTGGCGGCAAGTCTGATTCTGCGCAAGGTTTTTTATCGGAGAAAAGAGGTCGCAGCGGGTCCGACCTGGGGCTGTGGCTTTACCCGCCCCACAACTAGAATGCAATACACAGGAACCTCATATGCAATGAGTATCGTGGATTTTTTCAAGCCTTTTGTCAAAGTGACGACGTCGTATTCCGGGATACCAAAGATATTTCCGCAACGTGCCGACTATCAGTCCCGGGTCGACGACATCGCCGAGATCGGTCTCAACCGCGGAGTGGTGGGACCGTTGATGAAGGTGCTGGGCAGAATGCGCTGGATACAGCACGGCAATATTCAACTCTATATCGGCTATATCATTCTGGCTATCGTCGTCATGCTGTTTTTCCTCTATAACACCTGAATTCTTAAAGGATTGCTGAATGGAATCGTATCTCACCCTCGGTTTGGTACTCTGTGGAGCACCGCTTTTCCCGGGGATCATTCTCAAGGTCAAGGCCTTCTTTGCCGGTAAAAAGGGCCCTCCACTCTTGATCAAATACTACACCTTGATCAAACTCCTGCGGAAAGGATCGGTTTACAGCACCAGTGCAAGCTTCGTCTTCAAAATGGGACCGACGGTCTCTTTTGCGACGGCGGTCATGGTCCTGCTGTTCTTTCCCTTTGCCGGAGCAGATCCGATCATCTCCTTTCATGGTGATGTTATCGTTCTCTTTTATATCATGGGGTTGGGGAGGTTCTTTACCATCCTTGCCGCGCTGGATACCGCCTCCCCCTTTGAGGGGATGGGGGCGGCCAGAGAGGCCTTTTTCTCACTGCTGGCCGAGGCGACTATCTTCATGGTGATGATCCTCTTTTACCGGATGAACGGATCACTCAGTTTAGCACACTATTTCGGGGGCGCTCATCCGATTTCCCTGATCAGTCCGAACGGTTCGCCGTTGCTCCTGGTCATCATCTCAATGTTCATGATTCTTCTGACCGAGAATTCGCGGGTGCCGGTGGATGACCCGGCGACCCATCTGGAATTGACGATGATCCATGAGGTAATGATCCTCGACCATAGCGGCCCGGATCTGGCGTTTATCGAGGCCGGGGCCTTTTACAAACTCTTTTTCTATGCCGCCTTCATAGCCCAACTGCTGGTTCCTGCGAAACTCTTTTCCGGGCCGGTGTACACGGTCGTCTTTTTGGGAACGCTGGTGCTGGTCTATGCGATGGTCGGTCTCATCGAATCCATTATGGCTCGCTTCAAAATGAATCTGGTTCCTAAATACATTCTGACGTCCTTTGCCTTGGTATCCTTTGCCGCCATACTCACCACCATGGGGGTCGTCTGATGATACATCTCATCGATGCGGTCCTGGCAATTATCCTGTTGTCGGTCCTCTTGTCGCTCGGCTCCAACCGCCTGAAGGCCCTGGTGGAGATTATGGCCCTCCAGGGTATTGCCGTCTCGGTTGTCCCGCTCTTGATTGAATACCACGCCGAGATACGGCAGGGGGAGATCATTTTTTTCCAGATCATGGTTCTAATCAAAGGTGCACTTATTCCCGGTCTTTTATTCATGGCCCTTAAAAAGATAGCCATCAAGCGGGAGGTCGAGCCCATTGTCGGATACCATGCTTCGCTGTTGACCGGACTAGCCATGATTTTGCTATCCATTGCCGTGACCGAGCGGCTGCACCTGACCATGCCGGCAGGACGAGAACTCCTGCTGACCACGGCGATCACTACCCTCGCCGCCGGTTTTTTCCTGATGATGAGCAGAAGAAAGGCGATTACCCAGGTCATCGGTTACCTGATGATGGAAAACGGTATCTACCTGATCGGCTCTGCTTTGACCAAACGGTCGCATACCCTGTATGTCGTGGAGTTCGGTGTCCTCCTCGACCTTTTGGTTGGCGTGATGATCATGGGGATTATTCTCCATAATATCAAGGACGCCTTCGACGATGTCGATACCACCCACCTCGGGAGCCTCAAGGATTGAAATATGATTGAATACGTCTTTATTGTGCCCGTGATAGCGGGGCTTATGACACTGTTTCTTCCCAGGGTACTGGGACGGGGCGTCCTGATCATTACCGCTTTTCTCCACCTGCTGTTGACCCTTATGGGCTGGTTTGGAAAGCTAACCCCGGCCTACGTGAATTTCTTTCGGGTCACCCCGGAGGGTATGCTTGTTCTTCTAGTCACCTCTTTTATTTTTGCTCTGATCTCAATTTATGCTGTGGCCTATGCCGACGAAACGGGGCTTGCCAACGAGCGAATCTTTATCTGTTGCCTGTTGTTGTTTTTAGGCACCATGAGCATGGTTGCGTTGTCTGATCATCCCATTGTCCTGTGGATCGCCATCGAGGCCACGACCCTGGTCAGTGCCCCGCTTATCTTCATAAAAAGATCGAAGGAGGCCTTGGAGGCCACCTGGAAATATGTCCTGATCTGTTCCGTCGGCATCGCGCTGGCCCTGCTTGGATGTTTTTTTATAACGTTGTCAATGGATATCGGTAATATAGATGCCCCGTTTTCTTTTACGTCCTTGAACCAGGTGGCAACCCAGCTTGATCCCCTGTGGCTGAAGGCGGGTTTCATCTTCGTCATCATCGGATTCGGTACCAAGATGGGACTGGCGCCGATGCACACCTGGTTGCCTGATGCCCATAGCCAGGCCCCGAGCACAGTGTCGGCCCTGCTTTCCGGGGCATTGTTGAACTGTGCCTTTCTCGGTATCTACAAGGTTCATGTCCTGATGAATTATGCAGGTCTGGGGGCTTTTTCCAGCAATGTCCTGATCGGCTTTGGGTTGTTTTCAGTGTTGGTTGCCGGGATATTTATTCTTAACCAACCCGATTACAAGCGGATGTTGGCCTACTCCAGCATTGAAAACATGGGAGTCATCGCTTTCGGCATCGGTGTCGGCGGGATTGCCGCATATGGTGCAATCCTGCATATGATCCACCATTCCCTGTTGAAATCGTCGTTGTTTTTGTCCTCGGGCAACATTCTGCTCGGTTTCGGGACCAAGCTGGTCCCCAAGGTCGGCAATATGGTCAAGCTCTTTCCCAAGACCTTTGTCTCTTTTTTTGCAGGCTTTGCAGGTATTTCAGGTTTTCCGCCTTTCGGCATTTTCATAAGCGAAGTCCTGATAATCATCGGTGCCTTCCAGAGTAGACGGTATTGGGAGGTCGGGATCCTGATCTTTGGCCTCATCCTGGTCTTTGCCGGGGCGTCGCGCATCGTTATGGACATCTCGTTCGGCCAGACCTCCCAGGTGGTGCTGATAAAGGAGAAGTTCTTCCGGGTGATGCCGTCGATCGTGCTCCTTTTGACTTCGATCGCCCTTTGCGTATGGCTGCCGGATAGTATTTATCAGAAGATTTACCAGAGCATTGCGATAATCGGGGGTGCCTTCCATGTCTAATCTGTTGAAGATAGGAAACGGTCAGGCCGTCCGGCGTGCCGATATCCCCGATTGCGATCTTGATTCCTTTCTGCAGTCCGTGCTCGACTTTCTTGCCGAGGACGGAGATGTTGTCCAGTTTTTCGCCTACCATGACAGCACGGACAACTGCAACCGGTTGCTCGCCATTTTGCGAAACAACGAGCTCCATGTGACCGGTGCCCGGGTGGGTGAGAGTTTCCCGTCGCTTACCAATGCCTGCCAAAAGGTCCATATGTTCGAGCGTGAGATCGCAGAACAGTATGGGATCAGCCCTCAGGGGCATCCCTGGCTCAAGCCCGTCCGATACCATGCCAATTACCAGGGAACGCCCGATGTATTCAACAACGACTATACAGTCGATATTCCCGGAAACTATGACTATTTCCGGGTTGAAGGCGAATCCGTCCACGAAGTGGCGGTCGGGCCGGTCCACGCCGGCATTATCGAGCCCGGTCATTTCAGGTTTCAGTGCGCTGGCGAAGAGGTCCTGCATCTCGAGATCCAACTCGGGTATCAGCACCGCGGGATAGAGCGGATGCTTGCCGAGGTGCCGGCAAAACGCATTCCCGTCATCTGCGAGGGTATCGCCGGTGATACCACCATTGGCCATGTACTCTGCTGTTGTCAGGCTCTGGAGGCCCTGGCAGGCCTCCAGGTGGACAGAGGGGCAAGCATCGTCCGGGTTATCGCCCTTGAGCTTGAACGGATCGCCAATCATATAGGCGATCTGGGAGCCTTGAGCGGAGACGTCGCCTTCAATCCTCCGGCGGCCTACTTCGGCAGAATTCGAGGTGAATTCCTCAACCTGCTGCAGGTGCTTTCCGGTAACCGTTTCGGCAAAGGACTGCTTCGTCCGGGAGGAATCGCATATGTCATGGGCGATGAGCAACGCAGGCTTATTGCCGATAAACTTGCCGAAACAAAGCCAGAAATCAAAAATGTCTGCGATCTTTTATTTTCGGCACATACTGTTCAGGCCCGTTTTGAGCAGACAGGTCCTGTACCGCTAGCGCTTGCAAAGCAACTCGGGCTGGTCGGTTATGCGGGCCGAGCCTGTGGTATTGCCTATGATGCACGAGTGGTCTTTCCCACCGAGCTCTATGCCGCATTTCCGGCCTGTCCCCATAAGGTGACCGAAGGGGATGTCAACAGCAGGGCTGTTGTCAGAAGAGAGGAGATACTTCACTCGCTCTCTGTGATCGAGACGATGTTGAGCCGGGGGGAAGAGACTGGTCAGGCCATAGGGACAACCCCGTATGATTTGACTCAGTCATCGATGGTTGTGACCGTTAATGAGGCCTGGCGTGGAGAGGTCTCTCACTGCGTGTTGACTGACACGAACGGGAGGATAGAGCGCTATAAGGTCAAAGACCCGTCTTTTCATAACTGGACCGGGCTTGCCATGTCGTTACGCAATCAGGAGATCTCTGATTTTCCGTTGTGTAATAAGAGCTTTAATCTGTCTTATTGTGGTTTTGATTTGTAACTGGGGAACCTCTTCGGTAGCACCTCCATCCCACGATCAGACCCCCCAGAATACTGATTGAAGAGGTCACAAAAATGTCAAAGGTTTTATACATATCTGATTAACCCTGCATTTCAGCTACATCAATCGGAAGGGGTTGGGACCACCTGTTTCTCGGGTGTCTGTGGCCTGGACGGCCACAGTCAAGCCCCCATGGACGGGTTTATGGCGTCCCGTGAAACAGGTGGTCCCAGCCCTGTGTTAAAGGCCTAGTATTGTTGGTGATCAAACATACATATGAGTGCTCTGTGCTACAATAATTATTTCTGCCCGCCTCCTTTCAATGAGAGGTGGAATGGGATGTTGATTTACGAGGAAGGTTTTAGTCATGCTGAAAGTCATTAAAAACAGATTGGAGCAGGGGTGCCGGACCTCGGCCTACCCCAAAGAGCCTATCGCCCTCTATTCTCGATATAGGGGGCGGCCTGTGATCAATGCAAACTGCGCCGGGTCCATTGCCCGTCAATGCGCCGATATTTGTCCCCAGGAGGCGATAGACCCGGAGGGGATGACCATTGATCTCGGTCGCTGTACCTTCTGCGGTGAGTGTGCAGCGGTAGGCGATGGCGACTTTGTCCGTTTCAGTCAGGATTTCGAATTGGGTGCAGCCGACAGGCAGGATTTAATCACGGATGGCAGTCTGCCCGATCTGGCTGCCCATGCCAAATCTCATTTTAAAAAGCTTTTCGGACGTTCCCTGCAGCTGAGGCAGGTGTCCGCAGCCGGGTGCAACGCCTGCGAGGCCGACACCAATGTCTTAAACACTCCCTTTTTTGATCTCTCCCGCTTCGGCATCGACTTTGTTGCTTCGCCCAGGCATGCCGACGGTATCCATGTCACCGGGCCGATCTCGCGGAATATGAAGACGGCTTTGCTGGCGACCTATGAGGCTGTACCGTCGCCGAAGGTGGTGATCGCCAGCGGCAGTTGCGCAATCTCCGGAGGACCGTTTTACGGCAGCCCGGAGATTGTGGGTGATCTCGGCCTCCTTCTGCCGGTTGATCTCTATATCCCGGGCTGTCCCCCTCATCCTCTGACGACACTGCATGCCCTGCTGAAATTCTTTAAATAACTCGCAGACGGGAGTGTCGTTCTGGTTGTATTGCGTGCCAGGATCTTCTTTTTTGGGTTCATCCGAATGAAGCGTACTTTTGTAAAGCTGAAAAGGACAATCCGGCAGAGGGCATCGCTTCCGGACGCTACTCTGCGGCCTCATCGCAGGTACATCGCGGCTGACGGAGGCCGTCCCTGGCCTGCTGTCAGGTGCGGACGTCCTGTCCGCACCCCTCCGGGCTTATGTGGCACCCCTTCGGGTCTCCGCGAGGCGTCCTTCAGAGATTCCCTCCGCCTCCCGTGTTCTAGATGCGTACTCTTAATTCGGAAGAACCCTTTTTTTGAAGGTCACCGGTCAGTCAAAGAGAGGAGATGGGACCGAAGATTTTTGGCGCTGTTGGTCAACCCCAGTTTTCTACGAAGTCCCTTGCGATGAAAATCGACTCCGCTTACAGACAGTCCCAGGACCTCGGCCATCTCCTTACTTGTGCTGCCGTTGCGGATCATATTGGCAATTTCCATTTCCTGTGGAGTGAGCAGTAATCCCAGGGTACTCAGACTGTGGAGAAAAGGGGAGACGATATCTTTGAGATTCGTCTCGATTATCTCAGTAAGGGTCTGTTGCTTTTCGGTTAATTTACCCTGCAGAAGTTTGTCGACATAGGGAAGCACGAGGCGATCGACGTTTTGATAGATCGTCTCTTCGATGCGTTTTCTATCCTCATCTCGTTGTTGAAGCAAGACCCGCAGGGCGATATTCGTCTCTTTAAGACGTTCACGCTCGCGAAGGAGTTCAGTCTCTTTGATCTCCAGTTCTTCCTGTGCCTCCATGATCGGCGTTATGTCCTCATGGCTCACAATGATTCTTTTTATCTTTATATCTCTAAATGGCACGACCCGGAGTGCGAACCACCTTTTTTTTTCCGGACTATGGCAGGGGTACTGGGTGAAAAACTCTGTCATTTCACCTGATAAAACCTTTCGGATACCTCCTGCGACCCGATCGGCCCCATCCTTGTCTTTGGCAAGATCACAGATCGAAAGATAGTTTACACCGATACTGTCATATCCCGATTTCATGCCGTTGTTACGGGAAAAATCATTCCATGCCTGATTGGTCTCACGTATTATCCCGTCTTCGTCTAAGATCGCGATATGTGCGGACATCGAATTGATGACCACCTTGTAGAGGTTTGTCTCTCGCATGGTAGCTCCATATAATGGTCGTATATACTATCAAAAATCTACTTATTTACTCCCATTGTGTCAAGGCTGATACTGCTTAATGTTCAATGAAAAGGATGCAACAAGGCATCACATGAAACCAACAACTGTTGAGGTGATAACATGAAAAGCGGATACGAATCCCTTATATGGGTAAATGATACAAATGGTAAAGAGTATGTCTGTTCAATCGATACCAATGATAGCAGGCGGTGGTTTGAGCAGCTCTCCGATGATGAAAGGAATCGCTGTGCAGATGTCAATGAGATCATCGGCACGGAAAGATGGTAACGTGAACTTTGGCACCCCGCCTCACGTAGGTGGGGTGGGTTTTTATAGAATGAGGGAACATATGAATCTTAAAGATTACTTTACACAACACCAGGGTACAGGGGTTTTGGCAACATCTGATACCAGTGGAAATGTCAATACGGCCCTCTATGCCAGACCGCATGTTTTTGATGATTTGTCTGTGGGATTTATCATGCGGAACAGGCTGACGAGAAAAAATGTTCTTGAAAACGGCCATGCCTCGTATCTCTTTCGTGAGCATGAAGAATCGAGCAAGGGACTACGGTTGCGACTCTGTCTTCTGGAAGAATTGACCGACCATGAATTACTGTCAGCCCCATCCAGGTCTTCAGGATATGAAAAAGACAAGACGGAAAACCAAGAACGCTTTCTGGTAAAATTCGCTATAGAAAAATGTCTTGTACTCATCGGCGGAGAAGAAATTGATATCCAATGACTACAATATCAGCAACAACGTGGTGGGGTATAGTAAAAGTTTTTGCGGTAAGGGTAGGGATTGCATATCAAGAGACATAATGTTGCAAGATTTTAGAATAACGTAACAATTTTAAGAATGATAACTTTGAGGAGACAGAGGTGAAGATACTTCTGACCGGGGCTACCGGATATGTTGGGAAACGGTTTTTGCCGCGCCTTGTTGCTGCGGGACACCAAGTGATATGCTGTGTCAGAGACCTGAAGAGACTTACGATTCCAACCGCCTTGCAAGGAAATGTTACAGCCGTTGAGGTGGATTTGCTCGATCGTAAATCCCTGAAAAACCTGCCCTCGGGGATAGACTGTGCCTTTTACCTGGTGCATTCCCTGTCATCATCTGACCAGTTCGAAAAGCTGGAGCATCTTTCGGCGGTAAATTTTCGTGACAGGATGAATGAGCTTGCGGTGGGCCAGGTTATATTTTTGAGCGGTATCATTAATGAAAGCGAGCTTTCCCGACATCTCGCTTCACGTAAGAATGTCGAAGAGACCCTTGCCACCGGTCGATATAATCTCACTACCCTGCGGGCTGGTATCATCGTCGGGTCTGGGAGTGCATCCTTTGAGATTATAAGGGACCTAGTGGAGAAGCTGCCGGTGATGATTGCTCCCTCCTGGCTCAATACCCGTTGTCAGCCCATTAGTATTTCAGATGTCGTAGAACTTCTGCTGCGGTGTGTCGGGCAGGAAAAAACCTTTAACCGCAGTTTCGATATCGGAGGGCCCGATATACTCACCTATAAAGAGATGCTGCTGGGCTATGCCGAAGTGAGGCGGCTGAAACGTGTAATCTGGACAGTACCGGTGATGACGCCCAGACTTTCATCATATTGGCTGTACTTTATCACCGCAACGACCTATACCCTGGCCCAGAACCTTGTGAACAGTATGAAGGTGGAAGTAGTCTGTCGGGATAATGAGATAATGGAGATTCTCGACCTTCAACCGAAGCCATATATAACAGCTATCAGGACAGCCTTTGATGCCATAGAACAGAACTGGCTGCTCTCCAGCTGGAAGGACTCCCTGGTCAGCGGGAGATTCACCGGAAACATCTCTGATTATATCCAGGTCCCGCAGTATGGATGCCTGGGTGATGAACGGACGCTGGGGGTTGATGATCCGGAAGTTTCGTTTCGCAGAGTTTGGCAAATAGGAGGAGACAGAGGCTGGTACTATATGAATTGGCTCTGGCGTTTGCGAGGGTTTATTGATAAACTTTTCGGTGGCGTTGGTCTGAGACGGGGCAGGACCAGACAAGACAGTCTGCATGCAGGCGAGGCCCTTGACTTCTGGCGGGTGATTTTGGCAGACGAGGCCAGTCGGCGACTGTTGCTCTATGCCGAAATGAAACTCCCCGGCGAGGCCTGGCTCGAGTTTTTCATCGATGAAAAAAATATTTTACACCAAAGAGCCACCTTTCGCCCCCGAGGGTTGTGGGGCAGGGCCTACTGGTATGTTCTCATGCCCATCCATCTGATGATCTTCAAAGGTATGATACGGTGTATAGCCAAGGGGGAACGAGGCTGCGATAGAAGCTCGGCCAAAGATAGGGAAGTAAATGCGGTAGTCATAATTGATCAAGAAAAAGGGGGATGAGCAATGACTAAAGTCTCTGGTATCGTTGCAATGGCAGCCATTGCCATTGCAATGGCTGCATGTTCCGGGGAATACACGAAGAATCTTGGTGTGCATAACGGGAAGCTTGCCGATTGTCCCAGCTCTCCAAACTGTGTTTCGAGCTGGGCTACGGATTCAAGGCACAGTATTGCGCCGCTTGCCTTTACCGATCCACCCAAGGAAGCTTTCCTGCGTTTGAAGAAGGTTCTGACAGACAGAAAGGACACTCAAATCGTCGAGGAAGAACCCGGATATCTCCGGGTGGTATTTTCGACAACGTTCTTCTCCGATGATGGTGAATTCCTATTGGAGAAAGACCATATCGCCGTTCGTTCCGCGTCCCGTTTGGGCTACTCTGATTTCGGTAAGAATCGCAGCAGGCTAGAAGCGATTAGTCGTTCGTTTTCTCAGCCACTGGATACGTGAGGTCTTTGCGTTGATCTCGAGTCATTGACAGATCTGCTTACCTCTGAAACGCAGCCTATCGGAAGGAAAGGAGTGAGCTGTTCGTATCTCGGTGTACCCTTGACGGCTGTAGGGAAGCCCCCATGGATAGGTTTATTTATGGATAAGGGAGGCCTTTTCCGGGGTTTCCGAGAAAGCGTCGACAGGGATCAGCCAAAAAACATCTGGTGCATCGGCAATTGCCTGTTGCGTTTGCACCGACATCCAGTGACTGTCGTCGATGAGGGTGTAGAAGACGGAATCGATGCCGATAAACCCGTCAAGAAAGTGGGTCGCGATATGCAGGACCTTGCTTGGGTAGCCCTGGTTTAACTTCAGGAGATCGCTGGTGGTTTTGACCCCGGTGTCCTCCAGATCTTTGATCAGTCTTTCCAATATTTTTCTGTTTTTAGCAATGGCTTGATTGAGACATTCTTCGAAATTCTGGTGGGATCCGGCCAAGCTCGCCTCGTCGTCTATTTCTATCCGGTCATAACGAACCAGCTCCGTACGGGCAAAATAGTTTTCCACCTGTTTTCGGCAGCTCTTATATGACTTTCCAGTAACCAGAATGAGATGATGGGCGATTTTTTTCATGATGATCAGTAAATGCGTAACATGCAGTGTTCAGTATTCCGCTTAGCGGATTCTGAATGATTCTCCAATGGAAAACTCCCAAGCTTGCGGTTCGGAGCATGGGCTGAAAGCTGCTCAGGATACACCATGCTCCGGGATTTCTGCTTTATTCTTTCTTTTCTTTCAAGGCCTTGCCGATCTTATGGCCAAGCTCGACACAGTGGAAAAGATCACCTTCCTCAGGGACATATTTGACCCTGAACCCTTCATCGATAATATCCAGCTTCATCTCACCCATGGCCTCGTTCAAAAGCTTGATCGATTCACCGGACCAGCCGTAGGAGCCGAAGGCAGCACCAATTTTATTGGTCGGCCTGAGTCCCCGCATGTACATCAGAAAACCGGCCATCCTCGGTAGCAGACCGTTATTCAAGGTCGGCGAACCCAGGATAAGAGCGCTGGCGTTAAGGACCTCGCGCATGACATCGCTGCGATGGTTATAACGAAGATTCAAAAGCTTATAGGATATGCCTTCATCCTGAAGTCCGGTGCCGATGGCCTTGGCCATGAGCTCTGTCGAATGCCACATAGTATCATAAATGATTAGCGCGTTTCCGTCACCCTGATTATGGCACCATTTGGCATAAGAGGTGATTGCCTTTGACGGGTCGGTGCGCCATATGACGCCATGGTCCGGGGCTATCATGTCGATGGGAAGCGCCATCTCTTCGACCTTGGCCAGCAGCCTTTTGACGTTTGGTGAGTAGAGGGTCAGAATATTTGCATAGTATTTAGTCAGTTCCTCAAGGAGGATTGCCTGATCGACCTCGTCGTCAAAACGTTCACTGGTGGCAAGGTGCTGGCCGAAGGCGTCACTGGAGAAGAGCAGCTTGTCTTCCTTTACATAGGTAAACATTGAATCAGGCCAGTGGAGCATCCGTGTTTCCAGAAAGGAGAGGTTGCGTTTTCCAAGGCTGATCTCTTCGCCTGATTTCACGACATGGTAGGGCCAATCCGTATGGTGAAAGTGCTGAAGGAGGGCCTGATGACCCATTTTGGAGCAGATAACCTTTTCCGGTTTGATCAGTTTAACCATTTCGGGAAGGGTGCCGGAATGGTCCATTTCCACATGGTTGACCACGATATAGTCGATTTTTTCAGGATCGATGATTTCCCTGATTCTGGCCAGGAAATCATCCTTATGTGAGCGCTTTACGGTGTCGACCAGAGTCACCTTTTCATCGATGATTAAAAAGGCATTATAGGTTGTCCCCCGGTTTGTCGAATAGCCGTGAAAGTCGCGGATGTCCCAGTCAATGGCACCCACCCAATAGATATTGTCTTTTACAGTGATAGGGTTCAATGATAAATCCTCCAAAATTTAAATAAGGTTTCTTAGTATCGGTTAATGCGCGGTGTATAAATTGGTCGCACCAATTTGTGATTTGTACCAGGAAGGGTAAAACATCCAGCTTGAATTGTACCTGTATTCTTCATTTCGGCAACGTTTTCTTTATCTGAAAGTCTCCCAAAAGCAATGACCTTGCCGTGTCGGAGTGATGGGGTTTAATGGTTCGTTGCAGCTGGTCCAGCCATGCAGGTTTTCTCGACGATCCAGCGTCAAATGCTGGTAATGATTATTATAAAAAAGTCTGATTACCACTGAAACTCAGCCTATCGAGAAGGAAGAGTGAGAGGTGTCCGTTTTTCGGGTCTCTGCAGCCTGGATGGCTGCAGCGAAGCCCCCAGGGATGGGTTCATGGCGTCCCGAGAAACGGACAGCTTTCACTCCGGACCAGCAACTGGACATTAGTGGTAATCAAATAAAAAAATGAATATTATTGATTAAGCATGATTTTGTCAACGGATGGTAGACGAATAGGGCAGGAGGGCGGGACGATTCGATTTCGAGTATCCCGTTGTATTCAGAAACCTCAACATATCCCGAACAGGAAGAAATGGGAAGATCGTATGATTAATAAGAAAATCGGAATACAACAAACAAAAAGATACCCTGTCGTAGATCCTGGATATTGCAACCTTTGCCAGGGATGTGTCGAAGTTGCATCGAAGGTCTTCCGCTTCAACTTTGAAACGGGCCTGATCGAGGTGGTTGACATGTCCCGGTATCCTGAAGATCTGGTCGATGAGGCCATAAAGAATTGCCCAGAAGATTGCATTACCTGGGAAAAATGATAACCGTGTAAAATCCCCTGAAGGCTACAGGGCAACATAATAAAAATCGAGGAACAGGATTGAACCGTCGGCGGGTAAACTTTTCAGGAGCCGACCAGAAGGAAAAAACCTCTTCGTTTTTTTTCAAATCACGCCCTGGAACCGAGATGAGGAAATTTTCTGCAGAACCTAGAGGAAATTGGGATGTAAAAATAAGGCATTCCTGCTAATCTTATATCCTTGGCTTAGCCTTTCCAAGAGAGGATCAGTAGCTGAACATTAATAGTAATCAAACTTCATAATGCCTTATACGCGGTGAATAGATAATTTCCTCCCTATCCTATGACCAACCAGCCATTCCAGCTCATTGCCCCGTTTTCACCCTCGGGTGATCAACCCGAAGCCATCGATACATTGGTGCATGGGCTCGAACGGGGCGAAAAAAGTCAGGTTCTCCTGGGTGTTACCGGTTCCGGTAAGACCTTCACCATGGCCGAGATCATATCCCGAGTTCAGCGTCCGGCGTTGGTGATCGCTCCGAACAAGACTCTGGCTGCCCAGTTGTTTGCCGAGTTCAAAGAGCTTTTTCCCCATAATGCCGTTGAATACTTCGTCTCCTATTATGATTATTATCAGCCGGAGGCCTATATTCCCCAATCCGATACCTACATCGAGAAGGATTCGTCGATCAATGACGCCATCGACAAGATGCGCCATTCGGCCACCCGGTCGCTCTTGACCCGAAACGATGTCCTGATCGTTGCCTCCGTCTCCTGCATCTATGGTCTGGGCTCGCCCGATGAGTATAAGAACATGCACCTGTTCCTGAGTACCGGCATCGATTATCCGCCGGAGAATGTGCAGCGGCGTCTGGTCTTTATGCTCTATGAACGAAACGACATTTCCTTCCATCGCGGCACCTTCAGGGTGAGGGGTGATGTGATTGACATCTTCCCGGTCCATGAGGAGGAAAGGGCAATCAGGATTGAATTTTTCGGTGACACCATAGAGTCCATACTGGTCATTGACCCGTTGCGCGGCAAGACAATTGAACGTCTTAACGATTACACAGTCTTTCCCGGAAGCCATTTCGTCACCTCCAAGGAGCGGCTGCAAACCGCCATGGAGACCATAAAGGCCGAACTCAAAGACAGGCTTGAGACCTTCCACAGGGAAAACCGGCTGGTCGAGGCCCAACGGCTGGAGCAGCGGACCATGTTCGACCTGGAGATGATCCAGGAACTCGGATACTGCACCGGTATCGAGAACTACAGCCGACACCTGACCGGTAAACCGGCCGGGGCACCGCCGCCGAACCTGCTTGATTATTTTCCTGAAGACTATGTGCTCTTTATCGATGAATCACACATCGGAGTACCGCAGCTCAACGGCATGTATAACGGAGACAGGTCGCGAAAGCAGACGCTTGTTGATTTCGGCTTCCGGCTGCCGTCGGCTCTGGATAACCGACCGTTAAGATTTGAAGAATTCAGCAGCCGGATCAACCAGGTCGTCTATGTCTCTGCCACCCCCGGTCCCTATGAACTCGAGCAGGCCCAGGGGCGGATCGTCGATCAGATAATACGACCGACAGGGCTCATGGATCCCCGCATCGAGGTACGTCCGGCGGTCAGCCAGGTCGATGATCTCCTGGACGAGATCCGCATCCGGGCTGCTAAAAATGAGGCGGTTCTGGTCACGACACTTACCAAACGTATGGCCGAAGACCTGACCGAATATTATGAGAAACTTGATGTCAAGGTACGGTATCTGCACTCCGACATTAAAACCCTGGAACGAGTGGAGCTTATCCGCGATCTTCGAAACGGCGATTATCAGGTCCTGGTCGGCATTAACCTTTTGCGTGAGGGACTTGATCTTCCGGAGGTTTCATTGGTGGCAATCCTCGATGCCGACAAGGAGGGCTTCCTGCGTTCTGAGAGGTCGCTGATCCAGACCTGCGGGCGGGCGGCCAGAAACGCGGAAGGGATAGTCATAATGTATGCCGATGAGATCACAAGATCGATGCAGCGCACCATCGATGAGACCGAGCGCCGGAGGGTGATCCAGGCTGCTTATAATACGGAACACGGCATTACTCCGCAGACCATCCATTCCGAGATCAAGGATTCTCTCCACCAGCATCTGAGAAAATCAGGCTATCTGGTCGATGAAAGTGCCGATCTTCCGCTGGCCGCAGAGACCGAGGCCTTTTATGGTTCGATTAAAGAGCTGGAAAAAGAGATTAAACGACTCGAGCAGGAAATGCACAGGGCAGCAAAGGAGCTGGCCTTCGAAGAAGCAGCGCTTCTGCGCGACAGAATTAAGAATTTACGGATGTTGGAGATTGAAATCGGATGAAAGAAGGGAGCCTGCTCCATAAAATATCCCTGGTTGTTTTGCCACGGCTTGGTTCCTGGTTGATCAAAGCCTGGTTTTCAACATGTCGTATCACCGAACATGATGTTGAAAATCGAAGACAGTGCCGGGAACATGAAAACCCGGTCATCGCCACCTTCTGGCATTTCGCCATTCTCTATAATTTCTATCATATGCGCAAGGAATCAGGAGTGGCGATGGTGAGTGCCAGCAAAGATGGAGAATACATCTCCCGGCTGGCTTCCTATTTCGGTTATGTGTCGGTACGCGGGTCCAGAAACAAGAGGGGAACCCAGGCAATAAAGGAGTTGGTCAAATACCTGAAGGAGGGAAGACATGCGGCCCTTGTTGCCGACGGCTCACAGGGACCGGCCCTGAAGGTCCAACCTGGCTCAATATTTTTAGCCTCAAGAAGCGGATCACCGATTCTGCCGATAACCTGGTCGGTATCCAGATACTGGACCATTCCGTCATGGGATCGACTGGTGATCCCCAAACCCTTTTCTCGGGTCGAGTTTTTTTATGGACAGCCGGTGTTTGTCCCGCGTGAGATAAAGGCGGATGGCATAGAGGAATATCGCAGGAAGCTTGAGCTTAACCTTGAAGAAATTTATAAAAAATCCTGGGGGCATTTTGGAAAAGAGCAACATTGATGCTTTCGTAAAAAGTCATTGAAGTTGCCGAGATAGACTCGAACATGCTCAGCTAACAAACTGATTAATGATGATACAGACAAAAGGACTTGTAATTGCCGGGATGTCCGGTGGTTCCGGTAAAAGCGTGGTAACGGTGGGCCTGATTTCCGCCTTGACCGAAGCGGGAAGGACGGTCGTCCCTTTCAAGAAAGGGCCGGATTATATTGATGCCGGATGGATGAAGCTTGCAGCAGGCAGGCGCTGCTACAATCTTGACCCATACCTGATGCAAGAAGATGCCGTATGCCGATCGTTCATGCGTCGGTCACAGGGGATGGATCTGGCGGTGGTCGAAGGAAACCGCGGCCTTTACGACGGAGTCAATGCCCAGGGGGGCTACTCGACGGCGGAGCTTTCCATTCTGCTGAAACTTCCCATCCTGCTGGTCGTCAACTGCACCAAGACTACCCGAACGGTGGCGGCGATGGTACTTGGGTGCATGAAGCTCGATCCTCGAATCGAGATCCGAGGGGTGATTTTGAATCAGATCGCTACCGAACGGCAACGAAAGATAATCACCCAGGCCGTGGAGCAGGATACCGGAATCTCGGTCCTGGGGGCCTTTCCCAGGTTACATAAGGATATTTTTCCCATGCGTCATCTGGGGATGATTCCCCATCAGGAGTATTCTGGAACCAACCAGGCGCTGTCACTTCTCGCCCAGACCGTAGCGGAAAGTTGTGATCTGGAACGAATAGTGGGGATTGCCGAACCCCTCCATTTCACTGCTGAGAGCAGGAGCGAAGCTTCCCAATATCAACCCGCGGAAAGGAACGTCCGTATAGGTGTCCTGCAGGATGCCGCCTTTCAGTTTTACTATTCGGAAAACCTTGAGGCCCTGGAAAGACAGGGAGCCCACATCGTATCTATTAACGCCTTGGAGGATGAGGCACTGCCTGATCTTGACGGGCTCTATATCGGTGGAGGTTTTCCAGAGACATCGGCTCGCCGACTTGCCGACAATGAAAGTTTTCGTCGTTCGATCAAGAAGGCTGCCGAAGAAGGTTTGCCGATCTATGCCGAATGCGGCGGGCTTATTTATCTTGGCTCGTCGATTATAGTCGAAGGGAGTGAATACCCGTTGGCTGGGGTTTTTCCCATCCGTTTCGGGATGTCGGATAGACCGCAGGCCCACGGATATTCGATATTCACCGTTGACGGACCCAATCCGTTTTACCCCCCGGGGTTGGAAATCAGAGGCCATGAATTTCGCTATTCAACGATATTGGAGTGGCAGGGCCGACCTGAAGATCTGACCCTGCAGATGAAGAGAGGGAAGGGCTTTTCCGGAGGACGCGATGGGCTTGTGAAAAACAATGTCCTTGCCCTCTATACCCATGTACATGCGGAAGGGACTCCCGAGTGGGCGTCAGGTCTGTTGACGAGATGCCGGATGTATCAGGGCAAGGGAAAAAGGACATCCGGCACTTGATTTGTTCGAGGGATCTCTATTGTGGAGGATCCCCGAGGACCTTGGTATAGATCATTTTCTGCTGGGCCTTGTCGGGAACAGGATCGACCCAATGGATAAACGACTCGGTTACCCGCATAAAATCTCCCTGGTCGTCCTTGCACTTTTCGCAAATGGATTCGGCCAGATCTCTGTACATGATTACCTTGGAAGCCGGCTCGCCGTCCGATGCCACGGCGGCCATTTTCCTGCAGCCGCAATCAAGGCGAACCACGACGACACCTATCCCGTCTGGGCTGCCTTCGAGGATGCCCTCGATCATTGCCAATTCACGTTTTTCTGCCTGTAATTCCTTTTTTTTCGGTTTTGTATTTTTTGCCATTTTTCTCTTCTATTCTTTTTCTTGTGATATTCCCTCGTCTTTTAGTGCCTCGAGACCGGAGAGGTTTATGTTTTGGGCCATGTTCTTCAAAGCGGTGATATCCGTTGCCTCACCGGATACCTCCACACTGAATCGATTGCCGACAATAATCGTATATGACCCTGAATGGCTTTTATTATTCCACTGTTCGTGAACCATCCGAGAACCCTGCTTGTACGTCTTTTCGAAACCATTTGCGGTGGCTCGTTCCTGCTCGACACCGGCCCAACCAGCAAGTGCCATTACACCCTTGGCAAGTCCCATGTCGGTAATCTCAACTTTGAGACTATGGCCGTTGCTATCCGGGTATGATGCCTTGGCAGTGGAAATCTGAAAACCCATGGCTCCCCCTCGCTCGGCTGAGGTTTGGGAGCGGGTCCTGCCAGCTAGTTTTTCCGGTAAAAAGGCTTTAATTCGGTCGGGAGCAAGGGTCTCAATGGTTCCGTTGCTGCCCATGGCTGTTGCCATCAGTTTGCGGGCGGCCTTCTGTTGTGATTCGGAATCACCGGATTTTTGTGCCTGCGCCATCTCCTTTCCGGCCTGCTCTAGTTTCTTGTTCCAATTTTCGAGCTTGCCACCGAGGCTGTTTTTGTCAAAACTTCCTTGGTTTGACATACCGGTGTGTTGTATTCCTGACCCCATGTGAGCACCTGTGATACCTCCAACAACGGCCGAGATGGCAAAGCTGATAATGATGACAATGAGCATGGAAACAGCAGTATACCCCAAGGATTTTTCTGCCGGACATTTCATCGTCACCGGCAAACCGAGGTAGAGAAGATAGATGCTGTAGAGTGAACCGGCGAGAAGCAGCAGCATCCCGATCCATGGCAGGATTTGGAAGATTCCTGCAACCCAGGCGGCCGTATAGGCATAGGTCACGACCTTCAGGGCCTGTAGCCGGTCTTTGGTTCCCCCGAAGGACGGAGCGAGCATATCGATGATGAGGGCCATGAGATAGATACCGGCAAGGATGAAAAGATAATTCAAAACCATATTGCTGATACCGGCTCCGAACCCCAGACGATAGGTTCCCATGAAGGGGACCTTGATGCCGAATACACTCATCTTGATAAAGCCGGCAATCGGAGAGACAGCTGCTAAAATCAGGATATAGCCAAGATACAGTTCCTTAACAGAGGTCTGTTCGGCTTCAATGGCGATCCATTCGGTTTTCGGACTTGTAAGGATCAGCTTAATACGCTGCAAAAGTTTGTTGAAGTCCATAATTCCCCCTCCTCGATCTTCTTTCTATTTGTTTTTTCGGTGAGCAACAGACTGAAGCACCATGTTTTGATAAAGAAGATATCTGGCTAAAACATGATTTTGTCAAGAATCTCTTCGCTTTTTTAATAAGATTTTATTCGGGAACCGGTTTTTGGGGGCCATTTTTAGGTGAAAAGGGCAGGTTTGTTAAAGATTTGTGGGGGGATATTCTTTAAGAATTGTTTACTGAAAAGGTTCGATGCGTGACGTTTTCCTCCAAGGTCTCAATTCAGCCTGAGAGGAAAACTCTCCATGTCGTGATCTTGGAAGGGGGGGCTTTCAAAGGGTCTGGCTTTCCGCGAGATCTTTGAGTGCGATTAACACCGTGCGAAAATCGGAGATAACCCTGGGACCTAGTTCTTCCGCCTCAGGCCCGTTTGCAACAGCCCTATAGCGGATGAGATTGTGGCCGGAATTCCAGGGAATAATATTATGTTCAACCACGATATTTGTTCCATTGATGGTCATTTTGTCGGAAAAGGATACATATTCCTTGACGTCCATCAATGTGCTCGTAATTTTTTCCCCTTTGGGGATTTGCATGGTGAATTTTGTGCCGCTGGCAAATGGTCCGTGAAGTTCGATTTCCACGATTCCGGCATTCCATTTTTTCCAACCCGTCACATCGGAAAACAACTTCCATATCTGCCCAGGTGCTGCAGTTGTCTCTATGCTTTCTTCATGAGCCCACATAGGAGTCCCTTGTTTTTCGTAAATAACAGGTCTTGGAGAGATTCTCCTACATAATATGACAATACATCTGACTGTGCAAGTCTGCCGGGATGTTCTATGGTTTATGGTCGGAGTGTGCGGAATCAACGATCTTGAGGTGTAAAATGCCGTATGTCCGATCCCGACACTGGTGATTTCCCGTCTTGTAATTACCGTTCGACCTGCCTGATCTGAAGCTGATCATCGGTGGAGGATTTTTCTTTTTCCAAGGGAAGATGAGGAAGATTCCCGCACCCGGCATCTTGCCCTTTGTTCTGCAAGTCCCTGAGATCCCTTAGGCGAAGGTTGCGGCTGTAGTCTGCATACTTCGGGTCTGTTGTCCGATATTTTTTTTCGATAAAGTTGAGATCCTTGAGAGTGTCCCGCATTCGGTTGCCGATGGTATTGCATTTACACAGCCCCCAACGGGCCTCGATGGAATCACCGGGATCGTGGGAGAACCAGAGATAATTTTGCACAACATAGTTTAATGTGACCGAGTGGCCGTCGCCTATGGAGAGGGTTTTTCCTTCCATATCTTTTTTCACAGCTTCCTCGGCTATTCCATCATCTTTTATGAGTTTGATAAGGTGGGAGATCTCGAAGGCGATCATGTCATCCCGGTTGGGTGTGCTGTAGGCCTCCCAAAGATAGGTGCCTTCGCTGCATACAGACCGTCGACAATGACGATACCCCTCCTTGACCAGGGGTACACGCTCCTGCAGGTAACGGTAGATTGAGCCTATTATCAGCCGGACACGTTCTTGGGGGTCATAGGTTTTAGGGTCGATCCTTCGGGCTACAGCCTCGTCAAAGAGTTCGCCGGGTCTGCAGAATTCTGGAGAGTACTGTTCGACGGAGTAGAAGGGTTGGTCTTTTTCCGGCGGATATTTCCATCGGCCATGGGAGAATACCGGCCATCGAAAGTGCAGCAGCCCTGTTCCATCCTTAATGTCGGGCCAGGTGGAATAAAAACTCCGTTGCCGAAGTTTGGTTACCCTTCTGGGTAAGGTGGCCTCCCAGGTCTGGATCGGGGAAAACATACTGCCGTCAAGTACAATTCTCCCAACAATTCCGGCATGACCTTCAACGAAAAAAATCGAGCCTGCCTGGATTGATTCCCGATCGATGCGGATTGGATAGGTATCCTTTGCGATGGTCCTGGTGGATGTTTTTTCCAGCAGGTAAAGGAGGGCTGCACGGAATCGTCGGTCATGAAACCAGTCCCGACTGGTGGGCAGACGGTTCCAGTTTGTAGACCAATGGCCGATGAGATGTCCGTCTTCAGTGGTGGCGGCTGCGGGCAGATGAGCGATTCGTGCATAAATCCAACGGACGGCATAGGGAACGTCTGCACAATCCACCGGGATGTGGTAGCGCAGGAAAAAGTCTTCGGTGACTGTTTTGGCAACCCAGGTTGCATATTGCTGTTCCTCTTCGATACTCCATTGTCTGGATACCTGCCAAACCTGTCCCGGACTGTTCGGAAGGGTTCTTCCCCAGAGATTTCCGTTTCCGAGCATCAGCAAGCAGAACATGGTGATAAAGCTGCGGCAGAGCAAAGACATTACCTGGTTATCCTTTTTGAAGACAGAGGAACAGATCGCCTCTTCCCGTGGGGCTCGGTATCCCTTTGCCACGTAGCCGGAGTTTTTGTCCGGCGTTACTGCCGGGAGGAATTGTCACCTTCAACCTCTCCTGTCCGTCGGGTCCCTGGGTTACCAACTCGATGACCTTGCCCTGACGGAAGTCATTGGCGCTGAGATAGGCCGTATAGGTGGTCTCCTGCTTTTCTTTACCCGCATACTGTATGTTTCTAGTGTTCTGCCGCCGGGAGCCGGTCAACAACGATCCTATGGTACTGCCGAGAGAACGCAGTACAGATCTTTTGCCCGGAAGGTTCTTGCCGCCGGTCTTGAATAGCCTTGGTCCTGCCAATGAACCGAAAAAAATCAAGCCGCTGAAAAAGACTCCGCCTCGGTTGCCGAAAAAACTTTTATGCACGAACTGTTGATTGGCTCGCAAGCCCCGTCGTTGAAATTCCTGCAGCAGGCCCTCGAACACCTGCTGAAAACGCGGGTCCTGAAACAGATCACGAAGAATGTCTTCCTGGCTGTAGTTGAATCCATCCTGGGAGCCATTTTGATAGCGATTGCTGTTCATTGTCCGGGCCGCATCATACTGCCGGCGCTTTAACGGATCGGTCAATACTCCATACGCTTCGGCAATGTCCTTGAATTTCTCTTCCGCTCCCGGTTTGTCAGGGTTTCGGTCCGGATGATACTGCATGGCAAGCCTTCGATAACTCTTGCGTATTTCATCCTCATCGGATTGCGGTGTTACTCCAAGTATCTGGTAATAATCTTTCATATTCAATACGGTTCTTGTTCGAGATCGACCTCCATGAAGTTAAACCATATGCCGTTTTGCATGGCATGATCGAGTTCGATCTGTACGACATCTTCATGACGGGTTTCAATCTCCAGGAATTTTTCGAGAATCGCCTTTATTTCACCTCTGGCCTTTGCCGCCGACTGGCGATAATATTCAGACGTCTCTTTCTCCATGACCAAGGCGCTTCGCAAAACCGTCTTGATATCGCCCAACATCTGTTGAGGTATTTGGGATTTGATGCGATCGAGATTCTTTTCCACACTCTTTTTATCCGGAATGGAGGTCGACAGTTTTTCAATATCGATTGTCTCGTCTTTCCGTAATTGGTCCAGACCGTAATTGAGAAAATCGATATGTCCCTGTTCATCGACGGCCAGCGCCTGGAATATTGCCTTCCCTCGATCATCGTCCACTATTGTTGCAGCATCCTTGTATACATCACGGATCTTTACTTCGTATTCCAGTGCAGTGGTAAAAATATCAATCGAGTTCATGGCGTCTCCCTTTTATTCGGTTTGCAGAAGCGGCATACATATCATTAGCAGAACATATTCTTTCCTGTAACAATATTGATTTTGGGTTGGGATAGCAAACAGATTCCAAGAAATGTGCACCAGACGGCAGGGAATAAAATGCCTGTTATTGAGACAAAATGCCATAGAAGGTCCCTTTTTTGAATGAGATAAATTCGATGGATTAAAAAAAACTCTAAACAATTTCATAAAATACATAAAAGGCTCCATTAAATAAGGCTTTTAAAAACCGTCCGGTAAATTTTTCGGCCTTCCGAGATTTCCATAAATCTTTATCACAACTTTCCGAGTTCGCATATTTTGTTGTAATTGCGCCGCAACTATCGAACGAATTGTTATTTAATACTCGCTGCAAGAAATCAGAAGTCAGGAGCCAGAACCCTGATTGGTTGTCTTTGTTTGATTTCCAAATTTTTGGTTCATCCGAATGAAGCGTACTTTTGGAAAGATGGAAGTAACAATCCGGCAGAGTGCATCGATTTCGGACACTCCTCTGCGGCCTTATCGCCGGTATACCACGGCTGACAGAGACAGGCCGTCTCGGGCCTGCTGTCAGGTGCGGACGTCCTGTCTGCACCTCTCCGGGCCTTGTGTGGAATACCTTCGGGCCTCCGCGAGGCGTCCTCCAGAGATGCCCTCCGCCTCCCGCGTTACAGATAAAGTACTCTCAATCCGGAAGAAGCAAATTTTTAAGAGATAAAACAGTTTCTTGACTGGATAGACCCTTTGACGTTTGGACAAAGGTGTAAAAGTACCTAAAAAGATAGATAAAACAAAGGAGCCAATCCAATCAACAATGGAGGCAATTATTACTGCTTTTACAGGCGAACCTTTTCCATAAGCAGATGGTTCTCTATTGGTTTTTGGAGGTTCGTATGTCGTTCCAATGATAACCAAAATCCCGAAATATCCAGTTGGAATACTGTGTTCTTTTTAAGGAAGGAAAGGGCAAATTGTAGTGGATCGAATGAGAACTGTAGATATAAAGAGCGTGATATCCCCGGAATTGTACTGGCCCGATTTTGTAGATAATCCAACAGCGTATTGAGGTGTTGCTTTTAGTTATTATGAGTTGGTTTTCGTTATTTTTGCATGAGAATCCTATTCGTTATTGACTTAATTAATTTTCATTTTATGAACTGGGTACAAATAATAAATGAAAATTCTAACCAAAAATCACATAGGATGACATGAAACGGAAAATCACCCAGAGTATAATCATCTCCGGTCTGTGTCTTGGTCTTGCATCTGGTCAATCCCTGGCGGCGACGGAGGATCAGGGGGGGTACGATCTCGGAAAGGTCGTGGTAACAAAAACTCAAGACAAAGGTGTACAGGCAAGCGAGACAATCCATACGGTTACAGCCAAACAGATTCGGGAACAAAATGCCACAACACTAGACGAAGCCCTGGTGCTTGTGCCCGGAATCTCGATCAGAACCGGAGGAGACGGCATTCCCCGCATAGATATCCGGGGTTTTCGGACCCGCCACGTTTTGCTGCTGCTGAATGGGACGCCTTTCAATGCTTCCTATGACGGCCAATTTGATCCCTCTCTCATCTCCGTGGAAAATATTGCCGAGATTAAAGTGATTACCGGCGGTGGATCTATCCTGTACGGTCCTGGTGGCAATGGTGGCGTGATCAACATCATCACTAAAAAAGGAAAGACCGGAATGCATGGTTCGGTGGTGGCGGAAACCGCCGCAGGCAACGGCAATCTTGTAAAAGGTGCGATTTCGGGTGGAACCGATAAGGTTGACTATTTCGTCAGCGGCAGTGCTTATAAGCGTGATAATTTTCCCCTTTCCGATGATTTTACTCCGACCAAATATGAAGACGGAGGAGCCCGTGTAAACAGTGACCTGAAACGAGACAACGCCTTCGCTAACCTGAGTTATTCTCCCTCGGAGAAAACCCTTTTAGGCATCACCCTTAGTTATCTCAAAGGTGAGCAGGGAAAGCCTCCGGTGGTCAACTATGATAAAAATGATCCTTTCAGCAGCAACGTCAAGTATGAACGGGAGACAAACTCGGAAAACACGTCTCTGCAGCTGGCCGCAAGCCACGATCTGGAGGGGCCATTCCGTCTCAAAGGCTGGGTGTACCTCAATCAACTTAAGCTACAGGATGACCGTTATGATGACGAACATTACAACACCCAGTTGCTGAAAGGTTCTTCGCGAACCGATTCCACGACCAAGATATCAGGGGCCAACATGCAGGTGGCCTATGAGCCAGACACACACAATACTTTTACCTTGGGATTGATGGCGGAAAACGACGATTGGGATGCCGATGGCTTTCAGCAGATTCAATCGAAAAAAAGCGGCTTTGTTACCCGGCAGCATTTTGACGAATCCTATGACTACCAGTTATACTCGACGCTTCTACAGTATGAGGCGACCGTCGGAAAACAGGTCGGCATCATACTGGGAACCGGCTACCACTGGCAGGATCGCGAAGATGACCGGAAACAGGATTATTCCTATGTAATTGGAGCCCATTACGATCCTTTCCCCCAGACCCGGTTGAAGGCCAGCCATGCCCGTAAGATACGATTCCCGTCCCTTAAAGATCTCTATGATCCCGACAGCGGAAATCCCACCTTAAATCCGGAAATTTCCAAGCACTATGAAGCCGGTATTGAGCAGGGACTTCCGGTCAAGACTTCGTCATCTTTCACAGTTTTTCATGACGATATCAAAGATTTTATTGAAAAAGATGCCAGTGAGATAAGCCAAAACTATGAAAAATACGTCTTCAACGGCTTCGAAGTCTCCCTTGCGAACAAGGCCATTGATAACCTGGTTGTCCGTGCCGCATATACCTTTTTGGACACCAAAGATAAATCAGAAGGAAGCCAAAGAGATGAGCTGCAATATCGGCCAAGAGACAAATTCACCGTCGATGCACTTTACAGGTTTCCGTGGGGCACGTCCCTCTATGCATCGGTAATGTATCTGGCGAATCAATATTATTACGATAAAGACCAAGTCAATAAAAGGCGTCTGCCGAACTACACCGTTATTGATTTGAAAGTGAGCCAGAGCCTGTATCAGGACCAAGTGAAGCTCTATGTCGGAGCCAAGAACCTTCTTGATGAGAACTATGAACAGAGCTATGGCTATCCCCAGGCGGGAAGAATGATCTATGGTGGCCTGGAGTATCGGTTTTAGAAACGGGACCCTTCATCGTTTCTTCACCCTTTTCCGGTGTCGAATTTATGACTGAAATTCTTTGCTTCAACGATTTCAGCTACGCTTACCAGGATGCTGATCGGCAGGTGTTGTGTGGGGTAAAGCTCGACATACATATGGGTGAGTGCCATTGCCTGGGCGGAGCCACCGGCAGCGGAAAGACCAGTCTGGCCCTGGCAGCCAAGGGATTACTCACGGATGGTCATATTTTCGGCACCATTGACCGCTGTGAAACCTCCCCTGGCTCCGGAAGCGGTATGGGCATCGTTTTGCAAAATCCCGAGACCCAGCTTCTCACTGGATCGGTTGGCTCCGAAGTGGCATTCGGGCTGGAAAACCTCGGCTGTGATCCCCTGTCGATGACCGGAATGATCAGGACTGCTCTTCAGTGGGTCGGTCTGGAAAAGCCCTTGGATTTTGATACGGCAAAACTGTCGATGGGTGAGAAATACCGATTGCTTTTGGCCTGCCAGCTGGCGATGAACCCGAGATTGTTGATCCTGGATGAACCGACTGCCCAGTTGGATCCTGAAGGGCTGACCAAACTGTGCCGGATTGTTGTTGAGCTAAAAAAAAACAGGGTTGCACTGCTGTTGTGTGAAAACGAGCCGGGGCCTCTACGAGAGGCTGTGGATCACCATTGGCATCTGGACGCCGATGGGAAGTTGCATCCGGGGCCAGCACCCGATGTTGTAAGATCCCAAGCCCTACCTTCCGTCTCTCGATCCGATACCCTACCGGGGATTTCCGAAACAGCACTGCGTGTTTCGGATCTGGCAGTCACTGACATGGCAGGCAGGACGATCTGGTCCGATGTCTCCTTCTTTCTTCCCCGCAGCAGGCGAGCCGTCATCTATGGATTGAACGGTTCCGGCAAGACAACGCTTATACGATGTCTGCTGGGGTTTGAGAAACCTGCCGGCGGCGAGGTACGAATATTCGACAAAGACCCAAATCCTTCAATATTGCGCGGTAGGGTCGGCTGCCTCTTTCAAAACCCCCAGAGACAGCTTTTTGAAACCACTGTGTTTGAGGAAGTAGCCTTTCCCATAAAACGCCGGCGAAGAGGGGAGAGGGAGCTTGCATCCCGAGTTTATGAGACTCTCGGTCTCTGTCGTATCGACGATTTGGCCGATCGGTCACCACATACCCTCAGTTACGGTCAAAAACACCTGGTTGCACTGGCCTCGGTGATTGCGATGGAACCGACCCTGATGATTCTCGATGATCCCTTTGCAGGACTCGATCCAAAACTGGCCGCACAGGTTTTGGAACTCTTGACCTCGATCAACAAAGAAAAGGGAACGACCCTTCTGCTGACCTCCCATGCCCCCGGATCCATGGGAGACTGGGCGGATCTTACATTTACTCTTGCTGGAGGAAAGCTTGGTTGTAACTAAACCGATCAGCAGTTCCAATAAGCAGTTTAATCCTCACCTGAGAGCAACACCATTCTATAGGTGCAACCGCACAGCGGTATGGATGATCTTTGTCTGCTCCCTTGTCCTGTCGATTGCCGCCTTCGGGACCCGAAGCCCGACAACTCTAGGCCTGCTCAGTGCGGCCGACGCTCTGCTTTTGTTGATAGCCCGTCCAGGAATTACCTTCTTAAAACGGGCCGCGAAGACTATTCTCTGGCAGGCTGGGATCATTTCCGGCTTATACTGGTTGCGATTCGGCTCTTACGAAGGGATCGTTCCCGGACTGATTATCTCCTGGCAGCTTGCCCTTGCCTTCCTGCCAGGGATGGTCTTCGTCAAGATCGTGCCGGGGGACAGAATTGTCAGAATGCTCTCCGATATTCTCCCCTATCGCATAGCTTTTATAATTGCCACTTGCCTGAATTTTCTTCCTTTACTCCTTGCCGAAATTAAAAGCATCCACGAGGGTCAGGTCCTGCGTGGAGCGAAAATCCTGCCCAAGGACCTGCTTAACCCCCTGAACTGGCAGGATGTCATTTATTGCCTCGTCGTTCCAGTAATGATTCAGACCATGAATCTTTCGGCTCAGATCGCCCTGGCGGCAAAGGCCAGGGATTTCGGCATCGCCGGTAAACGTACTTCCTGGCCGGGTGAAAATAAGGAACAAAAAAATAAAGGAACGACTCGATGACACGATTGCCGCTGAAGGAATCACTTTTTTTAGGATTCTGTGCCGTTTTTATTCTGCTTTTCCGGGTTGTACTCAGACTACATCTCCATATTCCCGGGCATGCCATGCTGGTCACTGTTTTTTTTCTTTTTCTGGCTAGAGGCTGTGTCGGTTATAGGGGTGCCTCAACCTGTACCGGGTTGCTCGCGGGTCTTGGCGCATTTGCCCTGGGGCTCGGGAAAATAGGTCCCATGCTGGTGCCAGCCTTCGTCTTGCCGGGAATGGTGATCGATCTCGGGGCCTTGTTGCTCCCGGGATTGTTTTCCTCCTCCGTTTTGTGCGTTTTGGTGGCGGGAATTGCCTCGGCCACCAAATTCATCATTTCCTTGGCCCAGGACCTGCTTCTCGGAATGGATACAAAGGTTATGGTGCAACATGCCGCATTTGAGGCAGGGACGGCAATGCTTTTCGGAATCGTAGCCGGTTTGCTCGTAGTACCGACCGTCCGCAGACTGAAGGCCTACGGGCTCGTCGGACAAGGCATGCGAAAAATTCCGGAAGATTTTCAACAAAATGAGGGGAAAAAAGAATGAAGGTCTATATCTGCATTGATGATACGGATAATGCGGAAAGCATCGGCACCGGTCATCTGGCGGCAAGGCTCTCCGGTGCTATCGAGGAGAAAAATTGGGGGAAAAGTTTCTTTATCACCCGTCATCAGCTCTTTGTTCACCCTGATGTCCCTTACACATCCCATAATAGTGCGATGTGTTTTGCGGCTGACCTGGTCGAATCCCGTTTGGACGATTTCATTGACTATGCCTCGCTTTTTCTCCGAAAGCAAAGTGCGTCCGGCTCGGATCCGGGCCTTTGTGTCGCCGTGGCCGGGAGGCTACCGGATTTAGAATCGTTGATCGACTTCGGGCAAAGGGCGAAACGGCAGGTGCTTGATAAGGATGCGGCGTATGCATTGGCAAAAAGACATTGCATCCATCTCTCCGAACATGGTGGAACAGGGGGCGGGGTCATCGGAGCCCTGGCTGGGGTTGGTTTGAGGATCAGTGGCAATGATGGTCGGGTCCGAGGCAAGCTCAGGGTCAACGGAGCAGACAGCTCGGCTACAGTTGAAACAATTCTCGGGAAGACAGGGATAGAAGAGATCCGGACAATGAATAGCGCCTCCCTTGATGACCGTGAATGCATCCTCTTGGGCGAATGGATCAAAGCGGTTTACCTTGATGGCAGGCGCGTGCTTCTGGTCAAGCCGCTGGATATGATAACCAATGGGGCAAGATGGCGTATTTGTACAAAAGAGGAGTTGAGAATATACTAAACCAGCATGGCTGGACCAGACCGGCCGGTCTCAACGAAACATGAAAGCTCATCACTCCGGCAGTGCAAGATCATTGCTCCTTAAAGACTTTCGCAGAGAAGTCCCTAATAGGAGATCAGTACATATAATGGGTGTCCATAAAAGTCTGGCTTTCGGACTTTCTGCGTTGCTGCATTTAGGACTCCTTTGTATTCTGGGCACGATACTGATCAAACCGGCAGTCACCAACCGGATCATGGAAATCGATCTTACACCCTGGGCTCTTACCGCCCTGTCGTCCAAAGGCAAAATCACCCGCCAGAGTGAACAGAAGAAGGTCTCGGAAAACACCCAAAAAAAGAGACCGCCGCCGGTCGTTCATTTGACGACATCCGCTAAAAAGGAAATGCCAAAGCCCGAACACAGAACGGTTGCAAGTGTTTCTGCCGATCATACTGCCAAGACCTCCACTGCCGTCGTGAACGCAGCAGAAGAAAAATCATCAGTCCAGGCCGAGAGGAGACAGACGCCTACGACCGTCGGCGGAGGTTCAGGCAGGCTTCCGGGTCGGTCGTATTTTGCCGCCGTCCTGGCTCGAATCGAGGCCGCGAAACAGTATCCACCATCTGCCGTGCGAAGACATATCGAAGGGAATGCCGTAGTCACTTTCTGCCTGTCGCCTGACGGACGACTTCTTCTAAATCATCTAAAAAGATCATCAGGTTATAGCATGCTCGACAACGCAGCACTGGCGGCCGTTCATGATGCCGCACCTTTTCCTGGTTTTACGAATACAAGCAATACTCTTCCCCGAGCCCTTAGTGTAACAATCTCTTTTGTTCTAACGCCTTGATCATGGTTGGTTGCTGCCAGCCGGTCTGGTCCAGCCATTTTGGTTAGGTCCTGCAGATGAGTTGGATTCTTGATATAAATGGGTTAGGTGTATTGGCTGCGCAGAAGAAGGAAGGGTGGAAGACTTTGCTATGGAACCAACACCTCTGAAAGAGGGATCCTATCAAATGGCTCCAGCACTGTGAATCAGTTTCCAGAATTTCAAAAAAACTGCCATGTTTGCCTGGCCTGCTGTCAGGTGCCCCTCTCAGAACGCGATGTGGACGCCCTCAGACCTCAGCGAGATGTCCTCCGGCGACACCCATTTGCCCTTCCACTTTTTAGAGGTACGCTTACGTCTGATGCACCATCATTCTATCTCATTTGCAGATAGGGCCGAAGCTTTTCAAGACGCACTGTCCCATGAAAATCATATCTCACAAAGAGTCTCAAAATGGGTCCGACGTATTTTTTTTGGCCACCAGCCAAACGCTGTTGTAAGAACCACGGTTGGCTGGTTTCCTTGACGAGCGGATCTTTTCAATCTCGGAGGGCCGAGTGGAGACCACAATTTGAAAGCATAACAGATTCCTCTTATTATTGATTGCTATGTATTTTCATGTGTATATTTGATGGGCTGGCAGGTTTGCCGACCGTGCTAAAAATTTTCGGAGCAAATGCCTTCAAGGTTTGGGTTGCCCCTGTCGTATCGTGTAGTTTGGCCATAACGGACAGGGGAGACCGGTTCGATGCCATGCCGAAGAAGTACGACGAATCTCCTTTGCCGACACTGGCACCTGCGCAAACCGGTGTTGCAAATTCGAAGGCAAGCGAATTTCCGCTTTTTTTGACGGTGCTGGGCTTCACGTTTCCCAGGCCACCTTGGGTAATCACGAAAACTTGTTCCGGTGTACCGTCGGAATTGTAGTCCAATGTCCAGACCGGGCCGAAATTGATTGTCATACGATTGACGCAGGGAAGATTCGTGATCCCCGCCATCTGACCCAGATCGATCCGATACAGATAGGCTCTGAGTCCTTCTCCCTTCGTGCCGGGTTTTCCAACCGGCCAGACTCTGGATTGCAGAATTCCATTGCCGGTAGCTCCAGGCAGCGTGAAAGGGGTTGTCATATCATGGACAACAATTTTACATGTTGGATCGAATGTACAGTTAATTGAAGGTGACTTCACATCGGCGATCGTAAGCGAAACCGGTGGGGACTTCCAGGGAGAACCCTTGGTGACATTTTGTGGTATGTCCTTGGTATAGGCTTTAATACCTAAATTGCCGTAGACATATTCCTGTTGGCCGGTGGTGCTGTTCTGGCCTGGAACGGAGCTAAGATCGAACCACGTCTGGCCGTCGGGGCTGATGTAGCTTTGGCTAGGAGAGATTGACATGGGGGTGTTCCATGGTTTTTCCTCTACCAGGAGACAAGAAAAATCGCCAGGGGCTCCTTTATGGTATCCCCTTACTACCACGGAAAAACGCTGGTGAGCCTGCAGCTGGATCGGCTGGGGCAGAGTAACCGTGTGGTAGCCCCCCAATGAAAAGTTGACGGAAAATTCTGCCGCCGCTCCCTGGGAATTGATTGCTGCATTGTCCGGATCAAGGTAAACAGTGATATCAAAGGTTTGATCACGCCCAGGATAGGGTCGGCTGAAGAAGCCTATTGCAGTCAGACTCTCGTTCTGCACCGCGCTAAACACATTGCCACCATAAATTGCGGAGGTGTGACCCGAATTCGGAAGATAGCCCGGCATGTCGTTTGGACAGATGGACATCTGAGGGCCATAGGGGTCGTACTGATATATCCGTTTATAATTCGATACCGGTTCCGCAGAGAACACAGCCATTAGATTGTAGCCGACGGTTCCGTCATAATATGAAAGAAAGTAGAAATTGCCGTCTATGTTTCTGGCGATAAAAGCCCCGTCTCCGTCCGGAGTATAGGTGGTTCCTTGGTATGTGAAGGTGAACTTGTTCCGATCGAAATGATTGTCCCAACCCACCAGGGCCACCGCATGAACCGGTGAGTTGCCCGGCCAGTAATATGAATGATTGGCCCCATTGGTTATTCCCCGCCAGCCTACAGAGGCATAGATGGGGCCTTTGTAGTAGATGTACCGTTTGATTTGTTGATTGTCCAGTGGGCCTTGCCTGAATGGGATAAACTGTACCTTTTGAACATGAGCCCGCGGCCGCACCCTCAGGCCTTTTTTCAGGACCAACCGCTGATAATCGGACTCGGTAATCGGGCCGCGCCAGGAGGTGAGATAGTACGCGGCATATTCAGCGGACGCTCCTGCGCCGCATTCATGTACCTGGCTCATCTGCATGTGGGTTTCGGAAAGATCGAGTTTCTCTTTCGGCATCAGAAGAGATTCCATGATATAGGTTGCAGCACTGGACCAGCAGGATGCACAGTTTGTCGTCTTGTAAGGAGGAGCTGCTCGACCGTAACTACGCAAGTCGAATTTCGCAGGAAGTCTGATGGGGAATTGAGGGACCGGCATCGGTTTTCTTTCATTGATAGCGGCCCGAATATTTCCATTGTGACGCAAAGTCTTGAACGTGGTTCCCGTATCACATTTTCCATCACCTGGGGCAAACATTAACAGCACCGTCACGAATGAACAGAACAGTAAACGGCAATTGAAAGACGGATTGGAAGATGGTCGATTTTTCATATTGGCGGGACCTCCTGGAATGCGATGTGAGTGCGTGGTAAGATGACACTTTTGTATGAGATTTTCTTTTTTTTCAGTCACTGGAGCTGGGCTATCTGCTGCAGCGCTTGAAATACATTCTTCCATACTTTCTGTTTTCTAAGCATCAATTGGGACCGGGGGCTTCTATATATATTTCTTCGGCACAATTGCCTTTAAATTTTGCTGTGTTCTTTGCTCCGGCAACCAACTCGTCAAGCGTCCCGGAATCATTTATTTTTTTTGGCAGGTTAATCCAGAATTCGTCAATAAATCGATTCCCGTTCCCTGTACAACGCAACTCAATCTTTCCGGTTACGTCTTCTCCCAAATGGGAATCAAGAAACGTTTCCATGTCATTGACGTGTACCTTACGACCGATATTGTCTCGCATGTAGTCGCCAAGGGGGCTACGGTCGAATTTCTCTGCCAGGCGTTGAATGAGCAGAAAGTACTCATCATCATCAAGCTCCTGACATGTCCCGTGTTTGCTCCATTCGTGATTTCCAAAATCGCTCGAATAATACCAGTTAGGCATCCACGGGGAGATTTTGCTTATTGTCTCTTCCGTGAGATTGAGCGGGGCATTTGGACAGTTGCCGTAGCTTTTTTTGCAACTGCTTTTATTGGGCCATAGTCCATGAATGGTGATATTCCTAACCGATATTTGTCCGGAATTCAGATTGTCACATTCCGGTTTAACCCCGGAATAATGGTAATGCTCACAAAAGCCTGCCTGCCAGGAGAGGGCCAGCACATAAGAATCATAGGTATTTGCAACATTACATCCATGTACTTCAGAAGGGGGAGTGTGGTTTTCTACATGGGTTTCTTGCCGATCTGTGATATCCGTTGTGCCGCACTCCTTTGATACCCATCTTCTGGCATCGCTTAATTCAGGAATTAAGACGAGTGCCCAAGGCCCATTAAATTTGTTTTCTTCCACAATGTCATAGGTTCTTCCTGGAATAGTATGGATGTCCCCTGGATTATGACCTTTTTTAAAACTCCTATATGCAGGACATGCTTTAACGGCCGTAAATGTACCTTCAACTTTTATGGCAAGCGCGTTGGACGTAAAGGCAAAAATAAACAAAAAGAGGAACAGGCCTTTTCTATACATGACATTACCTCCTGAAGAGAATGGACCCTCGGTTGAATTGGATGTAAGGAGACCTTGATACAAGAGTCGTTGAATTTCTTTGGGTGCCGGCCAGATCGCTGTGATATCGGCAGTGTTCCAACAACGCTTCTACGGTCCACGCTGTCGAACGAGATGGGGTCAGGCAGCTCCAGCCGCACCTTTGAGGTTGGCGGCGATCCTGCGAGCCCAACCTTTGCCGAAGGTATCCCAATGAGGAAGACTCGTGTAGAATTCAAGGCGTGAGGCATTAAACAGCATGACGAATTTCATCGGCTCAATGCCTTGGACGGCAGCCATGGTGATCGGCCCGAAGTCGCCGTCATCATCAACACCAACAGTTCTTTGCAGCCAGAGGACAGATGTTTTCAGGCCGCTGTTCACCGCAGCATCGAATATCTGAAAGGCGACAGGGTAGGGCAGCGAATCAAACTCAGACAGCCAATACCGCTTGGCGTAGATGGCCTTTGCGGTCTTTTTATCCATATCCTGCATCGGGGCAGTGTAGCCATTCTCCCTGGCCACCTGCTCGGTGATCCCCCAGTTGGTCGCTCCTCCGGGATCGGCAGGGTTGTCTACATACCCACCTTCATTTCCAATCAGGTCGTCAAAAGCCTTGTCGAAATTCATAGTCCCCCTCCCAAGATTGTATGCTGACTATTATACATATTGCAGGCGCATTCGCCTAGCAAACTTTATAGCAAAGCGAAAATAGATATCAAGGGTATTTTTTGTAAGGGTTTTTGCAGGTATTTTTCAGACACCCTGATTGAGGACGACATGTCTGACGGCATGTGCGGGAGCTGGCTTCTGCAGGATAGCAAATTTAAAAACACACTATGAATGTACCCTGACGTTCAAGAATCGATGCAGTGAGACATCCCCGAGGGTGGGAAAGGGTGCTGGGATTTTTATCGGCTACAATTAGTCTTTATAGAACAATTGAATTGTTTGTTATTAGCGATATATTATGACAGATAAAGCTGATGATGTAACAGATTTTCCAAGAGCATCATGTTCGGTACTGCAGATTATCCGGGTCTTTGTTACATTTCCGTAGCAATTGTTGTTAAGGTATCAATGTAGAGAAAAAATAAGGGAACACCTATCGTTCAAATAGAGCTCGGAGGGGGATAATGAAAACAAAGCACACATCAGATTCCATCTTGAAAACATCGCGTGGGTTCCAGGCGAGCCGTGTGCTCCTTTGTGGGGCGGAGCTTGATCTGTTCACCTTGCTTGCCGAAAAACCCTTAAGTGCGCAGGCGGTGGCGAAGGAACGAGATGCCGATCTGCGGGGGGTCACCATCCTGCTCGATGCCTTGAGCGCTTCGGGGTATTTGTGCAAGACCAACGGCCGTTACCAGACAGAGCCATCGGCTGTTCCACTCCTTTCCGCTGATGTTCCCGAATCTCTTCTGCCTATTATCCTCCACCAGGGGTGGGTATGGCGAAGTTGGTCGCGGCTTACGGACATCATTTCAGGAAAGGTCACGGCCAACATGGGCGAGACAGGAGCACTTGCCGAGGGAAGCATTGAGTCTTTTATCGCGGCCATGCATGTGATTGCCTCAAAAAAGGCTCCGGAGGTGGTGGAGGCCGTCAATCCAGGAAAGGCTCGGCGGCTTTTAGATGTGGGGGGCGGTTCCGGTACCTACACCCTGGCCTTTCTGGCTGCTGTTCCGGAGATGCAGGCAACCCTGTTCGATTTGCCGCGGGTGATTGAAATGGCCCGGAACCGGGCACAGGAGGCCGGCGTGGAGGACCGCGTCAACCTGGTGGCCGGTGATTTTTATAAAGATTCGCTGCCGCCGGGGCATGATCTTGCCTTACTTTCCGCCATCATCCATCAGAACAGCCAGGAAGAAAACAAGTTTCTTTATAAAAGGATTTACGATGCTTTAGACCCGGGCGGACGAATCGTGGTGCGCGATTATGTCATGTCCTCGGACCGGACCGAGCCCTTCGAGGGTGCCATATTCGCGGTCAACATGCTGGCCGGATCCCAGGGAGGGAACACCTATACCTATCAAGAGATCGCGGATAGCTTAGCCGCTGTGGGGTTTCACCGGATCCGTCTGATGCAGATCCAGGGCATGTTTTCCCTGGTTGAAGGATACAGGAAAGGCTGATCAGAAAACAAATTACCAAGGGAAAAGTAAAAAATAAGGGATGGGGGGTGAAGAGTATATTTTTTTGCCAAATCAGTTGGTGAGAAATCCGGACAAGGGGCAATCAGCTCCGGTACATGAGGCTTTGTTTGGGCGAACTGCTGCAAGGACAACTACTGCGCAGTAAAATCCTGCTGATTAGTACTTGATAGAAGAAGTAAAAAAATGATATCAACTGTAATACAGTTTTGTTTTTTCGACTCCATCAAAATTAGCATCACTCCACTACACGAGGCACAGCATGAGTTCGTATTATAAAGATCCCGATCCTCAGGAGACTCAGGACTGGCTGGATTCACTTGAGGGTGTCATTCAACACGAGGGTGGGGAAAAGGTCGATTTTCTCCTGCAGAAGCTGACTGAAAGGGCGCGGGCGAAAGGAGTAGCCACTTCACCGGGGATACTCTCGCCGTACTGCAATACCATCGCCCCGGAAGAAGAGGAAAAAATACCGAAAGATTCCAACGTGGCCAAGAATGTGGCGGCCTATGTCCGCTGGAACGGTATGGCAATGGTGGCCAGGGCCAACAAAGACGGCAAAGGATTGGGTGGCCATATTGCCACCTATACCTCTGTCTCGGCCATGTACGAGGTCGGCTTTAACTGGTTTTTCCGGGGTGTCGAAAGCGAGTATGGTCCGGACATGATTTATTTCCAGGGCCACAGTTCGCCAGGCGTTTACGCCCGTGCCTATGTCGAGGGACGGCTTGACGATGAACATCTGGAAAATTTTCGTCAGGAGGTCGATGGTCACGGTCTCTCCTCGTATCCTCATCCTTATCTGATGCCTGATTTCTGGCAGTTTCCCACGGTGTCCATGGGACTTGGGCCGATGGCGGCCATTTATCAGGCCAGGTTCATGCGTTATATGGACAGCCGTGGCCTGAAAAAAGCGGGTGGCCGCAAGGTCTGGATGTTCATGGGAGATGGGGAATCGGATGAGCCCGAGGCCCTTGGCGCCCTGACGGTAGCCTCCCGTGAGAATCTCGACAATCTCATTTTTGTGGTCAACTGCAATCTGCAGAGGCTGGATGGCCCGGTGCGTGGTGACGGCAAGATAATTCAGGAGCTCGAAGGCCGTTTCCGCGGCGCTGGCTGGCATGTCATCAAACTGATCTGGGGCACGGAATGGGATAGGATTCTTGAGCGCGACAAGGAGGGATTGTTGCTCGGCAAGTTTAACGCGATGGTCGACGGCGAGTACCAGACCATTCGTGCACGAGGGCCTGAATATCTGCGTAAAAAAGTCTTTGGTGACGACCCCAGGCTGGAAAAGATGGTTGAGGATATCAGCGATCAAGAGCTCTGGCAATTGACCCGCGGCGGCCATGACCCGAGAAAGGTCTATGCTGCCTTTGCCGCCGCCGCCAAAGTCGAAGGCAAGCCCACGGTCATTCTGGCCAAGACCATCAAGGGCTATGGTATGGGGCATTCCGGCGAGTCGGTGATGGTGGCCCACAATGTCAAGAAGATGGATATTGAATCCCTCAAGGCCTTTCGTGATCGTTTTCACGTCCCTTTGCGAGATGACCAGCTGGAAAAACTTCCCTTTATCAGGCCGGAAGAGGGCAGCGAGGAAGCCCGCTTTCTCAAGGAACGCCGACAGTCCATGGGCGGCAAGGTACCCTGCCGCATAACGGAAAGCAGTATCCTTCCGCCTGTTGACGAGAAGGCTTTTGCGCCGCTTCTGAAATCCTCGAAGGACCGCGAGCTGTCGACTACCATGGCCTTTGTTCGTCTGCTCAGCAACCTGGTGAAAGATGATAATATAGGCAAGAATGTCGTGCCGATTATTCCTGATGAGGCCCGCACCTTCGGTATGGAAGGACTTTTTCGCCAATTGGGCATCTACGCCCCCAGCGGCCAACTCTATGAACCGCAGGATTCCGAGGCTGTGGCTTGGTATAGGGAAGATCCGGAAGGACAGATATTTGAGGAGGGCATAACCGAGGCCGGTGCCATCTCTACCTGGATGGCTGCCGGCACGGCATATGCCAACTACGGCGTACCCATGATCCCATTCTATACCTTCTACTCGATGTTCGGTTTTCAGCGGGTTGGGGATCAGATATGGGCAGCGGCTGATGCCGGTACCCGTGGTTTTCTGATGGGGGCCACATCCGGCCGGACCACGCTTAATGGTGAAGGGCTGCAACACCAGGACGGTCATAGCCTGCTCTATGCCTCTGCCGTACCCACCTGCCAGGCGTATGATCCGACCTTTTCCTATGAAGTGGCGGTCATCATCAAAAAAGGGTTGGAGCGCATGTTTGTCAACGGCGAAAATGTGTTTTATTACATCACATTGCTCAACGAAAACTATCAGCATCCCGAAATACCGGAAGGTGTGGAAGAGGGTATCGAGAAGGGAATGTATCTCTTTCGCAGGGGCGCAAAAAGCGATCGCCGGGTTCAATTGATGGGCAGCGGAGCCATTTTCCGTGAGGTCATTGCTGCGGCCGATCTTCTGGCCAAAGAATTCAAGGTCGAGGCCGATGTCTGGTCGGTACTGGGTATCAACCAATTACACCGCCAGGCCATGCTGGTTGAGGACTGGAACAGAAGACACCCCCAGGAAAAAAAGAGGCGCTCCTATGTCGAAGAAGTTTTAGAAAATTTCAAGGGGCCGGTTATTATCAGCACCGATTATGTCCAGGCATATCCGGAGCAGCTGCGCCGCTCTATTGCAGCTCCGCTGACAATACTGGGAACCGATGGCTTCGGCCGCAGCGATTCCCGGGAGAAGCTGCGCAAGTTCTTCGGTATCGACCGCTACCATATCGTAGTTGCGGCGTTGCAGGCCCTGGCCGGGCAGAAACAGGTGAAGCCGGCCACCGTGGAGAAGGCGATAGAAAAGTATGGGATTGACCCTGAAGCCCCACATTCAATAATCAGATAGGAGACCGAGGAGAAGACCCTTTTCCCCGTCGGACTTCTCGCTACCTACAACAAGGAGAGAACAGGATGGCCACACAAAAGGTCACTATTCCCGATTTTGGCAATGTGCAGGATATAGCCGTTGTTGAGGTCTATGTTTCCAAAGGAGACGAGGTCAAGGTGGAGGATCCCCTTATCGCCCTGGAGAGTGAAAAGGCGGTAATGGACATCCCCTCAACGGCGGCAGGAATAGTCAGGGAGGTCTATCTCAAAGAGGAGGATACGGTCAACAGCGGCGACGCTATCCTGTTGCTAGAAACAAAAGGAAGTGAAAAAGGGACTTTCAGCGAAGAAGAGAAGGACAGTAAACAGGCGCCTGCGCAAAAGCCAGCAGAGCAGAAAGCTAAAGAGGAGGAAACAACAGCAAAACAACAAGAATCAGGCAAAGAGGCGTCCGGTCACTATCACGCCACCCCGTCGGTGCGTGCCTACGCCAGAGAGCAAGACGTGGTCCTTGGAGATATCAAGGGAACCGGTCCGAAGGGTCGGATTCTCAAAGAAGATATCGATATGGCCAAAAAGACAGGGACCAGAAAAGCAGTGCCGCAAGGCCCCATGGACAATTTCCTCAAGAGCGGGCCGCTTGAAGATTTCAGCAGGTATGGTGAAGTTGAGGAAGTGGCTATGGGACGGATTAAAAAGATCTCAGGCCCTCAGTTGTTGAAGAGCTGGATGACCATTCCCCATGTTACCCATTTCGACGAGGCGGATGTCACCGAACTGGAGGCATTCCGTAGACAATTGAATAAGGAGGCGGAGAATCAGATCCGCTACAGTGCACTGGTCTTCATCACCAAGGCGGTGGTCGCAACCCTGAAGGCCTACCCCGAGGTCAACAGCTCGCTGGACGCCGATGATAACAAGCTTGTGCTCAAATATTTCTACAACATAGGCGTCGCTGTAGATACACCCAACGGCCTGGTCGTACCAGTAATCAAAGACGCCGACAAAATGGGAATGAAGGAAATTGCCAATGAACTCAAACGACTCAGCGAGGAGGCCAGGGCGGGAAAACTGGCCATTACCGATATGCAGGGAGCAACGTTTACCATCTCTAGCCTGGGCGGTATCGGCGGGACCGGTTTTACCCCGATCATCAATAGCCCCCAGGTGGCAATCCTGGGTCTGTCGCGCAATTATCAAAAGCCGGTGTGGAACGAGGAACTCCAGGCCTTCAGGCCGCGGCTGACCCTGCCATTCTCGCTGTCCTACGACCACCGGGTGATCGATGGCGCCGATGCGGCCAGGTTCTGCAAGGCCTTGAGCAAAAATATAGAGGACCTCAGAAGGACGTTATTATAACCATGGAGGAAGAAAATTGAGCGACAGGGAAAAATTTGATCTTGTGGTTCTGGGAGCTGGGCCCGGCGGCTACACCGCCGCATTTCGCGGTGCCGATCTTGGCCTGAATGTCTGCCTGATCGACAGCAGAGAGCGACTCGGCGGTGTCTGCCTCAACTTAGGCTGCATCCCCTCCAAGACACTGTTGCACGGAGCCCAGGTCATAGAAGAGGCCCAAGACATCGCCGATTTCGGTATCCGTTTTGGTAAGCCGGAGATCGACATTGATGCTCTGCGGGCCAAAAAAGAGGACGTTATACAAAAGCTGACCGATGGACTCGACAGCCTGGCCACGGCAAGGAAGATTACCCGCCTCACCGGAAGGGGCGTTTTTCGTGACAAGGAGACCATTACGATTACGGTCGAAGGAACAGAGACGGAAATCGGTTTCGCTCATGCCATAATCGCCACCGGATCGAGGCCGTTCGTCCTGCCGAATCAACCGGACGACCCGCGCATCTGGGACTCGACTGCGGCCCTTCGTCTGGACTTCATCCCCAAGCGCTTCCTGATCATCGGCGGCGGCATCATCGGGCTGGAGATGGCCCAGGTCTACAGTGCACTTGGGTCGGAAATCACCATCGTCGAGATGCTCGACCACATCATCCCGCCGGCCGACAAGGATGTCGTCCAGCCGCTCTTCCTGAAGTTGAAAAAGCGCTATACCATCCTGACCAAAGCAAAAGTCACCAACATCAAGGCGGAAAAGAGGGCAATCAAGGTTACCGTCGAGCAAAAAAATGAAGAGGAAACCAAGGAATATGACGCCGTCCTGGTTGCCGTAGGCCGCACACCCAACAGCGAAAATATCGGTCTGGAAAATCTCGGGATATCCCCTGGTAAAAGAGGATTTGTCGAGGTGGATGAACAGCTGCGCACCTCTGTTTCCAACATCTTTGCCATTGGCGATGTGGTGGGCGATCCCATGTTGGCCCATAAAGCCTCCCACCAGGGCAAGGTGGCGGCTGAAGTCTGCGCAGGGCATACATCGGCCTTCACGGCTCTGGGTATTCCGGCGGTGGCCTACACCAATCCGGAGGTGGCCTGGATCGGATTGACCGAAAAAGAGGCCAAGGAGAAGGGCATCGACTATGACAAAGGCAAATTCTCCTGGGGGGCCAGCGGCCGGGCATTGTCGGCAGGTGCTGAGGTGGGAGCCAGCAAAGTGCTTTTTTCCAAGGAAACCGGTCGTCTGATTGGCGCAGCGATCTGCGGTCTCAATAGTGGTGAGCTTATTCATGAGGCTGTGCTCGCCCTGGAGATGGGGTCCGATGCTGAGGATATAAGCAAAACGATCCATGCGCACCCGACGCTGTCCGAGACCTTTGCTTTTGCCTGTGAAATGGTGGACGGCTCGATAACCGACGCCATGCCGCCGAAGAAGAAATGATTGCCCGAAGTATGAAGAGCCACATCACTTTTGAAAACGTACCGGCCAGGATTCCAGATCTTCTATCAAATTGCGGTACTGCAGACGGACATCATCACCCCGGGCTCGAAGGGCCATGGCCAGTGCCTTTGGGATATTGAGTGCCAGGTTTTTGCGCAACTTGTCAATATACTGCCTGGGGTAATCAGAGTCGATGCGAAGCGACCAGTTATCCTGGCTGACCGTGCCGGGAATATTGTATGATTGCCGGATGCCGAGAAGATCGGTGAAAAAAACCATGATGTTTTGGGCCGGACCGATAAACAGGTCGGCGAATTTGGCCTGGGCAAGCTCCCCGCTGTCCCCCGCGACACGGCGTATCCATTTTTCCCGTTCGCCCGCAGCAATATCCAGACGCTTGGCCAGATATTCAGCCTGTTGGAGGCATTCTCCATCCTGCAGCCAGCGTTCGGTGACCTGCCAGATCGAAGAGGTATCGTGATTGCCCAGCATCACCCAGTCCTGTGGCTGTGCATTTTCACAGCGGTAGACATCATGGGCCTTCTTTAAATCCGCCTTCTGGGTGACGAGGAAATGACCGAGACCGTACAATTCCATCACCTTTCTTATCGGATAGGGCCGGGTGCTCAGTATTTCACAGGCAATTTCGCTGGAACCGCGGTGATATTCGCGGGCCGAGGCCATAATCTCCTCAAACCGTACGGCATACCGGCGAATCTGGTCGGGTTCCAGATTCATGACCCAGTCGTCGGCGTAGCGTTTTTCTCTCGGATTGATCTGATCGGGTCGAACGATGGCAAGCTCCGCCAGTCGTGGATGATCGGCCAGCGCCGGTGAAGCGAAAAGACGGGCACCTTCCTGTACGGCCTTATGAGTATCCTCCCTGTCGGCACGGTAGACCCACGGGCAGATCAGGCCATGCGGGTGATCGATGCGGATGCCGTCGAATTCCTGAAACAGTTTGTCTATCCGTCTTCTGAAAAACACGCGTGCCGGACCCGGAATACAGTTGCCTTCCGGGTCGAAGAGATTGAATTTGTGCGGATCCGGAACAGGGTAATTCCAGGGCTGGCCTTCCGGATTTGTCCGGCTCGGTGGTGCCCCCAGGAGATAATCGGCAAGCAGAAAGGATTGGGCCGACCATATATCTCTACCGGAGAGTCCGATCTGACAATCACCGAACAGCCTGAGATCGAGAAGCCTGCAATGTTTTCTGAGCTTACGGTGCTGCCAGTGCAGGAGAAATTGGATGAAAAAATATTCCTCCATCTCGTTTCGATGGCGCCTTTTGAGTTCCGTCTTTCGTTTCCTTGCCGCCTCGCCGCCACCCCGGGGTGGTGCAAAGAGCCGTTTGTCGATCAATGCCTGGGCACTTTCTCCCCACGCTTTCCAGCTTCTTCCGCCATACTGGCTTCGAAGCACTTCATAGAGTCCGTCTCGCTCCAGCCAATCGCCGTTATTCTGAAGAAATTCGTTAAAAGAACGGAGCAGCGCAGCCTGGAATCCGGTGCCTTCCCGGTCGCTGTTCTTCCTGACCCACCGGCCGATTTCAACGAGAAGGCTGCCCATGGCCTTTTCAGCGAAATCCCCTTCGACTCGGTCGACAGGAGGAGCCTGCCCGTCAAGCAGGCAGGACAGCCATTCGGCTTGAATCAGGTTCCATGGTTTCTCGGTCAGCCGGAGGGGTGCCAGGGAAAGAGGATTTCGGGAAAAGAGGGTCGCGTCGTAGGGAGAAGGGTTCAATGGAGAGGTAATACCCTGCGGCCCGAACTGGAAGCCATTGAAACCGAGGTCGCTTGCAAAGCGGACAAAGTGGAAGGCCCCGTGGGAATAGGGAGAGCCGCGACCGATATCCTCGCCCGGCAGGCTGGGAAAGGCAGCATCGTGGATGGAGAGAAGAAAGTTCCTGATACCAAGGACATTCAACGCCTTTCTTACCAGCGGCCGCAGTCTTGCAAAATCATACGACATACAGTTCAACTCTTTGAGGAGATGATTCTTCTGAAGTTCTCATGGAGACAATTCTTCCGAGGAAAGGTCGTTGATAAAATCCCGCACAGGAAGGTAGGCTTTCCATGAGGAAAAAAATCTCAAGGGTGATCATCTTACACCGTCCTGCCTTCTTCAAGGCCTTTTCAGCCGAAAGGCAACCACTGCCAACGGGGGCAGGGTGATATTGATGGACTGAAACTCACCATGCATGGCCACCGGGGTCGTTTCCACACCGCCCAAATTGCCCTGGCCACTGCCACCGTAAAGCGACGCATCGCTGTTGAGTACCTCTTCCCAGAAGCCCGCTTCCGGAACCCCCACCCGATAGTTATGGCGTGGAACCGGGGTAAAATTGGTAATGCAGATCAGGATATCATGAGGATTCCTGCAACGACGCATGTAACTCAGAATGGACTGCTCACTGTCGTTGCAGTCGATCCAGGAAAATCCATCTGAGGTGGTGTCGAGCTCGTGAAGAGGCGGGCACCCTCGCAGAAAGGTGTTGAGATCCCGAACCCAGCGCTGCAGGCCCTGGTGATTAGGAGCCTCCAGGCACGCCCAATCGATCTGGGTTTCATGATTCCATTCCTGCCATTGACCGATCTCGTCACCCATGAAGAGCAGTTTTTTACCGGGATGGGTATACATATAGCCATAGAGCAGGCGCAGATTTGCAAATTTTCGCCACTCGTCACCCGGCATCTTGCCCAGCATCGATCCTTTGCCGTGGACCACTTCGTCATGGGAAAAGGCCAGGATAAAATTCTCCTGAAAGGCATAGAGCAGGCTGAAGGTCAGGTTATGGTGACGGAAGCTTCTGAATACCGGGTCATTGCTCATATAGAGCAGTGAGTCGTGCATCCAGCCCATATTCCATTTGAAACCGAAGCCGAGTCCCCCCACATAGGTCGGGCGGGAAACCATGGGCCAGGATGTGGATTCCTCCGCCATGGTCATGACATCGGGGTGCTCCTGATATACCAGCTGATTGAATCGCTTGAGAAATTCGATAGCCTCGAGATTTTCCCGACCACCATACCGGTTCGGTATCCATTCTCCTTCCTTGCGGGAATAATCCAGATAGAGCATGGAAGATACGGCATCGACGCGCAGTCCGTCAATATGATAGACCTCCAGCCAGAAAAGGGCGTTGCTCAGCAGGAAATCGACAACCTCGCGTCGACCGAAATTGAAGACAAAGGTGCCCCAGTCCTGTTGCTCCCCCTGACGCGGATCGGCATGCTCATAAAGATGGGTGCCGTCAAAATAGCCAAGGCCGTGTGCATCGCGAGGAAAATGAGCCGGTACCCAGTCGAGGATGACACCTATTGAGTGGCGATGCAGTGTATCGACCAGATGCATGAAATCCTGGGGTGTGCCGAAACGGCTGGTCGGTGCGAAATAGCCGACCGTCTGGTACCCCCAGGAGCCATCGAAGGGGTGCTCATTAATTGGCAGCAATTCCACATGGGTAAAACCCATATGACCGACATATTCGGCCAGTTTGTCAGCAATTTCCACATAGGTCAGCCAGCGTCCGTCCTCACCACGCATCCAGGAACCCAGATGCACCTCGTAGACGGCGATGGGGGCATCGTGACGATTGTTTTTGCCCCGGCAGGCCATCCAGTCATCGTCCTGCCATTGATACCCATCCAGATCCCAGATGATAGAAGCGGTAGCCGGCCGAATCTCACAGAAGAAGGAATAGGGATCTGCCTTCTGAACCCGGTAGCCGCCTGCTTGGGAGGTGATATCGTATTTATACAGTGTCCCGGCGGTAAGCCCGGGAATATATCCCTGCCAATAGCCTGAATCACCGATGCTTTTAAGAAGATGAGCGGAACCATCCCAACCGTTGAACTCGCCGATCACGGCTACTTGCCGGGCATTGGGAGCCCAGACGGCGAAACAGGCCCCCTTTTGGCCGTCATGTTCAAGGACATGGGCACCGAGTTTTTCCCAGGCTCTGTAATGTGTGCCTTCAGAAAGAAGGTGAAGATCGTAGTCTGTTAAGATGCCTTTATTCGTAGTCATTGTTTTCGTCCGGTCTGTTTTTGTCGTTTGATGATATCGATGATGCCGGCAAGGGGTATGTGGACCCAGTCCGGCCTATTGTTGAGTTCGTACTGCAGTTCGTAAAAAGCCTTCTCGAGAAGGAAGACATCGAGAATGAACGCAGGATCGACTGTGGGCAGAAATGGTGCCCTGGCGGCGGTCTCGAGATAGGCGGACAAAAATGCCGCACTGGTCCATTCATACCAGGCATCTCTCCACGGCTGGATCCGTTTTTCCACGGTGCTGTTGCTTTTGTCCTCGGAAAACGGAGCCTGGGCGGCATAATGCAATGACCGGATCATGCCGGCCACATCCTTTAGCGGCGAGTTCTTGCACCGTCTCTCTGCCAGCGGTCGCAAAGGCTCTCCTTCAAAGTCCAGGAGGATAAAATCATCGGCATCGGTTCTTAAAACCTGGCCCAGATGATAATCACCGTGTATACGGATCAAGACCCCGATATCCTCGGCGAACTCAGGAAGAAGATCAAGCTTGCTGAGCAGGGCCGGACCTTCTACTAGAACCAGGTCCGCCGCCTTGTGGACAGGGGCAGGGAAATCTGAAATTTTATTGCCGAGCAGGGCCAGGGCCTCCCCGGCTTCCCGAGAGATTGCATCAGACAATCGCTCGACGAATAACCGGGTTGCTTTTTCCGGTTTAAAATCCCGGTTGCGAGTATCTTTTGCCAGAGCCAGGTGAAACTCGGCTGTTCGACGGCCAAGGATTCGCATATCCTGCAGGAACCCGTGGGTCATGCCGGTAAAGGCAGCAGGCGGATCCCTGCGCGATGCCTCGATGAGATCAGGTGCGGAAGCGGGCGGCGCTTCTCCTTGTGCCGCCTGCTCTTCGGCTTTTTGACAATACCCTTTCAAGGCCTCCAGGGCATAGGTCCACCCATCTTCTCTGTTGGGAACAAACTCCTGCAGCATGCCCACCGTTGATTCAAGCCCGGATTTATCGGTGTAGCGGATTGCCCCCGCGACCTTAGCAATGCCTGTGAACCGGCTTTGCTCGGTAAGATACAGGCTCATCTCCACTTCGGGATTGACCCCCTGCTCGAGTTTTCGATAGAGCTTCAATACGAATGCCTCATCGATGATCACGGAGGTATTGCTCTGCTCTACGCCGAGTTTTCTGACCGTGAAATTGGAACTGTCTCGATCGGCCATATCGTCATAAGCGCTGGTCGTCTGCATGGAAAGGGAGCCACCGACCGCAGTTCGATACCTTCGGCTGTCACCGATGGCGCTGAACAAGACATCGCAGGAGGCCCTGTCCATCAGCGCGTCATAGAGAATTCCCTCTCCTCGTTGGTTTTTCACCGTGGCTACGATGGAGTCCGGTATTTCTTCGGCCAGGGTTATTGCCGTCTTTCCCTGGGTGATTTTCAGCGGCATGACATAGGCCTCTTTGCCACCTGAGGCGTAGCTTGTCTCGATCAGGAGTATGTAGAAGGATGCTCCAAGCTTACACCAATCGCTGATCCGACAGGACGCCAACTCCCGGGCTTTCCCGCGGAACCATCGCTGTCTGGCAAGAAACCGCGGCAGGATATCGTTGCCAAGGGTATAAAGATATTCCCGCTCAAGCAGGGTCACCCACATCTCATCCAGGAGAAGCTGAGGGATCTCGGGCAGAGCGGCAGTCTTCTGCTGTCCTGCTTTTATCGGTTCGGCCGGTGATTCGAGCCTGAACCAGTAGAAGCTGTGGGGGCCCAGGGTGAGAAAATAGGGGGATTCTCCAATCGGCGGAAATTCTGTTCTCCCGATCATTTCAACCGGAATGCGCCCGCTGAAATCGGCAAGATCCAACTCCGCCGGCTGAACAAAACGGGAGAGATTGGCGACAATAAGCAGAATTTCCGCTTTGTAGCTGCGGACATAGGCGAGAATCGTTCTGTTTTCAAGCTTTATAAACCGGAAGGTACCCCGGCCGAATGCTTTGTGCTGCCGGCGCAGGGCGATCATCCGGCGCATGAAATGCAGCATGGAGGAGGGATCGCGTTCCTGTGCCTCGACATTGATTGCCTGGTATCCATAGACTGGATCCATTATCACCGGCAGATACAGGCGGGCAACATCGGCCGTGGAAAAACCCGCGTTTCTATCCATATTCCAGTGCATGGGAGTGCGGACGCCATCCCTGTCACCCAGGAAGATATTGTCGCCCATCCCAATCTCGTCACCGTAGTAGATTACAGGCGAGCCGGGCATGGAAAAAAGCAGGGAGTTTAACAGTTCCATACGGCGACGGCTGTTATCAAGCAATGGCGCCAAACGGCGGCGAATGCCGACATTGAGCCTCATCCTGGCATCCGTGGCATACTCCCCATACATATAATCCCGTTCTGCATCGGTCACCATCTCCAGGGTCAACTCATCGTGATTACGCAGAAAAAGAGCCCACTGACAGCTGTCAGGTATGGCGGGGGTACGCTCGAGTATCTCAGTAATGGGATGGCGGTCTTCCTGGCGGAGAGCCATGAACATTCTGGGCATCAAGGGAAAATGATAGGCCATATGACATTCATCGCCGTCTCCGAAATAGCGGCGGACATATTCAGGCCACTGATTGGCCTCCGCCAGGAGCATCCGCCCGGTATATTGACGGTCGAGGTATGAGCGGAACTGTTTGAGAACATTGTGCGTTTCCGGGAGGTTCTCATTGTTGGTGCCTTCCCGGACACAGAGATAAGGAACCGCGTCCAGGCGCATACCATCGACCCCCAAATCGAACCAGAATTTCATCACCTTCAGCACGGCCTTAACGACCTTGGGATTATTATGGTTCAAATCGGGCTGATGGGAAAAGAACCGGTGCCAATAGTAGGCCTTGGCCTCCGAGTCCCAAGCCCAGTTGGAATTTTCGGTATCGGTGAAAATGATCCTGGTGTCCTGAAACTTGTCGTTGGTGTCGCTCCAGACATAATAATTGCGGCGGGCGCTCTTGGCTTTCGCTCTTCTGGCTGCCTGGAACCAGTGATGCTGGTCCGACGTGTGGTTGATGACAAGCTCGGTTATGATCCGTATTCCGCGCCGATGTGCCTCACGTATCAACATCCTGAAATCACGCAGGGTCCCATAGCGTGGATGGATCGACAGATAATCGGAGATGTCATACCCGTCATCCCTGAAGGGCGAAGGATAAAACGGCAGAAGCCACAGGGTGTTTACCTCGAGCTGTTGCAGGTAATCGAGTTTTTCGATCAGTCCGCGAAAATCTCCGCTGCCGTCGCCATTGCTGTCCTTGAATGCCTTTACAGGCATCTCATAAATAATAGCGTCCTTGTACCAGAGAGGATCTGTCTGTCCTGAAACCATATATCGATTTTCTCCTTTTCTCCTGACAGCCCCTGAGAGCCAGGAGGTTGATATTGACATTCTTTCTCACATGAAATAATCGAAATCATGTTCAGTCCGCAACCGGCGCCTCACCCTGAAGATCTGGGCCGGGCAGGATTCGGGATCGAGCCGGACATAATTGTTTCTCCCTTGCCAGAGATACCGGCTGTCACCAATAAGTTCATGAACCTGAAAGATCTCATTTTCATCTATGCCCAATGCCTCCAGGGGAACCTGGAGCCAACCGTCTTGAACATGATGGGGGTCGAGGTTGACCGCCACCAGGAGAATATTGGAAAAATTCTCGGTCCGCTTACCGTAGAAGAGCAGCTGTTCATTGTCCACCGGATAGAAGGCCAGCCCTCTGTTTGCTGCCAATGCCGGATTGGTTCTGCGGATGGTGTTGACTTTAGCGATAAAGGCATGGAGATTTCCGGGTTTGCCCCAGTCCCGGGGTTTAATTTCAAATTTCTCCGAATTCAGGTACTCCTCGCTGCCCGGTAATGCCTCGTTTTCCAGGAGTTCGAACCCGCTGTATATCCCATAGCATGCCGACAGTGTAGCTGCCAGAACAAGCCGGGTCATGAATGCCGGCCGGCCGCCGAACTGAAGGTACTCCGACAGGATGTCCGGGGTGTTGGCAAAGAAGTTGGGCCGGAAATACTCACGCACCTCGGTGTTTACCAACTCCTGCATATACTCGGTCAGCTGTTGTTTCGTAGTTGCGCCAGGTAAAATAGGTGTAAGACTGGCTGAACCCTACCTTGGCCAGGGCGTATTTGACCTTGGGCCTGGTAAATGCCTCAGCGAGAAAAACGGTGTCTGGATGCTCCCGGCGCACCTCGGAAATCAGCCATTTCCAGAAACGAAGCGGCTTGGTATGGGGGTTGTCCACCCTGAAGATACGCACGCCCCGGTCAATCCAGAATATGACGATGCTTTTCAGTTCCTGCCAAAGGGTGCGCCACTCCTTGCAGTCGAAGTTGAGAGGGTAGATATCCTCATATTTTTTCGGAGGATTTTCGGCAAATTTGATTGTGCCGTCAGGTCGATGCCGGAACCACTCGGGGTGTTCCCGGACGTAGGGATGGTCCGGTGAACACTGAAAGGCGATATCAAGGGCCAGCTCCAGTCCCTGCGCTCTGGCAGCAGCCAGTAGATGGTCAAAATCCTCCAGGGTGCCGAGGTCGGGATGGACGGATTTGTGGCCGCCCTTTTCAGAACCGATGGCCCACGGGCTGCCGGGATCTTCTTCAGTTGCCAAAAGCTGGTTGTTGCGGCCTTTGCGGTTGGTGCGGCCGATGGGATGGATCGGCGGCAGATAAAGAACATCAAACCCCAGGTGCACGATCTCCGGAATCTTGTTCTCAAGATCGGCAAACGTTCCGCTTTTCTCGGGGGAACCGGTGACCGAACGAGGGAAAATTTCATACCAGGCGCCGAACCCGGCTCTTTCCGGCTCCACCGTGACGGCAAGGGACACTCCCGCAACAGTCTCGTTTGACCGGTCGGGATACCGGCCTATGATGCCACAGGTATCGTCTGCCGTGGCTAGAGCCACCAGATCGGCCTGGGATTCACCACTTCGCAGTTTGATTGAAAGTGTCGATAGCCACTCCCGATCCGGGGTTTCCGCCCTTTGGGCGGCCTCCTCGATCATTGCTGCGCCTTCCAGGAGTTCGCTGGTGACCTGTTGACCTGCGGCGAATTTTTTTTGGATCTCACCCTGCCAGGTGGAGAAATTGTCGATCCAGGCCTTGATGGTGTACAGAAAGGTCCCGGTCTGCTCCACTGAAAACTCTGCTTCCCATACATCATTGGCACGCCGGGCCATGGGCGTCTCATGCCATTCGCCTACCGGGGTGCAATAACAGAGAAGCGCCTTCACGTCGTCATGCCCATCGGCAAAAACGGAGGCCCGGACCCTGACGTTCTCGCCTCTTGTCCTTTTAATTGGAAAAGCACCGGAGTCGATCTGGGGCTTGATATCTTCTATCCATGCCCTTGGGGCAATTTCCCGGGGAAGTGATTGCTGCGTTTGTTCCTGCTGCATGGTCCCTCCTTGAATACATGCCTGAACTATAATTCTTACAAACAGTTTGGTTTCTGGGGTTGCACTTCCAGCTCTCTTGTCATCTGAGCTTCACTGAAGGTCTTTCAACTTTTGCAAGCAACGTAGAGTTAGGAAAAAAAGACCATTTATGGACAGGCACTACCTGAAGATGTGGAGAACAACAACCTTCATACCAAAAGGAATCCTCTGTCGGAAGGTTATATGAAACTATATGCACTATCCCGGGGACAACAAGATATGTCTGCACAAAGCGCAACCGGTCGCCAAGCGACACATGACCGTGGAAATTCAACACCGGGCCTGTTCGAAGAGAAGACATCAGGTCGTTGGCAAAGACGTCTGTTTTCATCGCTCAATCCTCCCCAGAGCTATAGAGAAAGGCTACCGGAAAGGCACGCAAAAGAGGAGCCATCATCAGAACAACCTGCCCATCCTGCCGGAGGGACTGGTGCTTTTCTCCGGTAAAAATATTGCAATACGATTCGGGTGCGGCGTTTTTTGGCAGGCAGAGATGGGTTCGGTCCCATGCCGTATCGGCGATTTCCGAGTAAGGAGCATCGTTGTCAGGCAGAAACGAAGTAAAAAAACGCGGCGCAACGGCAATGAGACGCTCACCTGCCAAAGAACGGCCCAGAACGCAAAGACGCTGCTCGGTCTCGCCATAGATCGGCAATGCCTCGTAGACGCCTTCTGAAAAGAGGGCAGGGTGCTTTTTCCGAAACTGCAGGATCCTGCTGGTGACGAAAAGCTTGGCCCGGCCATCGGTCAAGCTGGCCAGAAGGGTGGCCAGCCCGGGCCCTGATGGCTCATCGTCGGAAAAGATGTTGGCAAGATCACCCAGCAAACGTTGGTTTCGAACGAAATCCACGGGACGCCTGTTGTCCGGATCAACCAGACTGAAATCCCAGACTTCGTTGCCCTGGTAAATATCCGGCACCCCGGGGGCGGTCAGCTTGAGCAGGACCTGGGAGAGGGAGTTGAGCAGGCCGAAGCGGCTGAGTTTTTCACAAAATGCCCCAAGATCAGCAAGGAAGTGGTTGGGAGTCTTAGCTTGTAACAGCGCCGAAATGAAAACGGAAAGACTTTTTTCGTAGTCAGAGTTGGGGGTGAGCCAGGAAGTGTGGACCTTGGCCTCTCGCACCGCCTTGAGCATATAGGCGTCAATGCGTTCCCTATACACGTCCAGTTCCGGTCCTTCAGGAGCCGAAAGAGGCCAGGTGCCCAGCAGGGTCTGGTAGAGAAAATATTCATCGTTGCGGCTTGGTGCACCTTGACCGTTCAAATACTTTATATGCCGACGGTTGAGTTTCATCCAGTGTCTGACCCGTTGATTCCAGAGATTGGGAATTTCACTTAACACATTGAGGCGGGCACGGACATCCTCGCTGCGTTTGCTGTCGTGGGTCGATGTGGTTAGCATGGAGTGAGGCCAGTATTGCTGTCTGACTGTATTCGCTTGATGAAATCCGGTTCTGGACACCCTGAATGAATGCGGTTCTCCTCCCACCTCGTTTAAGGAGAGCAGGCGACAATCGCGGTAAAAGACCGTATCTTCCTGGGCCTTGGCCATGACCGGCGCCGTATACTGCTGGAATTTCATGGCGAAGTGCGCCACCATGTCCTGCCTGCCGCGACGGTTGTCGGAATTTCTCTCCATCAGGAGGGAGTCGTGGACAAAATTAAAAATAGCCGGGTCTGTAACCGGGTTTCGTTGTTTGGCTGCCGTCACCGCCTTTACCACAGAACGGCGGTCCTCCGCACCCACCCCCTTCGGGGTCACATAGGTCCGATAGACGGGAAAACAGGCCACTACCTCGGAAAGTGCCTCTCGCAGACCGGCAAGAGTGAAATCACGGGTATGACGATTCTTTTCCGCGATCTGCATCAGCAAATTGGACAGTACTGTCAGTTCGCTTGCGAGGTGTGTTTTTATGATCAGCTTTTTTGCTTTGTAGAGTTTCTCGACGTATTCTCCGTTTTCTCCTGTACAGAAGCGGTAGATTTGGGAAAGGGGCTTTTCCCCCATGGGGTTGATAAAGAGGCCGTTGACCAGATTGGCGAAATCATAACCTGTGGTTCCGTGAATGGACCACTCCCGTGGAAGCTCTTCATGAATGGCCAGAATCTTCTCGACCACCAGGTAAAAGCTACCATCCTGGGCGTTGTTCGGAGGAAGATGGTTGGCGATTTCGGATGTCAGTCGGTCGTAATACCTTCGGGGGTCGAAGAGACCATCTGGATGGTCGATACGCAACCCTTGGATGACTCCCTTTTCGATGAGGGAAAAGAGGAAACGATGTGTTGCGGTAAATACCTCTGCCTGCTCCTGGCGCAGACCGGCCAGGCTGTTGACGTTGAAGAAACGGCGGTAGTTGATCTCATCCGCCGCCACCCGCCAGAAGGCGAGACGATACGCCTGCTTTTCCAGAAGTTGGTGCAACCGTTCGTATTTTTTCCCGGGAGTCTTGGAGTCATTGAAAATGGTGAGGCTCTGGTTGATCGCGTCCTGAACACCTTTTTCCCGAAAGAGCTGAACCAGCTCACGTTTGATCTCCAGCAGTCTTTCCCGTCGCTCCCCACGGTGCTGTCTGCCTCTGATCTGTCGACCTGGAAGACGTCGGCAATCGGTGATAATTTGCTGAAGCCGGGCTGTTAATTGCGTTGTATTGCCTGGGTCTTCCTGGAAAAAGACAAGAGCTGGCCCAAGAATCAGCGGGTAGGTTTTCGGGTCAATCGGCAACAGGTGTTCATAGTAGCGGGCGGTAAAACTCCCTTGCTCTTTAGAAAAAGTGAGTTTAATCTCACCGCGATCCAGTACCTTGCCGTAATAATCCCCCAGAATGGGCAATAGAATTTTGCCGAGCAGGATTCTCGAGGCCGGTTGCCAGTCGATGTCGAAATAGACCGCATAGACAGAGGCCGGCCCGTTTTCGAGGACATCGAGCCACCAGGCGTTATCGTTGCCGCCGATCCCCATATGGTTGGGGACAATATCGAGGATGAGTCCCATGTCGAATTTATGCAGGGTGTCTATGAAGAGCTGGAATTCCTCCGGTGTGCCCAGTTCGGGATTGAGGACGTTGTGGTCGACGATATCATAGCCGTGACTGCTGCCGCTGCGTGCCTTGAGCAGGGGGGAGGCGTAGCAGTGGCTGATACCCAGGGCGTACAGATACGAAACGATGCGCCTGGCATCATTGAAGGTGAACCCACTGTTGAACTGGAGCCTGTAGGTGGCAAGTGGAAGCGGTGGGATCATGGCCGGCCTCCCGGTGGTTCAGGCCTGGTGATAAACCAGAAGATCGACCAGGGCGGCAGTGCTGTTTGTTGTTTGGTTACCATAATGTCATGGCTGGCAAAAAGCGGGGTCTGATCGGGGAGTCTGCCCTCGGGGCAGGGCTGTCTTCCAAGATTGGCGAAAAGCAGCAATCCTTCCCCGGTTTGCAGCGGCCAGCGCACAACCAGGCCGCTTTTCCCGATGGCCTGCCACTGATTTTCCCCGGGTTGCATGGTCCGTAGACGAGGGATAATTTCTTGTCGGCGGAGGTTGAGAAGCCGGCGATAAAAGGTATACCAGGCCGCGCCCTCGGCCGTGTCGAGGCTCTGCCAGTCAAGCTTGGCAGAAAGAAAGGTCTCGATCGCGGCCGGGTCCGGGATGTGCGCGCGGCTTTCCGGGGTGCTGAACTCCGGGAAACCGGCAAACTCCCGGCGCCGTCCATCACGGACCGCTGCGGCAAGGTCGGGACCAAAATCGCAGAAAAAGGGAAAGGGTTGCCTGCTCCCCCACTCTTCACCCATGAAGAGCAGTGGCGGTGAGGGCCCCAGCAAAAGCAGGGCCAGAGTCGCCCGCAGTGCCTGTGTATCAGCCAGCAGGCTGAGACGCTCTCCATAGGCGCGGTTGCCGATCTGGTCATGGTTTTGTAAAAAACCGACAAAGGCGTCGGGCGGCAGTTCTCGACTTGGCTCACCTCGGCAGGCCATGTCCCGGCAGTGGGAAGGCTCCCCCTGATAGGAAAACCCTTCGGTCAGGGATCGGCCGAGATGTTGAATGGGCACCTCGGCATAGTCTTGGTAATAGCCGCTTTTTTCGCCGGTAAGGAGAATATGCAGACTGTGGTGCAGATCATCATTCCATTGAGCTGTATAGCAGCTGGGAAGAGCAGTGCCGCTCCGCCTCAGGTAACTGGCCTGGTTGCGGTCATTTTCCAAAATCAGATGAATGTGGCGTTTCGGTGTGAAATGGGTCCTCACCGTCATGGCCAACTCTTCCAGAATGTCCGGCGTGCTCTGGTCGTGGATGGCATGCACCGCATCGAGACGCAGGCCGTCAAAATGGTACTCCCTGAGCCAATAGAGGGCATTTTCAATAAAGAACTGCCGAACAGGGCGGCTCTGGTCTCCGTCAAAGTTGATGGCGGAACCCCAGGGCGTCTGGTAACGCTCGGTGAAAAAACCGGGGGCGTAGCAGTGCAGATAATTCCCCTCCGGGCCGAAGTGGTTATAGACCACGTCAAGCAGCACCATGATTTTTCTGGAATGGGCCGCGGCAATCAGCCGTTTGAGATCTTCCGGACGACCGTAGCTGCTGTCCGGGGCAAAGGGGAGGACACCGTCGTATCCCCAGTTGCAGCGGCCGGGAAAGGCGGCCACCGGCATCAGCTCGATAGCGGAGATGCCGAGTTCGACCAGATGGTCAAGGCGCTGTTGGGCGGCGGCAAAGGTGCCTTCTGCACTGAATGTGCCCACATGCAGTTCGTATATGACTCCTTCCTCCCAGGGGCGGCCATGCCATTCGTGATCAGTCCAGACGAATTCGTCTGGGTCGATCACCTCGCTTGGTCCATGCACATTCCCGGGTTGAAAACGCGAGGCCGGGTCAGGAACGAGTAGTCCGGAGGCAAGTTGAAAACAGTAACGGCTCCCCCGGCTTGCCTCTTTGGTTTCCAGCCGGAACCAGCCTGTTTCCCGGCGAGGCATGGGGAGAAATTGTTTTTTGTCGCCGGAGTCAAGGCAGAGAAAGATCTTCTCCGCCCCCGGAGCCCAAAGGCTGAAGCGCACCGTGCCCGAAGGCAGGAACGCAGTACCAAATTCCATCAGGTGTTCATGATTGGTTGTCATTGAGGTCCTGTTCCCACCCTTGGGACTCCACCAGAAGTGCCAGGGAGTGTTCGAGGAGGGGATAGCTGGTTTTGGTCTCCCACAGGAGTTTTTCTCCCGGGCCGCCGTTCGACCAGCTGGTGTCGAGTATGAGCTGCCAGCGGGTTACAGGGACCAATTCCGGGAGGGTGAAAGGAATGGGCTCGTGGTGGGCGTTGACCAGAAGAAGAAACCTGTTGTCCACGACGGGATTTCCCTTTTCATCCTGCTCCTCAAGGGCGTCACCGGCCAGGTAGAGCCCGAGGCAGCGGGCAAAGGAATTCTGCCATTCCTCGTCGGTCATTTCCGTGCCTGTCGGGGTCAGCCAGATGATATCGCTGACCCCAGACCCCTTGATGAGACGGCCCTGGAAAAAATGGCGGCGGCGGAAGACATTATGGGTCTTGCGCAGGACGATCAGACGACGGACGAAACCGAGGAGTTCATCCTGTTCGACATCGAGGCTCCAGTCATGCCAGCTCAAAGCAGTATCCTGGCAATAGGTATTGTTGTTGCCCAGCTGACTTCTGCCCATCTCGTCGCCTGCAAGGAGCATGGGGACCCCCTGGGACAGGAAGAGGCTGGCGAGGAAATTACGCTTCTGGCGGGCTCTCAAAGAGGTAACCTGCACATCGGTGCTTGCTCCCTCGCAGCCGCAGTTCCAGCTGCAGTTATTTGATTCTCCGTCCTGATTGTTTTCAAGATTCGCCTCATTGTGCTTCTCATTGTAGCTCACCAGATCGTGCAGGGTAAAGCCGTCATGACAGGTGACGAAGTTGATGCTTGCATAAGGGCGCCTGCCCCCATGTTCGTAAAGGTCGCTTGAACCGGTAAGCCGGTGGGCGAACTCGCCGATCGTGCCTCCCTCGCCTTTCCAATAGGAGCGAACAGTATCCCGGTATTTCCCGTTCCACTCGGTCCAACCGACCGGAAAGTTGCCGACCTGATAACCTCCCTCACCCAGATCCCAGGGCTCGGCTATCAGTTTGACCTGGGAAAGCACCGGATCCTGATGGATGATATCAAAAAAAGTCCCCAGTCGGTTCACCTCGTACAACTCCCTGGCCAGTGCCGAGGCAAGGTCGAAACGGAAGCCGTCCACATGCATCTCCAGCACCCAATAGCGCAGGCTGTCCATAATCAACTGGAGTACCCGAGGATGGCACATGTTCAGGGTGTTGCCACAACCGGTGAAATCCTTATAATAACGGTTATTTTCCGGATCCACCCGGTAATAGGCAAGGTTGTCGATTCCCCGGAAGCAGAGGGTCGGCCCCAGTTGGTTACCTTCGGCGGTATGGTTGTATACCACATCAAGAATGACCTCAATGCCGGCCGAGTGCAGAATCTTCACCATGGTTTTGAATTCGTTAATCAGGCCGTAGGCGAAATATCGTCCGTCAGGAACGAAAAAACCGATGGTGTTATAGCCCCAGTAGTCGGTAAGGCCTTTTTCAACCAGATGACGTTCGTCGACAAAGGCTTGCACCGGCATGAGTTCCACTGCTGTTATTCCGAGACGCTTGAGGTAATCGACAGATGGAGCGCTGGACAGCCCTGCATAGGTGCCACGCAGTTCCTTGGGAATAAGGGGATGCTGCCAGGTAAATCCCTTGACATGGAGTTCGTAGATAATGGTGTCATACCAGGATGTACAGGGGGGGCGATCATTGCCCCAGGTGAAGGCCGGATCGATTACCTGGCATTTCGGCATATAGGGGGCACTATTGGCGCGGTTACGGGCGAGATCGCCGAGAGGGTTGCCAATCTGGTAGCCGAACAGGGAGTTGTGCCATCGTAACCGGCCGAAAAATTGCTTGGCATACGGATCAAGGAGCAGCTTTGCCGGATTAAAGCGCTGCCCCCCCTTCGGATCATAATGGCCATGGACCCGGTAGCCGTAGAGAAGACCGGGTCGGGCCTCGGGCAGATAACAATGCCAGACCTGGTCGGTCTGCCAGGAGAGATGAATACGTTGAACCTCCTCCCGGCCCTGGTGGTCAAAGAGGCAGAGCTCAACCTTCTCGGCACACTCGGAAAAGATGGCGAAGTTGACACCTTCGCCATCCCAGGTGGCGCCCAACGGGTAGGGATTGCCTGGCCAGACAGCCATTTTATGATACGTCATCATATTCCCAAACAAATGTTTCTGTAACTCTTCATGTTAGAATGAGGGTGTTTCCTTTATTCCTTTGAGCTGGATTTACAAAAAAACGAAGGTTTGGTCATTGGGTTGTAGTTGCAGATATTTTCCCATAGGTATCCCCTCATTTTAATTTTCTCAGTGATATGTTCAATTTTCGATACTGCAATCATCGTACCGGGGTCAAAACGCCTGGAAAATATCATTTAAATAATTGTTATTTAAATACAATATCAGGGAATTGTCTACGCAGACCGGTCGGCAATACAGAGAGAACAACGGTCATATTTACCCAAGTGGTCATATATGACCGTTGTGAAGCCTGGCAGGGTTTTGGGAAGCTGGTAGGACGAAAAGACAATACCCCTTCTGGCGGAGGAGAATTTGCATCATCATTACACTGCAAAAAAAATTTATGGTCACATGCGACCTTTGGTTAAATATGACCCTTTTGGCACGGCTGAAGATGGCAGCTATTTAACCTTTAAATAAGCAATTTATCCTTACATATTGAAGTGATAATTAATGCATGACGCTTGAGGTGTCATCTGGCATAAGAATTGTAACTGGAAGGGTCTAGCGGAAACCGCGATTTTTAGCCTAAGATTAGTATTGCTGGGTTTGTTTATGAAGTACCTCAACCAATAACTCTCGCTGTTCTTTCCAATTGACGTAAAGAAGGTCTCGAATACTGCAAGGGGGAGATCACTTTGGCAGACTATCCTTAAAGCAAATTAATTTATAAAAACAAGGGGTTTATTATGTTAAGTAATCATTTTGCACGAAGGGTTTTCGTCCTTTCTTTTTCGATCTGGGTTATATTTTTTATTCAGGCAGGGATGACGTTGGCAGCAAACGAACCCATTGTGGACGATCAAGGGATGGAGGTGCTGACACGGGGCCCGATCCATGAGGCCTTTGCGGATGTGAGTGTGGACGAGGCACAACCAGAGATCGTCACCGCCCGCAGCGTGCCTGAACCGATAAATGAGATCCCACCCGATTTTCGTCCTGAAGGAGACCATATTGAATGGATTTCCGGGTATTGGAGCTGGGATGATGATCAGAGTGATTTTATTTGGGTGAGCGGCATCTGGCGGGATATCCCTCCCGGCCGGCAGTGGATTCCAGGTTACTGGATGCCGGTTGAAGGTGGCAATCAATATATCTCCGGCTATTGGGCAGACATCAATCAGACCGAAACGGAGTATCTTCCTCCTCCTCCAAAACCACTGAATGCAGGTCCGAGTTCCCCCTCCATGTCACCCCAGAATATTTGGACCGATGGTCATTGGGTCTGGGTTCAAGATCAATATGCCTGGCAATCGGGATATTGGCTCCAGCAGAGGCCCGACATGGTCTGGATCCCAGCTCACTATGTGTGGTCACCAAGAGGCTACCTCTTGGTGAGAGGCTACTGGGACTATCGACTTGACCGTCGCGGTGTGATGTTTGCGCCACGCTACTACACACATCCTACCTACAGAAACGACAACTACTCTTACACTCCGAAAATTGTTATCAACATCGATGCCATTTTCCTTTCCCTCTTTATCCGAAGTAATTCCCACCACTATTATTTTGGCGACTACTACGACAATCGGTATGAAAGACGGGGGTTCCACCCTTGGTATTCGAAGCAGGCCACGCGATACGGATATGATCCCTTTTATCGGAGCTACCGAATATCCCGACTGCGAGAGGACAGGCAATGGGAGCATAATTATCAGCAGCAGTTTCAGTTTCGCCGCGACCATAAAGATGCTCGCCCGCCGATAATTTATCGATCGCCAACGAGCCGTAATTTGGATCGGTCCCAGGCTCAGGCGAGTCTGCTGATCGCCAGTCCTCTTGCTGTTGTTGTGGAAAATAGAAATCAACCTGTACGGTTTACCCGTATAAACGAAAATCATAGAAAGAACTTTCAGACCCAAGACCGGAAATTAAACACGTTTCAGGCGGAGCGCAGGAAGTTTGAGATGGTACAGGATAAAGGGGGAAAATCCAGACAACCAGCTGATATGAAAGAACCTGTGCGAGTTCGGAGGGCTATCTCTCCAATTAAATCCGATGCACGACCTCTGGCACAACCGAGAGGAAAGCAGCAGCTGAAACGTCAGGATAGGCCCAAGGTTCAAACCCAGGCACAGCCGAAAGGAAAGCAGGAACTAAAACGTCAGGATAGGCCCAAGGTTAAAACTCAAGCGCAGCCGAAAGGAAAGCAGCAGCTAAAACGTCAGGATAGGCCCAAGGTTCAAACCCAGGCACAGCCGAAAGGAAAGCAGCAGCTAAAACGTCAGGATAGGCCCAAGGTTCAAACCCAGGCACAGCCGAAAGGAAAGCAGCAGCTAAAACGTCAGGATAGGCCGAAGGTTCAAACCCAGGCACAGCCGAAAGGAAAGCAGCAGCTAAAACGTCAGGATAGGCCCAAGGTTCAAACCCAGGCGCAGCCGAAAGGGAAGCAGCAGCTGAAACGTCAGGATAAGCCCAAGGTTCAAACCCAGGCACAGCCGAAAGGAAAGCAGCAGCTGAAACGTCAGGATAGGCCCAAGGTTCAAACCCAGGCACAGCCGAAAGGAAAGCAGCAGCTGGAACGTCAGGATAAGCCCAAGGTTCAAACCCAGGCACAACCGAAAGGAAAGCAGCAGCTGAAACGACAGGATAAGCCCAAGGTTCAAACCCAGGCACAACCGAAAGGGAAGCAGCAGCTGAAACGACAGGATAAGCCCAAGGTTAAAACTCAGGCACAATCGCAAGGGAAGAAGAATTTGAAAAAACAGGATAAAACAAAAGTTCAACCTCAAGCAAAACAGAAAGGAAAGCAGTCTAAAAAAACAAAAGATCAGAAAAAAGAACAGCTAGAAGAACAGAGAGCTTTGAAGCAGTAGCTGAATCAACACGATCATAAACAAGCTGACCAGTGATATGCGCATCCCGGCCTTTTTTAGGTGAGAGGTTCGTCTGGTATCAGTGGCGGCATGGGAACGGACAGCGTGGCGGCGACTCCGCGCAGGAGTTCCGCCTCCACCGGCTCAATCCGGCCATCGGCGAGCACACAGGTCACGCAGGCCTTGATCAACAGGGCCTTGGGCTGGGGTTTCAGGCGTTTTAAAACCATGAGGGAGTGGTCCAGCCGGGCCAGGCTGAGTTGTTTTGGCGGTATCAAATCCATGTCTGTCTGGGCAAGTTCCTTAACAGCAGAGGAAAAGACATCTACTGCCGTGATGCCCGTATGACGGGTAGCATGCACCAGGATGGAAAGCACAACCGTGCAGTCTTGTGTTACCTGATTGAGATCATTGATCTGCGCGGCCGGTCGGGAAGGTTTGTCGAAATACTCGAGGAGATTCTGGGAGATGATCGTCTGCAGACACCACTCAAAGAGCGTTATTCTGCCGTCTGCTCGAATCAGGGAGTCGAGATTATCCAGAAAATGGTGTGCCTGCTCTTTGCTTATCCGGTGCAGGGTGGGCAGGGCCAGCTCAACCAGTGGCAGTCTATGCTCCTGTGAGATGTTGTCGCCCGCACGGATAAGCCGAAGGGTTTCGGGGTAGACGCCTCGTTCGGCTGCCTTCTTCAGCTGCTCCAGCTGTTTGGTTCGGATCTCTTCATCTTGGTCAAGAACCAGGTACAGGAGCACGGCACGGGCGGCAAAGGGATCACGGACCGCCTTTTGAAAAATCTCGGGAATACCCCGCAGCAGCAGCTTGGCCTGGTTTAGATGGGTTTCATCAGGTCTACCGATCTGATCCATGACCACGGCTCCGGTCAGCCCGCTGACCGCTTCGGCGGCCGGATTGGGTGTGGAGCCTGAGCGGGTTATCGCCTCGTCTGGGAGAACCGTTTCTTTGGGAAAAACGCCGTCCCATCCGGGCAGGATCCGCTTGATCCGTTCGGCAAGGGGGGGATGGGTTGCGAACAGCGACTCAAAGGTCACCGCAACACCCTGGCCGAAAAAGGCATGGCTGATTTCCTCGCTTTTCGGATTGAGCAGCAGTGAGCCTTCTTTACCTGAGCCGATTTTAATAAGGGCCCCACCAATGCCGTCAGGGTTGCGGGTGAACTGGACGGCTGCGGCATCGGCCAGGAATTCTCGCTGACGACTGACCGCTGACTTGATCAGTTTTCCGAAGAAGGTGCCGGCATAGCCGATAGCTATGAGACCCAGGGCCATGAAGAACAGTCCTCCGCTTCCTTTTCTGGAGCTTCGGGAGTGGGACGCTCCGCGAAGGATCTGATAACCGACCAGACCGATAAGCAGGATTCCGTGCAGGATCCCGATCAGGCGAATATTGAGGCGCATGTCCCCGTTGAGGATGTGACTGAATTCATGGGCGATGACGCCCTGGAGCTGTTCCCTGTTGAGCTTTTTGGCGGCACCGCGGGTCACGGCGATGATTGCATCGCTGGTGGTAAAGCCCGCGGCAAAGGCATTGATTCCGCTCTCTTTAAGCATATAGACCTGGGGCACGGGCGTACCCGAGGCAATGGCCATCTCTTCGACAACATGGACGACCTTCTGGTGGTCAAGGTCCGGATCGTCGGTGAATATCGGTTCAGCTTTAAACATGGCGGCTACAGCATCGCCGCCACCCGACAGCGCGGAAATTTTGTAAACGGTGCCACCGGCCACAATTATGAGGACGACCGCTCCGACTCCGAAAAAGATCTGCCAGTCAACCCCGGAATGCGGCGAACCAGTATGGAAATACCCCAGGGTGGCCATGACCAGGAGGTTGGTCAGGACGATCAAGGAGACTACGGCCAGCAGGAAGAAAAAAACAAGGCGGCCGGTATTGCGACGGGCGTGGTCTTGAGCTGTGAAAAAATCCATGGAGTACCAAGACTCTTTTTAGAAACTCACCTTGGGGACGGCCTGAATCGCCTCGCTGTCTTCAAACTCAAGCAATGAGGCATCCTGGGCGTGGCCAAACATTCCGGCCACGATTACCTGGGGGAAGGATTGCTTGTATGTATTGTAGGTCATGACCTGATCGTTGAACGATTGGCGGGCGAAGGACACCTTGTTTTCAGTTGAGGTCAGCTCTTCGCTCAACTGCATCATATTCTGGTTGGCCTTGAGGTCTGGATAGGCCTCCATGACCATGTTGAACCGGCCCAAGGCCCCTGCCAGGGTTCCCTCGGCTCCGGCCAGTTTCTGCATGGCGGCTGCGCTTCCCGGTGCGGCTGCCGCTGCAGCCAGACCCTGGGCGGCCTGGTTCCGGGCGGAGGTCACTGCCTCCAGGGTTTCCCGCTCGTGTTTCAGGTAACCTTTGGCCGTTTCTACCAGATTGGGAATAAGGTCGTATCGCCTTTTGAGCTGAACCTCGATCTGGGCAAAGGCATTCTTATATCGGTTGCGAAGGGCAACCAGGCGATTGAAGATCCCGACAATGTACAGTACAAAAAGCGCTAAAACGGCCAGAACTACGATTGCTGCAATACCCATTACCACCCTCCTGTCCGGATAGAAGGCCTCCAAAAGATGGAGACCATCAAAAAAATGGGACGAATTACTGATTCGTTTCCCCTCGTTTTACTGTTCATTCTAACCCATTATTGATTCATATAATCGCATTAATCATGACAATGCAACTATTCATTTCATGTTCTCTTTGCCTGGCATATGAGAGATCGTATGGATAAAGATGGTTTTTGGGGTTCTTCCGGATTGAGCGTACCCCTCCATATCAAGGGAGGCGAAATTTATCGCTGGAGGACGCATCGCGGATACCCGCCTGGGAATCACAAAGGCCCACAGGGTTGCGGACAGGACGTCCGCACCTGACAGCAGGCCAGGGACGGCCTCCGTCAGCCGTGCTGGACAGGCGATAAGGCCGGAGAGCAGTGTCTGGAAGCGATGAATTTCACCATCTCATTAATTACAGCCTTTTAACAGTACGATTAATACGGATGAGCCGTTTTTTTCGAAGAGGCCGGTCAGCGGCTGGCGATCTGGTATGTGATGGCGGCCTTGAATGGTCAGAGAGAGATCACCTCTGCTTTTTCTTTTGTGAGGAGCAACAGACAAGTTCCAAAATCGCAGCATTTAACATAAGACAGGCTGCTTATGAAATATGCAATGCTTTATCTGATAACCACTGAAACTCAGCCTATCGTAACGGAAGGGGTATGAGCTGTTTGTTCCTCGGGTCGTTGCAGCCTGGATGGCTGCAGCGAAGCCCCCAGGGATGGGTTTATGGCGTCCCGAGAAACGAACAGCTCACTCCCCGGATCAGTAGCTGAATATGAGTGGTAATCAGTATGCTTTAACTGAGTGAAAACGTGGATTGTCCCAGATTTCTCTTAGTGGTTCGTTACTGTTTGTAAATGATCGTCCCGACATGTTCCCCGTTGAGCGCTCTGGTAATATTCCCCTCAACCATACCGTTTATTATCTGTACTTTTTCAATGACCTCACTGTTTTGAATGATCTCCAGGCAGGGGCGTTCAATGACCAGATCATCCAGGTCTTTTTCCAGAAGGTCCTGAGCGCCTATCTCCGCTATGAAATCAGCGTCCGGATTCTTTTTGGGGTCATCGGTGTAGAGGCCTTTCTCGTCTTTTATGAACAGGATTGTCCGGGACCCTATCAGATCTGCCAGAATCACCAATCCGACATCGGTACGATGGATGGGGATTCGTCCCACCTTGGGTTTTATCGCAAAATAATCATACGGAGGCATTCCATGCATGACGGGAATTATACTTTCGGCAAAGTAGGTCGGCAGTTTGACAATATCGGAGTGCGAGATCTTCACCCCTCCCCAGGGGGATAAAAGGGTGGCAACCATCAGAGCGTTTTGTTCCGAGATCATGCTGCCGAATTTAGCGATTATCCCCGTGGGCATCCCCATTTCCAGGCCGATCATATAGATATGCCGACTTCGGGTGCCGCCACCGGTGGTAATGAGAATCTTGTGGTCCTTCCTATTCCGGACAATTTCCTTCAGGATTCCGGGCAAGGCCTTTACCCCCCGATCACAAATTGATTGACCACCAATCTTCACGACTGCGATATCAGGATATAATCGCTCCTGGGGAGCGATATCCAATTGCTCGATAAATTCCTTGCTGACCAGGCTTTCACCCATGAGTGCACTTTTTACGTGCAGCCGCTTGCTGTCCTTTTCTCGCACCAATGCCATAGATTAGGCTCCTTTTCGAGCTTTTGAGGTTCCTGCCGCAGTTTCAGCATCGGGATGTTTTGTCCCTCTGTGCAAAAATACCAATTCGGCCTTTACAGCTTGGGCAATCTGATCTAATTCGGTTTTTCGAAAATGATTGCCATAAACCTTCATGTCGACACCACTTATGGCAACAACGCGATATCGAGGGGTCTTCGCCCCATCTTTTACTTTAAGCCGCTCTCTGTAGAATATTTGACCTGCCATATTGTGCATCCTTTTTTTGAGGGAATAAAGACTATCTGACCTAATAGAAGTATATGGCTCCACATCGGAAATGGCAAGAGTACCTCTCACTATCATATCTCCCAGGCAAATCGGTTCCTGGCCGGTGGCAATGCCGGTCAACCGGCATCTGTCAACATATTGAACAACTACAGCATGGTATGCACAACTGGCGTCTCGATAAAAGACAAGGATAAAGAAATCATAGGCGCCCCTCTTTTCCAGGCACCCAGCTCACCCCCTGGATTCGGATGCCCACGGGCACAACCGTGCCTACCGCCGCCATGGCCCCAGCCGCCTCGGCCTCACGCGCGGAGAGGGAGGCCCCCAGACATGCGCCGCCATTGAGAGGGAGCGACAGCGACACGACCCCGGCCAGGCGACGAATGCCGGTGATCTTTAACCGACCCTGCCAGAGGTAGTCCTGCGGCGGCGTAGTCCTGCGGCGGCCTTTCGGGAAAGAGCTCGATAGTCCAGGCAGGTACGGTCAGAAAGATATTCCCGACTGGTCGGTTCCCGCCGTTAATAAGCCGGTCCCGGTATTTCAATACTGGGACCGGCTCCTGCTACTTAATTTCAATTTTTCTTACATCGGATTTCGGTAGAGCCATACGAGGCATTTTTATGCTCAGCACCCCATTTTTAAACGTTGCCTTTACATCATCCTGGTTAGCATCCTCCGGCAATGACAGGACTCGTTGGAAAGACCCATAGGATCGTTCAACCCGGTAGTAATTCTTTTCCTTTTCCTCTTTTTCCTGCCTCTTCTCTCCTATTATGGTCATTGTATCATCGGCAATTTCTATCCTGATATCTTTCTCCCTGACGCCCGGGATCTCCACGGTAATTGAATATTCCGTATCCGTTGTTGCGATATCCAGTTGCGGCCTTAATAGTCCTGAAGCCGAAAGCGGTGTCAACCATTCATTGGAGAGAGGGGATATGCCAAGGCCTCGGAACGTGTTTTCAAATAAGCGGTCCATTTCCTGCTGAAGCTGAATCATCGGGTGAGACGCTGAATTTTTTCCACGAATTGATTGCTTTTCCGAACGGTTAACCGGCACAACAGGACCGCTTTCCTCTTCTTCTTTCTTAAACCAATTCCATGGTGCAAGTTTTTTAATATCCATAACAGCCTCCACTTCCTTTTTGCAATCAAACAAAAAAGCGGGAAACCATCCTTCAGGAGATGATTTCCCGCTCCATGTGCTCTCAATTTGATGTGAATCAGGAAACCATTTCCCGCTTCAGTTTATTAATTAATCACTGCATCAGGCAGCTTTGATTTCTATCTGTCTCGGTTTGGCTGCCTCGGATTTCGGTAGGTGGAGATTCAAAACACCGTCTTTTAGCTCAGCTACGATTTTCTCAATATCGATAGTCTGCGGAACCGAAAACGTACGCTGGTACTCCACGTCGCCAAACTCTTCCCACTGGGCAGAGCCCTTGGACTCGAATTTCCTGATCCCTCCGAGTGAGAGTTTCCCATTGTCAATGTTGATACTGATATTTTTTTTCTCTACCCCCGGCATATCCGCTCGCAGCAGGATTTCCTCATCGTTCTCATAAATATCAACGAGAGGAACTACTGCAGGGATTTCTCGGCTTCGTTCGGGCATGGATTGGTCTTTTTTTACAACGTCAGTTCTCTCGCTCATAACAATTCCTCCATCGTATATGATTTTCTCCCCAGGCACCTTAAGTGATGGTTATCTGTTTCGGTTTAGCAGCTTCTAATTTAGAAAGGGTCAGTGTTAGCACACCATTGGTCAGCTGTGCTCCTACCTTGCCTGTGTCCACATCAGAGGGCAGAGTGAAACTTCGTGTAAAGCTTGTTGTTCCACGCTCCACCCGGTGAGACGAATATCCTTCCGGTGCATCGGATTTCCGAGAACCGCTGATCTCAAGGTAATTTCCCTGTACCTTTACATTGAGGGCATCTTTTTCTACCCCAGGAACTTCCACCTTCATCTCCAGGGAATCTCCAAGATCGTAGAGATTGGTTCTGGGTCCACCTTGGGTCACAGCCCAGGCCGGAATGGCCGATGATCCGCCATACTCAGGGAACAATCTGTTCATCCTGTTATGAAGCAGATCCATGGTTTGAAACATACGATCAATGTCACTCCATCTCGTCCACATAGTCTACCTCCATTTTTTTATTCTTCATAAATAGGCCGGTTGAGACCGGCTCCCTTATCATGTACCTGGAAAATAATTACGAAATTATTGATGTCAATAATAGGAAGAGATATTTTAGTAACTTTTGTATAAATTACTATTAACATATGAATTGACAAAGTAATTTTTTCTGATTAATTTTGTTTGCAAGGAGGTGATTTATGGGCAGGACCAAGAGTTTTTCACATTATGATCTAAGGATAAGCATATCTGCTGAAGAGCTTCAAGGAAAGCAGTCTGTGAGAGCGACTTTTCGGTTGCCTGATCATATAATCAAATTATTGAATGTCGTCGCCTTTCAGCTAGGCCTTAAACAGAAATCCCTATTTGATCAGCTTATCGAAGATGAAGAGACTGTTAAAGAGATTGCCGAGAGGATGCTTGAACAAGATACGCAAACAGATCTCGGCCATCGGCGGCAAAAAACGTATGTTCTCAATAGAAGGTCATTGGAAATCATTGAGAAGCTATCAAAAAAAATGAATATCTCAAGAGATTTTATTGTGGAAATTTCCATTCAAAGATTGCTGCCGGTTTTAAAGGCAGAAAAGGAGAAATATAAAAATAGATCAATAATCTATAAAGATATGGAACATTACCTTGAACAAGGGAAAAAACTATTTGAAAAAGCCGAACATCTCCTTGGCGCAGGAGATGCCACCTGTGAGATGATAAAACCCAGCATCGATATGAATGAACGAAATTTGGATAAATTGAGACGCATGATTGAAAGAAGCAAGGCAATGGAAGTGCTTGAAATTGAAAATACAGGTAAAATCAATTGATTGTAAATGAAAATTCGAAAGAGTAACGTACTAAACGATACGGTTGGACCTATTTCAAAAGGCCCTGCGACTACATGAGAGAGAATACGGGATGTCTGCAACTTAGGAATTGAGAGAAGGGTGATGAATTGCTCTTATGATGAGTAAAAATTTTCACTGAACAAAAATCAATATGGAGTTTCAGGATTATTATAAAATTTTAGGTGTTGCCAAGAATTCATCCCAGGATGAGATTCATCGTGCTTACAGAAAGCTTGCGCGCAAATACCATCCTGATGTCAATAAAGACAAGAGTACGGTAGAACGGTTTAAAAAGATCAATGAAGCAAATGAGGTTCTAAAGGATCCGGAGAAACGTAAACTCTACGATGCCTACGGTAAGGATTGGCAACATGGTGGTCAGCAGCAAGAGCACTGGCAAGACAATTTTTCCAAAAGAGCGGGGTCGAAAGGGAAGGGGAGAACTTTCCGTTTCAGCAGTGACGGTTCATTTGGGGAGGCAGGTAATCTCAGTGAGTTTTTCAACAGCTTTTTCGGTCAAAGTTTTGACCATAGGCAACAAGAAGACGGTTTTTCCACTGATGACATGCCAGGTAGGAAACATCAGGCCGAATTGACTGTATCGCTCTCGGATGTCTGTCACGGAGCCACAAAGACGATTTCTTTCCAGACCTATGAAGCAGACAATATTGGCCAGATCAGGCCGGTAACAAAAACATTGCAGGTAAAGATACCTAAGGGAATCACCGATGGAGGAATTATCCGTCTTGCCGGTCAGGGACAGAAGAACCAAGATTACAGAACTCCGAGCGACCTGCTTCTCCGTATCAACATCGCCACGGACCCAAGATTTAAAATCGACGGACACGACCTCCATACAGTTGTCGCAATTTCCCCCTGGGAAGCTGCTTTGGGAACCAAGATTCCGATCCAAACAATTGACGGCAACGTTTCGCTTACCGTTCCAAAAGGATCTCAAAATGGTAAAAAACTTCGTCTACGAGGAAAAGGTATTCCCAGACGTAAAGGGATTCCAGGGGATATCATCGTCGAGCTTGAGGTTACAATGCCGGAACATTTAAACGATGAGGAGGAGAAGTTATTTAAAGAGATAGCAAAGAAATCGAGATTCAATCCTCGTGAAACGTCTAAGCAAAAGGCTGGGAGTTATGTCTGATAGAGCGAGAGTAATTTACACGTAATAGGACAAACGGGAACTGCTGAATATACATGACCGTAGTCAGTTTGCCGCTATTCAACCTGTTCTGATACGGAAATTATTCGGGCTGGGATTGATAGACTCCCAACGAGTGACTCCTGATCTCCTCTTTGAAGATGCCGGTATTGATCGAATTGATAAAATATTGCGGCTGAAGAACGACCTTGGTGTCAATTTCGCTGGCTGTGATCTTGTTTTGGATTTGCTTGAGAAAATAGAGGATTTGGAAAAGAAACTTCCTTACTATGAAATGACATATCACAAACGATAGTTGTTATGCCCTTCAGGATATTACGGGTTTATATTCCACACTCATAATTTTCAGGAGGATCTGAAATGCCCAAAAACTACTATATCATTTTAGGAATATCTTCAACTTCGTCACAGGATGAAATCAAGTCGGCATACCGCCGGCTGGCAAAGGAATTTCACCCTGATCACTATGGGCAAAGCTCGCCCTTTCTCAATATTCAGGAAGCGTATTCGGTTCTCAGCGACCCGGTTCGACGTAGAAGTTATGATACTAACCTGCTGGAAAACCGGCAACCTCGAGGTAGATCTGAACATTTTGAACCATTAAAGGAATCTCCCTATCGCGGGGAAGTTGAGCCGCTCATACCCGAAAAAGGGCAGGGAGGGAGCGGCAGTGCCTCTTTGCTGCAGTCTTTCCATACGTACCGGTCGTCATTAGATTCCTTGTTCGATCGGTGGTTCAGCAATTTTTCCGAAAAAAGCCCCTCAAAAGGAGAACGGCTCGAAAATTTAACCGTTGTCATCACACTACCTCCTGACCAGGCGTTTCGAGGGGGGCATGTTCGTTTGACTGTACCGTCTCGCCGGCAGTGCCCTGGTTGTAGTGGAAGAGGCGGAGTAGGCGCATATGAATGCTTCCGGTGCAACGGTCAGGGAGTGCTCAGCGGTGAGTTCCCTATTATTATCAGCTATCCTCCAGGTATATCGGACAATCATACCGTTAAACTGTCTCTGGAGCGCTTCGGAATTCGAAACCTTTACCTGACAGCAACGTTCAGGATAGGTGAAATGGGTTAATACTTTCCATCAGGAATCATCTCATGCCAACAGGCGGCATAAAGGCTATCTCAAAGAGTCAGGAAGTTACTTATAGTCGGGATTTATCTCCATCGTATATTCCATTCAGAGTCGGTAGAAAACTTGGTTAAATAAACGGAGCCACTGCTCTCTTGAAAAAACAAGAACCCTGATCAACTCATTTGGTGGGCGATACAGGATTTGAACCTGTGACTTCCACTGTGTGAAGGTGGCACTCTCACACTGACATAATCGTCCTGGGAGGTGCCTGAAAATATAGAGGAGGATTATACGTTAAATCAAGCAATTTCTCAGTTGGTGTCATCCCGAAAAGGCATTGTAAAGGGATTCAGGACCACTCAGTGAAAAACCAAAGGTTGAGAATATCTCTCTTGTTATGAGTTAGGTTCCTGCTGTTGTCTAATTCAAAGACGGAATATTTTAACCTTCGAATGTGGTGTGAAAATAGAACATCTGTGTCTGTAACAATAATAATTGGCCCATTTTCCAAAGGAACCACTAAAAATAACTCGCGGGCTTGCAACAGCAAGTACCATTGGGTTATCCTTTTTGTGTAGAAAAAGTTGCTATCGCATTACCAAACGCACCTTTTTTCTCCGACCACCATTAAAGAGTTCGGACTTACCCAGACATTTCATGCAGAGGCCCCGACCTTTGGATGAGTTTTTAAGTTTCTGGAATATGAGGTGGTGCCTCAATACGGGTTTCTGGCGGATCGATAATTTTGCCATTACATGGAAACAGAGAGAGGAATTTGCAGTGAGAATTGCTGGTCACATAGAAAAAAACTTAAAAACAAAAATATTTTCTGAAACAACATCAACACTTACTTTGGGTACGAGAGTTGATCAATGTCGCAACGAACAATTAAGTATAAAAAAAGTTTAAACAAACATTTTTTTCAAGATTCCCACATTGTTTTTCTGGGTCTCTTGCTGAACCTATTTTTAATCTCCACCGCTTCTGCTCAATCACCTCAACATTCAAAACTTGTTTTTCTGGGAAACAAAAATCTCGCTCCGGTAGTCTATTTGGATCACGGCGTCCCGTCAGGGATTGTCGTTGACATTGTACGTGCGCTCGCAAAACACATACCACAACCCATTGAAATCATAGCAATGGATTGGTCGGAAGCTCAGAAGCTTGTTGCCAGGGGGGAGGCTGATGCCCTCATTCAGATAAATCCGACGGAAGAGCGTAAAAAAATTTACGATTTTTCAGATACATTGCTTGTTTCTCAATTTTCAATCTTTACCACTTCACATCAAGTTGGAATATCAGGTACCTCAAGTCTTCACGGCTTACGAGTCGGAGTCGAAGCAGGCGGTCTGCCCAAAATGGTGTTGGAAAAAAAACCTCTTATACAATTAGTTATTATCCCCAATTTTATTGATGGATTCAAATCACTGCGTGAAAACACTCTTGATGCCGTGGTTGTCGACTACCTGGTTGGATCCTATATCCTTGCTGAAAGTAAGATTCGAAATATCAAGGTAACCGGAGTGCCTATTGCCATTTCCTCCTCTGCCATTGCGGTGAAAAAAGGAAATTTGGCCCTGCTTGACAACATCAATTCCGCCCTGCGAATCATTAAGACTGACGGTACCTATCGGGGTATTCTCGACAAATGGAAGCCAACCGAAGGTGTTTTTTATTCTCGGGAGCAGATTACTCACTTTGTCTATTTAGCAGTGATATTATTTTTTCTCATAGTGGTCTTGGTTGCAGTCATATGGTTGGTATCGTTGAAAACGGAGTTGACCAACAGAAAGGTTGTCGAAGGGAAACTGAGGGTACAGTATTCAACCTTACGCAGCATCATCGACAGCACGAATGCGCTCATTTTTTCTGTGGATAGGCAATATCGTTACACCAGTTTTAATCGAGGACATGCCATCGCAATGCAAATCCTCTACGGAGCTGAAATCAAGCAAGGCCGGAGTATTTTGGAATATATGACAGTCCCTGAGGACCGGGAAATTGCCAGGCGTAATATTGACCGGGCGTTGACCGGCGAACACCTCGTGGAAGACGCTTATTCGGGGGGAGAACCTCGGTCGCGGCGCTATTTCCATGTATCGCACAGTCCCATCAAAACCACAAGAGATGCGATCATTGGGGCTGCGGTTCTAGCCCAGGATATCACCGAGCGGAAACGTGCAGAGGATTCGCTTGGCCGTTTAAATCGCGAACTGCAGGCGATCAGCAACTGCAACAAGGTTCTCATTCGTTCTCAAGACGAGCAGAGCTTGCTCAATGAGATTTGTCGCATCATTTGTGACGAGGCCGGCTACTGCTTGGCTTGGGTCGGATATGCCGAACATGACGATGCCAAATCCGTACGTCCCGTAGCATGGGCCGGAAAGGAGGAGGGGTATCTCACAGTTGCCGACATCAGCTGGGCTGATACGAAACGTGGGTGTGGTCCGACTGGTACCGCCATCAGCACTGGCGAAAGCAGTTGCATTCAGGATTTCTCGGCTGATCCTCTGGCGGCCCCCTGGCGCGAACAGGCTTTGCAGCGTGGCTATCGCTCCAATATCGCCCTTCCTTTGAAGGACGGAAGCACCAAAACATTTGGTGCACTCACTATCTACTCCGTGGAGCCAAATTCCTTCACCGCTGACGAAACACACCTCCTGGAACAACTGGCGGCAGATCTGGCGTTCGGTATAACTGTCCTGCACACTCGAACCGAACGCCGGCAGATGGAGCAGGCGCTGATAGTCAGGGAGCAGGAGTATCGTACTCTGGTGGAAAATATTCCCGACCTGATTGTTCGATATGATACAGATCTGCGCAGGATTTATGTGAACCCCGCTTGGGAAAAGGCAAGCGGCTTCACTTCCGGTAAGGTAATCAATATGAAAGGAGTTGATCTTTTAAAAGATATCAATCTCGATACCAATCTGAAGCATGCGGCGCTGCTTCAAAATGTGCTGAAAACCGGAACGCTTCAGAAAACAAACCTTACCTGGATAAATGCCCATGGAGTGACGCTGCATCTGTCTTACATATTAGTACCGGAATACGACGCGTGTGGGAAGGTAACCAGCGTGTTGTCTGTCGGCCACGATATTACCGAGCTCAAGCGGGCGGAGGAGGAGGCAAGCCGATTTAATAAGGAACTGGAACAGCGAGTGAAGTGGAGGACGTCCGAACTGGAACAAAGAAATGCGCAACTCGATAAGATGAACCGGCTCTTTATCGGCAGGGAGCTGCGAATGAAAGAGTTGAAAGAAAAAATTGCCCAACTTGAAGACCATACAAACCGAAAAATTATCAATTCCTGAAAGGTGAAATACTTGTTGCAGGTACCTATGGTACGGACAGCCCGTTCACCATGCGTGTGCCTACAGATGCATAACGGAGGGATCAATGCGCACCGTACTCGTTATTGAAGACAATCAAGACAATTTGAAGATTATAACCTATGCTCTCCAGCGGGCCGGTTATACAGTGATTGCCGCTGAATCAGGAGAGAAAGGCTTCGAGCTGGCGCTTAAGGAAAGGCCGTTCTTTATTTTGATGGATATAAATCTTCCCGGCATGGACGGTCTGGAAACCACGAAACGAATACGATCATCCGAAGCCGATGGCAGCATCCCGATCATCGCCATTACCTCCTATGCCATGAGCGGCGACCGGGAGCGAATCCTTGCCGCGGGCTGTAACGGATATTTCGAAAAGCCGATCGACCCGATAACCATCATCGAGCAGATTCATACGATTCTAGGTAAAATGGCATGATAAATAGAACATGACACTGATAGATGGAAGGTGAAAGAGGAGTTGAAGGTCAAATCCGGATGGCTGGGAAATAGAGAAGCCCGACGGATACTGACCCCGCGAAATCCTGAAACTCCAAGGTATTCAATCCGTCGACGTTACCGGGTAACCGGCAACGTGCTTGCTTTTGGTGAATGATCTTCTGCAGGAGGCTTCATATGAATGATTTCTTACATGCATTCAGATCGCGTATGGCTGTCACGATCACCTTGACGTTCACCCTGTTTCCACGGCACCTGTCCGTTGCAATGGCAGACACCCCTGCCGACCACAACCAGATTCAATTCGCGATCAGCGAGTCAGAGGTATTCAGCGATTTGGACCTGGCTCAGCTCGTCAACAGCGATGTTGTTCTCACCTCCAATCATTCCGAAACATTTGTCACCTCTCCGTCTACCTCAATCGAATCTGCTCATGCCACCGTACCGTCGGCGGTTCGGATGAAAGACCTTGCCGACATGGACATCGGGGATCTGGTAAAAGTCAGAGTCTCCCCCTTCGACGTGTCCACCCGACTCGACAGCGGCTACCGCGCCTCAAATTCCGTGTCCGGATCCCGTCTCGACACGCCGATCCGGGATCTGCCGTTTGCCATCCAGGTCTTTACCGAGTCTTTTATCAATGACCAGAAGCCGAGAAACATTTTTGATATCGCGCGGTACTCACCAGGTGTGACGTACCGCAGCAACGACTTCAATGAGGGCAACGCCAACCTCGCTATCCGTGGCTTCGCCGTCAGTTCCACCCCAGGCAACATCCAGATCCTGCGGGACGGCTTCCACGGTCCCTCGATCTTTGACTTTACCAACATCTCCCGCGTGGAGGTGGTCAAGGGTCCCGCCTCGTTTCTCTACGGCCAGGTTGCTCCCGGCGGCATTGTCAACATCATCACCAAGAACCCGCAGTCTACCTTCGCCGCCACTGTCGATGCCACCTACGGCTCTTACGACCAATGTAGGTTCGATGCCGACGTAACCGGTCCGGTATCGAAAACGCTTTTTTATCGGATCGCCGCTTCCTACGACCAGGACATCCATTACTGGGAACCCTATGATGCGCATTCAAGGGATATCGCTCCATCCCTGCTCTGGCAGCCAAGCGAGCGGGTAAGTGTTTCGCTCAAATATGAGAACTTTCATAAGATCGAGAGGCCGCAGGTTATGCAGAAGCCCGGCTACAATCGCCAGCAGGGTATTGTGCCGACTCTGTCCGATCCCGACCTTTCAGGTGTCGATGTACCCGGCTTGCCTGACGACTGGAACAGCATGTCCTACGCCGACTTTCGACAAAGCGATACCAACAGCTTGAGCACCTGGATCGACCTCAAAGTTGACGATCACTGGAATCTGCGCACCGGGTACTCCCACCAGGATTACCAGGTCGACGCGCTCTTCTCCGGCAATCTGGGGATGGCCGATAACAGCACATTCCTGCAAGGGCGCCGATTCAGGGGACAAACCTACACCAACCGGGACGACACCTTCGAAGCACAGGCAGTGGGCAAATATGAGTTCGGAGGTACGAGTTTGCGTCTGCTTCTCGGCGGGCAGCATGTCGACCGCAGTTTTGACAACTGGGCCGCCCAGGCCCCCAACAATCCGGCGCTGGGCAGCGACCCCACCGCTTCTCCGCTGCCGCTCTGGGACTTGAGAGATCCTTTAACCTGGAACCGCGTGGTCACAATTCCCCGCTCTGCGCTTACCGAGAACCCAACCAGCAGGACCACCGACTCTAGAGACAGGTCCGTTTACGGCGGCACCACATTCGGTTTTTTCGACGACCGGCTGCTCGTGCTTGGCGGCTGGCGACTGACTGCGACGGAAAGCCGGCTCACCGACCACCTGACCGGACAGGTACAACCCAAGATCACCGCTAGCGCAGTCACGCCCCAATATGGCATACTCTACAAGCTCACGTCGGAGGTCTCGCTGTTCGCCTCCTATGCCGAATCGTTCGTTCCCGGCACTCAAATCCTCAACCAGCCCGACGGGACGACCAAGCCGGCAGATCCGACCGAGGGGAAGGGCTACGATATTGGCCTCAAGACAGATATGTTCGACGGCCGTGTTTCCGGAACCCTGACCTTCTTTGACATCCGCAACCGAAACATCGTCAACGACCTTGCTGAAACAGATTCCTCCGGCGCAGTGGTAATTCACAACGTCCAAAGCGGCGAGCAGCGCTCGCGTGGCGTCGAGTTTGACACCACGGTCACAGCGACTGACAACTGGCAATTCTACCTTTCCTATAGTTACATGGACGCGCGGATTACCGAGTTCAGCGGCCACGATGCCGCCATTCTCGCCCAGGATCCATCAACCCTCGGTGCCGCCGGACAGGAGAATTACAAGACTGTGCACCTGCTTCACAATGCCCCCTTGCAGATGAGTGCACCGCACCTTGCCAATTTCTGGACGCGTTACAACTTCACGCAAGACGGTCTCAAGGGTCTATATGTGGCCGGAGGATTCAATTTCGTCTACGACCAGACGATCTTGCCCGACGGTCCTAAATCGTCGCACCAGACCTATACACTTTTTAATGCGACGGTGGGGTACGCATGGAGGTGGCGCGGCCACCTGATGAGTATGGACCTCATGGGAAAGAATCTTGCAAACGAACACTACCGACCCTCGCAGAGCACGCGGGGGCGTCCCCGTGAGTTCCTGCTGACGTTCACTGCCAGGTTCTGAGGTCGAGGCTGAATTCATGGAAAACACGTACTGTTCCTGGAGTTCGGAGTTTTGGCTCCACAAGACGGGGTTCAAAAAACGGTGGTCCGACAACAAGGGGCACGCAGAATTATGCTAAACACTGCAGGGGCCTGTATCCATGCCCGGTTGCGAAAAAAAGTGCGTCTGTATGCGCAGTGTCTGCATTGGGCCTGTTTATTTGGTCTACTGCTCCTTTTCTGCCTGCCCCGTCTTGCAACTGGTCAGGAGTTTGGGAAAGTTAATCCGAGAAAGGTCGAAGCGGCCTTTCTCCGCAATTTTACCCATTACGTGACCTGGCCGTCTCATGCTTTCGCTAACGATCACTCTCCCTGGCATATCTGCACCCTTGGCGGCGACCCTTTTGGCAAGGATCTGGAGCAGGTCTTCGAGGGTCGCAGGGAACAGGAGCGTCTTTTTAAAATCTTCCGTGCTGAAACCCTGGCTGAACTGCCTCAATGCCAGATAGTTTTCGTGGCATATAAAATCAGTATAAACCGACGCGCAGCCCTTGCCGAGTTACAGAGCCGGCCGGTTCTGACGGTGGGTGATGCTGCCCAGTTTTTACAGGAAGGAGGAATCATCCGTTTCGATGTCACAGACCACGTGGAGATAAGCGTAAACCTCGATCAGGCACGTTCTGCTTCCCTGACGATTCAGACCAAGATGTTGGAAGTCAGTCATGAGGTCGTAAAGAACGGGGTTGTGCGGAGAAGAAGATGATCCCATTTAAACGAATGAGCATAGGCAACAAGCTTGCGCTCGCCTTAATGGCCATGGCTCTGTTGGCTTTCGCTGCGGCGAGCACCGGGTTGGCGCTTTACGGGCACCTCACGATGAAAAGTCGGGCCCAGAAGATCATGGAGCCCTATGCGGAACTGATTTCTGTCGGGACGGAAACTGCGGTAGCCTTTGAGGATCCCAGACGGGCCCGGGAAATTCTCGATACCTTACATACCAGTCCGCAGATTTTGAAAGCTGAAATCTTTTTGCGGGATGGGAGGCTTCTGGCGGGCTACAACAGAGAAAACTTAACATTGCATCCCCAACCACTCAAACCCGATGGCGTCTATCTGAATGAGGACAATGCTGAATTGTTTCAAAGCCTGGGAGATGGAGCGCATTTACATCTCATCATGAGTCTGGACGAAATCCACCGCCAAGTACGGGGCATCATGTTGGTATTTTCCACAGGGCTATTAGTCTTGTTGGTAGCCACCACCCTGGGGTTGCGGTTGACTCTGCAGAAAACCATCGTCCGCCCCATCTCAAACCTGGCCGGGACAGTTGAAAAGGTGAGTGCCTTGGCCGACTATAGCCATCGCGTACCGGTCTCCGGCTTTGACGAAGTGGCCAGGCTGGGGCAGAGCTTCAACATCATGATGGAGGTGATCCTGGATCGGACAGATGAGTTACGCCGACTGACCCACTTTCAGCGTGCAATTTTGGACAACGCTGCCCACGGTATCTTCTCCGTGGCCCCTGATGGGATTGTCAGCAGCTTCAATCCTGCTACTGAAAGGCTCCTAGGATACACAGCCCAAGAAGTGATCGGCAAACTGACACCACTGTACTGGCATAATCCGGAAGAGATCGCGCGGCGAGCTCTCCAGTTATCCGATGACCTGGATGAAACGGTCATGCCGGGATTTGATGTGTTAACTGCCCGCCCTCGGCGTAACCTGCCGGAGGAAAACGAATGGACTGTTATTCGCAAAGACGGGATACGTGTACCGGTGCTTCTGTCTGTAAGTGCGCTGCGAGATGAGAGAGGCCACGTCACGGGATTTGTCGGCCTGACCTATGATGTCACTGAGCGCAAACGGGCTGAGGAAGAGATTCGCAAACTCAATCAGGAACTGGAACAGCGGGTTGCCGAGCGTACCGCAGAACTTGAGACCAAAAGCGTTGAACTGCAGGAAAGCCAAGATGCTTTGATGAACATCGTGGAAGATCTGAACGAGAAGACGGCTGAGTTGGAACAAGCCAATACCAAACTCAAGGAGATTGACCAGCTCAAATCCATGTTCATTGCCTCGATGAGCCATGAGTTGAGGACGCCCCTCAATTCCATCATCGGGTTTTCGAGCATCATGTTGAACGAGTGGACCGGTTCGCTTAACAAAGAGCAGAAAGAGAATGTGGCGGCAGTACTACGATCGGGCAAGCATTTGTTATCCTTGATTAACGATATCATTGACGTCTCGAAGATCGAAACAGGCAAGATCGAAACGATTGCCGAGGACTTTGAGATCTTTGATGTAGTGATGGAGGCGGTGGAGATATTTAAAAAGGAGATCGAACAGAAAGGGGTGGAGCTGACGATCCGGGCCTGCCGGCAGGTCTTGCATGCGGACAGGCGCAGGCTCCTGCAGTGTCTGTTGAATCTGTTGAGCAATGCCGTAAAATTTACGAATCAAGGTTCTATTAGCGTCTATGCGGAACATTCAGTGGATGGATCGATGCTGAACATTGCAGTCGAAGACACCGGCATTGGTATCGGAAGAGACAATCTTGACAGGTTATTCTCTCCGTTTGTTCGTTTCCATAAACCCGGTGAGAGTATTATCCCGGGTACAGGGCTCGGTCTGTATCTCACCAAGAAACTTCTTCGGGAAATCCTGAAGGGTGATATACTTGTCACTAGCACCTCTGGTGCAGGCAGCCGATTCACCATGTGCGTTCCTATAGGCGTATAACGAAGCACGCACTGCTGCCTGCTGCCACTGACGGAGCAGTATCTTGGAGCACGAGTAGATAGAGTGACTTTGGAGAAAATCATTATGAGAATACTCATCGTTGACGACAACCATGACGACAGACAGCTTCTTCGCTATATGGTGGAACATAGTGGCAATGAAGCGATTGAGGCGGAGAACGGGGAGAACGGTTATAGGATTGCGAAAAATTCCCCGCCGGATCTGATAATCTCGGATGCCCTCATGCCTGTAATGGACGGGTTTCAGTTCCTCCGGGCGATCAAATGTGAACCGGAGCTTTGCGCAATACCCTTTGTACTCTATTCCTCTTCGTATAAAGAAGATCAAGATGTCCGGCTGGCGCTATCGCTCGGTGCAAACGCCTACCTGTTCAAACCTATAGATCCCGTCGAATTATGGGAAGAAATCAAAGGCATCCTTGAAAAGGCAAAACATAAGGTTCAAGTCCCAACCGAACTCCTCAAGGAAGATGCCGAATACCTGAAACGATACAGTGAGGTGGTGGCAACCAAGCTCGAAGAAAAGGTGCTGGAGCTGCAAAAGACTCTTGCGGAGCGCAAGCGGGCGGAGAAAATTTTAAAACAGCAAGAAAATGAACTGACAACGATTTTTGAAAACGCTCCATTCATCATGATGCTTGTCGATGGAGAAAGACATATCCGGAGGGTGAACGCTCTTGCCTGTTCATCTACCGGTTCGTCAGTCACCGATATGGTAGGTCTTCGTGCCGGGGAAGCGCTACGTTGTTTACATGCTCTCGATAACCCACTGGGCTGCGGCTTTGGGCCGTATTGTCAACACTGCACCCTGCGCCAAATAATCAGAGACACATGTGAGACGGGACAGAGTCATCTTCAGGTTGAAATCAGTCAGTCCAATGTTGTTGAGGGCAAGGAGCAAAGCTTAACGTTTCTTGTTTCCACCACAAGAATCGTTGTCGACAACGCCCCTTTGGTCCTGCTCAGTCTTCAGGATATTACCGAACACAAGAAGTTGGAAGAACAGTTTCGTCAAGCCCAGAAGATGGAGGCAGTCGGCACACTCGCCGGTGGGGTGGCTCATGATTTCAACAATATTCTGGGGGTAATCCTGGGTCACACAGAGATGGCCATGGAAAAGCTTGACCCAAACCATCCGATATTTCCCCACCTTCAGGAAGTCCTTGGGGCCGCTGAACGTTCTGTCAACCTTACTCGACAACTGCTGGCCTTTGCCCGTCGGCAGACAATCGCTCCCAAAGTCCTCGATTTGAACGAGACCGTCGAAGGCATGATCAACATGCTGCGACGGTTGATCGGTGAGGACATCGAACTTGTTTGGTTGCCTGAAGCAGAGACATGTCCAGTCAAGATGGATCCCTCCCAGATTGATCAGATCCTGGCAAATTTGTGTGTCAATGCCCGTGATGCCATCACCGGCGTAGGCAAGCTCACAATCGAAACGCACGCTGTGCCCTTCGATACGACCTTTTACGCAGATCATCCCGAGGCTATCCCAGGCGATTACATATTGCTGTCTGTGCGTGATAATGGGTGTGGCATGGACAAAGAGACCCTGGAAAAACTCTTCGAGCCGTTTTTCACCACCAAGGAGATAGGAAAAGGAACCGGTCTCGGACTGGCTACGGTCTACGGCATCGTAAAACAGAACAACGCCATTATCAACGTTGATAGCGAATTGGGCCAAGGTACGATATTTAAGATCTACCTGTCTCGATATTCGGCTAAGGACGAAGATGTATGGAAGGAAAACCAGGGAAGTCAAGTTGAGGGAGGTAATGAAACCATTCTGGTGGTGGAAGACGAGCCTACGATGTTGGAAATGACGAGGCTGATGCTGGAGAGATTAGGATATCAGGTGTTTACCGCTTCAAAACCAAGCGAAGCCATCCATTTGACTGAGAAGCATGCAGCCGAGATCCACCTGCTTATGACCGACCTGATCTTACCCGAGATGAATGGCCGGGAATTAGGGGAAAACCTCGTTTCTTTTTATCCAGGTCTCAAAGTTCTGTTCATGTCCGGCTATACCGGCGATGTCATAACTCGCCAAGGTGTGATGGTTGAGGGTATCCATTTCGTTCAAAAACCATTTTCTAAGGAGACGCTGGCCTTCAAGGTCCGAGAAGTTCTGGATAATAAATGAAAAATGTTTAAAATCGATATGTGATACCGCAACTAACCAGAAGGAAATGACGAAATGAACAAAATAACTTTTCGCCATCTTTTCGTATGTTTTTCTCAGCTTTGCTTTTGGGCAATGGTTGGAATCCTTTTTCAGATCAGAACGGTCTCAGCATACAATTATCAGGAAGCAAAAACCGCTAAGATAAAGATACATCTATCCATGGATGAAATGCAGCGACAGGTTTCAGCGGCGAGTGTCAATTCACCTTCCTGGAACGGTCCGAAAACGGGTCCAATTGCTGCTGCCGACAAGACTATTGCCATTATCAGTGAAGATCTGCGCAACGGAGGAATTCTCGGAGTCGCGGAAGGGATTCATGAGGCGGCCAAAGTGCTAGGTTGGAAAGTGAAGGTGTTTGATGCTGGCGGTACTTCGGAAGGGCGGGACAAAGCTGCGTCGGAGGCTTTGGCAGCCAATCCCGACGGTGTGGTCCTCGATGGCGCAGACAGCAAGGCTATGCATTCCCGGCTTATACCCTTTGCGAAGCGAGGAATCCCGATTGTCGGTTGGCACGTGGGACCGGTGGCCGGCGTTTTAAGTAATGATCCTGTAGCAGTCAATATATCAACCGATCCATTAGAGGTTGCAAGAATAACAGCATTGGCAGCGATTGTTGCTTCCAAGGGAAAGGCTGGAGTCGTCATTTTCACGGATTCCAATTTCGAAATAGCCATGGTTAAAGCCGAAACCATGGCCAAGCTTATTCGAGACTGTCCGGGATGTACACTCCTTGAGGTTCGCGACGTAGCGATTTCAAAATGTGGAAAAGTTATGCCTGAGGTTATCCGGGAATTGCTTGCCCGGTATGGCAGTCGATGGACGTATGGCCTTGCCATCAACGATATTTATTTCGACTACGCAGTACCGGAATTGATCCTTGCGGGATCGAAGGCAAACAATATCAGCCTCCTCTCCGCAGGTGACGGAAGCAGCTCCGCTTTCCTTCGTATTCAGGCTGGAATATTCCAGACCTGTACTGTGGCTGAACCTCTGAATGTTCATGGTTGGCAATTGGTTGATGAGTTGAATCGGCTGATGAATAACCAACCGGTCAGTGGGTATATTATTCCGGTACATCTTGTAACTTCAAAGAATGTAATGCATGATCGTGGTCCACGTTTCTATTACGATCCGAATAATGGTTACCGGGATGTCTATCGTCATATCTGGGGGCGCTAACAGCAATTTAGCATGCGATTTAGAAACCTCTATTCGCCACAAACTCTGCGAGGGCAGTTCTCTTTGGCCCTGCTTGCTTTGGCTCTTTTAATCCTGGCTGCCGGTCTGACTGCTGTTAATGCCTTGCGGAGTTCAGCTGAGATTTCCCGGCAACTTGCCGAGGAACGTTTGGAATACTTCCAGGAGGCTCAAGATCTGGTTCAGAATACGCTGCTGATAGAGCGTGAATCATATCGCATGTTGACGGTTGATTCCCAGGACGATATGCAGAGGAGTTACTCGAAGATCATCAAAGAATTGGCCTCCCTTGACTCCCTCGTGGTCCGTCTAAGTCAAGCTCATACCGATATTTCCGTCCTAACCTTGCACCAAGCAAGTCAATTGTTTCGAAATACAGCTCATATTGTTGCCAGTCTGCGTGAACAAATCCTCGAAAAAGGTGTGAGCGGTGATGATCTGAAAACCTTACACAGGTTTCAAGAACAATTGGCACAGCAGGTTACTGTCATGACATCAGCAGCAGGAAAATTATCCGACGACCTTACCCGCGATTATCGTGAGAGAATCGGAAATTTGGCAACAACTTCCAAGCTGAACCAAAAACTGGTGCTGGGGCTTGTTGCAATTAGTCTATTTTTGGCTTTGTTGATATCCCACTACTTTTTAGGGCGCCATGTTATGGAACGACTTCAGCAGGTAAGTCGCTATCTGCGGACTACCAGTACACAAACTGAACACATCCACGTTCCGGTACAAGGCCATGATGAGATAGGCTCTATGGCGAGAGCCGTGGAAAAGTTTTTAGAAGACCGACGACAACTTTTCGCAGCCCAGCTTTCATTGCGGCAAAATGAAGAGATGATGCAAGCCATAACAGAATCAGTACAGAGTTCAGTATTACTCGTTGACGAAGACGATCGTATTCAGTTTGTAAATCCTGCAACTGAAGCCCTTTTCGGTTACCATCCTGAAGAAATGATCGGACACAGATTGCATGGGACCATTTTTCCTGAACATCTTCAACAAAATACGCAGGCAGGCTTGTCTTCTTTCCGTGGCACTGGAGGAAATCCGGTAGTAACAAAACCTGTGGAATTATCTGCATTACATAAGAATGGCACAGAATTGATGGTTCTGCTCAATGTGGGCTGCGTATATAAAAACGATCATTGGTGGGCAGTAGTATCAATCATTGATATTACGGAACGTCTGGCAGCAGAAGCAGAGCTTAAGAGAGCACAAGAGACCAGGAACGTTGAACTGCAGGAGAGCCAAGGTGCTCTGATGAACATCGTGGAAGATCTGAATGAAAAGACGACTGAATTGGAACAGGCCAACACCAAGCTCAAAGAGCTTGACCGGCTCAAGTCCATGTTCATTGCCTCTATGAGCCATGAGTTGAGGACGCCCCTCAATTCCATCATCGGGTTTTCGAGCATAACCTTGAACGAGTGGACCGGTCCACTGAACCCCGAGCAGAAAGAAAATATCGCGGCGATGCTCCGTTCGGGCAAGCATCTGTTATCTCTGATCAACGATGTCATTGACGTCTCGAAGATCGAAACGGGCAAGATCGAATCAATCGTCGAGGAATTCGACGTCCAAGAGATGGTATCAGAAGCAGTTGAGACGATGAGAGGAGACATTGAAAAGAAAGGGTTGGAACTGACAGTCCGGGCATGCCGGTATGTCCTTCATACGGATAGACGCAGGCTCCTACAGTGTCTGTTGAATCTGCTGAGCAATGCCGTAAAATTTACGAATCAAGGTTCCATCAGCATCTATGCGGAACCTTCAGCGGACGGATCGACGCTGGACATTGTAGTCGAGGACACAGGGATGGGTATCAGCGAGAAGGATCTCGGGAAATTATTCTCGCCGTTTGTCCGTCTCTATAAATCTGGCGAAAGTGTTATCCCAGGCACTGGACTTGGCCTGTATCTTACTAAGAAACTTCTTCGGGAAATCCTGAAGGGTGATATACGTGTTACAAGCACCACTGGTGCAGGCAGTCGATTCACCATTTATGTGCCTACAGATGTATAACGGGTGGGCCAATATGCACTGCATTATCGTCCAACAGGACGGCATGATTTGGGCACAAACCGAAGCCGACGGGGATGTGAGATATTGTTTAAAATTACGCAGACTAAGGTTGAAATATCGGAAGATAAATCTTTGAGCAGGATGCAGATTTTGGTCAGCCCGTCGGTCCGATTAATAACCTGCAGATCAAAAAAGGAGACCCGTTATGAACGACCGGAGTCAAGAAATAGGCAAGCAGCTTACAAATGAGACCTTTCCGGATTGTCATCATGTATGTCTGATCTATGGCAGCGAGGAACAGCGTCGAAAAACCGTTTCTGAATTCTTGGCCATCGGACTTAACCGGGGAGAATTGGTGCGCTATTTCGCAGACACTACTTCGGCTCAAGAGATTCATGCATGGCTCCTGGATATTGGAGTAGAAAATACCCAGGCCAAGGAAGATGGCACCTTCGGTATCACCAAAGCCGAAAACGCCTACTACCCCAGTGGACGATTCCAACCACGGGAAGTGATCGAGAATATGGAATCTCGCTTCGCCATGGCGAGGAAAGCGGGTTATCGTGGTTCGCGCGCCTGCGGCGAGATGAGCTGGGTGTTTCGCAACATTCCCGGCTCTGAGCGTTTTCTGGAATATGAAGTTCTAATCAATATGATCACCGAGACTTTTCCTTATGTCGGGATGTGCCAATATGATGCTCGGCTTTTTGACGGTGCTACATTGTTCAAAGTACTTCAGGTGCATCCTTTCATGATCGCTCAGGGGCAAATTGTCCGGAATCCCTTTTACATCAAACCGGAGGAATTCCTGGAAAAGCTAAAAATAAATAGAGAAAGTAATGAGTGCGGCGGATCATCTACAGAATAATCCTGACCAGGAATGGCAGAGTGCGGATCCCCGAATCCTGGGACAGATCCTGGCAGCACAAAATGTCATGTTTGCTCTGCCGGATACCAGTCGTATTGCTGAATTCTATGCCCAGACCCTGGTTGCAATCCCCGGGATCACTGCCTGTCGAGTCTGTCTGGGACGCAATTCGGTCCAGGCCGGTGAAATGGCATGCGGTGTCTGTTCGGCATGCAAAACGCTGCACAACCTGGCCAGGGAAAACTACAAGTTGAATCCGATCTCCTCGGCTTTCATGTGCAAACTGGCTGATCAGTCTGGCATGAGCGTCATCGCCATCGAATCCTTTCAGCATCGTTTTGGTTTAATTGTCCTCCAGATCGATCAGGCTGCCCCAGGTGAGCTGTATCAGCCTTTTATCAGCAATCTGTCCAACTTTGTTGCGCTTGTGCTTGAAAATCACTGGCAGAAGGAACTACTGCAAAAGGCAAATGACGATTTGGAGTACAATGTGGCCGTGCGGACTGAAGAACTCCATGCCGCCAATGCGCAACTGCAACGAGAGCTTGTCGAACGCAAACAGGCTGAGGCTGCCCTGCGGCAAAGTGAAACACTGCTCAATGCCACGCAGCGGCAGGCCAAAATCGGCGGGTGGGAATGGGCTTCTGGACAACAGACCACCTTCTGGACCGAAGAAACCTACGGCATTCACGGCTTCGAGCCGCAGACGTTCGTGCCGGGGGCATCCGAAGTCATGGACCGCAGCCTGTCCTGTTATGATCCGGCTGATCGTCCCGTCATTTTGGCGGCATTTCAGCGTTGTGTACAACAGGGGGAGGGCTACGATCTGGAGGTCCCGTTCACCTCCGCCGATGGCTGCCGGAAATGGATTCGAACCACCGGTACAGCAGTGCGTGAAGCCGGTCGGATTATCAAGGTCGTTGGCACCATCATGGACATCACCGAGCGCAAACGTGCTGACGCTGAACGACAGGCCCTGTTACAGTTTTTCGAGGGCATGGACAAAGTTAACCGGGCCATCCAGGAAAACAACGACGTGGAGCAAATGATGTGCGATGTGCTCGATGTAGTGCTGTCGATCCTCGATTGCGACCGGGCCTTTCTCGCCTACCCCTGCGACCCCGACGCAGACGCATGGCACGTGCCCATGGAACGGAATAAGCCGGAATATCCCGGCATCCGGGAGCTGGGCATTGAGATGCCGATGGACCCGGAAGTTGCCCAGACACTTAGCATTCTGTTGGCAGCAGACGGTCCGGTGAAGTTCGGACCGGAAACCGAGTATACGCTGTCTGATGATGTGTCGGAACGCTTTGGCTTTAAGTGTTTCATGTCCATGGCAATATATCCAAAGATCGGCAAGCCCTGGCAATTTGGGATCCATCATTGCTCATATGCCAGGGAATGGACCTCCGAGGAAGAAAGATTTTTGAAAGCGACTGGCAGGCGTCTGGCTGATGCCCTGACCAGTCTTTTGATGTATCGCAACCTGCAGGAGAGCGAGAAACGCTATCGCATGGTTTTCGAGAACTCGCCTGTCTCTATCTGGGAGGAGGATTTCTCCGCAGTACAGGCCCTTTTCGATGACTTGAAAATGCATGGGGTTGCTGACATTGAAAGCTACTTTGACCGGCATCCTGAAACGGTTCTCCATTACGCTGAGCGTGCAAGAATTGTCGATGTAAACCGGGCCGCTCTCGAACTGCATGGAGCACGAAACAAGGAAGACCTGCTGACCGGGCTGGTCAACACCTTTACCCCCGAGTCGTTTGCGGCTTTCCAGCAAGGACTGATCTGCCTGTGGAACGGCGGGACCGAGATGGTCAAAGACGCTGTGGTCAAGACACTCCAGGGCCAGCCCCGGGAGGTGACCGTCTATTTTTCCGTGTGCTCCGGTTACGAGGAGACGCTCTCCAAGGTCATCGTTTCGATTGTCGACATTACCGAGCGCAAGCGGGTCGAAGCGGAACTCATGAAACTCAATGATGAACTGGAACAACGGGTAGCCGAACGTACCGAGGAACTGACGGCTGCCAACGCCAAATTACTGGAACTGGACCGACTCAAATCCATGTTCATTGCCTCGATGAGCCATGAGTTGAGGACGCCCCTTAACTCCATCATCGGGTTTTCGAGCATCATGTTGAACGAGTGGAGCGGTTCGCTGAATGCTGAGCAGAAGGAAAATATCACTGTGGTGCTCCGTTCAGGAAAGTATCTGTTAGCCCTGATTAACGATGTCATCGACGTCTCGAAGATCGAAACAGGCAAGATCGAAGCGATTGCCGAGGACTTTGAGGTCTTTGATGTAGTGATGGAGGCGGTGGAGATATTTAAAAAGGAGATTGAACAGAAAGGGGTGGAGCTGACGATCCGGGCCTGCCGGCAGGTCTTGCATGCGGACAGGCGCAGGCTCCTGCAGTGTCTGTTGAATCTGTTGAGCAATGCCGTAAAATTTACGAATCAAGGTTCCATTAGCGTCTATGCGGAACATTCAGTGGATGGATCGATGCTGAACATTGCAGTCGAAGACACCGGCATTGGTATCGGAAGAGACAATCTCGACAGGTTATTCTCTCCGTTTGTTCGTTTCCATAAACCCGGCGAGAGTATTATCCCGGGCACAGGGCTCGGTCTGTATCTCACCAAGAAACTTCTTCGGGAAATCCTGAAGGGTGATATACTTGTCACTAGCACCTCTGGTGCAGGCAGCCGATTCACCATGTGCGTTCCTATAGGCGTATAACGGAGGGACCAATGCGAACCGTACTCGTTATTGAAGACAACAAAGACAACTTGAAGATCATTACCTATGCCCTTCAGCGGGCCGGATATACGGTGATCGCCGCAGAATCAGGTGAGGAAGGCTTCGGACTGGCTCTGAAGGAAAAGCCGCTTTTTATCCTGATGGATATCAATCTTCCCGGAATGGATGGTCTGGAGACCACGAAAAACATACGCTTATCGGAAGCCGACGGCAACATCCCGATCATCGCCATCACCTCCTATGCCATGAGCGGCGACCGGGAGCGAATCCTTGCTGCGGGCTGCAACGGGTATATCGAAAAACCGATCGACCCGATAACCATCGTGGAGCAGATTCATATGATTCTTGAAAAAATATCATAATGAAGCAGGCACTGCTGCCCTTGACGGAGTAGGATCTTGGAGTACGAGTGGATAGAGTGAGTATGGAGAAAACCATATGAGAATACTTATAGTTGACGATCTGTATGACGCCAGACAAGTACTTCGTTATATGGTGGAAAACAACGGACATGAGGCGATCGAGGCTGCGAACGGGTTCGACGCTCTCACAATTGCGAAAAGCTCCCCGCCGGATTTGATTATTTCGGATGCCCTCATGCCCATGATGGATGGGTTCCAGTGCTTGCGAGCGATCAAATGTGAACCGGAGCTTTGTGCAATACCGTTTGTCCTGTATTCCTCTGCGTACAAGGAAGATCAGGATATCCGGCTGGCAATGTCGCTTGGCGCCAACGCCTACCTCTTCAAGCCCATGGAACCCGCTGAATTATGGGAAGAAATCGAAGACATCCTGGAAAAGTCAAAACATAACGTTCAATATCCAACCGAACTCATCAAGGAAGACGCTGAATATTTAAAACGATACAGTGAGGTGGTGGCAACCAAGCTCGAGGAAAAAGTTCTAGAGCTGGAAAAGACCCTGGCGGAGCGCAAGCAAGCTGAGGAACGGCTATACGAAAGCAAGGCTACACTGACCACGGTTTTTGACGGTATGTCGGATCCTCTCATTATGCTGGATGCTGGTCTGCGGATCAAGAGGATCAACAAGGCGGCCAAGGATTACTATGGCGTGACCAGTTATCGGGAGGCAGCCGGTAAATTTTGTTATGAGGCTTTCAAGGGGAGGGCGAGCCCATGTGACTCGTGTGAGCGTCCCTTTTCAATTTTGCATGGTTTTTCCGGATCCTATGAACGTAGTGGAGGGATGGACGGGAACAGGCTCGAACAGGTGTTCGTTGATATCGTCAGGGATGATGTCGGATTGCCAACGGCCTCTATTATCCGGATATCCGACATCACCCGGGCAAGGATGATAAACAGGCAGCTTATTCAGAGCGAAAAGCTTGCCTCTCTCGGCCTATTGATGGCCGGAATCGCCCACGAAATAAATAATCCTAATAATTTTATTTACTTCAACGCTCCCATCATGCGTTCATATTTCCAATTCCTGTTACCCTTCGCTGATGAACATGTTGCGCAACACCCAGACTTGAAGGTCTTTGGCAGGTCCTATCCCGCTTTCCGGAAAGATTGCTTCGAGTTGCTTGATAATATTGAGTATGGCTCGACCAGAATCAACCAGATTGTCGGAAATCTGCGAGAATTCGTGCGGGAACGTGGACAGGGAGAAATGCGCCCAATTGACCTGAAGCAGGTCGTGGAAAAGACCGTATCCATCTGTATGGGGAGGCTCAAAAAGCAGGTGAAGAAGTTTGAGGTAATCCTTCCTGAAGGGCCACTGAACTTGTTCTCTGACCCCTTGGCGATTGAACAGGTAGTGGTCAACCTTCTGGTGAATGCCGCCCAGGCTATGGATAAGGAAGATTCGTTGGTAAAATTGACAATAATCTGGCCGGATGCTGCAGTTGGAAATGTGGTTGTGGAGGTGAGTGATAACGGCTGCGGCATGGATGATGAAATCCGTAAAAGGATTTTTGACCCCTTTTTCACCACCAAAGCCGCTGGAGTCGGCACCGGTTTAGGTCTGTCGATCAGCCATCGGTTGGTCACCGAACTCGGGGGGATGATCGAGGTGGAAAGTGAACCCGGCAAAGGTAGCATTTTTCGGGTGATTTTACCGATGAAGTCTTCTGAAATCTTAGACTGAAAGGGCCGAGAAATCGCATGTTATGCAATATTTTGATGGTGGATGACGAGCACGTTTTTTTAAAAAGTCTTGAACGGGGATTACTCCTCAGCGGATTTAGAAATATACATGCTGAAAATGATCCCCAGAAGGCTGCGGTCCTCGTAGAGCGGGGAGAACCGGTGGATATTGCCCTGATTGATATCACTATGCCTGGCATGTCCGGCGTCGAACTGCTGGAGCGAATCAGGCGCAGCAGTCCCACTACCGAATGTATTATGGTAACCGCGGCCGACGAGGCCAGTCTGGCCGTGAGCTGTTTAAAAAAAGGTGCCTTCGACTACCTGATCAAGCCCCTCCAAATGGAAGAGCTACTGGTGGTCATCATGAAGGCATTGGAGAGAAAAAATCTTCTGGAAATTCACAGAATAGGCAAGCTAGAGGCATATCCTGCACTTGCCAATCCGGCAGCGTTTGCGACCATTGTCACCCAGTCGGAAAAGATGATCAGGGTTATGAGGGAAGCAGAGCTTCATGCTGCGAGCAAAGTTTCCATTTTGATAACCGGAGAAACCGGTACCGGCAAGGAGCTTCTGGCTCAAGCCATTCATAAGGCCAGTTCCAGAGCCGATGGTATCTTTACCCCGATTAACATGTCAGCTTTGAATGAATCGTTGTTTGATGCAGAGTTCTATGGTCACTCTAAAGGCGCTTTTACCGGTGCTGCCCATGACAGAAAAGGCTATCTGGAGACCACCTCCGGAGGGACCCTGTTTCTGGACGAGATAGGCAGCCTGCCTCTCGAGTTGCAGGGAAAGCTCCTTCGGGTACTCCAGGAAGGAGAATACTTCAAGCTGGGTACCAGCAGGCCACAGGGGGCAGATGTTCGTTTTATCGCCGCCACCAATGCCGAACTTGGTGCCTTGCAGAGTCAGGGGCTCTTTCGTAAAGATCTCTTCTACCGTCTGTGTGGTGCTTGGCTGCATTTGCCGTCTTTGCGAGAACGGCAGGAGGATTTGGATGTTTTAGTGGAAAAGTTTTTAGGGGATCATCGGGGCGAACACCGCAAAAACAACATCGAAGGACCGGCTTTGACCTTGTTGAAAGCATATGACTATCCCGGAAACATCAGGGAGCTAAAATCGGTTATTCAGTATGCCGCAAATCTGGCACAGGAAAAGCCGATTACGGTCCATCACCTTCCCCCCTATCTAACGGCGGCGGTATCTGCGATACCAACGCCTGCTAGACGAACTGCCGACGACAGCATAGTGCCGCTTGCTACTATCGAAAAAGAGCACATCATCAAAGCATACCAGCTTACCGATGGAAACAAATTGCAGACCGCACGCTTGTTGGAAATCAGTCCGAACACACTGCGACACAAACTCCGGTCATATGGAATAGAGTAGGTCTGCAGAAAATGATCACCTGGTCAAAAACTGCATGCCACCCGGTCTGCACGTAGGGAGTGGATCCTCTCCCTAATCTGCTCAAAAGTTGACGCCCCCTTCTTAGCAACCTCTGCTTATTATGGCCACGTACGTCTTTAGTCTTAGATGATAAGGCAACGTAATTCTCTATCAACGAGCCTATTGCAACATGGTCTTCTCGGAGTCTCGCAGGCTCGCTTACCGGCCCGAACTTCGCGTTATGCTCGAAATTTTATTCTCGGAATATTATGCATATGCCTATGGTTAAATTTCTGCATGTCTTGATTTTGAAAAAAAATCCTCATCTTGTAAGAGGCCCAAGTATCAGAATTTTTCTGCTTCTCATCCAATTGGTTTTAATTTTGCAATATCTGGACTGACATGGCAATGAACTACAGGGAAAACAGTTACTCTGATTATATCACACAACGTTATGTACTAGGAAACAGTTTGGTAACTTACTGTGATGTATGGAACATATGACATTTAAGGAGACTGGTGATGCAGACGCTTAAAATTTTCTATGACAAGAGTATGCAGGCAATTTTAATCGATGGAAAAAATGTAGTCGATTTGAGCTCAGTTGAAAATGGCGCAACGGCAATACTTCATTCCCGAGTGGCCGGAGAAGGCGAGGAGTTTTAGTCCACTTTCCGGTTCGAGGTCGATGAATATAGACCCTTCTGGCTCGATTTTTCCTACCACAGTCCGGCGGCACTTATAATTGTCATCGTTGAAAACAGACTACAGCTCGACGACCTGACATATTCACCTGAGATCAATAAGGTCTACGGCTTGGTAAAAAACTTGATCAAAATGGAGTGAAGTCTCTCTACTTTTGATATCCGTGCATTTGGAGAAGAAATGAAATCATTTATTTGGGGTTCGTATTTTGAGACGGGATTAGTAGATGTTGACGATCAGCATCGTAAACTTGTTGAACTTATCAATTGTTTCGGAGATAAACTGGTAAACAACGAGATCACCAATAGAGACGTTGAGGGTGTTCTGCAGGAACTTGTCAGCTATACTCGCTATCACTTTGCAGAGGAAGAGAAGATGATGGCTAAGTATCAGTTGGAACAGAACCACTATGATGGTCATATCGCTGAGCATATGAATTTTATCGATGATGTTGTTGCAATACACCAGCATCGTCAAGAAGATAATCTTGCGGATGGGGCGGCGCTTCTCGAGTTTCTGATTCACTGGCTTGCTTATCATATTCTTGGATCCGATAAGAATATGGCCCGGCAGATTGCTTCCATCAAACAGGGGGCAACGCCCTCCGCAGCTTACCTTGCCGAAGAGAAGAAGGTCAACGAATCCACCGAACCTCTTCTTGGCGCCCTGAAAGGGCTCTTCCAACAGGTATCGAGACGCAATAAAGAGCTTTTATCGCTCAATGTACAACTTGAAGCGAAAGTCGAAGAACGTACGCGTGAACTGGTTAAGGCTAATGCTACCCTAGAGATCCTGGCCATGACAGATGTCCTCACCGAATTGCCGAACAGGCGTCATGCGCTTATCCAACTGCACAGACTTTGGAGGGAAGCAAAAGAGCTGGATGGAAACCTTGCCTGCATGGTGATCGATGCCGACAACTTTAAAACTATCAACGACACCTATGGTCATGATGCCGGAGACTGTGTGTTGAAAAGACTGGCGAAGGCCCTCCAACATTCGGTGCGCAGCGATGACATAGTCTGTAGGATGGGAGGTGATGAATTCCTTATCATCTGTCCGAACACCCCACTGCAGGGGGCTTTGTATATTGCGGAGCAGACCAGAAGAACAATTGCCGATCTGAATGTGAAGGCTGGGACCGGGATCTGGAAGGGTAGTATCAGTGTTGGTGTGGCGGCGATAAGCAGTGAAATTGACTCAATTGATGATCTCTTGAAAGCTGCCGATGACGGAGTTTACTTGGCTAAAGAGTCTGGTCGGAACCGAATTGAAACCATTCAAAAAAAAATTGATTACCTATAAAACTCAGCTAATTCCGATAGGCGCCGTAGCACGGGCGTGTCCTGGTGGCGCAAACCTCGGTCGTACAGAAAAGAGGAGGTCTGCAAAGAATGAACACTTAGTAAAAAACTGCATACTACCCTGATTAATACAGCCTGTAAGGCCTCCCTTCATGCACCTGTTCTAAAATTGACCGGTCCCACTCCCCAGCGACTTCTACCGTATCCTGATCAATCTGCACCTTAAGGAAAAATGCAAAGTAAATCTAAATAATTACCTGAAGTTTCCGGCATTCTGCTGAATTGGTGCCAATCTTGCTATGTGAAAACTGACATCGCAATAAACAGTGGGTCCTACCGCTTCCTCGAGTAGCATTTTCCCAGCGGTTATCTCTTCGTTCATTGACGAAAAAGCATCGGACAACCCCTTTCCTGCTGAAAGTAGTGTGGGATTCGTTCCGAGCAAATAGCTTACCCCTTGGTTTGTAAAGGAGGGTTGAATGAAGGTTTTAATTGTAGATGATGAAGTTGCGATGGCCAACTCCCTTAGGATCGGTCTGGAAAATATGGGATATAGGGCGGTTAAAGCCTATAGTGGCCAGCAGGCTCTGGATCTGCTCGCCTATGGTGGGGATCAAACGATCAACATCGTTATTACGGATTATTTGATGCCGGGAATGAACGGCCTCGAACTGATGATAGCTCTCCGCAGGGCAAACCCGACATTACCGATACTGATCATGACCGCCTATGCCGAAAAAAGTCTGGTCATCAAGGCCCTGAAGCATCGCTGTGACGGTTTTATTGAAAAACCTTTTCAACTGGATCAACTGGTAGCGGAAATCGAACGGATTAGGTCGCGTCTCCTTAAAAAATTTACATCAGACGATCTGCATCAACTGATCCCGAGAATAGCTCACCAGATCAACAATCCCCTCACGGCCATTGGTGGCTACGCCGATCTTATCCGGTTGAACAGAGACAATGGTGAGATGGTACAGAGCTATGCCGAGAAAATCCTCATTGCAATCAAGTTGATCCGCCGTATCAACAAGGATATCATGAATGGGAGTTGGGAGAAGGAGCATATTTCCGACCGCGTCAATCTCAACTCTCTCTTGGATGGTTGCCTGGAGATCTTCCAAGGCATCTTTGTTCTTAATGGTATCCAGGTGAAACGGAAGGTTCCGGCAGACGTTTTGTGTACGATGGGCAATCCATTTCACCTTGAACATGTCTTTAACAATCTGATCTCAAACGCAATCGACGCAATGGACGGCCGGAACGATAAAACCCTGACTGTAAAACTGAAGTCTTCGAATGATTTGTCATCAGTCGAGAGCGTCATAGAGGACACCGGCTGCGGTATACGTAGTGAACTCCTGGAGAAGATTTTCGAACCTTATTTCACCAGTAAGCATAATGGAAACGGTCTTGGACTTGTGGTTATTAAGAATTGTGTAGAAAAACATGGTGGCAAGGTACTCGTCGAGAGCCGAGAGGGAAACGGTTCCCGTTTCACTATCAGTCTGCCTGCTGCACCGATAGGTTGGCTAAGCAGATAAAAATCGAAGATACGTTTTAAAAAGTTCCTGACCACCGCCACCGAGGAGCAGTCGGCCTCTACCAGGGAGATCACAGGTAACGTCAACCAGGCGGCCCAGGGTATCCAGGATGTCAATGAAAACGTCGCTCAAAACTCGAAGGCCGACGGCAGCACTCAGGTCAATTCCAGCGCCGAGGAGCTATCCAGACTTTCGGAAAATCTCAAGAGGCTGGTTGAGCAGTTTGCGATCTAGTTTTCTGCTGAGGGCTGGTGTATGACAATACAATCCAACCCTGTCTTCAAACGATTGTTATAGGAATTTTAGCAGAGGAACGGAGAAAACCATATGAGAATACAAATAGTTGACGATCTGTATGACGCCAGACAGGTACTTCGATATATGGTGGAAAATAACGGTCATGAGGCGATTGAGGCTGCGAACGGCTTGGAATCGCTCACGATTGCGAAAAGCACCCTGCCGGATTTGATTATCTCGGATGCCCTGATGCCCGTGATGGATGGGTTCCAGCTCCTGCGAGCGATCAAACAAGAACCGGAGCTTTGTTCAATACCGTTTGTCCTGTATTCCTCTGCGTACAAGGAAGATCAGGATGTCCGGCTGGCGATGTCGCTCGGCGCCAACGCCTACCTCTTCAAGCCCATGGATCCCATCGAATTATGGGGTGAAATCGAAGATATCCTTGAAAAGTCAAAACATAACGTTCAACTCCCGACAGAACTCATTAAGGAAGACGCTGAATACCTGAGACGATACAGCGAGGTGGTGGCAACCAAGCTCGAGGAAAAGGTGTTGGAACTGGAAAAGACCCTTATGGAGCGCAAACGGGTTGAAGAACAGTTGGCAAGCCTGAATCAACGGCTGGAAAGCCTGGTCGAACAACGTACCGAGCAACTCAAGTGTAGAAATACCGAATTGATTGCCAGCCAAGAGCGATATCGTAGCCTCGTTGAAAC
>CAWGGS010000016.1:0-23153 GCA_963822095.1 uncultured delta proteobacterium
GAGACATAAGGGTCAGAGAGACATAAGGGTCAGATCTTAACAATTAATTATTGATATATCCTTCTCTCAGGTTTATTTTCTATCTATTCACATAATTTCGGAAAAATAGAATAAACCTGTCAAAGGAATGTTATGGCCAGACCACTAAGGCTTGAGTTCCCTGGTGCCTTTTATCATATCATGAATCGTGGCAATGCGGGTGAAACCTTGTTCAAGAGCAAAAGGGACAGGGAAAGATTTGTAAAATGCCTTGCAAATGCGGTTGAACGGTTTTCTCTAAGGATTCACACGTACTGTCTGATGGAAAATCACTACCATTTGCTGGTTGAAACTGTTGAACCTAATCTAAGCAGAGCCATGCAATGGATCAATGTCAGTTACGCAGCTTATTTTAACCGTAAGCGTGGCAGCAAGATTGAAGACTTTGTGGTCTCTGCGACTATTGAGACAAGAAAGCCACCGGCTTGAAAAGGAAGCTCGAAGGTGGATGCCTATTAAATGGAAAAGGTACTAAATTATTATGAAGACAGCGGATTTAATGGATGATTTCCAGGATGAACTGCAAAGCTGTGAAATCCAGTTCAGGAGTTTTGGCCGATTTAAGCGGTTCCACGGCCCCTGTAGAACGATTAAATGCAAACAAGACAACGTCTTGCTCCGAAAAACCCTGGAAGAGGAAGGACAGGGACAAGTCCTCGTTGTGGACGGAGACGGGTCCCTTTATTCGGCTCTTTTAGGAGATATGATCGCCGATATCGCATGTAAAAATGGTTGGGCCGGCATCATCATCTACGGTGCAATCCGTGATTCTATCGCCATAAATGACATTAAAATCGGCGTTAAAGCATTGGGCACTAATCCAAGAAAAAGCAAAAAAGAGGGGCTCGGAGCAGCTGATGTACCACTCAGTTTCGGGGGTGTATCGATTTCGCCAGGCGATTGGCTCTACAGTGATGAGGATGGCATTGTAATTGCCCACCGGCAATTGCCGGTGCCAACTGTCTAATCGCTTTTATCGGAAAAGATATCTTCTTCTCGTCTACCTCGGTTCATTACATGGCACCAGGCTCCTTGATATTCTATTCGCAATGCTCTTGGCCTACTTTCCTCTTACCATATCGCTTCGTTTGAAACAAAGAAAGACTTGATAATCATCTAAAAGGCACCTCCCTCAGTAGGTCAGTGGATTACTCCTCTGCTATACTGATAAGAAAGCTACCAAACTTTCAAAAGGAGGTGCCTCATGAAACTATACGCCGGAATCGACCTACATTCAAACAACAATTATTTGGCAGTTATTGATGATCAAGACAAGCGACTCTATCAGAAACGACTCCCCAATAAACCCGACGTTATTCTGGCTGAGCTTGACCCATTCCATGAACGGATCTCAGGCATCGTTGTGGAATCAACATTCAATTGGTACTGGCTGGTGGACACCCTGATGGATAATGGGTACAAAACACATTTAGCGAACCCGGCTGCGATTCAGAAATACAAGGGGCTCAAATACAGCAACGATAGCCATGATGCCTTCTGGCTGGCTCATCTTCTTCGACTGGGAATTCTTCCCGAAGGCTACATCTACCCCAAAGAAGATCGACCGATACGCGATTTACTGCGAAAACGAGGACACCTGGTCCAGTTGCGTACGTCGGTTATCAACAGCCTGCAGGGGATTATCAGTAGAAACTGTGGATGCAGTTTGAGCGGCAACAAGATCAAACAGGTAAAAGAAAATCATATTTCTCCTCTTTTAGCAGGCCAGGAGGATCTGGAACTGAGCGGTGAGGTGAGCAAGGATGTCATCGATTATCTTTCCCGGCAGATCAGGAAAATAGAAAATGTGGTCTTGGAAAAAGGTCACACTACGGAAGTCATTTCTCGGCCTACAGACCATCCCCGGACTCGGCAAGATCCTCTCCATGACTATTATGCTGGAGACAGGCAACATAGAACGTTTCGAAAAAGTAGGGGATTTTGCTTCTTATTGTCGCAAGGTTCCGACTGAATGGAAAAGCAACAATACGAAGAAAGGAAAGGGCAACAGCAAAAACGGTAATAAGTATCTGGCCTGGGCGTTTTCCGAGGCGGCAGAATTTTCCCGTCGCTATGATCAGGATGCCAGGACATTTTATACTCGTAAAGCTGGAAAGACCAATAAAATGATCGCCCATAGTTCTCTGGCACACAAGTTGGCCCGGGCTGCTTATTACATCATGAGAGATGGAGTGGAATTCGATCATAAAAAACTTTTTGCATAAAATTGGACGGGGCGGTGAACCAGTAGAGGGGTTGGTGAAAACCACCAGATTTGATTGGCAGCCGTCCCGTCCGGTGATTTCTTGTTGTTTGCCGCCTATGTTGTGAACCATCATAGGGTTGGTTTAAAACCATTTGATCTGTAAGCTGTATACCATTGGACACGGCATGGAACCGCTGATTTTCTGGACCGCCGAATGGCGGAAGGGGCAGGATGGATGGTAAAACTAACGTTCCATCTCAAGCCTTGATCCTGATGGGTGACTGGTGCGGTGGAGTATTCACCGACACACAAGATTGAAATACCGGGCGTGGCAAGGAGCTGGGAAACACCTGACTAAATCGACAGTTCAACCTTCGTAAGGAAAAAATTACTTTTTTTTCTTGGACGGAGAAGTTTATTCATTGACAAGGGGCCTTTTAATGGGTGACAAGGGGCCTTTTAATGGGTGACCCCTGTCTTATTCAACTGAAGAGCGGACCCCTTGTACTTCCATTGCGTATCCTCGTTCCGCCCGTCTCGGTTAGTCTTTGTTTTTATTGGTCATTTTAATATGCATTTATTGCATATTTTCTCCTTGGCGGTAATCTGCTGCTGTTACCATGTAGTCGTTCATTTGAAATGACTCATTTAGAAGAGAAGCGGTCTCGTTTTTTAGTCCAGAACCAGGGCATAATTGAGATGGGTTGGCAGTAGTAATCTATTCTATGAAGGCAGTACATACGATTAGAGACTGAATATCTAATGCTTTTGACAAGAGATTTGCTTGAGCAGGTTTTTGATCATAATCTAAAAGAGGAATTTCTGGTTGATCAGGTGGAGCGACTGGAATCGTCTGGAGATCTTGATAGGCATGTTAGAATTTATTGGCTTTCTATGTCAAGAGTAATGGAACTTGCCTTGCTCTGTGCCGGTAATTATGCCGATTTTGGACAGATACGTGAAGCTGCTGATTTAATAGTAAATCCAAGACACACTGAAGTTCACATCGATGGTATCTGGGAGCCAGTTAGAGTCAAAAGGCATGAAGGGATGACTAAACAATTTGCAGATTGTGCTCCTGCTGGAACAAATGTAGGCGAATGGCTTCGTGATAATACTCGTCTTGTACATATCAAAGGTCCTTTGATACCGGATTTGTATGATATGCTGAAGGGGGCAGATACACTGTCAGAAGCATATCTTTCATCTGTCTATCTAAGGATGCAAAAGATCTCAGAAACAATGACATTTGTCATGCAAAATCAAATGATGGATCAAAATTATCCACTCAGTGGAGTGATCCCCGAAGAGGCAGACTTTGTTGAAGCGAATCTGTGTAGATATGATAGAAAAAATTTCCATCAGATAGGTATGGATATTGGTGAGTTGTTAAAAGACAGGAAGTATTGCAGCAGTTTTTTAAAGGGTGAGTGAAATTGAGAAATCCCTATGCTCTACTGGACTTTATCTTAAGCCCTTCACAACGATCAGATCTTGCTTGACTTGATCATGTTATCTATGAACTTCTCTTAAGTATAAGCGAATCACCTTTCATCCATGGATGTGGAGCGGACATCACGATTTTATACTTTCCTTTATCAAAGGAAATCCAGAAACATTATTTCAAACTCCAATACAAAATTCTCTAGATAACAAGCTGATTTTCACTGTTAATATTGCCAATTTTAAGGTTTGCCTATACTGACATCGCGTTAAGTGGAGGTTTCTACTGTTAGTCTCTAACCATGCAGTCCACATACCTCCTATCTATGAGTTTAGAGATGATGGAAGTATCTGCACCATTGGAATTCCTTCTATTACGTTTATTGATTGTCAGTTTTCTAGATCAGAAAAGGACAAATTCTATATTAGATTTGCCATAAAAAAAAAGATAAGGATGGCGCTCATAAAATCATAACTTTCTCATAATATCTCTGAACGGATAGATGGTGTATCTTTGATATTACTCTTTGATAAGATAAACAAAATCAGAACGTAAAAGCAAAAGGATCGCAAAGTTTCCAACAACAAGTTCACCCCATGGCGGGGTGAACTTAGTGTTCAATTTCCAAATCGGGTCGTGCTATTTTTACAATATAACTGTTGCGTGCGCAACAGTTATATTGTAAAAGTATTCCAAATACAATGAAAAAGGAGCCAAGTATATGCAGCAACACCGTTCTATGGGAAAACAGATCAGTACAATTTCAAGATGTTTGGCCACAATCGTGGATATAAAAATGGCCCATCTTGGGCTGAGCGCTGCTACTATTCCAGTAATAGGTTATCTTTACGATAACGAAGGTGTGCATCAAGACGTTCTGGCTGAGGCTCTGCAGTTTGATAAAAGTTCTGCTACAAGGTCTCTGGTTCGCCTGGTCAAGGAAGGATACGTAACTAAAACCGTTGATTCCGCAAACAAAAGACGCAATATCATCCGATGTACCGAAAAGGCCCGAGCAGTCAAACAAGAGATTTTCCATATACTTAAAAGCATTACAGACGATGTATTTTTAAATTTCAGCGAAGAAGAAATTGAACAATATTTCTACTTAACTCAAAAAATACATACCAATGCAATGAACATGCTCAGGGAGATAAAATGATCCGTATTGCTGTTCTTTCCCTTTCATTGCTTACTGTTATGTCCGGAGCGGCTGTAGCTCCTGCTGTGGCGGATATTATCGCCTATTTCCCCGATGCTTCACCCCTTCTAGGAAAGATGGTACTCACACACCGGCTTTAACCATTATCCCAGTGGCGTTGATTACCGGAATAATGAGCAGGAGAGATTCTCAAAAGCGGCTAGTATACGTCGGCATATTGTTCTATCTAGTCGGTGGCACAGGAGGGGGTATATCTCATTCTATTCCGTTTTTACTTTCGATGAGAGCTGTACTCGGAATCGGGGTTGGCATTCTTATGCCGCTTTCAACAGGCATTATTGCTGATTTCTGGTCGGGATACGAAAAAACTAAAATTATGGGCCTGGCCTCAGCATCAAACAACTGGGGAGGTATCATCGCCACTCTTTTATCAGGTTTACTTGCTGCCATCAGTTGGCGTGCATCATTCCTGATCTATCTCCTTGGCATACCGGTATTGATATTGGTGTTGTTTTTTATGCCTGAACAACAACCAAAACAGGCACAAGACAAACAGACTGGACAAAGCAATGTTTCTCTTGGTTTCTACTTTATGTGGGGGCTCGGTATGTTTTTGCTTATGGTCGCATTCTATTCCGTTCCGGTTAATATCGCCCTGTATATCCAGGAAAATCACCTTGGAGACTCACGCATGGCTGGTTTGGCTATGGCTGTACTGACAGCCTCATCATTTTTAACCGGTCTTGTCTTTGGTCGCCTGAACAAATCTATAAATATTTGGCTACCAGGTTTGAGCCTAGGTATATTTGCCCTCTCTTTTTACGGGATATCAGCCTTTCTATCATTGATGCCCCTGTTTGTCTGTCTTGCTCTCAATGGTATCGGTTTGGGAATATTGGTACCGTTGATCATGAACGGTGTGACCAGAAAAGCAGAACACATATCAGGAACAGCGGGTACTTCGGTGGTCACTGTTTTTCTTTTCGCCGGGCAGTTTGCGAGTCCCATGATTGCAAATGGCACATCTGCTCTCTTCTTCGGCCCTGGCATATCCAATATCTATTTGACTTTTTCCTACGGGGCAGGAATGGCAACAGTATTTGCCATATTATTCAGATTTTATTTCTCAATCAAAAAAATCAACCAATAAGACAAAGAGGAAAACTCATGGCCGACAATACTCCCCCAATTCCGGACATCTCAAGGCTGTTTATAGGAGCTGTGAGTGAATTTGAAGTGAAAACGGTTTTTGTCAAAAAAAGGTGCGGTTTTGCCGGACGAATCACACCCTTTTAACGAGATCATGACCCTGTTGGATTGCGAGCTGGATCTCGAATTGGATACAGGCGCTAAAAATTTTTCCGGGATTGGCCCTGAAAAAGTTGCCCGCCGGTACCCTTCATGTGACGCGGGCGAGAAAAGGAATATATAAAAGGAGATTGATAACAATGGATAGCTTTATTTCCAAAGAATTAAATGGGAGATTTGAACCGATCATTATGTGCCGTAGCAATGAAAAACCATTCGAGGCTACCCAGCCAAAGCAAAAAGAGCATGGATGCATGATGACATACTTTTCACAAGTTGTTGCGGAGGGAAAAACAGTTGTATTTGATCGTAATACCTGTTGCTGTGGAGGAGCTGTGGCGGGATTAGGATTCGGCAACGGATACACTGCAACATCCATTAGTGCCGAGTGTTATGCAGCCTTCTTTTCTAAAGGTCTCCGGTCTGCGAAAGACCCTGAACAGTATCAAGAATATATTGCCAAAATGGACGAGCGTAGTAGAAAATTATTTATTGAAGGTGAGTATCTATATTCTTCCAGTGAGGATGCCTATAAGTGGATTACCGAAGGATTGCCAATATATGATTTTCCAGAGAGATATGTAGTACTTAAACCGCTCGTGGCGCTGGATTTAAATGAGGTGCCACAGTCTGTTATATTTACAGTTAATCCACTAGAACTTACTGTTTTGCTAATGTTGACAGGTTCGATCCCTGGGGGGAACAAAATGGCTATTACTCCTACCCCTCAAAGTGCTGCTTGTCAAGTAATTGGCGCGCATGTTTTCCGACAAGCTGAACTCGAAAATCCATGCGCCGTATTGGGACTGTTTGATTTGTCTGCACGACTCAATACAAGGAAATGGATTCCTGATGAGTATATGACTTATACTGTTCCATGGAAGCTATACTTACAACTTGAAAAGGAAGCTCAAAATGGTATTTTTCAATCTATTCTTTGGAAAGAATTGATTTCCGCAACAGATCATTGAATAGTTGGTGCAGCTAGTGCATCAACTGTTCATCTAACCGGCTCTCAAAGTAAATCGCTAATTGCGAAATATGAAAGACATTGGGGTCGCATCTTTAGTATTAAGTATTGGAAACAACGGCTTTACCGCACCATCGGGTGAACTTGACCGGGTAAAACGACGCGCCCTGCAAGTTACCCAGAGCGTTAATAGTCCACGATATCTCCTATCTATCAGTCAAGAGATGAAACTCATAAAAGAAACAAAGGAAATTCAAAATGAGTGACGGAACCAAAAGAGCCGATATTTTACCGGGCCTGAAAGTTTCCATCGTTTTAAAGCAAGACCAGAGAACCGGAAAACTTACCGAAGGCATCGTCCGCGATATTTTGACAAAATCTGCCACACATCCCCATGGAATCAAAGTTCGCTTGGAAAACAACCTGGTAGGGAGGGTCAAAACCATTCATAACTGTCTGACCTCCGAGTAGAGTCGGACATCTCCTATCGATCTTAATACGGCAAAAAATGAAAAATCCAAAAGAACAATACAGGAACGCTTTAAGATTCCTAATAAATAAGAACGGGACAGACATTAAAATCCTAGCTGAAAAAGTTGGCTGCACTGCCCGCCACATTCAAGGCTTTTTAAGCGAAAAAGAAAGAAAGGGGATAGGTTCGAATTTAGGACAAGCTATCGCTGAGTACTATCAAATGTCATTCAGCCAAGTGCTTGATCTTGGTACGTGGATTCTCGCCGGAAAGGACCCTGAAGAATTTCAGACCCGGAAAGTTTCTACTCCCAAAACCAGCGAGGTTATCCGACCAACACGAGGATCTACGAGGGGGGAAAAACCATCTCAACGGTTAAATATGGACGATGACCCCTCCAAATCACAACTTATAGCCATGGCACTCGATGTCTTGGAGTCCATGACCATACATGCGGCAGCATTGGCATCGAATATACAAATATTCTACAATGCTTTGAAAGATCAAGAAGAAATGGCAAGCATGTGTGATAAGATACAGACCATGCAGCAGAAAATTAACCAGTCAACGGAAAATGTCCTGGTGGAAGATACTCTAACGCTTGACCCTGGGTTGAAACACGTGCATAACCAATAAACATTGTTTACCAAGTGCGAGATGTGGATGTCGCACGGTGGTCCCCCTTTATTTAAGGAGAGAAGGAACCTTTGAAAACAGTTCCAGTTGAGCATTTATCAATACTAGAGGACATTCGCCAACTTATTGACAGTGCCCGAAAACGGGTGGCAACGACAGTCAATGCGGAGTTGACCCTTTTATACTGGCAGGTGTCGGCCGACGTATCCAAACTGAAGTGTTGCAAGGCAAGCGTGCAGAATATGGCAAGCAGATTATTGCCACGCTGGCACAACAGTTAACCGCTGATTATGGCAAAGGTTGGAGTGAAAAGCAGCTGCGGCATTGTCTCCGCGTTGCGGAGACTTTTACTGATGACTTAATTCTCTCCACAGTGCGGAGAGAATTAAGTTGGAGTCACATCAAGACGTTGATGTACGTGGATGATTCTTTGAAACGTGAATTTTATATCGAGATGGCCCGTCTCGAAGGTTGGTCCTTACGGCAACTCCAGGAACGTATCAATTCGCAATTATTCGAACGAACCGCGATCTCGAAAAAGCCGGAAGAGACAATCCGGCATGACTTACAGGCGTTACGGAATGAAGGACGGTTTTCGCCCGATCTGGCTTTTCGTGATCCATATCTGCTAGATTTTCTCGGGCTTGCCGACACCTATGCCGAGAAAGACCTTGAATCCTCAATCATAGCAGAGTTACAGCGCTTCATTATCGAACTGGGAAGTGATTTTGCGTTTCTGGCTCGGCAAAAGAGAATCACCATTGATCGGCGTGATTATTACATAGATCTGCTTTTTTACCACCGCCGCCTAAAATGCCTAATAGCAATTGATCTAAAAATCGGTGAATTCGAAGCTGCATTCAAAGGCCAGATGGAACTATACTTGCGTTACCTGGAGAAGCATGAACAACTTGAGAGTGAAAACACCCCTATCGGCCTGATTCTCTGTACTGGAAAAAATCATGAACATGTAGAGCTTTTACAGCTGGACAAAAGCAATATTCGCGTTGCTGACTATCTCACCCTGCTGCCACCGAAAGGTGTGTTGGAAGCCAAGCTGCATCGTTCCATCCAAATAGCCCGACAGCGTTTGGCGATGGAGGAATGAAGCTGGCCATCCTGGAATCTGATATTGAACGGCACCTCTTTCGGACAAGCTCACATTAAAGGTTTTAAAGCGCATAATAGGAAAATTGACAATGGAACTAGGCCCAATGACCAGGTAGCTGTAAATTTTGGCCAACTTAACAACTTATTTCAGGAAAGTTTGCCTCTGAAACACAGAGGTGCTTTCCACTCAATCCTAACAATATTTAACCAAATTTAGCCAGTAAAAAACATCAGGAGATACCTTGACTTTTGAAATTGCCAAAACGTCTCCTTCTATTTGTTTGGTTCAGAATTGTTGCCTTGGTTCGTATAAATAGTAGATATCTTAAATTGACGAGATGGTTGAATAGCGATACCTTAAAAATGGCAATATTAACATACCGGCTCGGCGGAACCGGGAAGTTTCGGCTCCCGTTTGCAGCCGGTGGTTACTTACTTGACATTTAAAATCAATGGATTAAAGAAAAATATATCCTATCTCAAATGATCTTGTTGAGTTAATTGATAGCTTGCCTGCCCCACCCCCCAATTCATCATAAAATACACAAGCACATCCTGCTTTGCTTTTTTTACATCATTTCTTCCAGAAGATGATTTACAGCACCTGACCATGAAGGATCAAATTTTTTTGCATTTAAATAATCATCTCTTGCTTGGTCCTTTAATCCCAATTTTCTGTTGCATTGACCTCTATAGTAGTAGGTTTGTCCCGCCTCAGGTTTCAATTGTATTGCCTGCGAAAAGTCCTTTTTGGCTTTTGCATACTCTTTGAGATTAAAAAGAACCAAGCCTCGTTTGAACACATAATCACGATTCCCTTTGTCTTTTTCAATGGCTTTGCTCAGATAGTTCAGGGCATTGGTAGTATCATGCAACTTTTCTGCATAAAGAGTACCGAGTTCGTAATACGAGGCCGGATCCGATGGGTTGAGTTTTATAGCATGGAGAAAATCCTTTTTAGCCAGAGAATATTCTTTCTTTGCTACATATGCACGCCCTCTATCAACAAGCAAAGGTATATTGTCCCGGTTAAATTTCAATTTGGATCCAGTCTTCATAGAGATCCGTGCTAATTTACTGTAGTAGTAATCTTTATTCCCTTCTGAATATTTTATGGCGGACTGATAATCCTTTTCCGCTTTTTTCCATTCTTCGATTTTTTCGTAACACTCACCACGATTTGAATAAAAAGATCCAGACTCTGGTTTAAGAGCAATTCCATGAGAGAAATCGTCTATCGCTTTTGAATATTGTCCCAAAAATTGGAGGGCCCAACCTCGGTTTAGATAATAATCAGCATATTTTTTATTTAGAGCAATCGCTTTGTCAAAGTAATCTATTGCTTTTTTATGATCTCTGTCTCGATCAATATAAAGAATTCCGAGACGGAATTGGGCATAATCATTTTTAGGATTCAATTGTAATATTTCTTCAAATTCCTTCTCCGCTTCATTGTACCGTTGCACTCTCATATTTCCCTCTGCCAGCATCAACAGTTGATCGACTTTGCTAATTTTCGGCTCCGGTGGCTTAATTTGAACGTGCTCTTCAACATATCTATTTGCATCTTCCAATCCCGGATCATAGAGGTACGCCAATTGCATATCCTGTATCGCCTTCTCAGTATTGCCAGTGGCATCAAAACAAAGCCCTCTTAGATAATACGCCTTTCCCATTTTGGGACTCATCTCAATCAGTTTTCCAAGGACAGGTATTGCCTGGTCAAATTTCCGTTGTATGTACAACGAGTTTCCTAAGCTTAAAATATACTTATCATTTTTATGATCCTTGCTGACCGCGACACCGAAATAATTAGCTGATTTTGCATAGTCATACTCAAGATTTTCTGCGATTTTGCCAAGCAGATAATATGTCGGAGCATAATTTGGAGCTTCAAGAAGAAGGTTTGCCAGGCAATCTGTTGCCTTGTTTTTCAGCTTCCTAAAATAATATTCCTCGCAAGCAGAGTATTGTTGATCGATACTTTTGTTTGAAATCTTCTTAGCAGGCTGTTCAGATTCGTTCACCCTGATATCCGCAGTATGTATATCCTGGTTCGTACCGGTCTTGGAGTAGGTTGATCGGGGAGGGGCAGGTTCATGTTTTCTGGAAGCCTGTTTGCCTTCATCCATATATTTGTCTGCTAGCTTTTTGGCAGTTTCTTTGTGCGTATTATCAAATTGTTGAATTGCCATCATGTCAGCGATGGCGCCATCAATATCCCCGGAGTCATGTTTGCATTGTCCTCTTCTCATCAATGCACGTGCAAAATATGGATCGATGCCCAACGCTTTTGTGTAAAAGGTAATAGCGGGTCCATAATTTTCTTTCTTGCATAAAATGTTTGCAAGTGAGTACCAGTAATATTTTTGATAATAGGGATTCGTTTCATTGGTCACGGCTTTCTTAAAGAGTTCTATACCCTTATTGTCATCATTATCTCCAACAATCCGGCTCACACCCAAGTTAATCAATGCAAAAGGTAAGTTCGGTTCCATTTGCAGGAGTCGGTTGAGTTGCTTGTCTGCCTCCTGCCGGCGTCCCAGCAATATCAATGCGTTACATTCTGCTTCCAGTGCAGGGATAAAACGAGGCCTCTTCCTTAAAGCTTTTTGGTAACAGACCAAAGCTCCTTCTGTATCACTTGTAAGATGTTTAAAGAGCCCTTCAAAATAATCAGCTCTTGAAGATTGCGGAAAATCCTTGTGATACTGTTTGAGCACTTTAACAATCATCACCCTTAACTCTGGATCTAGGCCCCAAGAGACCAAAATATAGCCTGGTTCTATAAGCTTATGAAAATCAACAAGCAAAGATAGACGACCAAGAACAACAGAGTAGACAGCGCTTCCTTTGGGAGATTTGTCAAAACAATATTTGAAAAAATCCATCTCCTCTTTTAAACTTCCATACCATTGTGGCATAAGGAAGTTGAGTTTTGCTGTATATGCATCTAACCAGAAATCATCCGCCCCAATCGCCCTATCAAACCACTTTTCCATAACGGCACGAGGATACCCCTTGAGCAGACAAAGATGGGTCATGCTTGCTGCACTCTGCGGATCGGAAGGATCCATTGCATAGGCTTTTTGTAGATCAGCTTCAGCTCGTTGCAGAAATGCTCTCATATCCTGCCATTGTCTCTCTTTGACATTTCGTGCTAATTCCCAACCCCGGACCTCAGACGCCTTATCCAATAAATATGCTCCCCGTATTACATAGGCAAAATGGGTAGTCGTGCTTTTAGCACACCACTCATCAAAAGTTTTTTCATCGTGATATTTTTTAAATTGTCGGTAGACCTCCTCAAGCGTTCTCCTCCCATCGACGGATAACCTTTTTGACTTTAAGAGCTCTCCAAGTGTCGCATCGGCTTGATGAAAATCCTTTGCTTCGAGGTTTTTTACTATCCTCGTATAAATTTCATCACTGGATAGTGACGCGTTTCCGGCCCATGCTCCAGGAATACGAGGCATGATCAAACAACAGAAAAGTACTATCATGAACGATAAAGGTGCCTTTTTCATCTTCCAATCCTTTAATTTGATTTGAAACCAAACGTTTCAATATCTACTTTACAACGCATTGTTTTTAGACCATTCATTATATGTCCCTCTGTCGTCAATCTGTCGACCTTACTCATTGATGCTTTATTTCTACATAATCGCTGTGCTTGACAAAGTCAGCATCGCCATGAACAAGGAATTCTACAACTTTCGTATGTTACTGTCTATGATAAGAGATGCGAGAACAAACCCGAATAAGTTCAATTTCTTCGGGCATCAAAAATAAAAAAAGAAAAAAAGGGGTCAAGTCTTTCGTTGTTCCAAGAAAAGCCTTTTTCTTATAAAGAAAACCATTTTGGAAAGCTGATTGCTATCAGTCAGTTGGTTTTCTATTCTCCGGACAACATTACTCACGGTACTGTATTTAATATACCCAAATTCCTTGCCGATTTTCGCTAAAGACTATTCTATTCTTAAAGGTCTGACCATACCTTCTTATGCATCACACAAAAGATCACAAAACAACAAAAGACTTGACCCCTATTTTCTGACCCTATTTTCTATTTGACCCCTATTTTCTATTTCTATTTATTCTAAATTACGGAATATTGAACTTAGAAATCCATGAATAAGTTAGTTAATTAGAAATAAAAATTCAGTAATCTACGTTAAGAACTCACTACTGTGTTATTTTTGTGTCAAAGCAAGATGACGGTAAACGGGTCAGGAAAGAAACTCTCCTTGTCTCACTGACCATATCTAAAAAAATACCTGGAAAAATTAAAAACATTATCATTGCGTTACCGCCAGAAACAAAAAATGTCAAGCTATCTATATGTAAATCCGTTGACATCGCTTGGTACAAAATGGAGATCGTATGCGTGAGGGCATTGAAATGACTACCGGGGGCTTCCTGTCCCCCCCAACCACCCTCCCCCAATAATTTGTTTTTGTTCAGAAAAAAAACCAAACTCCCATGAAATCCGACTTGTCGTGACAATGCAACGATATCGGACAAGTGAACTATGGCAGTCATGCCAATAAAAGCGGATGTTTTACCAATGAAAAAAACAACACGACTCTTGCCGACAGGTCAGGGAATTCACAACGCAAAACTTGGCAATTCCCGGGAACTGCCTATATCTAATGAAAGCTGAGCGATCTCATAAAGTTGGTCAACAGCGCATTTTCATGCGTCCGCTGCACTTAATTTGCACTTAATACAAAAAAAAGGGCTACGGAATAACCGTAACCCTTTGAATTTTCTGGTCGGGGCGGAGTGATTCGAACACTCGACCTCCTGCTCCCAAGGCAGGCGCGCTAACCAGGCTGCGCTACGCCCCGATCAATGAAAAAAGCCCGATTCAAAAATCGGGCTTGAAGTTTCTGGCTCCCCGGGACGGACTCGAACCGCCGACAAGGTGGTTAACAGCCACCCGCTCTACCAACTGAGCTACCGAGGAGTATAAAGGCTCCGGTTTTCTAAACGTTCAAAAACGACTTTGCACGAACCGCACTGCCGGATTCCCGTAGCGCGTGAATATAAACAGGTGCGGTTTCCGTGTCAATATTTTTTTGCCGACCTTCCCGGTAATGGCTTACTTATTTTCCCTTTGTTTGAGCATCTTCATGACCTGCTCCAATTTTTCGTTACTCATGTTGGGGGTCGCCCCGTTTCCCCTTGTTCCCGGTCGCATCATCGGATTTGCCCCCGGCGCTCTGTGGCCTCCTTCAGGATCCTTCAGCATCGCCATGGTCTGCTTGGCAAGGGATCTGGCCATTGCTTCTCCCCTAGGATCTTGCTCGGGGACAATGCCTGCCGGAAATTGAAAAGCCTTTGCATCAACAGGCTTCTCGCTTATTTCCGTCGCCTCCTTTTTGATCGAAACTCCCATGATGGAGGTATCGGATTTCAACGGAATCCCTGTTTTGTGCAATGAATACACGGTGGTGCCCATGACGGTTACCTTGTCACAGTCATACCCCAGAATCTTTTTGGCATTCATTTCGATTTTGCCATTGAGTCCTTTGGCCATACTCATACCCATATTCTTGGCATTTTTCATCACCTTTTGCTGGTCCGCTTTGGAGAGTTTGTTGTACTCTTCCAGCATATACTTATGGGGATTCGGACTCTTTTGGCCGGTTTTGTTCACCAGATCGAAAGAATATATCCAGTCAAGAGTAGAAATGGTGATTTTCTTTGTTTTCTGCCCCACGACATTGGTTGCAGTGTGATAGGTCGCCATCTCTTTGCCATAATCCCTGATATACAGGGTCTCGGTCCCGTTTTCACTCCCGCTGATCGCATATTGGATTGTTGCGTTCTTAAAGGGCAGCTTGCGTTCCCATGGGTTGTTGCTGCCGGCCATTGCCAGAAGAGGCATAAGCAACACCAACACTGCAATCGTTATACATTGTACTCGTCTCATATTTCCCCCTTATATTTGCGTTGACTAATAAGCTAAGATTCTCTCACGATATGACGTCCCATCGTCTCCTTTGGCATACAATCAAAAACTTATTCTTTCCGGTGGATTGGGAAGGGCCCCCAACTTTGGGCCACCGGCATAATCTCCATGGAGTTGATATTGACATGGACCGGCCTGCTCACCGCCCAATAGATGCTTTCGGCAATATCTTGAGCGGACAGCGGTGTCATCCCGGAATAAACCGAATCGGCCTGTTTCTGATTCCCATGAAAACGGACCACGGAAAATTCGGTTTCGGCGAGTCCCGGTTCGATATTGGTCACCCGGATGCCGGTACCATGCAGGTCGGCGCGCAGGTTCCTGGAAAAATGGTTAACGAAGGCCTTGGTTCCTCCATAGGTATTCCCCCCCGGATACGGCCAGTTGCCGGCCACCGATCCGAGGTTTATAATATGCCCGCTCTTGCGCCTCACCATCCCAGGCAAAAGAGCCCGCGTCATATAAAGAAGGCCTTTGATGTTGGTATCGACCATCGTCTCCCAGTCGGCAAGATCGGCCGCCTGGGCCGGACCCATGCCCATGGCAAGCCCGGCATTGTTTACAAGAACATCGATTTTCCTAAACTCTTCGGGAAGCTCTTCAACCATCTTTTGAACCATGAAATTGTCCCTGACATCAAAAACCGCGAGATGGACCGGAACATCGGCAAGCTCTGCTGCAAGGGCCTTCAGACGATCTTCTCTTCTGCCACAGAGGACAAGGCGCCATTTTGCGGCAGCGAACAATTCCGCACAGGCCTTGCCGAAACCAGACGTGGCTCCGGTGATAAAAATTGTATTCATGGTACGTCTCCAATGTCTATTTTGCCCACCGGCAGGGGGGGACCCAACCCGCCGCAACGAAACCTTAAGACCCATTCTTCGGCTTTAAAAGCCGATAGTCGGCGGGGACTTTCGTATCTACAAAGCACTCTAAAATCCATCCAGCAATAAAATACACAATATAACCATAGAGTACGACCTCTTATTTTCTTCCCTGAAAAGCCCTAAAGATTGTTGATAAAATCAGCAATCAAACGATGCACCTTTTGGGATTCTTTCCCATAGACAACAATATGCCGGGGACTCTCAACGATGCAGTACTGTTTTGCTTTAGACCCGATCTTATCGAAGACCTGTCGTGAACCTTTTGGATCCACCACCGGATTATCGCTGGTCTGGACAATCAGAACCGGGGTTTCCACTTTATTGAGCTTATGACGAAAGTCATCGAGAAATCGCCCTACCTCCAGGATACCGTAAACCGGATTCTTTACATAATGCTCACACTCCGGGTCCTGAGCCAACTCAATATAGTGTTCCTCCAAGGCATTTCTTCTGATCCTGGCAAGGATTCTATTCCAGACATCGAGATTGGGCATGAACATCGTGGAAAAATCATGCAGGGAATGCGGCGGACACACGGCAAAGACACCGGATATCCTTTTGACTCTGGTGGCAAGATCGAGGGCAAGGCACCCTCCGATAGCCACTCCGCCCAGGACCACATTCCGACAGATGTTGCTTATAATCGCATAGCCGATCTCCACGGAATCCAACCACTGTTCATATTTCCTTTCTGCCAAGTCTTCATGGCTGGTGCCATGTCCTGCCAACCGCACGGCATAAACCCACATCCCCCGCCGGCTGAAATGCTCGGCCAACCGGCGTACCTGTTTCGGACTGGCCAGATAACTGTGTACCAGAACCACCCCGACCTTTCTGGTCATACCCGGGAGCAGGTACGGCTGGGAGGATTTCGGTACCGGCCCTTGCTGTTGCGCATGGATGTTGTAATCCCTTTTATACCGGGCCCGCTCCTTGTTCAGGAGGTAGCGGACGAGGCAGAACCTGATCAGGAAGGAAGGCTGCCAGGCAAGGGAGAGAATCAACCTCTGCAGCTTTTTTAACGGTTCTACCTCGTTGGCGATGACCTCCACAGGGTTGTCGATTCGCCCCCGATGAAAATCGATCAGCTCGGTAATCTTCGATTTATCTTTTACCAAATGACCGTTCTCTTCCCGCACTATCCCTTTTTCCAAGGCAAGGTCCAGGAAGTTTCGGTACTTGCCGAAACGGTCGTCAATTAAAAGATGAATCTGTTCCTCTTTAAGGGATTTGTGCCTATAACAGCCGGCAGTCTCCTTTTCGGACATCAAGGTGACCGCTCGGTAGACCCTTCGTTTGAGATCCTCAACGCGAATCCGCTTTTTCGGACACCACCTGAGAAACGAGGCAAAAAGATGCTCGTGGTTAATGGTGGTCATGTCGTAGATGGCGGCCATATAGGACTTCATGAGTATGGTGGATTGGCGTCGGAAGAACTTTGTCAGTTGCTCCGGGGCCGAAAAATCCTCGGCCAGCGGTGTCTTCAGTTGTCTTATAATCGCTTGATCCTGCAAATAGGCATCGATAGGGATGGCCTGCCCGAATCGGATATCCAGGTCCACCCCCGAAAGCAGCATGGTCCCCTCGATCATGATCTCTTCCACAGCCCGGGCAGGCAGATCTTTGACGAGTTTGGCAGCCATTGTCGAAGCAATATTTTCTCTTGCCCGAATCGGATAATACGTAAGATTAACCGGTACGATATAGGTGGTTTTATTTCTTAACCGATCCAGGGAACCCAGGGAAAATTTTTCGATAAAATGGCTGGCCTCCTCGGGAGATGTTCTTTCTTTTTCAAGCAGGTGTAAACGGAGAAACTCAGTACGCAAGGCGAGCCAGGCAGCCCCAGTGTGCGGCTTATGTCCGCCCTTGCCGTAAGCGACGAAATACTGACCTTTGCTTATGGTCTTTTTGGTTTTGACCATATTCCCTTCTGGATAGATCACCCAGTCGGCTTCACCGGTCAACAAATTCCCCAGGATCAGCTGGTCGCGCTGAGGATCTTTGGTTGAGACAACCCCGATCATATCAAACAGTTTGCTGAGGCCCCCTCTAAACAGGGAGGCGTCAGCCAGCGACCAGACGGGGACCGAGGTCAGGTTGTAGATATAATATGGCAGAAGCAGGGTTTCCACCCTGGTGAAATGATTGACGACAAAGATAATCGATCCCGTGGGGATGTTTTCCTCTCCGTGGAGAACAACATCCGCCTTGGAAAGACTGGAGAGGGTTTTGATAGCCAGGTTGGCGGTAAAATACGCTGATCGTTTCATGCAAGGCCGTATAAGAAGGAGAAATTTCTTTATCCATTTATCTGAACATACGAGTATTTCGCTTCAAGGTCAAGCTCTGTTCCACCTTCCCCGGCCGGGTTCATAATCCGCTCGGCACGGCTATAAACAAAGAGATTTTTCCTATCGGATAAACTCCGGCGCAAGACCTGCAAAATATTTGATATTCCCCTTTATTTCCACTACAATAATAAGAAAAACTAAAAATCAAAAGCGACCGAGGGAAAGACCATGAACCTAAACTTTACCTATATCCCACCGGACTTTAACCTGCCGGAGTATGCCGACTGTCCTTTTGCCAAACTGGAACCGGCACCCGCCGATGGCATTGCTCCAGATCAGTTTCATGCCACGTCCAACTTCCCTGAATATATCCATCTACCCGATCATGGTTGGGTGCTGGCCCCTGAGAGCCGTATGGATGCTGTCTTGAAGGTGACGGATAAGACCATAGAGGTTGTCGAAGCACGAAGATTGATAAAAGGCGATCAGGTGGTAGTAGGCCGCACCGAAAACGGAGAAGAGGGAATCCTGGTCCATGTCGACTGTTTCATAAAGAAAAAAGACCGGGCGGACAAGTTCACCTTCCGGGCCCGCGGAACCAGGGAAACTCCTTTTTCCAGGTCTTATGACGAACTCTACAGCCTCTTGGAACACGATCGGGACAAGGGGTATATCGTCTGGGTGCTCGGACCTGCGGTGGCCTTCGACAGGGACAGCCGGGAGGCAATGCAGGGGTTGATTGAAAACGGATACTGCCATGCCCTTCTGGCCGGAAACGCCCTGGCCACCCATGATCTCGAAGCTGCATATTTCGGTACCGGACTGGGGCAGGATATCTACACGCAGGAGTTGCAGCCCTTAGGGCACTATCATCATCTTGACATCCTCAACAAAGTGCGAAAGACAGGGTCCATCAAGAATGCCCTGCAATCGCTCGCAATAGAAGACGGGATCATCAACGCCTGCGAGAAACACGCGGTCCCCTACGTCCTTGCCGGTTCGATCCGCGATGACGGTCCCCTGCCCGAGACCATAGCCGATGTTTACGACTCCCAGGATCGGATGCGCAAACACGCACGGCTGGCAACCACGGTGATCACCATGGCCACCCAGTTGCATTCCATCGCCTTCGGAAACATGACCCCGAGTTACCGGGTATTGCCGGACGGCACCATCCGACCGGTGTTCTTTTACCTGGTCGACATGTCCGAATTCAGTGCCGACAAACTTGCCAACCGGGGCTCCGCCCAGGCCCATGCAATCCTCACCAACGTCCAGGATTTCATCGTCAATCTCTGGAACAATCTCTCGATCAAGGAAAAACAATGAAACGGCGCGTTCGCATCATCGGCATACCGATGGACCTCGGCCAGAAACACCGCGGTGTCGACATGGGGCCCGTGGCCATCCGCTATGCCGGGCTTTCCGGAGCTCTACAGGGACTCGGCTACCAGACACGAGATTTCGGCAACATTGAAATACCCGGGCACTATACCCTCACCGACACCCGACTCAGCCAGCGCATCGTCCCGATCCGCAAGGCCTGTTCCCGTACCTACGCGCTAGGTCGAGAGGCTCTTGGTAACGGGGAAACTCCGATTTTTCTGGGTGGAGACCATTCGGCCTCGATCGGCTCCATTGGTGGCGTCACCCACGATAGTGCCTGTGGCCTGATATGGGTCGATGCCCACGGTGATTTCAACACCCCGGATACCTCGGACACCGGAAACGTCCATGGCATGGTTCTCTCCATTCTCCTGGGAAATGGACCGAAGGAACTGGTCGACGTGGGAAGGAAAGGTGCCAAGCTGGAGGCCAGGGACGTGGTGTTGATCGGAATCCGTGACCTGGACCCCAAGGAAAAGACCCTGCTGAAAAAATCCGGGTGCGCCATCTACACGATGCGCGACATCGATGAGATGGGAACACACAAGGTTCTCAAGGAGGCACTTGGAAAGATAGCCCACCGAGCCACGATCCACCTGAGTCTTGATATGGATTCCATCGACCCGCAGGAAGCTCCGGGGGTCGGGACGCCTTCAGCCGGAGGGCTCACCTACCGGGAGGCGCAATTAATCATGGAAACCATCGCCGATTCCGGCAGGCTTCAATCGGTGGATGTCATGGAGGTCAACCCGATTCTCGATCACTGCAACCACACAGCCCAGGTCGCGGTCTCCATGCTTGCCTCCCTCTTCGGCAAGACCATCCTCTAGTCTGGGTTTCCCGTGATAGAGGACTACCTGTTTCTCAAATAGTTCTGCACATAGCGGATGTGCCCCCGCATGGCCTCTCCGGCTTCCTGGGACTTTCGGTTTTTGATATGCTGGAAGATATCCTTATGGAAGACAATTACTTTTTCCAAAGACTCCCTGTTCTCATACATGTGCAGGAGATTCTTTTTGATGCCCATGAAGAGGAAATCGTAAAAGTTGCGCATCAGGTAGATCAGCACAGGATTTTTCGTGGCAATGGCTACCGCCATATGAAAAGAGACATCGGTTTCGGTCCGGATAATATCCGTCGTGGTAAAGTCTTCCTCCATCTCATTCAAGGATTTTTCGATGGAGAGGATGTCCTGTTCGGTCGCCCGCAAGGCTGCAAGCTCGGCTGCGGTGCATTCCAGACCCAAACGGACCTCAAACAGGTCATCCAGCGTGGCGTCTTCCGTCGCCATGACAACGGCCAGGGGATTGCCTCTCCTGCTGTCCGGTGACGAGACAAAGGTTCCCTGACCCTGCCTGTGCTCGAGAAGACCGATGGTTACCAGCTTGTTGATCGCATTTCTAACCGACGTCCGGCTTACCTGCATGGTTGCGGCAAGATCGCGTTCAGGCAGGATCTGTTTCCCCGGCTTGAACTCACCTTTAAATATAAGCTCTCGAATTTGCTCGAATACTTGATCTGATATCTTTTTGGGTTTTATTGGTTTCAGATTCATGACCTGCCCTTTTTTTATAATGCCCAAGCCGCAATTTCTCCCTTGTTCACTCTAGTGTAACATACTCCCCAAGTAAAAAACTTTACGGGATACAGTGTAATATTGCAAATTAAAACACTTTGCCTACCCAACCATCCCCACCAGTTTACCCGGCAGCACCCCCCGATTCTCCCTTTGATTTCCCAACCAGGGCTAATCCAATACCACGGATCAAACATCAACCCATTTTTGGTATTACCAATAAATTATTTTCCCTATGCTTCTTTCAAAAAAAACCGGAGCATTCCCGGTATATCACATCATATCAAGCACTCTAGCGGAAAAAGATGAAAAGATATTTTACTTGACAAGTCGATTTTTTCTGATAAAAAAAATTGGTAATACCAATATAGTCCCTGGTTAAACATTCGTCAACAGGTTGAGGGGAAAATGACTACAGCAACAGATCAACAGCGTCTATTCACAGAAAAAGCACAATCCGTCTCCGCGCAGGTGCACGTTACTTCAACCCTGCAGAAGGTCTTTGAGTATGCCATCGAGCTCTGTGAGCGTGCAAACACACACAGAACAGCTGAAATCGACGGTGATACATCCTCGTCCCCGGCGCCGAAAGATATGCCGACCATTGCCGCCCCGGCACTTTCCGACGAGGACTTTGCACTTTTAAAAAGTCTTTGCGAAGAAGAGAAGATACACCTTATTCACGACAACCTCCGGGGCAATCTGCACGGAATCGATGTCGGTTGCACGTATGCAGATTTCGGTATAGCCGAGACCGGCACCCTGGTTATCAACTCCACAAACGAGGACCTGCGGCTGGCAACAATGATCTCCGACGTCCATCTGGCCATCCTGCCCCTCTCGCGCATACGTAACGACGCGACGGCCCTGGCCGCCGATCTGCAGTCCACTCTGGCTGATCCGGCAAACTACACCGCCTTTATCACAGGGCCGAGCCGGACTGCCGATATCGAACGGGTCCTTGCCATCGGCGTTCACGGACCGCTTGAATTGCACATACTTCTACTCGAGGACGGACAATGTTGAAGAGCACCGACAAAAAATCATACCAAAAGTGCGTCAGAGAATCACTTGCAAACGATTTTCTGCGCAAGGCCATGGACAATTTTGCCGTAGCCTATCGCAGCGGGAGACAAAAGACCTTCTGCGATCTTGATTTTCCTGAACTGGCGGGCCAGATAGCAAGCCTTAAGGACAACGCCGCAACACAGCTCATGTCCCTCTATGAGGAGTTCAAAACCCAGGCGGAGCGCAAAGGCATCAAGGTTCACCTGGCAAAAACGGCCGAGGAGGCAAACGCTATAATCGCCGAGATCGGCAGGGAAAACAAGGTTAAAAGGATCATAAAATCCAAGTCCATGACGGCTGAGGAAACCCATTTAAACACCCATCTGGAAGGAAAAGGTTTCGAAGTTACCGAGACGGATCTCGGTGAGTGGATCATCCAGCTCCGCCACGAGGGACCATCGCATATGGTAATGCCGGCCATACACCTGTCGAGGAACCAGGTTGCCGATCTCTTCTCGGATGTCACCGGCAAACGTCAGGAAACTGAGATCGAACGATTGGTCAAGGTGGCTCGGGCCGAGCTCAGACAGAAATTCATAGAAGCGGATATGGGGGTCAGCGGGGCCAATTTTGCAATTGCCGAGACCGCGACCATCGGCCTTGTTACCAACGAGGGTA
>CAWGGS010000017.1:0-13777 GCA_963822095.1 uncultured delta proteobacterium
AGTGCCGGAAAGATCGTCGCAGCAGTCGAGACTTTCGAGGACCTCTCAGAAATAAAGAGGACAGAAAAAAGGCTGGCGACGAGCGAGAAACGGTATCGTGTTTTATTCGAGGATTCTCCCGCCATCATGTTGGTCATCGATCCTGAAACCGTGGAAATTGTTAGTGCCAATGAAGCTGCGTTATCTTTTTATGGTTATGCCAGGCAGCATTTGATCGGTAAATCGATGACTGAAATAATCGAATTGCCGCGTGAGCATGTTTTCCGGATTTTCAGGGAGACCGCCAAAGGGACACCTCTGATGCAAGTCAGGAACCGGCTTGAGAGTGGGGAAATCCGTGACGTTGAAGTGTCATGGGGGCCAATAAACGTGAATGGAAAAACCTTCCTGTTTTCTATTATCCACGATATAACCGAGCGCAAAGAAGCTGAAGAGGCTGCACGTGAAGGAGAAAACAAATTTGAGGCGATCACGTCTTTGGCAAGTGATGCCATAATCATGATAAGCGAACAGGGAAATGTCTGCTATTGGAATATAGCCGCAGAAAAAATGTTTGACTATACCAGCTCTGAAATGATGGGAAGGAATCTCGAGATCATCATGCCGCAACGTTTCAGGGGAGCGCACCGAAAGGCATTTGAAAAATTCGTGGCAACCGGAAACGGAGAAAAGATAGGCAAGGTCTATGAAGTTTCGGCTCTACGTAAGGATGGGACGGAGTTTCCTATTGAACTCTCCATATCCGGATTGTTACTCAAAGAGAGACGGCACGCAGTTGGAGTTATCAGGGACATCTCCGGGCGGAAAAACCTGGAAATGCAACTCCGTCAGGCTCAAAAGATGGAGGCAATAGGAACCTTTGCTGGTGGAATTGCTCACGATTTTAATAACATACTTACGGTAATCATCGGTAACGTGACTCTCCTTACCATGAATATGGCCAAAAATGACCCGCTGGTTCAAAACGTGCAACAGATTCTTGTCTCTGCGGAACGAGCTGTAAGTCTGACACAGTCTCTCCTTACCTTCAGCAGAAAAACACCTCTTGAGACAAGGCCTGTTAACCTGAACGACATTATCAGCAAAGCAGAAAAACTATTAGTCAGATTGTTGCGGGAGGATATTGCCATCAGGAGCATTCTGACCGAAGAACGCCCTGTGATAATGGCTGATCCAGTATTGATTGAACAGATATTGATGAACCTTGCTACTAATGCTCGTGATGTATTGCCAAGAGGAGGCACCTTCACGGTCGGCACCGAGATTGTAGATTTCGATCCAGATTTCGTGATGTTCCATGGATACGGGGCTCCCGGTCGATACGTTTCTCTCACCTGCAGCGATGACGGCTTGGGTATGGACAAGGAGACGGCGCAAAGGATATTCGAACCCTTCTTCACCACCAAGGAGGTAGGAAAGGGAACCGGTCTCGGACTTGCCATCGTCTATGGAATTATCCAGCAGCACAATGGTTTCATCAACTGTTATAGCGAACCGGGTAAAGGGACCACTTTCCGAATTTATCTGCCATTGATCAATCCTGCGCAGGAAGAAGAGAAAAATGCTCCGGAAGCGGTTCCTGAAGGTGGTACTGAGACGATCTTGCTGGCTGAGGATGATGTCATGTCAAGAATTCTCACCCGGAGGATTCTTGAAACATTCGGCTACAAGGTTATCGAGGCTGAGAACGGCGAAGATGCCATAATAAAATTCAGCGCCCAGAGTGACCAGATAGATATAGTCATTCTCGATGTCATCATGCCCAAAAAAAATGGCAAGGAAGCCTGTCTCGAAATTCAGAGAATACAACCGAAAATCAAATGCTTATTCACAAGTGGCTATGCCTCTGATATCTTGAACGATAGTGAAACAAATGGGGAGTTCTTCATACCAAAGCCGATTTTTCCGGCTCTGTTGTTAAAGAAAATTAGAGAGATACTTGGTTGAACATACCTTCCAATATGTTTCCTGACTCTTAGCGACAGTCTTTGCATCGTCTATTGGCACGAGATGATTTATGATGGCAATGTAAAGCAAATGCCAGACACGTCTGGTTGATATGTTCCTGAGGAAGGTTGCTTGCCAGTATAGGTAACAAAATCTCATCAACCAAGAGTCCACATCTTTCCCACAGTATTGACTCAAAAAAAGGCTCCTATGCGATGTGATTAGACAAAAATAACATCAGGTAACAATTTAACATAAAAAGAAAAAACAAGGTTTGTTAGGGACACCTCCTATAAACCTACACCAAATTGCTCATTCCAAGCTGTCTTTAAAGAGCATTAAAAAACGACAAAACCGGGCTGGATTTTACATCCTGACCCGGTTTATTTATCTTTGGATGCAAAATTGGGTCCAAACCTCGCGACGCGCTACACAAAAACGGCACGCAAATTCCAAAAGAGCACAATTGGGGCACAAATAGAAAAAGCCACTTGGAAGATTAATATCCAAGTGGCTGTAATTATTGGTAGGCGAGAGGCGATTCGAACGCCCGACCTTCGGCTTCGGAGGCCGACACTCTATCCAGCTGAGCTACCCGCCCAAAAAAAGACTCACCTTCCCGAAGGATAGGGAAAGACTTTCGGAGTGACATCTTACCACAGGCGTATTTTTTCGCAACCCTCCTTCCAAAGCGAAACAAGAATCGTATATTTCCATTTATAAAGAACCGAAACAGCAAAAAAATTCATATTCACTCACACCTTACCAACCTGATACACAGGCAAGGGGAATTGATCTACCTTTTAAAAGTCCATTTTAATTTTTGAAAAAGATATAATATCGATGAGGTGGCATTGTTTGCCGACAGTCTGAGTGCCTCGCTATACGGGGTAGGAAATAACATCTTTAACCGGATAGCTTGCAATATGCTCTCGTTTTGTGTAAATGCAAGTTTAAACGCCATTAGTACTCCACGAGCATAAGGGGTTGTCAGCAAATACGTGTTACAAGTATTTGCTGACAACCCCTAAGGATCACAAAATGATCAGACGCGTTGCATATACATCAGCTTTGTTTACCGGTTGGCTCTTTTTCTTTTTCTTTAGTGCTTCACTAAATTGCCTCGCCATATCCCTGACCAAGGAAGAAAAGCATTACCTCCGGTCAAAGGGCACCATTATCTTTGTCAGCCAGACCCATTATCCCCCCTTTGAATTTATTAATGACACGCATCAGGCTCAAGGCATGATGGTCGACCTTATTCACTGGATGGCCGTGGAAATGTCCTTTCAACCTGTTTTTGAGAGTATGGATTTCAAAAAAGCCCAGGAGGCGGTTCTCGCAGGTAAGGCCGACGTCATCACCAGTCTTTTCTTTAGTGAAAAACGACAGCAAAAATTTCTCTTTACCGAAACACTTTTTGATGTTCCGGCATCTATTTTCGTCAAGGCAGGCAGAACGGATATCAGAGGCATAAACGATCTCAATGGGAAGATCATCGCGATCCAGAAGGGGGATTACGCCAAAGAATATCTGGAAGCTCACAATATCCATTTCAGTGCAATCTATACCAAGGATTTCTCCATGGCCGCCGATGATGTCATTGGGGGGTATGCAGATGCGGTTATCGGGGATGAGCCGATAGTCCTCTATCATCTCTATAGTAATCATCTAACTGATTTTATCCAAAAAATGGGTGATCCGCTTTACGTCGGCAAAAACTGTATGGCCGCCTCAAAAGACAACCATCTTCTCATTGGGATTTTAAATAAGGGTATTGACGAAGCACGAAAGGTCGGAGTGTTGAACAATATCAGCCCAAAATGGCTGGGTACGAAATTCGGCCATCAGGAAACCTTCATCAACCGATATATCTGGCCGATATCGGCAGCAGTGGGCCTTCTTTTTCTCGTGTCCTTAGGCGCCTGGATATGGAATGTCAGACTCCGCACCTTGGTTCGCGAAAAAACAAAAGTCATTGTCCGTCGGGAAGAAGCTTTGCGTGAGAGTGAAAAAAACTTTCGTACCTTCTTCAACACCATGAACGACATGATCTTTGTCGGCAATCTGGATGGAACGCTCCTCCACACCAATTCCGCTGCAACAGACAAACTTGGTTACAGTCTTGAAGACTTTGCGGGAAAGAGCATATTTGATGTGCACCCTGCCGAAAGTCGGCAAAATATAGAAACGACTCTTACCGAGATACTCAATAAAGGGCAGGAATATTGTTCCGTACCCTTACAAACGAAAGAAGGTTCCCTGATCCCGGTTGAAACCCGGGCCTGGACCGGGAAATGGAATGACGCAGAGTGTTTTTTCTGTATCTCCAAAGACCTCTCTAAAGAACAGGAGGCGATGCAAAAATTCAACCTCCTGTTCAACAACAACCCTGCCCTGATGGCCGTTGCCAGCCTCCCCGAAAAAATCCTCACCGAGGTGAACGACGCCTTTCTCAATACCCTCGGATTTTCCAGGGAAGATATCATCGGGCGAACTTTTTCAGAGTTGAATCTCTTTATTGATCCTGAGAGATTCCGAATTGTTGTAGAGGGATTAGAGCAAGAAGAAGGAATTATCGACAGGGAAGAACTCCAGGTAAAATGCAAGGACGGAACAATCCTTGACGAGATCATTTCCGGAGGAATCATCAAAACCCAGGGTCAAAAACACCTCCTGATTGTCATGCTGGACCAGACCGAACGCAAACAGATGGAAAATGTGCTTCGCGAAAGCGAAGAGAGATTCCATTCCATATTCGACAATTCTCCCGATGGCATAATTTTCTCGTCAGCGGACGGCTCGATTTTCGCTGCCAATCGGGCAGCCACGGAAATACTTGGGTGGACCGAGCAGGAACTCTGCAATGGTGGCAGAAGACTTATGGTGGATGACGACGACCCCAAATTCTTGTCGGCCCATAAGGCACGTTCCGATACCGGAAAATTCCGAGGAGAACTCTACATCAAAAGAAAAACCGGAGAGGTGTTTCCGATGGAAATATCGTCGTCCCTCTTCCCCTTTGGAAACGGTAAGGTAAGGGCCAGTATAATTTTTAGAGATATAAGCCATCGCAAGGCCGCCGAAGAAAACCTGACCAAAATCATGCGGGAGCAACAGGTCATCCTCGACAATGCCAATATCGGTATCTCAATGTCCATTGGCAAAAAACAGATATGGGCCAACCGCAAGTGGCACAATTTGTATCAATACTCGCAGGAAGACCGGGAAGAGCTGGATGCCGGGCAACTCTTCCCTTCAGCGAAGGCCTTCGACCAATTTTCCAAGGTGGCGTCTCCTCTCCTTTCCCAGGGAGGCATCTATGAGTGCGAACAGATGCTGGTCCGAAAAGACGGTACCTCAATCTTGATTAAACTGATAGGGAGGGCCATTACTCCCTCCGATATGTCTCAGGGAATAATTTGGACCCATGAAGATATAACCGAACACAACAAGATAGAAGAGGAGCGAAGGAGCTGGGAGCGTCAGAGGCAGCAGCTGCAAAAAACGGAGAGTCTCAATCGAATGGCCGGAGCAATCGCCCACCTCTTCAACAACATCCTTGGCGCAGTGATCGGAAACTTGGAGATGGCAGTCTCCGAGATGTCCTCAGGCCAACCGACTGAGTCCCTGCAAGAAGCACTTGACGCCTCTTACCGAGCCTCCGAGGTGAGTGGTCTGATGCTTACCTATCTCGGGCAATCAAACGCCGACAATACCCCCATGGATCTCTCCGATATCTGTCAGGCCAGCCTTTCTGAACTCAGAGATATTCCTGGTGAAAATATTGATCTGACAATGGATTTCCCCACGCCCGGACCTGTTATCTACGCCAATGCCGATCAGATTCGGAAGGTACTCAAAAACCTTACAACCAACGCCGCCGAAACCATGGAAAGCAGGGGCGGAACGATAAGGCTTTCCATGCACAGAGTACAATCGCCAGAAGAAATTTCCGCAATACACCGCTTTCCCATCGACTGGGTCCCCAGAGACACGTCCTATACCTGCCTAGAGGTTGCAGACAGCGGCTTTGGAATTCAAGACAAGGAGATCGAGCAAATATTCGACCCTTTCTACTCAACAAAATTCACCGGACGCGGCTTAGGGCTCCCGGTCGTCCTGGGGATTGTCAGAGCCCATGGCGGGGGGATTACAGTCGAGAGCAAACCGGATCATGGCAGCATTTTTCGGGTTTTCCTGCCGATAAAGTAGGGGAATCGACCTTCGGCTAGTATCTGCTGTGAAGGTCTTCATTCCTCTCCCCTTTTATTCGTATACTCTTCCCATTCAAGCGGCATCATGCTTTTCTTTTTGGTATTACAGCTCTTGCAGCACGGCACAAGATTGTCTTTGCTGCTTTTCCCCCCCATGGCAAGCGGAATCAGATGATCCATGGTCAACTCCTTCAGGGGGACTTTTTTATTGCAATACCAGCACAGTCCGGCAGATGTTTTCTGCTGCCACCACCGGGTTTTCCTGAGTTCACGGGCCCTTGCCTTTTCCCGCTTGATCCAGCCATCATCGACTCCATCAAAGCCAAAATTGTCGGTCATTCTGTCACCAGTTCCCCGACCAGATAGCTCCGCACCGCCCCTATGAGATACAAAGACCCCGCCACGACGATGAGATCCTCGGAACTGGCAGCCCGTTCCGCTGCATCAAGAGCCTCTATTACATCCGTTACCAATTCTGCCTTCTCCTTCAACTTTTCGGGAAGACATGAAAAAAGTTGTTCAGGCTCTGCCGAACGTTCGCCAGCAGGCCGGGTCAGGATAATCCGCTCTGCCAAATCTCCAATGGACGGAACAGTTTGCCTAATATCTTTGTCACTCATGGCACCCCATACTACAACCAGGCGTTTGAAGGAATATTCCTCGCGAAGTGTTGCAACCAGGTTATCAACACCAGCAGGATTGTGGGCACCATCCAACAGATAATGGACCGGATCGGAAGATTGGGCTATGGACTCGTTGACCTGTTCTCTCGTCTTTCTATCCAGGACGATATGTTCTAGTCGTCCCGGCCATCGTACTTCTAGCAGTCCCGATCTGATATCCTCTTCCGGGGCAACCAATCCATGTTGTTCAAGAAGCGACAGTACAGCCAGGGATAAAGATGCATTTTTTACCTGGTAACTGCCCAGCATCGAGCAACGAAGATCGTTAAGAGTCCTTCCACCCATGAAGCCGGAAAGACCGCGCCACTCCCAGGAACCATCATCGGCCGTATCCGAGGTAAAGGCCTGTCCATATTGGTAAAGCTCGGCACCCAGTTTCTGGCATCTATTGCGAATTACAGCTGTTGTCAGATCTTCTTCGGTACCGGAAACCACAGGCACCTCGGTTTTTATAATCCCTGCCTTCTCAAAAGCGATTGATGCCAGGTCATAGCCCAGATAGGCCTCATGATCCATACTGACATTGGTAATCACCGACACCAGCGGGAGCACGACATTGGTTGCATCCAAGCGCCCTCCCAGACCCGTTTCCAAAATGACAAGATCGAGATTGGACTCGACGAACCACAAAAAAGCAAGCGCGGTTGTGAATTCAAAGTAGGTTATCTTTTCTTCTCCCAATACCTCCCGAATTCTGGTTGCAATTTCGGCAAACTTTTCCCGGCTGATATAACAATCGTTGACCTTGAACCGTTCCCGGACCGAACTGAGATGGGGAGACGTATACAACCCAACCCGATACCCCTTGCGGGCAAGGATCGTCAGCAAGGTCATGCCCACCGACCCTTTGCCGTTGGTACCGGCAATATGGACAAATTTCAGTTTCGTCTCCGGCCGTTGTACCCGCTGCAAAAACGACCGCATGGCATCAAGGCCGAGCTTGATCTTGTGGAACTGGAGACTGTTTAGATAGTCTTCCGCCTCAATATAATTCACGTGCGTATCCTAAAAAAAGATGATCATGATTTGCATGCTGAACCTGTCTTTTTATTCCTGCGTTCTCTTCAAATTATTGGAAGAAACCTGCTGGATGAAGAGGCAGGCAGCGGAAATTAAACCTGCCTTGCTTTTTCCTATTATTTCTCTTGGTTCCTGGCTCTGAAAAGCAAAACGCTTTATGTATAACCGTTTGCCATCATACATTGCAAAGGTTTTGTATACAAAGAATTATTTCCGAATCATCTTGAGTTTTGCGTAATCCAGGTGCAGGGTCTTGGTGCCATGTCTGGCAAAGTCGACATCGACTGTATTGGGCTTGATGAGCCTTTTGACAACGCCTTCTCCAAAAAAAGGATGGCTGACGCAGCTTCCCCTGGCAAGATCTTTCAGGGTGATCTTCGCCTGCGCTCCGGCCCTCGAGGCTTTGCCGGACCCAGCGGGAGAGTCAAGTCTCCTGGAAGAAAAGCCGAAGGAGTGGTTGTCTTCCTTGAGACAATCGTAAAGCCCTGACCCGACTTCCCGCAGAAAAGGCGACATCCCGACCCGTTGAAAGCGTCGGTCCGGCGTCATCAGGTCCCTCGGATAACAGAGATACAACCTCTTCTTGGCCCGGGTTGCTGCGACATAGAGAAGCCGTCTCTCCTCTTCCGTCTGTCCTCCCGACTCCGCGGCAGGATGGGGGAAACGGCCTTCAGCAAGACCCATTACCAGGACCACCTCCCATTCCAGCCCCTTGGCTGAATGGATAGTGGAGAGCACCAATCTGCCGTCATCCGCGGAATCCGATGACATGGCCGATTCGGGAGGGTCGAGAACGGTATCGTCAATAAAGGTCTGCAGGGAATCATAACCGGCAATAATCACCTGCAGCTGATCAAGGTCTTTCTTCCTCTTGGGATAATCATCGGCGTAGATACTTTCCAAGAACGACGTATAATACTGCATCACAATGTCAAAGAGCGCCGGAGGAGAATCAGTTTCCCGCAACCGCTCAAACAAGTGGGAAAGCTCCCGCAGGCCCTTTTTCCATCCCGGGGCAGCAGGGTATGCCGCAAGAGCAGCAAAAGGGTCTTCGGCATGCGCCACACCGGCAGTTATCTTCTGGGCGGTTTTCGGTCCAACTTTCTCGAGCTGGAGAAGCACCCTGTTCCAGGACAGGTTGTCTCTCGGGTTGGCCAGAATGCGCAGGAAGGACAGGACATCCTTGATATGCGCCGACTCCGTAAGTTTCATTCCACCACGTTTATCAAAATCAAAACCTGCAGCATTGAGTTCCATCTCCACTTTAAACGAGTGAAACCCGGAACGGAACAGAACCGCTATCTCGTCAAGAGGTGTCCCTTCCCCATGGAGCTGCCTGATCTTTGAAACGATAAACAGGGCCTCCTTCCGTTCATCATCCGCAGCATACAGCTTGGGCTTCACGTTTCCTTCAATACGGGTAAAAAGCGTTTTGGTGTATTTATCCGTTGCATTGCGGATGATATCATTAGTGAGGCTCAGGATGGGCTGCGTTGATCTGTAATTCTCTTCAAGCTTAATTATACAGGTGCCTGGAAAAGTCTTTGGAAAACGCATGATGTTGTAAAAATCCGCCCCGCGAAAGGAATATATGGATTGCGAATCGTCTCCAACAGCCATCACATTATCATGGGTCGAAGCCGCAAGACGGATAATCTCGGCCTGCACCAGATTGGTATCCTGATACTCATCGACCATTATATGGGAGAATCTCTTTGAGATGGCCGCACGTGCTTCCGGCACCTCTTCGAGAAGCCTCTTCCAATTAGTCAACAGGTCATCATAGTCCATCAAGGAATGATCGCGTTTGAATTCCGCGTAATGGCTTTGCAACCGTAAAATATCATCCAAATTCTCGCTCAGGTGGGGATACTGATCGAAGAGGAGATCTTCCAGCTGAATAGACTTGTTGACTGCCCCGCTGATCATGTTAACAATCACCCGTTTGGACGGGAACTGTTTTCCTCGTCCTCCAAGGCCCAATGAAGACTTCAACAGGTTGACGATTCCTTCGGCATCTGCCCGGTCGATAATGGTGAACGATGAATCAAAGCCGAGAGCTTTTCCATACCGTCTGAGCAGCATATTGGCCACTGCATGGAAGGTCCCACCGACCACTCCACTACACGAATCATTCAGAAGTTTTCCAGCACGCCAGAGCATTTCCTGGGCAGATTTCCTGGTAAAGGTAAGGAGCAGGATGTTTTCCGGAGCAACCCCTTTTTCCAGGAGATAGGCCACCCGATAGACAAGTGTTCTGGTCTTCCCACTTCCGGCCCCGGCAATGACGAGGACCGGACCGTCAATGGTTGTCACCGCTTGCCTTTGAGGTTGATTCAATTGCTGTAAATCGACACCGGAAGGGGTCGTCACATTCAATGTAAAAAGAGTGTCAGTACGCATGTGACCAATTTACCACAGTGCCCAAACGACCGCAACGTCGGTTGACAAAGCAGGTAGAATGGCTTTATAGTATTTGGCAAAAATCAGGACTAACCCAAGGATGAGACCAGCATCTGAGAGGAAGACAATGAACAGCGAAGCCCTCGACACACTTTTTTCCACCGACAATCTTCAGGAGATTTTTCCACCTGAACGTGCCGATGCCTTTTTCGATGCCCTTTTCGGCGATCCTAAAGAAGGGGCCTACGATATAAAGCTCGCCTATATTGGCTCAGACGCACAAACGATTTCCATGGAACTGCAACTCTTGGAACGCCCGGGGCATTGTCTGGCCTGCAACCTCACCCAAGGGCTGCCGACTGTTTTTTCGCGGCATCCTGTTATAAACGTTGCAGGAATTGTGAAGGATGTCGACAAACTCCTTGCCGGACAAGCCCGATGCGTTGACTGGTCACTTGGCTACACCCAACAGAAGACCAAAAATCTCCATGCCATTCCACTCACTATCACTCTGGAAAAAAAATAAAGCCAATCCCTTAAAGTCAAAAAGCCGACTCTAAACAGAGTCGGCTTTTTGATAATATAACAGGCAGATTGTCGGCCATCTAAGCCATCTCGGAGTCGTCTGACTACTTGACCGCAACCCTCGATCGTCCTGCAGCCTTGGCGTGATAAAGGACATCATCTGCTCTTTCCAGCCACTCGGCCAGACTTTCCGATGCCTTTAGTTGGGCGATCCCGATACTGACACCGAGTTTAACGCCTTCTCCTGCCCAAACCTCCAAGCAGCTGACGGCCTGGCAAAGTCGCTCGGCCAATATTCGGGCACTTTTTCTATCGGTATCATCAAGGACAAGCAAAAATTCGTCTCCACCCATCCGTACCAGGAGATCAGTGGATCTTACAGCGTCGTCCATTACCTTTGCCACTGATTTCAGTACTTGATCCCCTGCCAGATGTCCATGGGTATCGTTGATATCTTTAAAATGGTCCAGGTCCATGGACAACATTGTCAACGGACGATTATACCGTCTTGAACTCTTCATCATTCCCTTGATACGCTCGTCAAAAACCCGGCGATTTGCCAAGCCCGTCAACGTATCATGGCTCGCACGCTCAAACAAATCCTCGTATTCAAGGCCTCTTTGCAGAGATTCGTAAAGAATTTCCAGGGAATCGGTTATCAGAGAAATCTCTTCAACACTCAATTCCCGCTCTTCTTTCAGAATTAAAAAAATTCCTGCATTCTCAGAGGTTTCGAAAACCCATTTATGGGCATAATGTCCCTCGTTGTCTTTACAGACTCTGCCACTGGGTATTTGGTGATCGATGAGTTCTTCGGCAAATGCCATGGCTCGCCGTCGACTCGGCCCATGGCCGGAACAGAAGAGATATTTTCTATTGCGCAAACTGTTGCTGTATCCGATAAGTTCATGGGCCACAAGCGGCATCAACCATACCGAATAGGTCTCGATCATGGAAGAAAGATTCAGAACTCCTGCCAGCCGGCTATGGAGCTTGTTTAACAGATCCAGCCTCTCCGATTGCTTTTTGAAATGATCCAACTCAACCATAACCTGGTTGATTTCATGCCATTCTTTTATCTTTTTTCCACTTGAAGGCATTTGTGTCGAGGCATTCATTCGTTCATTCCTTATCGCATAATATTTACTTATAATTACAGGTAATACTATATCGACCTTTTAACAAATTTCTTTACATCTTTTTAAGTTACCATGATTTTGCAATAAGCGTTCCAGTTTAATTAACCCCACAGCACCACAGGCCACCGAGCGGAACTTTCACCATAATATATTGATATAAATCATTTTATTTTCATACGATCAGGTTTACCACTACTGTAATTTTTGCTTCCGGAATTCAACCCGACGTTGTATTCAAGTTATTTTCTTCAAAAAGCAAGACAGGGGGACACATTCTTAACCAATTAATATTACACTTTTTTGTTCACTATCACCTGCACCGTTAAAACGGGTTTTTATTAACCATCCCCGAAAAAAAACCATCTGGGACAGGCCATAGCACTCTCGTCCAAACATTCCACAACCAGATGTCGGTTTTTTGACAGCCTCAAACCAAAAAGGCCTCCTCATCTCCAGTGCCGGATTTTTGACACTTATCTGAATATCTAACCTTAGAGGCTGGACAACACATTGTGTTTTCCGGGTAAAAGGTGTACAAGTACCTCATCAGTCTCCATATTTCTCTTTTACCTTGCAGGGCGGACATCTGACATCACAATCTAGTTATGTTATTGAAGACATAGGGTATTTAATAGAATGGACCTTCAGCGAGCATTAGGACAACTTTTCCTCCTTGGATTCCATGGAGAGGACGTATTTAAGGATCACCCCATTTTCTCGGACATACAAAAGAGAAATTTGGGCGGCGTTATTCTGTTCGATCGCTTGCTTGCCAAGAATCTTCGATCTAATAATATCATTGCCGCAGACCAAGTCAAAAAACTGACAAGCAAGCTACAGAATTTGGCTGGGAACCGTCTATTCATAGGGGTTGATCAGGAGGGAGGAAAAGTCTGCCGATTTACAGCTGAGCGCGGATTTCCCACATCAGTCGCAGCAGCTGAACTCGGGAAACGAAACGATCTCACTCTCACCCAAATTCACGCACGGGCAACAGCGGGAATGCTTGAGAGCCTGGGAATCAACGTCAATCTCGCTCCTGTGGTAGACCTGAACATTTGCCCGGATAACCCGATCATAGGAGCCTTGGGCCGCAGCTTTTCCAGCAACCCCGACCAGGTCGTACAGCATGCAGAGGTCTGGATCACTGCCCACAAATCACGTCATATCATCAGCTGTCTCAAACACTTCCCCGGCCATGGAAGCTCCCGCGACGACTCTCATCAAGGTTTTGTTGAAATTTCAGAGACCTGGTCCAAGGATGAGTTGCGTCCTTTTGCAAAATTAATAGATATGGGCCTTGCCGACCTCATCATGACTGGTCATCTATTCAGTAGCCCTTTGGATCCGAATTTTCCGGCTACCCTTTCCCAACCCACTATCACCGGCTTGTTGCGGGAACAGCTCGGGTACCGGGGGATTGTGATAACTGACGATATCCAGATGAAGGCCATTAGTGATCATTACAAGCTCGAGGAGGTAATGCAAAAAGCCTTTTCCGCAGGGGTTGACATGATTGTAATCGGCAACAATATTTCCTACGACCCAGATATCCTAAACAAATGCCTAGAAGCCCTTATCAGCTGCATCCGAAAGGGCTCTCTCAAGGAAGAACAACTTGCGGCCGCTGTAAACCGCGTACAAACATTAAAAGACATGCACTTTACAAAAAAAAACTAACACAGCAATGCAAAGATTAAAAGCCATTCCCCAACCGGCTGCTTCACAAGTTATAAATTATTTTCAGGCCTGGTTCCGAGTGTTTTTCTGCTTACCTATCCCCTGGCCGAAGGTTCGACCGATATGCCGACAATAAAAAGTTCTCAACCTCAGACCCATTCGC
>CAWGGS010000018.1:0-62343 GCA_963822095.1 uncultured delta proteobacterium
TACTGTCCTGTTATTCGTTCATTTCTAGGTGCCTTATAGCCTTCCGGGGCGCCTGCTCCACGTCAATATTCTCGGTTGCGGAATCTTCGCGGCGGTTTCCGGCTCATCGGCTGCAACAGCTGCAACCATCGGCAAAATGTCGATACCGGAACTCTCCAGACGCAAGTATCCGCAACGGATGCTGATTGGAACCCTGGCCGGATCGGCCACCCTGGGGCTCCTGATACCTCCTTCCATCATCCTGATTGTCTACGGTGTGGCAACCGAACAATCCATCGCCCGGTTGTTCATCGCAGGCGTCCTCCCCGGATGTCTCTTGATAACGCTCTTTATAGGCTATGTCGTTGTCTGGTCCCTCTTCCATCCCCAGGAAATCCCACCCGGAGAGACGTCCCTGCCGTTCAAAGAAAAACTGGCTCACTCACGGCGGCTCATCCCTGTCCTATTACTGATCCTGGGGGTTATGGGTTCCATTTACACGGGTATCGCCTCCCCCACCGATGCCGCTGCGGTCGGTGTTCTTCTTACCCTTGTTCTTTCCTGGTATACCGGATCCCTTTCCAAAAAGACCTTTATCGAAGCAATAATAGGAGCGACCAAGACCTCCTGCATGATCGCCTTTATTCTGGCGGGTGCTGCTTTTCTCACGGTTTCCATGGGCTTTACCGGCATCCCGAAGATGCTGGCAGGCTGGATTGGGGGGATGCATCTGTCCCCTTACGCTCTGCTCGGAGCGTTGACCTTGTTTTTTGTCGTCATGGGATGCTTTCTCGATGGAATTTCCGTGGTGGTACTGACCACCTCGGTCATCATGCCAATGATCGATCAGGCAGGAATCGATCCTCTCTGGTTCGGTATCTTCCTGGTCTTCGTTGTGGAAATGGCCCAGATTACGCCGCCGGTCGGCTTCAACCTCTTCGTCATCCAGGGATTGACCGGCCTGGATATCCTGAAAGTGGCAAGGGCCGCCGTACCCTTCTTCCTGCTTCTGCTCGTAGGCCTGATGCTGATCGTATCCTTTCCCCGGATCGTGACCTTTCTTCCTGGATTGATGTAAGCCTTCCCTGAAAAGTCCCAACAGAATTTACAAGGACGAGGCCGCCCGCGATGCCTGGTCGTAAAGACCCGACATCAGCCGAAGCAGGGCAGCCGTCTGGCTCACCTCGGAGCCTTCCCGGTCGAGACTCCGGTAGGCCGAGGTCAGACATTTCTCCCGGATTTCTCTATACCGTGCACAGGCCGTTTTCCCATCCTCAGTTGAGCAATAAAATATCTCCTTGCCATGTTTTTCTCGTTTGACAAGCTCGGCCTTAACCAGCTTTTTCAACGAATAATTGACCGTGTGCTGGTCTTCAATATGGAGAACGAAGCAGATATCCACCAACCGTTTCTGGCGATTCCGGTGGTTCACATTGTGCAGGACCAAAACATCCAGGGGACTGAAATCGGCATACCCCGCGGCATGCATGCAGCGAATCATCCAGCGCGCAAAGGCATTATAGGAAGTAATCATTCCGTATTCGAATTCGCTGAGCGGCCAGGTATCCGGTGAGGTCAGATGTTCGGATGAAACGATCGGGGCAAAGGGATGAACATCCGGCAGGGCCTTGTCTTTTTTCATTGTTTTCCTCCCATATAGCTTATCGTCTCCCATCCCCTGTGCAACATGAACTCCCGCCACTCCGACGCGGAAAGGTCTCTGCTCCCGTGCGACCTTCAGGAGAGTAGCGGCAACCCCCTCTCTTTGATCCCGAAATCCTCAAACCGATAGGCTGCTGGTCTATTTTTGCGAAAATCCTTCCACCATCCGGGTAATCTGGAAATGGTTCAAGAAGGCGCCCCGATTCACCGAGACATAGTTGTAACGGGCCCGGGACAAACTGGTAATAGCATCCAGGAGATCTGACTCCCGCTGCAGGCCCTCATTATATTTCAATTGGGTAACCCGAAGATTCTCCTTGGCATGCTTGATATTTTCCTTTGCAACATTGATATTGTCGAGGCTGACCTTGTAATCGATATACAGATTTTTCAGGGAGGTCTTCAAATTGTTCTCCATCTCTTTCAGATCGTACTGAAGACCCCTGACCTCCAGTTTTGCTTTTCCAACAGCCGATTCGGTATTTTTACCATTGAAGAGATTCATGGAGAGCACCACCTGGGTCCGCAGATCTTCACCCCGACTGCCGATATTTCCATGACCGTTTATATAATCATCGTCATATTTGGTATAGCTCTCGACCAGATCGACACGAGGATAATACCCGCTTTCTGCAACCTTGACCTGCATCATGGCCGCCTTGGAAGCCTCCCGAAGAGCCTTGAGCTCACTCCTGTCTACCAGCATCCGTCTCTCACTCTCTAGCGGTTCGCCATAGGGTGGCTGGTTCGTGAACTCTTCGAATTTCAACTGATTCAAGGTGACAGGTACACTCACTTCTTTGGCCAAAAGCGAAATACTCTTTTCCAGATCGGCCCGCGCCTTTTTCACGGTGATATCCGCCGCATCGAGATTTACCTTGAACTTCAGCAGCTCATTTTCATCGATCAGACCGACCGCCAGTCGATTTTCCCCATCTGAATACAGTTTTTTCAGCGTCAGATAGGCATCTTGGGCTACCTGCAGGTTGGCCTTCAATTCATAGACATCGAGGTACCTGAGCGCCACGTTCAGTTGTATATCCTGTCGAATACCGTCGAGTTTATCCTGCTCAGCCTGCCGCAGAACCTCGGCCGATTTAATATTGTATTTGTCTTTAAACCCGGCAAACAGGTTTAAGGTCACGGCCCCGTAAAAGCTGCTGTTTTCCTTACTCTCGCCTGAAAGACTCTGACGGTTCAGTGAATTGGCAGTGTAGGAAAGGTCCACTGAGGGGAAGTAACCGCTCCTGGCCTGGGTAATATCCTTTTCGCTTTTCTCCAGATTGACCACGTACCTCTTAACAACTTCCCGGTTGTCCAATGCCGTTTTTTGCATCTGCGCAAGATCCATGGCATAGCCGGTCTGCGCGACAAAGACCAACGCTGTCACAAAACTCCATAGTTTCATTCTTCCCACTCCTGTGTTCTCAGGGATTGTCGGCTTCGTAAAAAATTTACCTGCCGACGGTTCACCCCTGTGACTCCTTGTCTTATAGTGTTGCCCCTGTAGCTTTCCGGGGTTTTTACGACACCATCAGGGAATGCCAAACCATTACATTCATCCCGAGAACTTTTCCATATTAATGAAATCATGTCAAGAAACTCAAAACAACTCACATACAAATAGTCACTCACTACCGCCCCCGCAACTCCTGTATTGGCAAACGACATCATTTTATGATAGCTTTGACCCAAAAAGATGATTACGCTTCAGCACATACATTTTCTTCTTTCTGTTTTATTACGATGATGGAGGCCCCATGCGACGAATTATTACCATAATCACCCTGTTGTTTGTCACCCTGACCCTCTCCGGTTGCGGCTACAATACTTTGCAAATGAAAGAAGAAGCCGTCTCCAAGGCCTGGTCCGACATCGAGGCCAACCTGCAACGCCGGGCGGATCTGATTCCCAACCTGGTAGCGACAGTAAAAGGTTACGCCAAACATGAGAATGAGACGTTGACCCAAGTCACCGAAGCACGCTCCAAGGCCTCGTCGATCCAACTTTCCGCCAAGGACCTCAGTAACCCGGCTGCGATGCAACAGATGCAGCAGGCTCAGGCAGGTCTGTCTTCCGCGCTCTCCCGTTTGATGGTGGTGGTGGAAAGATATCCGGACCTGAAGGCCAATCAGAATTTTCAGGACCTGCAAAACCAACTCGAAGGCACCGAAAACAGGATCAATGTCGCCCGCCAGCGCTATAATGCGGCCGTCGAAGATTTCAACGCCTCTATTCGCGTTTTCCCGAACAGTCTGACCAACAGTCTTCTGCTTCATCTCCAGCGTAAGGAATATTTCAAGGCGGAGGCCGGTGCTGCCAAGGTCCCCCAGGTAAAATTCAACTGATAGCGGGCAAAGCATGACTCTTGCCATGAACAGGATAAATTTTTTCCGATTCTTCCTTGTAGGTCTTTTCCTCTTTGTTTTCCAGGTCCTCCCGGCCTCGGCTCTCAAGGTTCCTCAATTGCAAGGACGGGTAAACGATTATGCCCATATTCTATCGCCGGCCACAATTACCCAACTGAACAATGCGCTCGGATACTTCGAGCAAAAGGACTCCACCCAGATTGTGGTCCTGACCATCCCGACCCTTGCAGGCGACAACCTGGAGGATTTTTCGATGCGGGTCGCGGAACAATGGAAAATAGGCCAGAAAGGAAAGGATAACGGAGCGATCCTGCTGATTGCCAAAAAAGAAAGAAAACTGCGTATTGAGGTGGGATATGGTCTAGAGGGAAAACTCACCGATCTTACCAGCGGCAGGATCATCCGCAACATCATTCTTCCCTGGTTCAAACAAGGGAATTTCGATCAAGGCGTCCTTGAGGGCGTTGGCGCCATGATGGCGGCAGTCAAAGGAGAATTCAGCGGTAAAGGTGTGCAACGACCAAGAAATCACAAGGCGAACAACCTGATTGGCTCAATTATGCCCTTTGCCTTTTTCTTTATGTTTCTTGGTGTCATATTAAACAAAAAGAAAATTGCCGCCGGAACGGTCGGCGCCATCGGCAGTCCACTGCTCGGCGCACTCTTTCTTGGCTTCAGTTGGCCGGCTCTTTTAGTGCTCATAATCGTAGGATTTTTCGGCGGTCTCGCCGCCTCCACCATGCAGCTTACAGGTGGCCGTAGCGGTGGTGGTGGTTTTTTCCTTGGCCCCGGCGGCGGCGGGTTCGGAGGAGGAGGCTTCGGAGGCGGTTTTGGAGGAGGAGGCGGTGGTTTTGGAGGCGGTGGCGCTTCGGGAGGGTGGTGATCCTATGCAGACAGCAGCAGAAAAATTTCTAACCCCGAAAGAACAGGAACAGGTGACCCAGGCAGTCCGCGACGCGGAAGGCAGGACCTCCGGTGAAATCGTTCCGATGATTGTCTCCTCGAGCTACAATTACCCGCTGGCCGCAGTCTATGGCGGAGCCTTTCTGGCCCTGGCTTTCTCTCTGGTACTCGCCCGTCTCATCTCCTCATATTTCTGGCTCAATGCCGATAATGTCTGGCTTTTCCTGGCCCTGTTCCTCCCCCTCTATCTTGTGGCCCATCAGATGGTGAAACACTGCCCCTTTCTCAGGCGTCTTTTTATCTCGAAAAAGCAGACCGAAGAGGAGGTCAAAGAGGCAGCCGTCATAGCCTTTTTCTCAGAAAAACTCTATAAGACCAAAGACGAAAACGGTATCCTTCTCTTTATCTCCGTCTTCGAACGCAAGGTCTGGGTGCTGGCCGACGCAGGGATCAACGCCAAAATAGCTACCGACCGCTGGCAGGGGATCGTCGAGATGATAACTGCGGGCATCAAACACGGCCGGCATGCAGACTCTCTCTGCGAGGCAATCCGGGAAGTCGGCGATATCCTGGCAGAACATTTCCCGATTCAGCCCGACGACGTCAATGAACTCCGCAATCTGATCATTCGCTGACCCCCTCCCTCACCCGAAGAGACACTGCCCTGGGCTGCACAGAGCATGATTAACATGATTCTGCAGCTATGAAATTGCAATCCAACCTCTTTTCGTGCTATGCTTTCTATGAATGTGGTCCACAGGTACCCACGACATGGGGCCGGCTCTTGTCCTGCCAGGACGGACAATCCGAGAATCCGCCCATGTCATCTCGTAAACCGATCTTCTCTTAAACCAATTTGGCCTGAACCAGACCCAACCGGCCGCACCCAAATATGAAAGGGCAGGTAATACCCATCAACTAGAGGAAGACCAAGATGATTATCGGAATATTAAAGGAAATCAAGGTGGCGGAAAATCGCGTCTGTATGACCCCCGCCGGTGTCGAGGTGCTGGTCCACCATAATCATGAGGTGCTGGTGGAAAAAGATGCTGGTCTTGGCAGCGGTTTTGCAAATGATGTCTATAAACAGGCAGGTGGTAGGATCATCGGCAAACCTGAGGACATCTATGCCAAGGCCGATATGATCATGCACGTCAAAGAACCGCAACCGTCAGAGTATGGCCTGATCCGTGAGGACCAGATCATTTTCACCTACCTGCACCTTGCCGCAAACAAGAAGCTGACCCAGGCCCTGATCAAGACCAAATCGGTAAATATCGCCTACGAAACCATCCAGAAAGCAGACCATTCGCTCCCTCTTTTGATTCCGATGAGCGAAGTGGCAGGCAGGATGGCTGTCCAGGAAGGAGCCAAGTACCTGGAAATGGCCCAGGGCGGACGCGGAATCCTCTTGGGTGGCGTTCCCGGGGTCGCTCCCGGTGTGGTCATCGTCATCGGCGGCGGCATCGTCGGCATCAACGCCGCCAAGATCGCCTGCGGCCTGGGCGCCAGGGTCTTCCTGCTCGATACCAACCTCGACCGCCTCCGCTACCTGAGTGAGATCATGCCCGGGAACTGCTTTACGGTTATGGGCAGTCTCCCAAACCTGCGCAATCTCTTGAAAGATGCCGACCTGGTAATCGGTGCGGTCTTGATCCCTGGCGCCAAGGCCCCGAAACTGATAACCCGGAAGATGTTAAAAGAGATGAAACCCGGTGCGGTCTTAGTTGATGTCGCCATTGATCAGGGCGGCTGTTTCGAGACCTCCAAACCGACCACCCATACGCAACCGACCTTCGAGGTCGATGGGATCATCCATTACTGTGTGGCCAATATGCCGGGTGCAGTTGCCAGGACATCGACCCATGCCTTGACCAACGCGACCCTTCCCTATGCCCTTGAGATTGCCGAGAAAGGATGGCTCAAGGCCTGCACGGAAAATATTGAGATCAGGCGTGGGGCCAATGTCGTCCAAGGCAAGATCACCTATAAAGGCGTGGCCGATGCTTTCTCTATGAAATACGTGCCGTTCGAAACATTACTCAGCGAATAATTATTTGTTGCCAGGTATCCTGCGCGCCTGATAGGCACAGGGTGCCGTCCTTTGACCCGATGAAAAATACAAGCAAAATCCACCCCGCCTACAAAGGCTTCGAGCAGGGGCCAATCCGGCCACCCAGCGAGGCGGCAAGTCTTTTGATTCGCGTCACCCGCAACTGCCCATGGAACCGCTGTACCTTTTGCCCGGTATACAAGGGCCGAAACTTTTCCTTGCGACCGATTGACCATGTCTTACAGGACATCAATACCATCGACCGTCATGTACGACTGATCAGAGAACATTCCGCTAAAACAGGCAGACTGGACAAAGACGACATCGCAGATCTTGCCGCTCTAGTAGGCCCCGATGAACGAGCGGCTCTGAATGCAGCCCTGCACTGGGCTGCCGGAGGCATGCAGTCGATCTTTCTCCAGGATGCCAACAGCCTGATCATCAAACCCGAACGTTTGATCGCAATCCTTGCGCGGTTGAAAGAATGCTTTCCCTGGGTGCACCGGATCACCTCCTATGCCCGGTCACACACCATCGCCCGCATCAGCGATACAGATCTTGCCAAGATGGCCCAGGCTGGTCTGAACCGCATCCATATCGGCATGGAATCGGGCTCGGACAAGGTCCTGGCCATGGTCAGGAAGGGGGCGGACAAGGCCACCCATATCAAAGCCGGCTTAAAGGTAAAAAATGCAGGCATGGAACTCTCTGAATATGTGATGCCAGGCTTGGGGGGCAAGGCGCTGAGTCGCGATCACGCCATGGAAACGGCCGACGCTCTCAACCGGATAGATGCTGATTTCATCCGCCTGCGAACACTGGCCCTTCCAAACCATATCGACCTTTTCAAACAGTATGACCAAGGGGTGTTTGAAAAGCAGAACGACCGGGAGATGGCAGGCGAGATCCTTCTCTTCCTGGAAAGGATCGAGGGGATCACCTCCACCCTCAAGAGCGACCATATCCTCAATCTTTTCGAAGACCTCGAAGGAACATTCCCGGAAGATAAAGAGAAGATGACAGGTATTTGTAAACGGTTTCTCGCCCTACCGCCCGAAGAGCAGATGCTTTATCAGATCGGCCGCCGCGTGGGGCTTTTTGCCCGACTCGATGATCTCCAGGACCAATTCCGCCGTCTGCGGGTCAAGGAAACCTGCACCCGCCTGGGAATCACCCCTGAGAATGTGGACTCAGTCATCGGCGAGATGATGAAACGATTTATCTGACAGCAGGCCGCCAGCGCACCCTTTTCCATCAATGATGGAATACATCAGCATAGTTGTCGTTGGGGGATCTTGAAAATATTTCATGAGAAAAAAAGAATGATTTGTGATAGGATCATCACAAATTCTTACCACCTCAACCTTCAAAGGAGCCATATATGAAAAAAACCGTTTTTTCCATACTGCTGATCTGTCTGCTCTGTGTTGCCGGATTTACCTGGACCCAGCAAAGTAGGGCAGCCGAGGAAATGGGGCCAACTCCGATTCAAAAGGCCATGAAGGCACGGGCCGCCTGGCTTAAGTCCATGACGGTGAATCTCAAGGCAATGAAATATGAAGTGGTCGGCAAAGACGCAACAGCCCTTGCCTCTCAGACCAGTATGATCGCCCAAAAACTTACCAATCCCGAGGCCAAAGAACTGACGATGAAGGTATCCACTTTGGCCACAGAACTAGCAGGAGCAGCCGCCAAGATGGACGGTGCCGGCTCCACTGCCAAGCTCTCGGAAATCAAGGCCACCTGCGGTCAATGCCACGCCAAGTTCCGCGACAACAAATAAACCGCACGGCAAAAAAAATCGCCTTCTTCAATGAGCTTACCGAAGAAGGCGAATAGATGTTCAGGCAGATACTTTACTATTTTTAAAAGAATCCCCCGATGCCAGCGGGACTAACCTGCCGTCTTCCCGGAAAATATCCATACTCCTATCAGGACTTGTTGGCCCAAAGTAGATAGGCTTTAATGAAAGGGTCGAGGTACCCGTCGAGAACAGCGTCGACGTTGCCCATTTCCTGATCGGTCCGGTGGTCTTTTATCAATCGGTATGGTTGCAGTACATAGGACCGGATCTGGCTTCCCCAGGCGATCTCTTTCTTATCGCCGTGCAGCTCCTCGTTTTCTTCCAGCTTCTTCTCTTTTCCCAGCTTGTAAAGTCGCGCCGTCAGCATCTTCATGGCCGTGTCCTTGTTGCGATGCTGCGACCTCTCGTTTTGACACTGAACCACGATACCGGTGGGGAGATGTGTTATCCTGATTGCGGAATCTGTCTTGTTGACATGCTGGCCGCCCGCACCGCTCGATCGATAGGTATCTATGCGCAGGTCCTTGTCGTTGATATCAACCTGAACCGAGTCGTCCAACTCGGGCATGATCATGACCGAAGCAAACGATGTATGCCGCCTGCCGCTGGCATCAAAAGGAGAAATCCGAACCAGACGGTGGATCCCCAGCTCGGATCGAAGGTACCCATAGGCAAAGCGCCCTTTGACCATGATGGTCACACTTTTGGTTCCGGCCTCGTCACCGGGCAGGATATCGACAATATCCGCCTTAAAATCCTTGGCCTCAGCCCAGCGCAGATACATGCGCAGCAGGATTCCTACCCAATCCTGGGCCTCGGTCCCGCCGGCCCCGGCATGGATCGTCACGATTGCATTATTGGTGTCATGCTCACCACTGAACATGCACTCGAGTTCAGCTGAAGCGATATGCCGTTCAATAACCGGCAGGCTGGTTGCAACCTCCTGCTCCGTATCGGCATCATCCTCCTCGACGGCCATATCCAGGAGAAGCTCAGTTTCTTCCAACTCCGACCATTTGCTCTCCCAGTTGACGATGATATCCTGCAGCATGCCGTGCTCTTTCTGCACCTTTTTAGCCACCGCCGCGTCATTCCAGAAATCCGGAGCCAGCGTCTGACGCTCCAGCCGCTCCAACTCGTCTTTTTTCCTATCTAAGTCAAAGATGCTCCTTCAGGGCAAGCAATCTGTTTTTTAAATCATCCAACTTCTGTTTGGAAACGGCAGAGCCGGTTTCAGTCGACATAACAAACCTCACTACATTATTTTGCTTTTAAATATAATTACAAATGCGACATCTCTCTATCGCCATGGACCCTGTAAGACGGCAGAATCCCGGCCCCGATGATCACCTGGAAAAATCCCATGGTGCCAGCGGCAATATACATCTCGCCACTATAACGGTTTTTTTCAATTCCGTTAACAGGCAATTTCAACTCCTGCTCGGTCAGGACCTCTTGCCTTGACCCACAGCAAAAGAAGGCTGAAGAGGAGGAGTTTCCCGCTGAACTCTTAAGCTGGAATACAGGAGCATACAAAATCCTAGCAAAAGACACAATGGGGCAAAAAGATGGCCATAACGTACAAAGATGGTCACGTCATCTCTCAAGACAACATTGTACACCGCCTGCCAGGGAACAAAGATCTTCGACTGCACCTTCACCCGTCCCAGCGGATCGATAAAACCAGAAATGCCGGTGTTGGCAGCACGAACAACGCTACGCCGGGTCTCAACGGCCCGAAAAACAGTCATTGCAAAACTTTGATGCGGGGCACTGGATTTACCATACCAGGCATCATTGGTCAAATTTATCAGCACATTCGCGCCCGCCTTGACCCATTTTTCGCCAAGTTCGGCAAAGATACTCTCATAACAGAGGAGTACGCCTATCCTGGCCTTTTTAAATTCAATCGGTTTTTCAATCGTTCCCGGAGTGAAATCGCCAACCGTCTGGACCAGCGGAGCTAGAAACCACAGATATTTTTTTAACGGCACATATTCACCGAAGGGAACCAGATGCGTTTTGAAATATTTTCCGGCAAATTCTCCGTCGGTATTGATCAGGAGCGCGCTGTTATAATAGCGAAACTGCCTTTTCCGTAGATTCTTGATCGTGTACCAGGGCGCACCGGTGAGCAGGCCGATATCGGCCTTAATGGTCAATCGACGCAGATTTGCTGTCAGGCGGCTATCCTCGGGAAAGAAAGGAAGCGCCGTCTCCGGCCAAACAACAAGGGACGGTTTATTCTCCTTGAAAAGCGAAACCGTCTGGCGGATATATCCGTCAATGGTCTTGCGCTGTTCCTCGGGTATCCACTTTTTGTCCTGCTCGATATTGCCCTGAACCACCCCGATGGACATGCTGTCGCTCGGACCACTCAGGACAAACTGCCAGCGCCAGCAGGAATAGAGACCAACTACCAGGAACAACAGAACGACCGGGGCAAGAATCGAGCCTTGGACGACTCTTTTCCCCTGGGTGAAAAGCAGTAAAACCAGTACATTGGTCAGAAGAAGCAGGAATGTAACTCCGTAATGTCCGGTAATATCTGAGATCTGGATAAGACGGGGAACATCCCAAAGGCCGTAGCCAAGATCCATCCAGGGGAACCCTGTAAACAAAAAGGAACGGATCCAGTCAAGTCCTACCCAGATACAGGGTACTCCCCAAAGTGCAACAAGGGGAGATCTTCCGAGGAGCAAGCGGGCCGACAGGGCAAAAACCACCACGAAAAGGCTCAGCACAAAAGCAAAAAGCAAAAGGGCCGGATAGGAAATAAACCAGGGCAACCTTCCATAGCGCCCCAAAACAATAACGATCCAGTAAAGAAGGCTCAGATAATGAACAAGGCCGGTAACCAGACCGTAACAGGCTGCCCGCCTCACCCCCACATTACGCAAAGAAACAAGAAGCGGGACCAAAGCCACGAAAAGCAATGGCCACAGCCCTCCGGTTCCGGGCAAGGCGAGGCATAAAAGAACACCTGAAAAGAGTGCCGGCAGAATCGATTGCCTGGCAGGGACTGTAAGCATTATTGTATCCCTTCTCCCTGCCGTCGAGTTATCTCAACCAATTTGATATGCCGTTTACTGGCACTCTTAACCATCAGATGGAGACCGTCAACATCGATTGCGTCTCCGACCACCGCAAGCCGCCCGAGAGTATGGATCAATAACCCGCCGATCGATTCATACGGACCTTCGGGAAGAGATACCTTGAATCGCTCCTCCACCTCTTCGACATCGATCCGGGCATGAACCAGGATCGTGTCCTCACCGGTCTCCTGAATGATATCGGGCTCATCGATATCGTATTCGTCATCGATCTCGCCGACAATCTCCTCAACCACATCCTCGAGGGTGATCAACCCCCGAACCGTGCCGAATTCATCGGTCACCATGGCCATATGGGTCTTCTGTCTTTTGAAATCCTTCAGAAGCTCAACCACAGGTTTATTCTCCGGAATAAAATGTACCGGTTTAAGATAGTCCTCCAAACGAAAGCCGTCCCTGAACGATTTCCTGGTACAGAGTTTCAGCAGGTCTTTGGCGTGAAGAATGCCCAATATTTTGTCCGAATTGTCCCTGAAAATCGGTATTCTGGTAAACCCTTCTTCGATCACTGCTTCAATTAAATCATCAATACCTGCGCCGACATCGAAACTTATGATCTCAGCCGCCGGCGTCATGATCTCCATGGCCAGGGTGTCACGAAAATCAAAAATCGAATTGATCATTTTCTCCTCAAGACTGGTGATCAATCCGTGTTCTTCACCCTCCTCAAGAAGCTCCTGGATCTCGTGTTCCAACTCCTCAGTGGTATCCGGAGACCGGTCGATTGAAAGCAGGTCCATGATCCGCCGAATAATACTTTTTTTTCCCGTCGGCTCACACGCCTCCGATAAGTCTTCGTCTTCTTTATTCATTCTCAGGTTGTAGTAAGGGATGAGCACCCGCGGCATCACGGGCGATCGGTCCTTTTGATGAGCAGTTGTTTCGTTAACGCAGAAAATCTAAGAATACCTATGGGAAATAGCAAGGTCCAGTGATACCGCAACTCCTCTCCGAGCCCTTCTGATCCGGGCTGCCCCATTCATTTTTGCAAGTTTTACCATAAATACCGACAATTACAAATTAGAAAAATTATTTTTCTTTGCTAATGCCTCGGCTATGACTATATTAGATAGATTTGATAGTCGTTTCAGGGACAATTTGGGTCCCCTGGCAAGCACCACAGGATCAAAATTGATCATAAACCAGCACTGCCGGACCAGACTGGGCCGGCCGCAACGAACAACGAAAGTTCATCACTCCGGCATAGCAGGACCATGCTTCTGGGAGACTTTCATATAAAAACAGTAAGCGAGGAAAAGTTTGGAAGGAAAGGTTCTTATTGCCAACCGAGGGGAAATTGCGATACGCATCATGGAGGCCTGCAAGGATCTCGGCCTTAAATATGTCGTGGTATATACAGAACCCGACAAGGATTCAGAGCATGTCCGACGCAATATAACCAGCGGCGAGGGGCAAAATGCCTGGCGGATAACAAGTTACACCGACCCCAATGATATACTGGCGGTGGCCGATCACACGCAGTGCACGGCCATCCATCCCGGCTATGGTTTTTTTTCCGAAGACTACCGTTTTGCCCGAAGGGCCACCATCCGGGACCGAGCCCTGACCTTCATCGGCCCCAATTGGGAGGTTATCAAAGATCTCGGTGACAAGATCAACACTAAACGGGTCGCCAATTCCTTAGGCATTCCGACCATTCCCGGAACATCTGCCCCGATCTATAATGAAATGGAGGCCGAGGAGATAGCCCAAAGCCTGCTCGCAGACCAAACAGACAAAGGGCTTAGCGAGCCGTCAATTCTCGTCAAGGCTGCGGCCGGTGGCGGAGGAATGGGTATCGAAGAAGTAAAGGAGATAGAACACTTCCGGCGCGTTTATCGGCAGCTTCAGAACTATGCCAAACGTCAGTTCGGAGACGGTGGTGTCCTTATCGAACAGTGTCTGCGAGACTACAACCATCTGGAAGTCCAGCTGGTCTGCTCCAGGCACGGGGAGCGTATCCACTTCAGTTCGAGGAACTGCACGATCCAGTCCACTGGCCGTCAAAAACGGGTCGAAGCCGCCCCCGGTTTCGACAAATCCTGTTTTGCCTACGATTTCGACGAACAAAGCGTTCTTGACAAGATCGTCGAATATTCCCTGAAACTTGCCGCGCATGTCAATTACGACAACGTCGGCACCTGGGAATGGATCGTCACCCGCGAAGGGGAGCCATATCTCCTCGAGGTCAACACCAGGATCCAGGTGGAAAACGACGTCTCCGCCCGGATCAGCTATTTAAAAGGCAAGCACCCCAACCTTATCCGGGAACAGATCCGGCTGGCCCTGGGCCAAAAAATAGGGTACAAACAAAAAGCCGTCGAATTCCGCGGCACGGCCATTGAACTGCGTATCGTCGCCGAAGATACCAGACGAGGTTTTGCACCATGGATCGGCACCATAACTGAATTCAGCTTTCCCGAGCACCAGTGGTCGGCAGTCTATACCCATGTCCCGTTCGACCGGCCCTACACCATCCCCAGTGACTACGACCCGAACCTGGCCCTGGCCTTGGTCTGGGGAGACGACATGAACCAGGCAAAAGAACGGGCCGCCCGCTTTATCGATGAAACGGTTATCAAAGGCCGGGATGCAAGCGACAACCCGATTCTCACCAACCTGACCTACTTACGAAACAACCTGGATCGCCTGCTGGCATTCTGATCCCTAACCGCCGTGGACGAAACAACTTTCTATGAATGAACAACAAAAAACACTCCTGAAGATAGAAGAACGAATCAATTACCTGATGCAGATCAAGGATTTTTCCAACTGGGGAAATCTTGACGGCTTCAAAGAGACCTGTGACCGGCTGAAACTGACCATCTATGATCATTCGGAAGACCAACTGACCAGTCAGATCAACAAGCTCGACGCCTCGATCACCTTCCTGGAAGAGCGGGCCGAAGAGCAGCTTACCCCCATGGAACGGGTCAGAATCGTCCGCTGCGCCCAACGGTTCAGCCTCAAGGACATCCTGGAAAATGTCTACGAAGACTACACCGAGCTGGGAGGTGAAGAAGATGCCAACATAGATCCCGCCATGATCTGCGCCAAGGCCACCATCGTTCGCCGGATCAGGAAAAAACCGTACACCGCCTCGGTCATGGTCATCGGCCAGGAAACAGGCCACGGTGAGGAGTTCAGGAATGGCGGCTCCTGCAGACCCGAAGGGAATGAAAAGGCACTTCGCTTTATGAAGGTCGCCGAGACCGAGGGCATTCCGATCCATTTCTACATCTTCACCCCGGGTTCCTACCCGGTTGAGGAATATCCGGGCGCCGCCCAGCAGATCGCCCGCAACATCTTTGCAATGACCAAACTCCGGGTCCCCATGATTTCACTGATTTCCGAAGGTGGCTCCGGGGGCGCCGAAGCCATCGGACTATCGGATTACCGTATGATGGTCACCCACGGCTACTATTCCGTCATATCACCAGAAGGCGCGGCAGCAATCGAAGGCCGAGTCAAGGAGGGAGCCAAGGTCCCGAAAGAGTTGATAGATGTCTGTGCCGAACGCCTCAAACTCACAGCGGTTGATAACCTGCAACTTGGCACCATCGACCGAATCATCCAGGAGCCCCCGCTCGGTGCCAGAAGAGATGATTTCACCTTCTTTGCCCGGATTCGCTCGGAAATGCTTTCTGCCACCGACAAGGTCGTCCTCGCCACTAAAAGTTTCCGTGCCCTAAGGACCTGGGAGTTCAGACACAAGACGGCTAAGACCGAAGACCACGAACTCCAGGTGGAGATTCCCTGGGACCTGAATAGCAATGAGATAAGAAGGCTGCTTGCCCAACGATCGAAGAAGTATCGGGGCATGGCGCCCCAGGGCTTTTTCGGAAAACCGGATTCCACCATCTTCCCCAGGTTGATCAAGGAAAAAACAGAGCAGGCCTACTACAACATCCGCTATGATGTCCTGAAAAACCATAAACGTCAGGTACACAAGGTCATAAAAGATGTTTCCGGCGAAGGCTCGGTTCTCCTCAAACGTATCACCGAGCCCATGGTCGTCCTCACCAACTTCCTGAACACCAAAAGAAAAAAGAAGCAATCCAAACAACTCGTTGCCATCGACGCTACCCAGAACGGAGCGAAACGAACCGATCCCCTGGAGCTGACTGACACCTATACCAGCCCACTGGCCAATGCCGACAGGACGGTCACCTGCCCCAACCATCAAAAATACGGCTGTAAAGACCTCTGGGTTCCGGATCTCTATGGTGAATTCTCTGGGGTCTGCGAGACCTGCGGCCATCATTTTCCGCTTGAACACCAGTGGTATCTGGAAAATATTTTCGATCCCGGTTCAATCAGGTTCTTCAACTCCAGGATCTCGTCCAAAAACCCGCTAAACTACGAAGGATTCGACGAACGTCTGCAACAAGCAAAGGACAAGACCCGGAAAAACTCCGGAAACCTGACCTTCACTGCCGAAATCGACGGAATTCGGATTGTTGTCTCCATGTTGTACTCTGATTTTAGAAACGGCACGGTCGGCTCCGCTGAGGGAGAAAAATTCGTCCAGGCCTGCGAACTGGCAAAACGTAAGAAACGCCCCTTCCTCGCCTATATTCACACCACCGGTGGTATCAGGATCCAGGAAGGGACATTGGGAGTTACCCAGATGCCGAAATGTACTATGGCCGTCAGAGAATACATTGACGCCGGAGGACTCTATATCGTCGTCTACGATAACAACTCCTATGCCGGTCCGGTGGCCTCGTTTCTGGGATGCTCACCGTATCAGTTTGCAATCCGCTCCAGCCGGGTCGGATTCGCGGGTCCCAGGGTGATCAGAGAAACAACCGGGATCGACATCCCACCAAACTACCACTCGGCAAGAAATGCCTTGAAACGCGGCCACATCCAGGGGATATGGGACCGTCGTGATTTCCGGCGCAACCTCCATAAATCGCTTCTGACCATGGGAAGCCCCAATCTCTATTACCGGTAGGTCCGGAGGCAATTCACCAAAGCGAACTCTTCCGGCTTGACGTATCTATTCGTCTATGATACATAGGGCACAATAAAAAACAGGGCCGTTAGCTCAATTGGCAGAGCATCTGACTCTTAATCAGCAGGTCCCCGGTTCGACCCCGGGACGGCCCACCAAATAAATCAAGCGGTTACAGCTTATAGCTATAACCGCTTTTTTTGATTTTGCAGACTTTTTGCAAATATTTTCCCAATGAAGCTGGATGAAGAATTCGGAAATAAGCAAGAGCACAGATCCATTATACCCTTCATAACTTTTTATTCCCTGCACATATCTTCATTTCTGATCGATAATAGACGGCATTATCCACCTTCTTTTAAAATATTTATAGATAATCCTGTTCGTAATTTACAGAGCTTCACTGTTGTTTTTTTCTTGACGAGCCTATCCGATTTTTTGCCGTCTCCAATCCTGAAAAGATTGTCGATGCCATCTTTTCAGGGAATCCTTTCGGTAAAATCTGGCTCACTTGTTCAATAACCACTGCGAGTCGATCGCAACATTCATCGATTATCAATTCCATTTCTTCACTTGAAAATCGGCATTTCCTGGCATTTTCCAACCAATGTCTGCGGGTAATCATATCCCATCGATAGTGACGATTTTTCCCGGAAACCGCCATAGCCATCGCGACCCGTTGCCGATCAATCTGTCTATCTGCCATAATCGGATGAACCGAAATGACATCATAGAACGGTGTCAACTTATACAAACCACCAGGTTGATGAAAAATACTGTAATTTTTAGCATGGCCATCGATTGTCGCAAGCATCCAGAAAACAAGTTGTGCCTTCATGAAGGCCCGACGATCTTCCTGACTCTGTACCGAACCGAGAAGAATATCCATGACCTGCTGCATGCCGGGACCACCATCGGCTTCGTATTTCAAATGCCCGGGAGTGCCCGTCGCCTGGCACATATCTTCCTGCGGCAGTCGAATCAACCAACTGCTGTCTACGGACCATCTGCGATCGAAACGTTCGACACTTAACACTTTCTGGTCATTGAACGTCTTTATCTCTACAGATGCAACAGGAAGGTCAAAAGCGGCAAGTATCTGTCGGCAGAACCATTCATTTTCAATGCTTGCGCTGAGATCAATCCCGCTTCGTCCGAGTTCACCGATCGGCAGTTTGAATATATGACTGGTCGGGGTTGCTCCAGATGGCCTGCACCATTGGCCTTTATAGAAGAGGAGGGCTGTTTTCTCCTGGGCGCCAGCCAGCGAGATTCGGAAGTTGGCATCTAGGTCCACCCCCAACGGCATCGACTGATAATTTGCAAGAATGTCGGCAATTTCCTGATCCATAAGAGGCTGGGCACGGACCTCACGGATATCCACATTCTCCCCTTCCGGCAGCAATTGCAATGCACCAACGCAATCCCTGCCGATCCGAGCCAGCAAATCGAAACACCTTCCGGATTCTGCTCCGATCCGCGCCTGCAACCTATTGCGAATCGGCTGGCTGTCGGGAAGGAGATTATCGAAATAGTTTTCAACCGCAAGACCTGCATATTCGCCCTTAGACAAAGGCATTGATAGGGAAATTGGCCTTCTCCCTTCGAAGTTGAGCCAGGATGGGTCGTATTCAAAACTCAATACTCCCCTTGCTGAATTGCGTAAGCAGCCGACTAGCTCACCATTCATCAGCACATGGAGGACAGAAATACGACGAGAAGAGCTTACCATACATCAACTCCTTTATCAGTCTGATCGGTTTTCGGTTGGACCGACATCGCGAGTCCAAGAGCTGACAAGAGTCGAAAAAGACTGTCTAACCGACAGTTTGGATTGCCGTTCTCTATGAGCGACACCCGTTTCTGGTCAAGCCCTACCCGCCTTCCAAGTTCTACCTGAGTTACCCCTTTTTGTTTACGCACGTTCCGTAAAAACACCCCAAGATCCTTTGTAGAAACGAGTAGTGTCTGCATAACACCTCCATATATAAACCTTCTGAAACACAGAATTCAAAGAACACCGCAAGTCGATAACGACATAATACAGCAATATGTCCAAAAGGACATTAAAAAATAATATGTCCTTATCGACTTATGAAATACTTGATGCACTCCTCTAGTTCCAACCTGTTGCTGTCGGAGAGCCTGATCTCGACCGGGACCCAAGAACCAATCAACGCGTTAAATTATATTTTATTGACATTTTCAACGGGTTGTTTTATTAATTAATCATTATTTTAACGGCATAAAGCGTTGATTCACCGGCATCCACATAGAGATCGCCTGTCAATATGATGTCCCAGAGGAGCACAAATGATTCGATTTGCATCTGAAGAACTCGATAAATGGTTCAAGAGCCCAGCTAGAAAGCCACTGGTGATGAGGGGCGCCCGTCAAGTCGGCAAGACCTGGCTTGTGCTCGATTTCGCAAGGCGGCATGGGCTCGAATTGATCGAACTGAATCTTGAAAAATATCCCCATTATGCCGATCTCTTTTCAAACAACAGCCCGCGAGAGATCCTGAAAAACATTGAAGCTCAATTGGCTTTAAAAATCCACCCTGAATCTTCATGCCTTTTTCTTGATGAGATCCAGGCCGCTCCCGAGCTTTTCTCGAAGCTCAGGTGGTTCCGGGAAGACATGCCCGAGCTTCCAGTGATAGCAGCCGGATCATTACTCGAATTTGCTTTGGGTAAAGCCGATTTCAGCATGCCGGTAGGACGGATCACTTATTTTTATCTGGAACCTCTGTCGTTTTTCGAGTTTGTAGTGGCATCGGGGAATGAGGCCCTGCATGAAAAAATGATTACCGCTACCCCACAGGAGCCGCTCCCTCACTCCCTGCATGCTCGATGTATGGAGCTGTATCGACAATATTGCCTAGTCGGGGGAATGCCTGAGGTTGTCCAGACATGGCTTGACGGCAAAGATATGCAGGCCTGCATCAAGATCCAGCACGACCTTCTGGCCACCTATCGGGATGATTTTCATAAATACGGTGGAGAAATCGATGCCAGACTTCTGCACAGGATTCTGCTCTCGGTTGCAAAGCAGCTTGGGAACAAATTTGTTTACAGCCGGGTCGATCCCGATATTAAGGCTCCTCTTGTTAAAAACTCGTTGATGCTTCTTTCCCAGGCCAAGGTATGTTCAAAGGTTGCTCATACCAGCGGCAGTGGTGTTCCCCTTGGAGCGGAATCGAACGACAAGTTTTTCAAGGCTCTGATGGCGGATGTCGGCCTGATTTCCGCACAACTAGGTCTCTCATCGGTGAAACCCACCGAGCTTGGACAGCATGTTTCTCTCGAACAAAGGAGGGCTCGCCGAGCAGTTTGTCGGGCAGCAACTGCGTGCCGTCCAAACGCCGGCAATGGACCCGCAGCTCTTTTACTGGCAGAGAACCGGAGGCCGCCAGGGGGAAATCGATTATATCCTCCAGCATGGAAACCATATTATTCCTGTCGAGGTTAAATCCGGTGCTGCCGGAAGCATGAAATCACTCCACCAGTTCATGGCGGAAAAAGACCTGAAGATGGCGGTTCGCCTGGATGCCAATCCACTGTCTGTTGAGGAGATGAGTGTCAAGACAACCCAGGGCCAGCTCGTGAAGTACCGGCTCCTTTCACTGCCGCTCTATCTGGCCGGCAATGTCACCACTTTGCTCGACAGGCACCTTGGCTGAGAGAAACCTTATGGTGTAATTGGGCTTGACAAATGGATGGTTGAGATTGCAAAATCTCTTTTTGTCAGGAAGAATCCATCGGAAAAACTGATGGCAATCCGCATGACTTTGCAGTCATATTTTAGAAACAGCATTGAGAGAACCGGATTGCGGTTAAAGGAAAAGGCTGGGGATAGAGAGATCAAATATGGTTCAGGGACTCTATAAAATTCCTCTGCCGCCAGGCTTCACGTAGGATCAAGTGTCAGCTTGTCCTTTGTTTGAACAATTTCATTTAAGTGGTTAACATTATTCTGCAGTGTCAGAATCTTATCGCACATATCGGCCATTTCTTCTTCGTCTTTCAGTGCGTTATAAAATATTTGTATGTTCGATGCCAATGCCGACGCATGTATAGTCATGGATTCCAAAACATCTAAAGCCATGGCTACAAGTTGTGATTTGGATGGTTCCTGTCCCATAGGTATCCGATTAGACGGCCTCCTCCCCCTTTTCAATCCTTGTGTTGGTGAAATGGCATTGCCAATTCTAGGTGTCGACATCCTCTGGCTCTTAAATTTCTCAGGATCCTTTCCAGAGAGAATCCACATACCAAGGAGACTGTGTTGATTATATCGGACCGGGATTGCCGGTCATTATGTCAAAATGGTCCACAACGGCATCGAATATGGCCTGATGCAGCTCATTGCAGAAACCTACGACCTGATGAAACGGGGGCTGGGCATGGATGCGAATGATCTACAGCACGTCTATTCCCGCTGGAAGCGAGGGAAAATGCGGGGGTATCTCATGGACATTACCGCCGACATTTTCCAAAAAACGGATCTGTTCAGTTCGTCACCTCTCATCGATAGAATACTCGATCGGGCAGAACAGAAAGGAACCGGCGAATGGACGGCAAGTGAAGCCCTCAACCTCCACGTGCCTGTTCCGACCATTGAAACGGCGGTGATGATGCGCCATTTATCAGGTAATATCGAAGAACGCAGACAGGCAGAACAATGTCTTCCCGCACCGGAGCCAGCCTTCGTTTCTGGAACAACCACCTTCATCGACCAGCTTGAAAACGCCCTCTATTGCGGCGCTATTATTGCCTATTCCCAGGGCATGGCACTGCTCCATAAGGCCTCACAGGTATATGACTATCAGCTGAATCTTGCTTCTATTGCCAGAATCTGGTCAGGAGGCTGTATCATTCGCGCAGAGGTGCTGCAGATGATTGAATCGGCTTTTGCCAATTCAACAGGGTTTGCCAACCTTTTCCTGCATCCAACAGTGGTCGAAGAGATAGTCTCGCGCCAGGCAGATTGGCGCAATGTAATCCGTACTGCTGCAGCAACAGGGTTACCAGTACCCGGCCTGATGTCGACACTGGCCTACTGGGACGCCTACCGCAGCAAAAGGCTGCCCGCCAATCTCATCATGGCCCAGCGTGATTATTTTGGTGCCCATACCTATGAACGCATAGATAAAGAGGGAATATTTCATACCCAGTGGGGCAGCAGTGAGGAGGTGAGGCAATGAGCTGGAAAAATTCTATCGAACCCGCTTTTGTGGTTATTTTCGGCGCATGTGGTGATCTGACAAAGCGGAAATTGATGCCGGCGCTCTATAATCTTTTTCTCGATGGCCGTCTCCCTGACAAATTTGCAATAGTCGGCCTCGATCTGAATGAAATGAACGACGAAGCTTTTCGTGAACATCTGCATGGAGGAGTCGATGAGTTCTCACGCCACGGCAAAGCCGGACACGATTCCTGGCAGGAATTTGCGGAACATATCCATTTCGATACTGCCGACCTGACTGCTGAGAAGACATACAGCAACCTTGCAGAAAAGCTTAGCGAACATGAGACTTTCTGGGAACAGCAGACAAACCGTATTTTTTATGCCGCGCTGCCGCCAAATATGATTGAGACAGTGGCAAACAGACTCGCCTCCGCGGGGCTGAATAAGGACAGAAGCCGCGCGCGGCTGGTAGTTGAGAAGCCCTTCGGCAGAGACCTTGAATCTGCCCGAAATCTTAACCATATTCTTGGCAAACTCTTTGAAGAGAAACAAATTTTTCGTATCGATCATTATCTCGGCAAAGAAACGGTACAGAATATACTGGCATTCCGTTTCGGCAACACCCTTTTTGAACCACTCTGGAACCGCCAATATATAGATCATGTGCAGATCACCGTTGCCGAAGAAGTGGGTGTAGGTCATCGCGGCCATTATTATGATCATGCCGGCGCCCTGCGAGACATGATCCAGAATCATCTCCTCCAGCTTCTCTGCCTTGTTGCAATGGAACCGTCGGTTTCCTTCGATGCTAACGAGATCCGCAATAAAAAGGTCGATGTCCTGCGTGCGATAAGGCAGATACCCCAAGAGCAGGTATCGCAATTTGCGGTTCGGGGGCAATATGGCTCGGGATGGATCAAAGGACAACATGTCAAAGGGTATCGTTCAGAAGAGGATGTCGCAGAAAACTCTGACACAGAGACCTATGCCTCCATAAAATTTTTCATCGACAACTGGCGCTGGCAGGGTGTGCCATTCTATATGCTTACCGGCAAGCGCATGCCGACGCGTATCTCGGAAGTCTCAATCCAGTTCAAGCCGGTACCGCATCATACATTTCCGGCTCAGGCGCAGATGGACTGGCGGCCCAACAGGCTTCTTCTTGCCATTCAGCCGGAGGAAGGAATATTTCTGCGTTTTGAGGTTAAACAACCAGGACCGGAACTGCGCCTCTCACCGGTCATGATGCAATTTTTTTATCGTCAGGCCTTCAAAGAAAAACCGCCTGAAGCGTATGAAACGCCGCTGCTTGATGTGATGGAAGGTGATGCCACCCTGTTTCTCAGAAAGGATCAGACCGAGGCTGCCTGGACAGTCATTGCTCCGATACAGGATGTATGGAATTCTCTGCGACCCGGCGATTTCCCCAATTATCAGGCCGGCTCTTGGGGACCGGAAGAGGCAGAAATCATCATCGCCCGGGACGGACGCAGCTGGTTCACCCCCACCATACTGCACTGTCAGGAAGATCTTGCCGTGTGCCATATTGGCCTGGAAGAATCTGAGTGAACCACAGGAATCAGTCAATACAAACGAGAATCTAACCATAAAAATTCTCGCTCGCAGATCAAGGTGGAACACCTATGCAAACACATAATCAGATGCAATACAGGACCGCGAATCCATTGACAGGTCTACCGACCTCATTCGGCAATGCATTAGTCCCTCTGGCTTTTTGGCAAGCCCGGACAAGAATAAAAATTACCGCAGCGTCTGGAGTCGTGATGGCGTTATTATCGGCCTGGCCGCAATGATGACCGACGATGAAGAAATGGTCGGGACATTCGGCAATACCCTTCTGACCCTGGCTGCACATCAGGGCCCCCATGGTGAAATCCCCAGCAACGTCGAGGAAAATCAGGGACGAATCAGCTACGGCAGTACTACAGAGCGGGTAGACTCCGACCTCTGGTTCGTTATCGGCTGTGGAGAGTACTGGCATAAAACGAAAGACGATGAATTTCTGAAAAAAATGGCACCTGTTATTCAAAAGATTATGTTTCTGTTGGGAGCCTGGGAATTCAATTCCAAAGGTTTTCTCTATGTCCCGGCAACCGGCGACTGGGCCGACGAGTACGTGCATAATGGCTACGTACTCTACGACCAACTGCTTTACCTCCAGGCTCAGAAAACCTGGAATCATCTGCAATACCATGGCTTAAAGAGGACAGATGATCGGTTGCTGCATAAAATCGAGGTGTTAAAAAGAATGATTAAGACAAACTTCTGGTTTAATGCCGGGGACAAACCATCTGACGATGTCTATCATGAAGTTCTTTTCAAAAAGGGCCATAAAGCAGCCGGTCAAAGTGAGGGCCGCTACTGGCTGCCGTTCTTCTCCCCCCATGGATATGGGTATCGCTTTGATGCCTTTGCCAATGTTCTTTGCTCCCTGCTTGGAGTATCCAGCACACAACAAAGGATGGCGGTTAATGATTATATCGATGAAGAAGTTCTGCCGGAAGGGATGAAAATGCTGCCCGCTTTCCACCCGGTGATCAAACCTGTGGACGAAGATTGGCAGGAGCTGAAAATCACTTTCACGTACACGTTTAAAAACCAACCCCATGAGTATCATAACGGCGGCCTGTGGCCCTTGATCGCCGGTTTCTATATTGCCGATATGGCACAACATCAAGAGACGGACAGGGCAAAGGAATTCCTGTCGGATCTTTATCGCGCCAATCGGATGAGCATGGATGGTCAGCCTTGGGCTTTTCCCGAATATATCCACGGCCGGAAATTGACTCCGGGCGGAAACCGCCATCAGGGCTGGAGTGCGTCATCTGCCTTGATGGGCTATTATTCCCTTCAAGGAAAAAAGGTATTCCATATATCATGAAAACAATACTCCTTTGTAGCGATCTTGATCGTACGCTGATCCCCAACGGAGAACAGCCTGAATCTCCAAAGGCAAGAGACTACTTGTCACGGCTCGCCTCTCACAGGGAAATACGTCTTGCCTATGTCAGTGGCCGAAACAAACACCTCGTCGAAAAGGCTATTGCCAAATACGCTTTGCCGGAACCGGAATTTGTCATTGGGGATGTTGGCTCGACACTTTATCGGGTAGAAGAAAGCCGGTGGCATCTGGATAAAAAATGGCAGGAGGAGATTGGACAGGACTGGCAAGACTATGGCCGTAATGATGTGATCAAGTTGCTTGCAGACATCAATGACATGGGTTTTCGGCTGCAGGAAGAGGCAAAACAAAACAGCTATAAGATCAGCTACTACACCGATGTCGAGCTGGAAAGCAATGCCGTTTACGATCGGGTCTCCTCTCTACTCGAGCAGCAGGACATCCATTCTAACGTTATCTGGAGTCGAGACGACGCAGCACAGTGCGGCCTGCTCGACATTCTCCCCCGGCGGGCCAACAAGCTGCAGGCAATCCGTTATTTGATCGGGAAAGAAGACATCCCTGAATCGAATACGGTATTCGCCGGAGACAGCGGCAACGACCTTGATGCGTTGACCAGCGGCTTACAGGCCATCCTGGTAAAAAACAGCGCTGCTGATGTCCGGCGGGCTGCCCGTGAAGAACTGGCGTCAAAAGGCTGTACCGATTGCCTCTATCTGGCCCAGGGCGGCCTGCTTGGCATGAACGGCAACTATGCCGCCGGCGTACTGGAAGGTCTTGTCCATTTCTTTCCGGAGACAGCCCACTGGTTGACAGCCAGCCGGAAATCGTGAATTGTATATATCAAGGAATTGTCGAAATCAAAGAAACACCTGTTGTCTTTCGATGGCGTTATAGAATGAAAGAAATCACCATCGAATAACGTAATGATATCTCGAGAATGATATACTAATTTCCCAAAAGGAGGGTTCCATGAACATCTATGAGTTCGCCATGCAGATGGAAAAAGACGGAGAAAATTATTACCGCAAATTAGCGGGACAGAGCAAAGAGCCGGGTTTAAAAAAAATATTTACCATGCTCGCAGATGATGAAGTATACCACTACCAGTTGGTTGAAAGGTTGGGAAAGGGACAAAGAGAGAACCCAGTGGACAGCGGGATATTGGAAAACGTTAAAAACGTCTTTGTTTCCATGAAAGAGATCAAGGAAGAGCTCCATATAGATACCACCAAGGCGGCAAATGAATTCCGGAAAGCCTGCACCATTGAAGAAAAAAGTCGGGACTTTTATCAGGAAAAGGCAGAGCAGGTAGAAGATGCACAGGAAAAAGAGATCTTATTATATTTGGCCAAATGGGAGGACGGTCATTTGCGGATAATCGAAAACATTGTCGAGTTCGTGTCGCGGCCGGAACCGGGGAACTGGCTTGAAAATGCGGAGTGGCATCATCTGGATGAATACTGAGATTAGTATATAAAAACATCTCTGTGTCCGCCAAAGGAAAAACTCAACCCTTTTTTCAATTTTCACGATTGTTATAGCTCTTTTTATCGCAAATTCCGTATTCGCTGCGGCAGATTAAATGGAGTCACTGGTCGTTCCATTCTTTTTCTGATTCAGACCGTTCTTGGATGAAATACCCTGATATACCCGCTTTAGAATTTTTCAAAATCAATTCATTGTAAAGAAAGATCTGAAAAAAGACAGATGTACTATTACATGCACCCAGACCTGATTTTTCAGAAAGATTTATATGATCGTATAACGATAGACAAAACCGGCTCCCTCTGAGAGAGCCGGCCTTTGTTTCTTGGTATTCCATGATCCTCCGGAAACTATTCTATATGCTCCCTTGCCCTCTTGAGGGCGAGATCTTTATCTTTTGTCAACATGCTCCACTCCATTTCCGGTGATGAATGGATACTGCCGGCCTGCTTTTCTCTCCCCCGGCAAAGATACCAGTGTCCATAGCGTTCAACCGTAGAAAAAGGATGTTTCTTTGTGCAAAATAGACCACATGGACGTATTTCTTTGTAAAAAATAGTTTCATCCGGATCCTCTTTATGCAGCATATCTTCAGGCAAATCTATTGCAGAGAAATCTGCAGTTTCAAGTTCTTTTCTGTCGAGCCAGTCTGAAATTTTCATTTTTTTCTTTCCTCTCATTTCCATAACTGTGGCTTAAATTAGTATCCATTTTATTGCGTAAAGTTCATAATTTTTGTTTATTTGGATGGGGGAATCTCTTCATTATTCAGCTGGAGGAAGAACCATAGGGCTACATGCAACATATATTCCTCACCATGTAATTCATTTTTCCAATAGCTATCCACAAGGAACTTCATATTCACCCTGCCAATTGTATACTATGTCCTGTCCAGCAGGACTTTTGTGGCACAAAGATGCAGTATTGCTTTCGCAACTCCCGGTCTCGTACCTTCTTGTTCTATAATATCAGAAAAGTACACAACAAATATCTCCAAAGCCGCAGTGATGGCACACATTTCGCAGCTGGTAACTTCAGATATTATCCAGAACCGGGAGAACACCATGCGCCGTTCCGCTGTAATTATTCGTATTCTCTCTTTCTACTGACTCAAAGGAGAATCTACCACGACTCTACATATAGCCAAGCAGCCCCTTCCAGCCCTTGGGACAGGTATACTTATTCTGGTAATGCCTAAGTTTTTCAACTATATCATTGCTGTTTATCTTATTATTTATGGTATTGTCGGTATCCTCAGCTGAACAAGAAATGGAAAAGGCAAACGATCCGACGATATGAAGTACCGCCATTCCGGCGTCGAGGAGGCCAGATCATGAGCCTGCGCCCGGATCTCCTCCCGGGAGAGTTGCTGGTTGAACTGGAAAAACTCCAGGATAATATGCCGGCAATGGCCCCAGCTGATATTGTGCCAGTCATTGAAAACGGTCTCGGCCGCAAGATTGGTGATGTATTTTCAGAATTCCATTTCGAACCCGTCGCCACAGCCTCTCTTGCCCAGCTGCTCAGAGCCATTTTGAAAAAGAACAACCAAAGAGGAAACGCAATGCGCTCAAGACATATTCTCGCCACCGGGCAAAAAAAATGCTACGACCAAGACGGCGTCTTGATAGAGTGCCGTAAAAGCGGCCAGGATGTTGAATATAAGCCGGGGCTGCCATGGCCGCAAGAGCGTTTCAAGGTTATAGGCAACGAGGTGGTCCACGACAAAGCAACAAATCTTATCTGGTCCCGGAATTGCTGCCCATCCGAATTTCCATTGCAATGGCAGGAAGGCCTCTCTTTTATCAGGCAACTCAATAACGACAAATGGCTCGGCAGAGATGATTGGCGCATGCCCAACCGCAGGGAGCTGAGGAGCCTCATCGATCATGGCGAGAAAAAACCTTCTCTTACTCGCAATCATCCCTTCACAAACCTTTTTCAGAGCTGGTTATGGACCTCAACGACCGCTGCAATAGCAACAGCTTACGCCTGGTATGTTCATTTTGCAGGCGGCAGGATGTTCTACGGCAATAAAGATGACTCCTACTGGATCTGGCCGGTCTCAGGCAAGAGCAACATGCTCCCCCGAACCGGTGCCGATCGGTGTTTCGATGCCGAAGGTGTCGAGATTACCTGCGACAGCAGCGGACAGGACGGTGAACACATCTCTGGAGCCGAATGGCCCGAATCTCGTTTTCTGCAGGGCACAGACATGGTTTTCGATAATTTGACCACCCTTATCTGGCACAAACAGCCCGGTATCGGTGAAAAGGCTGCAACATGGAATGGTGCCCTGAAAGCGGTGTCTGTGCTGGGTGAAGCAACAGGTTTACCCTGGCGGATGCCGAACATCAATGAACTCGAAAGTCTCGTCGATGCTGCGCAGCATTCTCCGGCACTTCCAGCACGACACCCCTTTACCGGGGTGGCCGAGGCCTACTGGTCTTCAACCACCAGTACCTTTGAGACCGACTGGGCGTATGTTCTCTACATGCACAAAGGTGCTGTTGGTGTCGGATATAAAAAAAATCGTGATTTTGCCGTCTGGCCGGTGCTCTCAATCGATACCCTGAAAAACGATAGTATAGAATTTCTGAAACAAAATGGAGTGGAAGACTAATGGCGGAAAACCTATTCACTCCTGGTGCAAACTGCTGGTGTATCAAAGATGCCAGGCGGGCATCTTTTCTGATTGACGGTGAGGACTATTTCGGTGCACTGCATCAGGCCATGATCAAGGCCCGTCGTTCCATCATCATTGTTGGATGGGATCTCCACAGTGGCCTGCGTCTTGTCCGTCATGAAAAGAACGGTGACTATCCGGAGACACTCGGCAAATTTCTCGATTTTCTTGCCCGCACAACAGACGGCCTGAAGATCTATCTGCTGAGTTGGGATTTCGCGATGATTTATGCCCTGGAGCGTGAATTTTTTCCCCGTTATAAATTGAAATGGCGCAGCCATGAAAACATTCATTTCTGCCTCGACGGCCAGCATCCGGTGGGGGCATCGCAACACCAGAAAGTGGTGGTCATCGATGATGCAGTCGCCTTTTCGGGTGGTTTTGACTTGAGCAAGTGGCGCTGGGACACATCAAGGCACCTGGTGGATGAGAAGCTCCGAGTCGATCCCGACGGCAAGAGCTATCCGCCTTTTCATGATATTCAGATGGTGGTTGAAGGAGAAGCCGCCGCCGCTCTGGGAGAACTGGCACGAATACGCTGGCAGCGCGCCTGCGGTGAGACCCTGCCGCCGCATGACAGGGAAGACGGCGCTACACCCTGGCCCGACTCGGTGATTCCTGATTTTACGAATGTTGATGTTGCAATCAGCAGGACGTTACCGCGCTATAACGGTCATGATGAAGTTCGCGAGGTCGAACGCCTTTATCTCGATACCATTGCCAAGGCAAAGAAATATATCTATATCGAAAATCAATATCTCAGCTCCTACCGTATAGGGGAGGCTGTGAGAAAACGCCTCGAGGAAGAATCAGGCCCGGAAATCGTAATGGTCCTGCCGCACAAAACCGGTGGATGGCTGGAACAGCACACCATGGATGTACTGCGCGGAAGAATCATGAAAAAGCTGCGTCAGGCAGACAGACATGACAGGCTTCGCATCTACTATCCGCGACTGGCAGTTAAACCAGAGGTTCATCTTATGGTACATGCCAAGGTGATGGTCATCGACGACTCTTTCGTCCGGGTAGGCTCGTCGAATCTCAGCAATCGCTCGCTTGGTCTCGATTCGGAGTGCGACCTTGCTATCCTGGCAACAAACGAGCAATCTTCCACTGCCATTGCAGCATTTCGCAACCGTCTGCTGGCAGAACACCTTGGCTGCGCAAAAGACCAGGTAAAAAATGCCCTGCGCGATCATCAGGGGTTTATTGTGGCAATAGAGTCCCTGCGTAAAGATGATGATCATACCCTCATGCCGCTCGATGGCCGTATCGAAAAAGAGCTTGACCAGCTCGTGCCGGAATCGAAGCTTCTCGACCCGGAAAAACCCATCGAGCCGGAGGAATTTCTCGATTATATCATCAAACCGGAACACCAACGTCCGGCCTATCGCCACATCATTAAAATAATCGCTATGATATCCACAGTACTGCTTCTTGCAGCACTGTGGCGTTGGACACCTCTGGACAACTATCTCAATGTTGCAACACTCCTTGGATACGCCAAAAGTCTCAAGGCCAATCCGTTCGGTCCGGTTCTTGTGCCGCTGATCTACATAGGTCTGGGCTGTGTATCATTTCCGCTGACCCTGCTCATCATAGCGACCATGATTGTCTACGGGCCCTGGTGGGGCAGCTGGTATGCCCTCGTGGGAACTGTCCTGAGTGCCTCAGCAATGTTTCTTCTCGGACATCTCCTTGGCAAAAAAATGGTCAGCAAACTGTCCGGCAGTCTCATCAACCGAGTCAATCAACACCTGTCCCAGGAAGGCTTGAAGGCGGTGATCACCGTTCACATCCTCCCGGTGGCCCCCTTTTCTCTTATCAATCTTATAGCTGGGGTCTCATCCATTCAATTTCGTGATTTTTTTCTGGGAACATTGATAGGCATCCTGCCGGGAATCGCCACAATCGCTCTGGTTACAGACCGGCTTTCAAAATCTCTGCGCCAACCGGATATTACAAGTTTTTCAATTCTTTTTGCTGTAATCGCCATGCTCGGCATCGGACTTTTTGTGTTACGCAAATGGATCAAACACAGACATCTCATGGCAAAACAGAATCATGGTTCTTGATTCCCTTGATCTCAATAAATCATGGTTGGGGGCTTGTGACTACGACCTCTCTCACCTTTTCAGACATGCCTACGGTTACATTCATCCAATGTCACGATTCTATATAAAAATCTTTAGCGGAGCACCTAAATGAACCACACCGAAGATCAAGACTTTCATGTTTCTTTGTGGCTGGTCATTCTGGTCCGACCATGCTGGTTAGAACAAAATTTCTCATTTATGGACAGGCACTATCTCGAGAAAGGCGTCCTCTGATCTTTTTTAAGCAATAGGGTCGAACACACCGGTAAATGATCGGAGGCTAGTCTACACTCCCAGTCATTGATCACATGCACCGCAAGTGGTTGGAAATGGCCCGAATGAAAGATATGGTCCAATCGCAGCAACGGATATGCCGAAAAAAAAGTCGGCTCCGGAGTGAAATGGGGTGTTCTCATCTCACAGTCGTTCAATATTCCCGAGAGTACAGCATAGGCATTTGATTTTACACCGCTGTTCAGATCGCCACAAAGGATGATCGGCTGATCCGGTGGAATTTTTCCCCGAATGTTCTGTTCAGCAATATAACTCACCTGCAGAAGAGTTTCCTGTCGGATGAAGCTTAAATGAGTATTGAGAAAATGCAAGGGACCGGCAGGGGTATCAAGCTGCACTCTCATAATGCCGCGCCTCTCCCTAATTCGTCGCCCCGACTGGAGCCGCGGCAGAATAGTGATATCTGTACTGGTGAATGGACTGCGACTGAGAACTGCCAGGCCATACGCTCCTTCATCTCTGGAGAGAAGAGGGAAGAAATAAGAGTACATATCGAGCTGGTCCGCCAGTAAGCGTATTTGATCTGTTCTGCCAGTACGCCGCATATTTCTGTCCACTTCCTGAAGAGCGACAATATCGGGTGCCTGTCTCCCAATAATTCTTCCGATTCTGGAAACAAAGAGTTTACCGTCGATGCCGATACAGCTATGAATATTATAAGTCATTACCTTGATGGTATTTCCAAGATGAACGTTTTTCCTGGAGTCATGAATTCTCTTTAAAGAAGCACTGTTAAGGATAGCGAGGATCTCATCTCTTATCTGCTCGGGCCGTGTACAGGGCTCACTGATCAGCCCAAGTGTATCCGGCAGAATAGCAAAGCCTTTGGTTTCGTGGATGCCGGGTCCTCCATGGGACCCTTTCTCAAGCGGAAAGGTCAGCGGGTCTCCTTTCGGTTTCCATCCCGAAATAATGAAATCTCCTGCATTATCATGACGGCAGAGTCTTTCCATGTCCTCTTTTACCGCATCTAGGAAAGGATGGCCGCCACCGAAAATCTCCTCTTTCATCTCACCTATTTCACCTGTTTTACCAGGTGTTATGCATTTGACTCTCCCGCCATCGACATACAAGACCAGAGGAATGCCCGCTTTTTCAACGAGATCCCGGCCATAACAGGCCATCTCTTCAGATCCCGGCCGCAGGGGCAGATAGATGTGACCTAAAGGCCCCATGGCGGTAATATGGATACTCTTGCTGTCTCTCTCAGGCGTGGCGGGCAACAGTTTTTTCAGCGCACCGTAGCGCAGCAGGGCTGCACTGCGCCGGTAAAGCTGCAAAGAGGTTGTCGCATTATCCTCTCCGGCAATATCATATTCCCCCAGAACTCCTCGGCTGAAAACATCCGCCACAGCCTCCTTCAAACTCCTTTTGTATTGCACCGCAAATGGAACGGCGCTCTCCTGTCCATGATCGGAATAAATGAAGATATGATAGTCTCGCCTTTTCGAGCGCACTGCTTTCTTGACAATGTCCTTAATGATACCGTCGATACCTTTAAGACTCCAAAATGCGAACGCGGACGTTGGACTACGGCGATGGGCATGCTCGTCGTAACCGATAAAATTAGTATGAATGACAGGCAGACCCCGGGCAATATCGATCTTGACCCGCAACCGTACAAGTTCACGAAGCACGATACAGACACCAATACGTAAAAAGATAAACGTAAACTCTTTGCAGGCATTGTTGCCGCGGAAAATTCCCTTTACGAAGTCGACCACGGCCAGACCTGTTTCAAGAAGAGATAAGCCGGCAATATGGATAATTCTATTGAGGTAAACGAGCAAAAGAAGAAGCGTATTTCTCAGGCTGATGCCATCAAAAACAGAACTCAGTTTCATTGTCTGGATGCAGTAGAAAGCCTCTTTGGCACCACCATCATAAATATTGGAGTAGGAGCTGCCTCCTCTGAGTAAACCCCTTCTGCCGTGTTCAAATTGTGCGGCGAGTTCATCAACCGCTTCGGCGTCATACATGGCCTTCTCTTTCTGGTCGTGGCGATCATAGTATTGGAAAGCCGGTACCGCCCCCTTGATACCATAAAACAGTTCCGCCTGGACCGCAGGTGTCGCCGAAGGCAACCCCGAGTAAAGAGGGCGCAAAACAAAATTATCCTGTTGGATGAGGCGCTGCAGAAACGGCAACCGCTTTTTCTCAAAGCCACGCAGGAGCATGTCATGCCCCAAACCGTCAATCTGGATCAGCAGTATACCGGGACGGTGTTCGTCCTCTGCCTGTTTATCATCTGCTTTTTGCCGGAGCTTCTTCGCCAGCCATTCGCTGCGACTCAAGCGATTCCGCAGATGTTGTATTTTTTTTCCTAGGCGACTGAGCACCTCCTACCTCTCTTTTCCCGGCCGGGAGAGAGAATTGACAGCAGCGACGGCTTTTTCCTGGAGAAGTTTCCATTCGGTTTTTATTGCAGCAAAGGCCTCATCCAAAAGGTCCAGCTCAAAGACATGTGGATTTGCGGTATTTGCGCATGTCCTTCTGTAGATATCGACAAGATTTACGGTACTCTTCTCTCTTGCAAATTTTTTCGCGGTCTTGAGTGCATTGTCTCTCCATTTTGCCAGTTGTGAACGGTCGGTCAATGCTCTTCTCAAGGCTTCACTCATCTGTTTTTCAGAACTGTTTTGATCGAGCCTGACCCCATTCATGCCATCTTCGATGACATCATCGACGCCTGTTGCACGAAGTGCAACCACGGGAGTTGAGGCCGCCATGGCCTCAGCCAGGACCAAGCCTTGCGTTTCCGAGTGGGAGGCAAAGGCAAAAAGATCCATTGCTTTGTAACAATCCGCCAGTTCCCCCCCTGTCAGACTTCCGACCATTCTGAGGCGTTTATGAAGATTTTTCCGGGCAAAGATCTCCTTAATGCCCTCCTCTGCTTTGCCGCTACCGGCGACGACAAAGAACGAATTATTTATGCGATGCAGGGCATCAACCACCGCTCTTGCGAGATAGGGAATGTTTTTTTCGCGGGCCAGACGTCCGACATGACCAATAATTAGTGCATCATCCGGTATTTTGTACTGTTTACGGAATCTTGTTGATTTTCCTGATGCGAAAAACGGCAGGTCAATCCCAGTGGGAAGCACCTCCACCTTCGTGCGCACACCGCGGTCGACAAGCAATTTGGCAACACCAATGCTCGGCGCTAAGACCCGATGGCAGAGATTGGCATATTCCGTCGCCAGGGTTATGACAAACCGCTTCAAGACATCGGAGTCCAGAGGGACATAGTGAGTATACCGTTCATACAGTGTGTGATGGGTGAAAATAAGCGGCAGGTCGAATAATCTTGCCGTCCGCAAAGCCGTATCTCCTAACAGAAACGGGTGATGACTATGGATGAGATCTGCCTTGAAATGTTTTACCGCATCATGGACCACGCCGGGTACCGGGATGCGGACGGAAAAATCCGAGCCATTAAAATTCTGGATGGCGGGAACTCTGAGGATTCCTGGTTCATTTTCTTTTTGCAGACCGGCAAAAGTAGGGGCAATGACAAGGACGGAATGGCCGCATTTTTGCAAATCTTCGGTAAAAGTGGCTACTGATTTGGCCACTCCTCCGATATGGGGAAGATAGGTATTGGTGAACATGCAGATATTCATTCTTTACTCTCTATCACACATGAATTGTGAGGAGGTTCGATTACCCCCGGCTTATGGCCCGGCAACCGTACATTTATCTTGTCCGGTTGATCTGCATACCATTCGGCATTCAGTCGAACTTCCGGAAGATTCTCACGGCAGTCTATTTCCACAGCCACTCGACCCAAAGGTGTCAATGTAGGGCCATAGCAGAGGACTGTTTTCTCCTGGAGCCATTCCGGGAAAATACCCTTTCCGATAATGAGCGAGTTCTCTTCTTCCATGATGAACATGTTGCGAAGCAGCATAAGAAATTCCGCAACTGCCCAGCCATGCTGGCCATCTCCCATGCAACCGCCGAATGTAAGGGGATGAATGGCCTCGGGCCATTGACCGGTTGAGGTGGCAAGAGAGGCGGAAGCGCGCAAAAGATCACGGAATCGGGGATCACCTGCCCGCAACAATACCTGGGCAAGTTCCAGGGTCATGTAGACATTGATACCGGAATGAATCATGTCCTGGAAGAAACAGCCTTTGCGGAGACAGTTCTGCAAAAGATATTCAACCGTGGCAACCATCCTCCCGTCACCGGGCTTCATCAGTTGGAGCGGATAGTCGGCTACAAGGCAGCCGATGGCACCTGAATCCATGCGCCGATTCGGCGAGGTCGGAATCGCTCTGTTTTTTCGCTCTTCGGCAACAAAAGCAATGCTGTTGAAAAGATCTTTTTCCATTTCGACGGCGTACCCGCATATTTTTTTCTCTTCATTTTCCAACCCTCTAGCCGCCATGGTGTCGGCGGCACCATGGAGACCGGCGACAGCCCAGAAGTCATCCCAGTAGTAATTGTCGTTTGGACCGAAATGCTCAGCACTGAACCCCGAAGGCAGCAGACCATGAATTCTCGGATTCTGCGGTGCAGAAATTCGTTTGCGGGCAATCCAGTCGGACCCCTTGACCATTGGCTGAATCCACGCCGGATTGATCTCACCGTCTACAAGGAGGCGGTAGCGATTAAAAAGCCAGAGGACCTGACCATTTGAATCCCACTCACCATCCTGGGAATGAAAGAAACCAGCCCCCGTCTGCTTCTTTACAAAGGTGTCGAGATGCCCCAAACTGCGATCTTGCAGACCGATCGTCAAAAGGGCGTTGAGCATGATGCAAGCGTCCCTGAACCAGAACCTGTTATAGGTGTAGGGACCGGGAATAACATCTCCAGCTGAAAGATGAATAAGCGTTCTTGTCGCTGCCTTATAGAGAGATACCAGGTTCCTGTCCGGAACTTGAAGACGGGCGGCATCCCTTTCAACTTCCGGCCAATTGCGCGATCGTGTTTTTTCTGGAAAATTTTCTGCAGCTGGCAGTCGCACCAGAAGAGAATTCGTAACCGTCTCATGGGGCTCAACACGGTAGAGGGCCGCAGCGGTAACCATTCCTATACGACATTTTTTTTCCTTTTCATGCTCTTCATGGGAAAGCTTGAAAAGAACATCACCCTCTTTGTAGTCGGAGAAAAGAACTCTCTTTGGTTTTTCCGGAAAGAGGATTTCCGTCTCTTTGTTGACGAGCCAGCCACGCCCACTATCAAGAAGTTCGACCTTCTCAATGAACTGTATACCTTCCGGATTGTATGGCCTGAGAGAGAATATCAGCCAGCCTCCCACCGAACTGTCGACCTTGGCTTTAAGCGACAGAGAAGGCTTCTGAGCTTCCTCGACCATAACAGCTTCCGTGGTGAGCGCAAGACGGCGGGTTGTTGTTCGGGTAATGACTCGGCGACAATCATCATCGAGCAACTCCTGTGTAACGCTTTCGAGCCTTGAAGGACAGGAGGTATGGCCATCATCACTTTGAAACCAGCAGTCAATCGACCAACCGTCATGCAACGGCGTCACCAGACCGTGCGGATCGACGATTGGATAGAGGGGCAGATCCGGTTTCCCTACGGCCGTCCAGTTGCGGTGGGTGAGATTGATATGGGAAAAGGAAAAGGCCCGGGGAATAAACGACTGATCGTCCGGGTTAAACTGCCGCTCAACCCAATAGGGCCAGACCCAGTCAAGATTGTGCTGAATGGCTTTGGTATTGATAAGGCCGCGGGCATGAAAGACGATTCCAGCCCGAAGGAGCTCAATCGGCTCCTGCACTTCGGATGGCTGGGAAAAACTCCTGATCTGCGCCGCCACCGAAAGCGGATCGATGATATTATAGCGTTTTGCTGCCAGTTTAAGCAGATATCGCCATGGAATTAATCGTTTCAGCATGTGCTCCCTCGTCTCAGTCGAAATGACATGATATTCTCGCCAAAGTTTGAGCTTCCCTAACGCCTCCTTTTTATTTCCGACATCTGTCTAACCGGATCGCCCCCTTCCTGTCACCGGCTGGTAGAAGCCTTTCTTTTTGGCAATACCATTACAAGAAATGTACCAATATCTTTTTACTCCAATGTATTGAAGAAGAATCCTTTAGAGGACAGTCGAATCGGACTACCTTTTAAACATGGCCTGAGGGGCAGGTAAGCGAGCGCGGGAAGTCTCCGAAGACACCGAACAAGGCAATTGAAAGCAAGGAGATACCCATGATGGCGATCCGGACGGCGCACCGGGCCAAGCCATGATGAAGGTCTCCACTTTCCAGATATTTTTTTCTGAAAGACAGGTTTAAAAAAGAGGTCTGATGATTTCTATCAGGCCTCTTTGGTCACCTCTTATTTATAGCCGGGATAAGCGATCGAATGACAACCGGCACAATATGGTTTGCTCTCCTGGTGTTCAGCAGGAACAACACACTATTCGTGTGGGAAACCGGATCAGACCACGATATAATTTCTACCCGACTTCCAATCCCGTCGGCGGCGCCATAAATTCCGGCCCCACCGGCTCGTCAATGGTCTCGGACAGAATGGAATCGACGGCCGAGAGGATTGCATAGTCCATGGACCACCCCATGATCTCGTCCATCGGATTCATCTGGGACGGCTTGCGGCCGCCCCAGATAGCGATGGGTATCCCCTTCTCGAAAATCCAGCGCAGACTGAAGGCCAGAATCGAGGTTTGGAAACGTTTCCGGGCCAGGTTCTCGAGTTTGTCAGCCGCCTCAAGATATTGGGAAAAGCGTGGTTCCTGAAATTTCGGATCATTCCGGCGCAGATCATCGCCTTCAAACTCGCGCTCCTTGGACATTTTGCCGGAGAGCAGGCCGCGACAGAGGGCCCCGTAGGTCATGAGTGTGATGCCATGCCGCTTACAGTAGGGCTTGATGTCGTTTTCTATGGCTCGCTCAAAGATATTGTAGGGCGGTTGGCAGAGGTGCAAAGGACATTCCTGACGAAAGGCATCCATCTGGTCTTCCGTGAAATTGGATACCCCCACTGCTCCGATTACCTCTTTCTCGTAGAGTTCACGCATCACCAACGCCGTCTCCTCAATGGGCCGGCTGCAGTCGGGCCAATGGACGTAGTAGATGTCTATGCGGTCGGTGCGGAGTCGCTTCAGTGAGTCCTCCACCTCCTGCATGATCCGATCCCGAGACCCATTGCGTCTGACGCCACCGTTTGTCCAATCCAGAGTAACCTTGGTTGAAAGATACACATCCTGCCGACGGCCGTATTCCTCCACCGCTTTACCGACAATCTTCTCCGATGTACCAAAACCATAAATCGGCGCAGTATCGATGAGATTTACGCCCTTATCCAGTGCGGCATGTACGGTGTCAATTGACTCCCGCTCTTCGGTTCCGCCCCACATCCAACCTCCAATGGCCCATGTTCCAAGGGCGACGCGGGAAACACACATATCCGTACCTGTTATGCTGTGGTATTCCATCATTTCCTCCTCGCTAAACTCATCAATCTTTCGCGTGCTTCTGTGTCCTGGATGCACCAAGGCACACACCGCTGCTTTCCGGATGCAAAACGCAAAATGTGTTCCACAATAAAATATGCGGCAACCAAGATGTTCACAAGCCGAAGCAACCCGATCCACCAGGATCAGTCCGACTTTTCCGGACTCGGATTGCGATTTACGAGACCATCAAATAAGACAAGCTCGTAAAAACCTTGGAAGTCTGCAGGTGCAACACGGTAATTCAACAACTTATCACGCTGAACCGTCGGCGAGTAAACTTTTTGCACAGTCGACAAATAAAGGAAATCCATAACAACATTATGTCCCCATACCTTTCACATGAAAGTGATATCGTCTCTATGCCGAGTCGTCTTTTGAAATAATGTGATCGGTTCTCTTTATCGTATCGCACCGACGGAACCTGGTATATAAAAAAGGGCGTAGAAGATTTTCTTCTACGCCCTTTCTCGCAATCTTATGACTTCCACAATCCATGAAGATTGCAGTACTCACGGGCGGTGACATCACCATCAACACCTTGAAATACAGCTTCCGGTGATTCACCCGGCTTGAGATAGTGACGGCTTGATTCATCACCTCTAATAATTTCAATCCACTCAATATAGTGTTTTTCCTCCATGGGATGGGGATTGCTCCCTACTTTAACCTTCACCCCGTCTCCAACACTTTCTAAAACAGGCACATGCTTTTCCTTTGCAGCATCGACGGTATTCTCACCGAGATGTTTCATATTTTGACCACAACATACAAGATCTCCATCTCCGCCATGAAGTACTTCAACGATGTTACCACATACATCACATTTATAGACCTGTTTTCTTTTGGGCATGCTTCTTTCTCCTTACTGTTTTTAGTTGTCGAGGAACACAAAAACCTCTGTATTCCCACCAGGTAGCAAGCAAACAAACCGCTCACCGCAGTTTTCGCCAAAAAACCTCTGTGATGTTACTCTTCCTCAGAGGCATACTATTCGAAAAGAGGATCACATATTTGTACGTGAAAATATCTTCAGTTCATTATTCAGGCAGGTTGGTACTTTCTCAGCTGTTACTTACTAAAACAGCCCTCCTACTCTTTAGTGTTGTATGATCAGGGGTATGCATCGACAAACGTTAACCTTCTTTGCACATCCCATGCCATTCCAATCTCCCGTTGGAATATCCAGCTGATGGGATATATACTATTTCAGAAAAACAGTACCTTCCTTCTCTTTTTGCAACCGTTCACCGGAAGAGGAGAATTACTTGTAACATATCAGAACTATAACCAATTGCCAGTGCTCCATATGCGCGAAAAAGGCTGCTGCATCAGAACGAAACATTCATGGTATCCAAATACTCGGACAAGGTCTAGAGGACCATATTACTTGTCTTACCGGCCAGGATAATGTCCTACCCCGCTGGACAGGAAATGATCAGATAGTTCTTGGTCCACATAGTGCCAGTAACGATAAGATTGTGGCTTGGCGGGAAGTTACGTTGAATTCAGAGTGGAATTGTTTTTTGTCGACTGCATAAAAAGTTTACTCGCCGACGGTTCAGCGTGGTAAATTGTTGAATTATCTTGTTGCACCTGCATGCTTCCAAGGTTTTTACGAGCTTGTCTTTTTTGAAAGACTGTATTTTTTCAATAAATCATATAATCTTGATCGCGACAGTCCTGCTGTTTCACAGCATAATTTCATATCACCGCCACTTAAATGCAGCAGTGTCTCAAGATATCGTTTTTCCTGATCGTTAATAGCCCTCTCTCTATCTTCCTTCAAAGTCGGCATCGAAGAAATCTTTTTATAGGCTGGTACCTCATAACGAGAATCTTCATGATTGTTATACGTTGCCAGTTTCTTCTTTGTGACAGCAAGTCGTATATTCAACGGAAGATGGGCAGATTCAAGCACGGTGCTATCCTGGGCGTCTATCATAGAATACTCCACCGCCTGATACAGCTCCCTTACATTTCCAGGCCACTCATAGGAGTTAAGGCTGACCAGATAATCAGTTGAAAGCTTCTTCTTTTTTAATTTTTTACGGCTGCAAAAATGGTTGCGGAAATAATAGGCGAGCTCTGCAATATCGATTCTGCGTGACCTGAGCGGCGGCAGTTCGAGTTGAAAAGTTTTCAGACGATAGAACAGGTCCTCCCGAAAACTGCCTTCTTCCACCATCTGTTCCAGGTCTTTGTTTGTTGCTGCTATCAATCGAAAATCACTGGACTCAGGAGTCCTGCTACCCACCGGCAGGTACGTGCCCTCCTGAAGAACCCGCAAGAACTTTTTCTGGATCTCAAGCGGCATCTCACCCACCTCGTCGAGAAATAAAGAACCGCCGTCTGCCTGCTTGACAAGCCCCGTCTGACGTTTGTCCGCACCGGTAAAAGAACCCTTTATATGACCAAAAAGGATACTCTCCACCAACGTTGTTGGAAGAGCGGCACAGTCTACCACCGTCATGCTTTTGCTGTTGCGTTCACTGATATTATGAATTGCCGACGCAAAAACCTCCTTGCCGGTACCGGTCTCTCCGGTTATAAGAACCGAAGCATCCGACTGAGCTATTCGGGACATGAGATCGACACAATTTTGTATAGACGGGCTGCTCCCAATTATTCCAAAATCCTCCTGGTGTCTGGCAACTTTGTGCAGATTCTCCTCTAGGTTGAGATCCTTATTTTTGCGATATCTCAGCACCCGGCGAAGCGCATCCATCAATGATTTTCGAGGATCTTGAATAACAATATAATCCCAGGCACCGCCTTCAAGGGCAACTTCAACATCCTCCGGGTTACCCGCCTCTGTATAGATCAGCACCTCAGGTAATAACTCTGTAGATTTGAAAACCTGCAGTGAATGATAGCTAGGGACTCCGGAGACGAGGTCTCGCATGAGAATGATCTCTATGTCGTTTTCTTTACCCTTCCGGCAAATTTCCAGACCTGCATCAAGCGAAGAGGTTGAAAAAACCGTGATACCAAGTTCTTCCACCTGATCATGCAGCGCTTGTATTATATCTTCCCTCTCATCAATGATAAGAACATTCATAGCATAACTCACGCAGACAAGTATTGAACATTTGTATCTGGAAACCAACCCCGGCAAACATCCGACTTGCACATAATTACAATATTGTTAATTATTTATTCAGTATCATGAAGTCCGTATTATTATGCGATTTGATTGGCAAGATAGTACTCCTCGCTAAAAACACCAGTTTTCCAGCGCGCTTGGTATATACCGGCCATTCTGTAGATTATATGGCTAGATAATAGGTTCAGTCTGCCTCTCAGGCAAGAACAACCATATTTTGAGATGTCAATTTCCGTATCAAACAACCATACAAAAGCAAAAAGGGCTATCTTGAGAAAGACCGGCTTACCTTGAGTACCCTAAACAGATGGTTATGTTATAACATTGAACGATCCATCGAGATGATCAAATGTATTTTCCGAAACATCACAAAATTATGTCCTATTGTACAAGACATACACGTCGATTTCGTGTTGTTGCTAAGATAGCGTTATTTTCTTTGCATTAAAAAATTATCTGATTACCACTGAAACCCAGCCTATCAAGAAGGAAGAGTGAGAGCTGTTCGTTTTTCGGGTCTCTGCAGCCTGGATGGCTGCAGCTAAGCCCCCATGGATGGGTGCGGTGGTCCCGAGAAACGAACAGCTTTCACTCCGGACCAGCAACTGAACATTAGTGGTAATCAAAAAAAATTATGAAATCAAAACTCCGTACCTGATTATTGCCTGTAAATCTTAATTGCAGGGTTGAAATATCTTCAGGAGAATCCGCTAATAAGGAAGAGACAGCCCAATGGCCAGAAAAATTTCTATCACGGAAAAAATATATCCAATTGTATTTTCAAAATTTTTTATATTCCATATATTGTCAGACCAAACAATCCTGTTCACCAACTCAAAAGTGGCACAACTTATGCTTTTAACATATACGATGGCGTGTTGCTGTTTCACTGCATATCATTTTAAACAAGTATGTCTGATAAGGAGGACGTTATGGAAATGAAAGAGAGCTATATTCATAAAGTGCAAGAGCAGATGAATAAGTGGAAAATTGAGATTACTACTCTGCAGGAAAAAATTGAAAAAGCAGAGGCTCAAACCCGAATTGAATACAATAAGAGGCTAGACAACACAAAAGAAAAGATGCGTTCTGCCGAAACAAATCTGAAAAATCTCGAAGAAGCTGGTGCTGAAAGCTGGAAAGATATCAAAATAGGCTACGACAAAATTCTTAAGGAAATAGAAGAATCCATCGCAAACGCTCAGCTGCCTCTATCTGATGACTAACATACAATATCAATAGCGAAGGAGCTATAATAACACCATTTATTTCAGAAGGAGTTCGACCAATAGCTATGTAATGAATACGGCTCAAAAACAGTGAAGATCAATTGAGAAAAGCACATGGCAACACCCAATATATCTAAAGATACCCAAGGAGGGAAGTTATGGGAGGTAAAGGCTATCACGAACAAATCGATCAGTTAAGTACTGCTGCAAAAGATATGCACCGGGCAATAATGTCACTGATGGAAGAATTGGAGGCCGTTGACTGGTACAATCAGCGTATAGACGTTTGTAAGGATAATGATTTGAAAGCAATTCTCAAGCATAACCGAGACGAGGAAAAGGAGCATGCTGCTATGGTTATGGAATGGATTCGCCGAAATGACCGAGTTTTCGACAAAGAATTAAAAGACTATATATTCACCGAAAAACCGATAGCCCATAAATGAATACAAAGTGTCTCAGGACCGCAGGGATTGACAGGTACATTGTGATTAATGAGCGAAACGCATTCACCAAGAATGGCATTATCACAATGAATCTATACCTGCGTCATCTTTTTCAGTTTTGGTAAGAGTAGTTTGCGAAGATCAGGTCTTTCCAGGCTAAAAGCAATATTGGCAAGTTGAAAGCCTGCCTTGTCGCCACAGTCAAACCTTTCTCCCTAGAATTTAAAACCGAAAATCGGTTGTTCCTGCAGCAGATCCGCCATTGCGTCGGTGAGCTGAACCTCACCATCGGCTCCTTTTTGGGACTTTCCGAGATGTTCAAAAATTCGTGGCGTCAGTATATACCTGCCGATTACGGCGAGATTTGAAGGAGCCTCCTCCGGCTTCGGTTTCTCAATCATCGATTTGACTTGGACCGTGCCGTTAAACGCCTGCTCGGCCTCAATAATTCCGTATCGAGAGGTTTCTTCCTTTGGGACTTCAATAATTGCCATAATTGAGGCCCTGAGCCGATCGAACTCTCTGATCATCTGCTGAAGTACCGGAACCTTGCTCTTAATAAGATCGTCTGCAAGAAGAACTGCAAAAGGTTCATCTCCAACAATGTCTCGGGCACACCAAATCGCGTGCCCCAATCCGAGCGGCTCGCTTTGACGTGTATAGACAATATTGCAGGAGCGAGGAACAAGTGACCGCACAATTTGGAGCAGGTCGTGCTTTTCCCGTTCCTTGAGTATCCGCTCGAGTTTCAGGTTCGTATCGAAATGATCTTCGAGAGCACCTTTTCCGGAACCTGTAATGAAGATGATTTGCTCAATGTCTGAAGCGAGAGCTTCTTCTACGGCATATGGAATGACCGGCTTGTCAACAACCGGCAGCATCTCTTTAGGCATAGCTTTTGTTGCCGGAAGAAAACGTGTACCGAGTCCAGCAATTGGGAAAACTGCTTTCTTTATTCTCATGTGTCGACCTCTGTGTAATTAACCATGTTGCAGAGTATTTTTTCAGTTTCTTCTGCTGCTTTAATTCGTTATTTATCGCCAGTTAACGGTGCTGCGTTAATTTCACGAATATACAAGGAAGCGACAGTTCATCTAAAAACCAGATATGCTTTTAAATACTTTTCGAGCCAATCTTGTTCCTCAGGAAATTTATCCTCAGCAAACGATCCTCTCTGGAATGTCTGATGTACATTCAATAAACATACCAATCTATATATCCTGTCCTAAGGTAATAGAGTCCGGGGAAATCATTGGCTGTAAGGGAAGAGAATTTTTTGACGAAATATGTTTGTCGACTGCGTAAAAAGTTTACTCGCCGACATTTTTTTGAGTTTTGTCAGATTTCTTACTGAAGGAGCCACACATTGACTGACCAATTCGTCCTGGAAAACAGGATTTATACTGCACAATCGGACAGCGCCCGAGTCTGAAGTACATACTTGCCATCATTTACGTTCTGCGGCAGGCAGAAAACGCCCACAGTGTAGCAGGAATATTACTTACAGTGAGACGATGGATGAGGATGGATGGCTACAAACTCCATTCTAGGGAGAGCATCAATCAGATACCTGTGGCGATGGCGCACAAAGACGATCTCTACCTTTTGTTTCTTTTCCGTTTCCACCTCCAAGCTGGCCAAAATACGCGCCTTGCCTTGACGTTTCTTTATCTTTGCATACAATCACCCCAAGGTTACCCATTGGTCTTGGTATTTGTAAAAGACTTTCGGCATGTCCTTGGCCATGCAAATCACCGGCAAGTTTTGACCAAGCTTGGCAAGGATTGCAGGCCAGCAAAACCAACTGTCCATGAGGATATAGTTCGTTTTGATGCCAAGGAACAAAGCTCTTTTTACCATACCTCGAGATGCTCAGTGGACTTGGCTGTGGCCGCCAATCGCCGCTTGTAGTCACAGGTCCTTTTATCCGGAATTTTTTTGATCTCCTGACCTCTCTTCTCTGTCTTGTCCGAAGAGCACAGAATGAGATCCAATGGCAAAAAACTGAAATCGTCGGACCAGCCCAGGGTGAGCATCATGAATCCTTTCAGGTTCTTCCGGATTAAGAGTACTTATCTATAACGCGGGAGGCGGAGGGCATCTCTGAAGGACGCCTCGCGGAGGCCCGAAGGTATTCCACACCAGGCCCGGAGGGGTGCGGATAGGACATCCGCAACTGACAGCAGGCCAAGGACGGCCTGTCTGTCAGCCGTGGTTCCCAGGCGATAAGGCCGCAGGGCGGCGACCGAAAGCGATGATCTCTACCGGGTTAATTCTTTCAACTTTTCCAAAGTACGCAAAAAACCGGATGAGCCAAAATTCCTCAACAAAAATGGCGATTACCTGAATTTGATTATTACATGGGATCCCAACCAGCTTTAGAGAAACTGGCAATTCACAAACGCAAGATAAACCAGCGCTAGTTGAGGAGGACTCTGCTCGATACCCACCAAAAAGACGGACTTGTACATGAGTTTCACCAAGAGTTTCAGGAGCGATGTCGAGCTTTCACGCATTAAAAATTTACCCGATTGAGGGAATATACAACCCTATTGAGGGTCACGATTTCATCCCTGTGAGGGATTGTCTAAGGAGGAAAATCATGGGATATATTCGGTCGTTTATCAAAGGAGGCATGTTGATGAGTGTTCTGGTTGGAAAGCAGTTCCTCAAGTTTCAGGCAATAGCAGCTATGGCCGATGGATCACTAAACGCCGAATTCCGCTTGGAAGACTATTAGGATAAATATGTTGTTCTTTTCTTTTATCCGATCGATTTAGTTGTAAAAGATTATATGAACGGGTCGACCATGCCCGTTGGATCATCGGAAATTCGACCAAGGTGGCCATTTTTTAAGCATCGCTAAAAAAGCGATGCCTTAGCACTAATCACCCACACTTGTGAAAAGGAGAAACGATGAAACACGCTCAACTTTTTAAAGGTCTATTTGCTCTGCTGGTTGTTCTGACTCTTTGTGCCCCAGCTTCAGCCGCATTTACCCTCTACGATAAAGATGGGGCAACCTTCACGGTAGACGGATTTTTTAACACGTTCTACGTCAATAGCAACAGTGATAAAAATGCTGCTATGGAGGCCCTTATTGGTCCCGACCGCAACCAATCGCGGATCAAAATGGGCTTCCTGCCCAACTATATCGGCTTCAATTTCAGCAAGCAGGTCGATGATATCAAGATTGGCGGTCGTTCCTCTTTCTGGGTGACCATCAACGATAGCGACTCGACCGTCACCTCAACCGGGATCGATGTTCGCCAGTTCTACGGCACAGTGGATGCCAGCTGGGGCCAGATCCTGTTCGGTAAAGATTTCACACTGTTCTGTCGTTCAAACATCTTTAACGATGAAATCCTGATGGGCTACGGTAATGTGAGTGATTATAACGGTCTGATCGATGGCAACGGGGTGTCTTTCGGCGATATCGGCTCTGGCTACACCTATCCGCTTCCTACGGCACAGATCACCTACCGGACCCCCGACTTCAGCGGTTTCAAGCTGGCGATCGGATTGATGGATCCCGCCCGAACCAATGATTCTCCCGGAGCCGAGGAAAAAGTGCCGCGCATCGAAGGTGAAGCCACCTTCAATAAAACCTTCGGTGATTTCTCGACGACCGCTTGGGTTGGCGGTATGACACAGACCTCTCAAAGTGCCGGGAAAGACGTGGATTCCAATGGCATCTCCTACGGACTCAATATGAAAGTCGCCGGTTTCAGCCTCACCGGATCAGGCTTCACCGGCAGCGGGCTCAACACCTTGCTTGGCGCCTTTGGGACTGTCACTGACGGGGAGGACGCCAGTGGATATCTGGTTCAGGGGTCCTATACCATCGGCAAATTCCGCCTGGTTGGTTCCTACGGCGACACCAAGGTTGACAACGCCACCAACGACGAGAATGAAACCGTCATCGGTGCTCTTTTCTATACCATTAATGACTATTTAAAGCTGGTTGGCGAATACAATGTCAACACCATCACAGTTGGTGTTGCGGAAGAAAAAACCAACACCCTGGCATTGGGTCTTGTAGCTAACTTCTAAACCAGTGCCAAATCCTGAAACAACGTCTCCGTCTACTGTCAGGGGTGCATAGCCCCTGACAGTCAAAAGGTTCGGTTCCGCAATCATTAAAGACTCTGGGGAAAACATCCCAAATGATTAGGGGCTGTCAGCAAATAAGTGTTACAATGAGGCGCTCAGGTTTGGGTCGTATTTTGTCGATCCGATTGAGGCAAACCGCAGGCATAGCAGGCTACGTTGAGGATTTGGCGATTGAGGAGCAGCGAAAGACGACCCGAAAATGAGATGCATAATGTTATAGTCTCAACTTTCCGACTTGGTATTTTTTGTTCTTCGTTATTATTCTCAGATGGGTTGCTTTGACTTATCGTGTTAAGAATTCAGGAGCCAGAATCCAGAATTGTTGAATGTATAGGTTTCTGTCCTGAATTCTGACTTCTTACTTCTGGCTCCTCGTGATTGCAATAGCAAGAAAAAAGAAAAATATCCAGTGAGTCTCATTGATTATCATAACCCGGAAAGTTGGGTTATAGTTATTTCCTGACAGCCCCTTAGGAACAAAATCGCTTTCATTTACCTTTCATTGCAGCCTCGACGCGATTTTTCACATTCAATTTTTTGTAGAGATTTTTAACGTGGCTCTTAACTGTTTCCACACTGACAAAGAGATTGTCTGATATCTCTTTGTTGCTCTTGCCGTCAGCGATATATTTGAGAATCTCTCTTTCCCGCTCTGTCAACTCAACTTCTGTTGTGCTTTCCAATTGTTCTTTTTCTTTAAGGTCCAGAGTCAAATTAACAAGGTAGGGTGATATAATTGACTGCCCCTGACAGAAACAGCGGATGATGCGAACCAATTCACTGGTACTGACGCTTTTGAGCACATAGCCGTCGGCCCCGGCACGCATGGCGTTACGGATAAATTTTTCATCATTATAGGATGACAATACCAGGATTTTCATCTTTGGGTTACTCTCCCGTAAAATCCTGATGACCCCAATTCCGGAGATCCCCGGCATATCAACATCAATCAAGGAAAGATCCGGAGGGTCGGCCTGGATTTTATCCACCGTCGCAAAGCCGTCACTGGCTTCTCCACTGATTTCAATATCAGTGTACTGACTCAAACTCAGGCGCAAGCCTGCTCGCAGTAAAGGATGATCGTCCGCTAAAAATATCCTCACAATTTTGTTCTCCTTGAAAAACGGTTAGAGTCTATCGGCCGGTAGCAGGAAACAGATCCGACACCCCTGCCTTGGGTAAGTTGTCTCAGACTCGACAGGAGAATCCACCCATATTGCCCCCTGATGGGCTTCAATAGCAAGTTTACAGAAGGCAAGCCCCAGACCGACTCCCTTTCTCCTTGTTTCACCCATGACTCTGATTGTGAAAAATTTATTGAATATGGCTTCCTTGTCCTTTTCTGGAACACCGGGGCCCTGGTCCACGACGCATGTAAGTATATATGACTGCCCGGCTAGTATTTTTTCTGTAAATAAGGATGGAATGGTTGTGAGACTGGACAGGCCGTTTGAGCGGTCAACTATGCTGGAGGTTACCTGGATAGTGGTCCCCTGAGGGGAAAAACGGATGGCATTATCCAACAGGTTGGCGCAGGCCCGCATAAGCCGAATCTGGTCCCCATTAAGTTCCAGCGGTAACAAGGTCGGCTCAAAAGCGATGGTTAGCTTCTTGTCCTTAGCGAAAAAACGCAACTGGCTGATACTCTCCTGGATGATTTGATGTAAATCTATTTTTGACTGATTCAACAAAAATTTTCCACTCTCATTGCGATAAATATCAAGCAGGTTGTTGGTCATGTCAAAGAGTTGATGGGTGGTTGCCAGTGCCAGTTGCATGATTTCCAGCTGAGAGCCTGAGAGTGGTCCCAGGCTCTTCTCTAGAACGAGCTGGATAGATCGTTGCAACGAGAGTATAGGGTTGACCATATCGTGGGTGATCATACCGACGAGATCTTCCTTCATACGCCGGACTTCCCGTTCTTCCGAGATATCACGGATTATTCCGACGCTGCCCACATTCTTGCCAAGAGCACCTTTAATCCCTGACAGTGATATCTGCGCCGGGAAAACAGTATTGTCGGCTGTGACAGCCACTAACTCCGCATGCCAGGTATCACCCCGGCCGGATATGAGATCATTAAGAAAGGCTTTTTTGGGTTGTGTGTCAAAAAATAAGTCATCGATTGAACGTGATAAAATCTCATCATCTTGATAGCCGAACATGTTGATGCCGGCCTTGTTAATCATCGATATCGTCCGGTCCATTTCAGTAGTGATGATACAGGCGCGAACACTGTTTATTATAGTGCGGAATTTCTCCTCTGAGACCTTGATCTTTGCAAGGGCTTGGTCATATTCGGCGCTTGCCTCTCTTAAGAGATTTGTCAAGATGTCGGATTTACGTTCTGAGATTTTCAGTAATTCCTCCAACTCCATGATCCTGCTCTTCAGCATCAAACACCCTCAATAACTATTCACTATCCTATTACCGATACGACCGCTGTTTCATTATGCAGAAGACATGGCCCACCGCATGCCACCCGGCAATACTCGCCATAGGTGTAAAATCCTACAATAGGAACATCACGGCCGAACCCCTCTCTTATCAAGGCATACTCATCTGTTATGCGGCGGCCGAGTACTTTTTTACGGGCCATGCAGCCGTAGTAAAAGACCATGCCGGGGGAGGTGTCGCCCAGACCTTCTCTGGCGATTATGACTGCTTTCCTTGTGGCATCCAGAGTTGAGGAGATATCTCCACAGGTCAAGTGGACCATGGAACCCTCCGGGATCTCGCCGGAGAAGCCCAAGGAGCCGTCTTTACGGTTGATGCTCATTGTGGCGCGGAGCTGGTAATAGTTGTCATCAGTGCCGTCAGCGCACTGGCGAATGATCCCCAGGGGGTATTCCACTCCCACGGCAGGAAGCCCTGCAGCATGTTTGCCCAAGAATCGTTCAAAAACCTTCAAGGCAGACTCACCGTTTAGTTCATAAAGGATATTTCCTGAAGCGCGAGTCACTTTTTTGGGTAGACCAACGGGAGACCAACCGGACTGGATCCCTTCGCTGACCTTGAACTCTCCGGTAAAGCCGATTGCCACCGCCGAGTTGGTCAAAACTCTGTTCCCGGCAAACTGCCAAGTTTGTATGAACTTCCCAGCATCACCGGCTGTTCCCCCGACAATGGGGACAGCCTCTCCCAGCACTGAGAGCATTCCCCGCAGGAGAGCGCAACCGTTTCCCGTAAGTCCGTCCGAGAGAAGCTGTATGTATTGTACTGATTCAGGGAGCTTCGCCGCCAGCTCCTTGCCGGCTTGTTCTCCATCCCTGTCAATATTTTCTGATGACACAACACAACACTCTATTCTGTCGGAAAAAACCCCCCCCAATACTGCTGATCCCGAAGTCATTCCCATGTCCGATATTTCACCATCAGTGGTGCAGCCTATCAGGTTGGGTGTTTCAATAACGGAACAGATTCCGGAAAGAAGGTCTTCCATGCCAGGTTCCGGTGAGCAGTAAAGCCAGCAGGCATCAGGCTGGTTTCCCAGTTTTTGAACCAGGGATTCAGCAAAAACCCGACCTGAATTCAAGGAGAACGGTTCTTTCGAGAGTACAGTCGCGGCCCTGAACATATTAAATTAATCGGTGTGAGTTGGTGAGATGATATCTCTTAACTGGGAAAGCAAAGAAGTTACTTAAATTTCTAGTACAATCTTGCTTCGATGATCAATTTATCTTGTTGATGTTTCGTGTGCAATGTTTTTCTTTTGAAAACTATATATAATCCCCATAACGATGCTATTCCAGGTGGCTAGTCCGGATTTCTCATCAGTTCAGGCAGTGTCAGTTCGAAGTTTTTGGCAATGAATTATAGTAAACTATGTTCAATGGCAAAAGACTGAAGAAGATGGCGCTGCCCGGACTGACCTTTGGTGAACACTGTGTAAATTTAGAAACTTAATTGTTGCATTGAAATATTTTGTCCTTCCTGAGGGGGAGACAAATTTCCACAGTGTTCATGAGAAATCCGGGCTGATATGTTTGACAGTGTCAAGAAAAAAACAACTCTTCTGTCCGGGGATTAGATATCCCTCCAGCTTCCTACCTGTCCCTGGATATTACCAGAGGCGGAATCATTATTACGACGGCTGATCATGCTGATATTCGCGGGTTGGTTACCGCCTGACTTGGTTTCGTCGTGGGGCTTGCCTCTCTCTAGCGACATGAGTTCAGCATATGCCTTATCATAAAACCCGGACCGAGGATTCCCCATACCGTGATTGCGCCCCTGGCAACATCCAGGGCTGGACTGTAGGTTGATTTTCCTTTCCTGCCTCCTCTTGCTTTGTTTAATTTTTAAACTGTATTTACTCCCGAGAATAAATCTATTGTTCTAGCACCTTAGGTAGCCTCGTCAAGCCCCGATACCGAGAATGGGCCCCTCATGAATGCTCGTCGGAGGTTATTGGGGCTTGGTGAGGCGGATTGACAACGGGTCAATCTCATTGCTGATAGCCCATATAAATGCTATGAGTTCCCTGGCAATTGCCGTCGTTACCACTTGGGCCGGCTTTCCTTTTGCCCGTAGCCTCCTGAATCGATTACACAGTCGTAACTGTGCCTTCCAGGCGATTTCCTGCACCCGTTGAGGAAGCTGGTGACTTCGTTTGAGAAGATGACGGGTTACCCGAGCCGGAAAACGATATGTCCACGAGGCTTCCACTAAGGCTCTTCTGGCATAACCATTGCCTGCCTTGGTAATTCCTCCCCGTTTAATGGAAGGTCCTGTCGAGTGCTCCGATGGCACCAGACCAAGGTAAGCCATAAGTTCGGTGGGTTTTGCAAATCGACTCAATGGACCTATCTCGGCTATAACCGTCGCAGCAGTTAATAATGATACACCGCGTAAGGCTTGAATCGCTGAGACAACCGGTTCGAGTCGCCACACTTTGACATGCTTCGCGATTTCTGTAGTCAGACGGGAAACACGTCCGTTCGTTTCTTCTATAGAGCTGATGTATTCTTGCAAAGCAATCTGCTGTGCCGGATGCGGCATCTTGATATCGGATAACCAGTTATAATGGGCTCGCGTCCATTTGGTCTTGCCGGAGTAATTCCATCCATGTCTCAATAAAAAACTTAACAGCCGCTGCTTGGCCTTTCTGGCAGCTACCCTCGCATCATCGCGAGCTCGGATCAGATCGCGCATGGCTTCATCTTCAGGTTCCGGCACGTAGATCGCAGTCAAGTCGCCGGATCTATGTGAACGAGCCAATTCTTGAGCATCCCGGCGATCATTTTTAATCCTGACTCCACTCTTTTTGGGAATCATTGAGGGAGCCACCACAATGCAATCAATGCCATTCTTTTGCAGATAATGATAAAGACCGAAGCCTGTCGGCCCGGCTTCATAGACACAGCGAAGTTCTGCATTTTGAGATATTTGTTTACGGATAAACTTGTTCATCGCATCCATGGTGTGAGGAATTGTTCCATACATCCTCACTTCTTCTTCTCGGCCTTCATTTGTCATCGCAATGACTATTGTGTCTTTATGGACATCCATTCCAACGTATTTTATGGTATGCTTCTTCATGACCTGCCTCCTTGGTTATGGCTCTGGGGTGATGTTGCTTTGCATACACCTTAATCCACGTTTGCAAGGTAGGCAGGTCTTCTGTCAAACATTATGTCTTGTATATCTTGCCACGGCCAGAAGTCCCTGGAAAAATCCTTCAAAGTCATCGGTTTCAATACAATGAATACATTGGGAAAGAGCATCTTCCAGTTGTAGCTTCATAAGTCCTGACTGCTTTAATTGTTGCCTGTGCCCAAGAAATTTTTTACCCAGGGTATGGCGGCTTTTTGTAAACTGCTGTTTGAGTGCGGTTCTTACTTTGTCATCTATAAAACAGGACTCCATTCTTACCTGGTCATTATAATGGGTCTGATCTATGCAAAGCAATTGGGTCAAATGGTCCAGCAGCTCGCGGATAGACGGTTCTTCGGGCAGGGCAAACGCTTTGGGATATAGGGCAAGTAAGTTTTGTGTCAAATAGGCAGCAATTGCATGGGATTGCATTTTTTTAGGAAATTGTACATCATATTTAACATATTGGAGGTGTCCGTCTTTGTCATAGATCCCTTGCCCCAGGTGGTCTTGTTGAGGAAGATCCATCAGGATAGTGCCCGGGGCATAGGCCGGTGAATAGGCCATGGTAATCATTATTGGATGGACATTTTTTTTTCTGAGTGTATTTGTGAGTACTTCTATGGTCTGCCTGTATTCCTTGACTGTGGCGATATGGCGAATGCCGCTGTCCCTGTATCCTGTGTTGGAGAAGTAATCCAGATCAATATCCAGAAAAATGTCTCCCTCAATAGCTGGCAGGGCACCCAGTTTGAGAATGTGGACTTCTATGGATTCAACTTTACCTGCCAGGCGGGCGTTAATCTGTCCACCCGATTCATTGCGAATAATTGACAGAGCCTCTTCTGGTTTGTACGGCCCCAAGTATAAAAGAGTCCCTTTTTTAGACAGAATTCGATATGAATAATAGGTATGACGACCTAAATGCGGGGCCATGGTCCCGCTGTCCGGGGCAAAATCAGGGACGATCCAATAGATGCGGTTAAGTCGTCCTTCATAGACATATGGGGCTATCCAGGACGATACAGATAATGCATCATTCACATAATTATCCAGACAACGTGCTTTTTCCATAAGACTTGCCTGGGGTGAATTGTAACACCAGACCGGAGGGATATCCACGCTGAATCGCATATCACCATGGGTATCAAAATGCAGAAGGGTTTTTTTTTCAGATCTTTTTGAACTCAAATCAACCAATTTCATCAAACGGTAGGCTTCGGTATGGTCGTAAAACCGATACAGGCCTATTGGTGAAGCAGAAATTGGCGAAGAAGAAGCAGAAGGTTCTCGTGTTTTTATATTAAAATCTCTGGCATGGGTGGTGATACAGCCAGCAGTGAACACCAGCCATGCCAGACAAAACCAAAAGAAAACCTTTCTAAAATTAGAGCCAGATCGGATATCAAACAATTAAGAGCCTTTACATCTGTTTTAATTCAAACCAGCAAGTGGGACTGTGAATCTTGCTTTTTCCACACCAAGGGAATTTTTAATAATCAGGTTCCCAAAGCATGTACCCTTACACCCTCCCATTACAGACCCCATATTGACACTGACAGATGTCATTTTGCTAAATAATGGATTGCCTCCGTCTTCTTCCTCAGGGGGTTCCATGGCATGGCTTTGTCCAGGGGACACAGTAGGAGACATAGCACCGTCACGCCCGCGTCCACGCCCGCCTCCGTCATCACCTCTACCGGATCTCATGGCATATCCCTGACGGCTGGAAAAAGCTGGAGAGACGGTACCTTCACGCCCGCGCCCACGTCCTCCTCCGTCATCACCTCTGCCGGACCTCATGGCATATCCCTGACGGGATGCAGCACCCGGTGCCATTGTAGTACCACCGCCACCACCTATGGGTCTGTTCTGACCACCAATTCCAGACATGGCAAAATTGGGTTTAAAGGAGCCCAGATTAAGTGTCTCGTTCCCGACCTGAAGTCCAATGGTTACCTTTTCGGTAATTCCTGCTTTTTCAAGTGCTTTTTTTAAATCGCGCAGGTTTACCCGAACCATATCGCTTGATTGAACGCGGGTACATTTAAGGGTATTTATTTTTTCTTGTTTCAGGGTCCTCCAGGCTTTGGCACTGGCCGGTCGCGATTTACCGGCAAATAAGGCAGGCGCCATGCCCCACGATACGACTAAAACACAAATTAAAATTAACCAGCTGCTTTTTTTCATTATGTCCTCCTTTTAAAGTAGAATACATTCGTGCTTCACGAATAATAATACAGGAAAGTAAGTGGAGTTTCATTTTTTCCTTCGTCTGGCAACTCCAGCGAGACCAGCTAGATCTGTGCCAAAGAGGACCATGGTGGCAGGTTCTGGGACCGGGGCTGATGTCAGAGATAATGATGCAGAATTGACGATCACGTCATCGAGAACTCTCATGGGAATGGTACCAACACCGCCATAATCCGTACTCATAAACCTTTCCATTATTTCAAATGAATTGTAGTAATCTTTTAACTCAATTGTAAAGATCGTGGTAATGACGGAATCAAAAGTATAATCAATTGGATTTAGCCATTTAATCCGTACTTGCTCCTTATCGCCTGCCGAAACCTGGGCAGGATTTGGTGTAAGATTAAGAGTGAGGAGGGCGGAGCTTAATATCGTTGATCCGTTAAAAACAGTAGCATCATATCCCGTAAAAACAAAGTTCCAGTCTCACGATTCATCAAGCCCGTCACCGGCCAATCGATTTTCTGTTTCGTCTGGTTTAGAAAAATCATCGGTATTACCAGCGTACATAATCGTAAAGTCTCCGATAGAATGTGAGTCGTCAATATTCGACAACTGCCCTATCTCGTAGCTATCAGGCCGAAAAATGGAATCGGTGATTGTATCGGCAGAGGCAGGTAAGGGAGCACATAAGAGAGTCACGGAAAGATAGGGGATAAATTTTAATAAGCGCCATTGCATATCAGCCTCCTCTGGTTTTTGAGAAAGATCCAAGCCTGCGCTCTTTGCTACTCATCTGATTTATTTATCTGTTGGGTTTTCAGGTTGACGCCAGATATGTATTCAGGAAGACGAATCTTCCTGAATTGTAAATGTCCCAACAACTGGCACTGCAATAAACACACCAATTCAACGGGATAATTATTTTCAGAAATGATTCGTAATTTAAGCAACTAGTGGGTATTGCCACAAGGTGGCATGCAAGTTTTCGTCCTGTTTTCCGGAAATAATTCTCCGGAAAACAGGATCGTAACCATATTTCCAAAGTTGGTTCTCAGTGCTGGGACAGGTGGATGATGGTGATTAGAAGTCGCTTTCAAGGGGATTCCTAAAAAAACCGATTCCTGATCGAAACCGCTACATTTATGCTTATCCTACTAATATTGATAATATTGGCTGTTTGACATTGCATAATAAACTCGACTTAATACGTTGTTAACTATTTGATATCACTAGAGCATAAAATTGATTCTACTTATAAAATGCGACCCATTGTTATTACGCTATCAATTCAAGAAAAAAGATCTCATTCATCCTGCTGATCTATCGTGTTTTCAAATGATTCCCAAAAAAACCAGTTTTGATCTCCAAGAGACTCTCGATGGTATGTCATGTTGTCGTTCTCTCTATAGCATGGTATCGGTTCTTGAAGCTGGTAACCGCCACCGTTGCTTCTTCTGGAAGTGCGTCCTTTAGCACGAACTCCCAATTTTTCTTTTATCAAATCGGTAAATGTCTTACTTCCAACCGCTATACTTTCACTCCATTCGCTCTGACGAATACCTCCGTTTTTCAGTGTCTCGTTTATCCATTCACTATGGGCCATCTTAAATGTTTCATAAGATTGAAAACCAGCTTTTCCGGAAAGCTTTTTTCGAGCTATAATGTCACTCGTTTGTCGTGGGGATTGAATTTCGTGAAATCCACTGAATGGCCATTCCGATGGATGATTCACGACGCCGGCGCGGACCATGTTCAGGTCAATATATACGAGGCACCGTAGGAGATGTTTCTCTGCTTCAATGGCAGTGGCATGATAGCGATCCTCCCAAAAAGCACCTTTCCTTTTTTTTCTTTGATTATACGCTTGGGCTGTTCTTCCAGCTATGAGCTGCATTGATTTTGGAATGGTTTCCAGGCCACCTTCATCCAGCACTAAAAGGTGAATGTGATTGGAAGTAACTATCCAATCAAAGATGACAAGATCATAGCGCGATTTTGCCTCGTGGAGCCATTTTGTCCATGTCCCACGATCTTTCATCAATTTAAGAAGGAAATCCCTCTTATGACATCGATGGGTAATATGCCAGATTTGATCAGGTATGAAATGTCGATGAGCTCTGGCCATTTTTTTAGGCTGCAGACATTTTTTTGAGATTGCAGTAATTGTTAGAAAAAGCCTTTTTCTGTAAATACTACAGAATGATATATAACTATTGCTGATCCTGCTACCTTTTTTCCTAACTACAACAGCGGGGGCGAAAAGCATTTTCTTGGCAAAATAGTTAGACCACGCATGTAATATCAATAGGTTAACAAAGAGGATTGCTTCGTTTGTCCTTTAATATTCAACACATATCGTGGTCCGACCCCATTTCCCATCCAAACCCGACATGAAAGCGCTGGCCATTTCTTGGACGAAATGTTGGTCGGCACCGAAGCTCCGATCGAGAATCACGCTGTCGTCAGAGGAGATGCTGACATCGATAACCGGCGCAAAATTCATGTTAAGCCCGACCGCCTTCATTTCTGCGCCTACGATAGAACCGACGGTGCGGGCGATCGACCTATCGCGCGTTCCGCCGATTGCCATGGCAGCCGGCATTGGAGTTAAGACGCCCTCCTTTGCCAGGGGAGCGGTATCTCCACCTTCGAAATCAGTTGCGAGGAACAACGGCAGGTATCCAAGTTGCTTCGTCCGTTCCTTGATGGCATTGAGAAGGTGGATGAAATTAGCCGTTCTAACACCCGCATAGGGAGCTGGCTTGACGGAGGTATCGTAAAATATGAGGCCGCCGACATTGTAATCCTCAATCAACGTCGATAGCACAGTCCTCGGTGTTGACGACAGTTCGTTCGCATTTGATCCAACAAAAAAAATTTGCCCGAAATAATTTTTCAGGTCTGCTTCAGACATCGTTTCAACAGAATTGGCTAACTCCATCAACCTGGAAGATTCCTGAAGAGGGGGGAGCTTCGGCTCTTTTTTACCTCCTGTGCCTGGATCAGGAGTTGGTGTTGCTGGCGGGACCATCACTTCTGGCCTCTGTAGCTGTGGTAGTATCTGCGGCTCCACAGGTATTTTGGTCATAACGTATGAGGAGAAAAGGACAACTGCAACTAGGAGCAGGCTGGTTCCGACAATGCCTCCCGCGAAGTAGATGGGCCTCTCAACCTGTGCTTTGAAGAAATAGAGTATAAATGAGCCTGCCGTGGCAGTCCCAGTGAAGGCTCCCCATAAGTTTGATGACATGCCTTGCAACCAGTCCGGGAGCCTATGGAAATAGGGATGTCCCGCGATGGTGGCAGACAGCCAGAGGAGAAAGAGCGTCAGGAAGACCGTAGACACTAGAAAAAAAATGCATGGAAAGGGGTTCTTGATGGTGGTTTTTCTGCTGGTATTTCAGTCGGTCCTATAGGTGCCTGTCCATCGTTGCCCTGATCTGATTTCTGACTCACTATACTCTCCATTATCCTTTAAAGTGGTTCTCACAAAGAAAAAACCTCTATTCAATCTTCAACGAAAAGTTGAGACGCGCGCGGTTTTTGCGCGTCGATTCTCTAACACTTTGTTATATTATTATTTTTTCTTTACTTAAAATCTTATCGTACCCTTTTAAAAAGGAAATGAAGAAATACCAAAGGAAGAAACCAACCGTTACAAAAGAGATTAATGTTGATTCTAACCCGTTAATAAGACCTTGGATAATAAACTCAACGAAGAACAAGCAAGTGATAGGACCAAGGCGAATTATTAGCTCATTTGGTTCCTCTTGGCGGACTTGGCCAACAAAGACATATGGCCCCCAAGTAAGTGGAAAATGTTTGTAACGGAGATAGGTATTTCCTTTATTATCCTTTCTAATTTTTAATCTGCCAATTAATCCACCAATATCTTCAATTTTTACATCAATTGGCCATTTACGTTTGGCAAAGGTTATGCCCCAGTAGTAAGGGTATGAACCAAGCTGAATCATAATGATTTGTTCAGCAATAAATAGTGCGAAAAATATTAGATTGATATCAAGGTTCATCTATTATTTTGAAATATAACTAAGAGCGTTTTATCATTTGTCCCGCCCAGACGACACCGCAATCATCCCTCGTTTTCCGGAAACAAGTTCCGCCTCTAAGCCCGGAAGAAAGAGCGGGATGATTGATAAAATGCTGTTGGACTGAGCCGCGGGTTCAGAGCAAGATGCTCTCACAAACCTCTATGGGGTTAGTTTATAACACCTTGTAACTTCGAAGTAAACATTTTGTATGACATAAATATGCAGCAGAGCATGACAAGGAAACTTTCTTTTGGAGGGGTGAAGGTAAACAGAGCAGTATTTGGATAACTGAAACGACTGTCTTTTATCAATTTCACTATCTTTTTCCATGATTTTACCGGATTTTACACGCACCTATGCTGTTCCTCTATCGAGGTTCAATAAAAACATTTGCCTGGGAATCCATCCGAATTAACTACTATTCAATGGATACAATATTGCCGAATACACCATCGTTCCTTTGAGACAATCTGGGCAGCGCAGAATATCCCGGCCGGTGAGGCGAAACATTTTCTCCCGAATGCTTTCACCTGAGTGTGAAAGTATCTCTAAGGACTTGCCGATCAACCTACGAATTAATAGAACCGCACCTTTCTTGCAAATATTGGCCAGAAAGCCATAATACCTGATCTTCATGAACCGATACGGCAAGACATGGAGAAGGAAACGACGGATAAATTCCGTTGCCTCAATCGTCATCGGCTTGGTTTTGTTTTCATCGTTACGATCCTTATAGGTGAATGTCACCTGGTCGTTCTCTATTGCCTTGATCCGGTGATTGGAAATTGCGATCTTGTGGGTATAGCGGCCAAGATAGGAAAGGACCTGTTCCGGACCGGCGAAAGGCTTTTTGGCATAGACGATCCAGTCCTTGGACCATGCCTTTTCAATACCGGTTGTCCCGCTTTGGGGAATAACTAAAGATTCCATTTGATCTTCCACCGCGGTGAGATATCTTTTCTTAAATTCCTTGGCCAGAGGTGTCACATGGAAAAGGAAGGATTCCTTACTTGCAACCCAACGTCTGCCGTCCAAAGAAAGCACGCCGGCTGGGATCAGACAGTGGATATGGAAATGATCGATGAGTGTCTGGCTCCAGGTATGAAGGATTGTTAACAGTCCGGGTTTGCCTTCAAGCCGCCATTGGGGATCGGCGGCGAAGGCAAACACAGTATCCCGTACCGCCCCGAACAGACAGGAGAGAAGAGCTTTTCTGTTCAGTAGGATCAGTACATTCAAAACATGCGGTACGGTAAAAACCATGTGAAAATACCCGCAGGGCAGAAGTTCTAGGCGACGTTTTTCCAGCCATCGTTCCTTGGTCATGGTCTGACATTTCGGGCAATGGCGGTTGCGACAGGAGTTGTAGCTGTTCCTGATGCTTCCGCACTGGTCACAGACTTCTTGATGACCACCGAGCCTGGCAGTCCTACAGGCGAGAAGAGCTGCCATCACCTTGCGCTGTTCGTCATTCATGGCATGGGATTTTTTATAGTATCCACCATACTGTTTGAAGATGTCTGCAATCTCGTATTGTGGTCTCATTGTTTGCCTCCCTGAGTCGCAAGATCAAGGGGGCTGATGACCTCTCGTAATTGCTTAGGAGATATATGCAGATAGGTACAGGTTGTTCTGATTGAGCTGTGTCCCAGCCATCGCTTGATGATAAACAGCTCAACCCCCTGCTCCAGAGCATGAGAGGCGAAACAATGCCTAAGCGTATGAATTCCCATACCTTTATTTACGCCTGCCTTTTCCTTAGCTCGCTGGTAAGCTTTTTGTGCCGTTCCCACCGGCATGGGTTTGGTTTTGTCTTTGCCGAAAAACAACCATTGCCCAGGCTTGTAATGCCTCCAGTACACACGAAGCAGTTCCAGGCACTTCTGAGATAAAACCGTATAACGGTCCTTTCTTCCTTTGCCTTGCTCGACCCGGATTTGCATGCGTTTGGATTCGATGTGTTCGGGACGCAATCTGACGGCTTCACTGACCCGCAGACCGGAACCGTAAACAGTCGTCAACAACGCCCTGTGTTTAAGGCTTATCGGTGCCTGGAGTATGCTGCTGACCTCTTCCTGGCCGAGCAGCATGGGAAGCTTTCTGGAACGTGGCCGTGGAGGGATGGAAAACCTGGATTCATCATATCCCAGGTAATCCTGATAGTACTTCTTCAAGGCACAGAACCGGATATTGCAAGACGACCAGGCCAACTTCTTATCCTGGATGCAATACAGCAGGTAATCTTGAACCTGTTCGTTGGTCAGTTCATCCGCTGACTGTCGGTGAAACGAAGAGAGATCGGCGATTGTGAAAAGATAAGCCTTTTTGGTTTTCTCTGCATACCGCTGCAAGCACAAGTAGTTTGCAAAACTGATTCGATTGTTTCTTTCCATTGCAATACCTCCATTTTGGTTTTAAGCACGCCTTTATGGCAGACCTTTGGGAGGTATTGTATCGGTAGGACAACAAGATGGGTTGTTTTAATGCGGCTGAAAAAAGAAAAGCTTTAAATTGGGAATCTTACACGGTAGGCTTGGTGGGTTTTCCGCGGGAGCGGTTTAGTTCAACAAGCTATTAACTGTTCGGATCCGAACAGTTAATAAACAAAATTGTGGTATTAACTGTAAAAGCAAAAAACA
>CAWGGS010000019.1:0-11828 GCA_963822095.1 uncultured delta proteobacterium
TCAGAGATGTGGATGTTTGTATGTACCGATTATTCGGTACGAGTGGTATCCAAAGATGCCCAATTACATGTCAGTGTAAAAAGCATCGCTACTGCCGGGGCGTATCTCGAATGGAAAAAGATATAGCAACAGGCGTGCCAATCTTGATCAGCGAAAATAAGGCTGTAATTTCGCTATCCTGCTTTCCTTGATCCATTTTCTGCACGGATGTGGGTAGGGGTTGTACGAAAATTCGGATTCCAAGTTCGAAGAACGTGCTCCTGGATGGTTCTTGGGAAAATGTAGTTCTTGTTAATATTAGTAATATAAGATAGTTATTTGATTTTCTCGGCAGTCTGAAAAAATGGACAAACTGTTTTTGAAACGGTTGCAACTGGGTCGCGGGGAAAGACAAAGGCTCATCACCGGTAACGCAGGGAATTGGTTTTCAGCCGGAGCTGCTCCTGGCAGGTCTGGTAATAAATCTAAAAAGTTATCCTGAGCAAAAAGGCTGTCATTCAATCAAAGGCGATGACGGATTACGAGAGGATCACATGAGGGGATTGGTTTTTTTCTGTGAATGCATGATCAAGAGGACGCAAACGGAAGGTGTCTGTTTTTTCGGACACCTTCCGTTTGCGCTTGGTTGGCAAACGACGACCCGTTTGACTGCCCTTTTTTTTGACCGGAGAGTCGGCGGAGGTGATGGAATTTCGGTGAATTCGAATCGATATGTTTATGATAATAGAGAGTAAGGAGCTAAACCTTTCTGTCTTGACTGCCATTGTTCATGATCGGCAGGCTTCGAATAGCAATAAAAATTTCAGATGCGTTATTAATAAAAAGGCTAATTGTCTGGTTTTAAAGGACAGGTTGTTCTATTATTCTGGGGCGATACAGGTAAATCCAGGTTATGGCCGGGGATCGTCGATCTGAATCGACAGGCCGTATTTTTTCAATAGCGAATAGAAATGGGAACGTGACAAACCGGAGACGGACAGTATCCGTGATATTTCCCCTTCGCATTGACGGATGAGCTCGCTGAGATAAATCTTTTCCGAGGCGCCTTTAAAGGTCTTTAGAGATGGCAGTGGTCGGTCGAAGATGTCCCGGAAGATTTCCTGGCCGATGGTGCGGAAATCTTCGTTTTGGTCGGGGTCGTTCCCATCGGACAAGACTTCCGACCCGGTCATTTTTCTGATCTGTTTCTGGGCAACCTGGATGCGCAACTGCCGTGGCAGGTGCATGGCAAAGAGGTTTTTTTCCGAACCGGCCGCAATGATGGAACGTTCTATAATATTGAACAGTTCCCTGACATTACCTGGCCAGTCATAGCTTTCAAGTGTTTCCAGGAAGTTTTCATCAATGATTTTCTCCTCTATGCCATATTGTTTGCAGAGCTGAGCAATTTTAAATTGAACCAGGGCCCTGGTGTCTTCAGGGCGCTGGCGAAGAGGAGGCAGAGGCAAACGCATGGTGGTAATCCTGAAGAGCAGGTCGCTTCTGAACAGATGATTGTCGACCATTTCGTCGAGGTTCCGATTGGTGGCGGCAATCAGACGAAAATCGCTGCTTTGTTCGGCGGTGTCTCCCACGGCCCGGAAGGTTTTTTCCTGCAGGACACGCAGGAATGATTTCTGGAGGGAAAGAGACATTTCACCGATCTCGTCTAGAAAAAGGGTCCCGCCGTCGGCGAGCTTTACAAGGCCGAGTCTGCTGTCCTGAGCCCCGGTGAATGCCCCTTTCCTATGTCCGAAAAGCGTCGATTCGACAAGCGATTCTGTAAGAGAAGCGCAATCGACAAAGATGAATTTTCCGATCGACCGGTTACTGTTTTCATGGATTGTTCGGGCAAACAGCTCCTTGCCGGTCCCGGTCTCTCCGGTGATCAAAATGTTCGACTCGGACCGGGCTGCCTGGGCCATGAGTTCGAAACAGGCCTTCATTCTCGGGCCGGTTCCAATGACCTTGCTCATCTTCAGATCTTCGGCTTCGGCTTTTTTGCGCTTTTCCTGCCGATATTTTAAGGCCCGATTGAGAGTCAATGTGATTTCCCGGACGCTGGACGGCTTAAGGAGATAGTCCCAGGCTCCTCCTTGGATCGCCAATTCCGCGCCATCCGGGTCGCCTTTACCGGTGAGTATGATGATCTCAGGCGGATCCGCCGTATCCGTAAGCTCAGGCAAGAGGTCGAGGCCGTTGCCGTCGGGAAGTCTGACGTCTAGGAAAATGATATCAACCGAGTTTTCCCTAAATATTTCCTTGCCTGAACTCAACGAATACGCCCAGTTACAGGTGTGGGATAACCGAGAGACAAGGCTGCTGAGGGTTTCGCAGATTTCCTGGTCGTCGTCGATTATGAGGATATTTGCCATGGTTGTCCTATTCCAATATGGTGTTAATGGTAAAGGTCAGATCAATCGTATCGTAGGGTTTAATAAAGACCCGTCGGATGGAAGGAATGGCGTGAGCTGCCCGGATCGCATCTTCTCTTCCGGAGATGAGAATTGACGGTATCTCCGGATTTAAGGCATGAACCCGCTGAATCAGGTCGACGCCGTTAATTACCGGCATGTCGTAATCGGTAATAAGCAGGTCGAAACGCTCGGGGTGGGCCTCGATCAGTTCGAGGGCCTTCATGGGAAGAGCCAAGGCAGTTACGGAGTATCCCACATTTTCCAAAATCCGAGGTGTGGTGTGAAGCTGATCTTCGTTGTCCTCAACAAACAATATACTGCCTTCTTTTTTCCCGGGAGAGATATTTTGTTGTTCCGGAAGATCGTCCATCGAGAAAATCTTAGGAAAAAATAGCCTGAATGTGGTCCCCTGATTTTGGCCGCTGTACACCTTCATGCCACCTAAATGCGATTTGACGATTCCATGAACGACAGAAAGTCCCAAGCCCGTTCCTTCGGTCTTGTCCTTGGTGGTAAAGAAGGGATCAAATATCTTATCTATGATTTCATTGCCAATGCCGGGACCGTTATCGGCAACAGTAAGCTGAATGTATTCTCCGGCCTCGATGTTGAGAATCTTCGCCTCTTCGGCCTCCAGCATAATATCTTCCAGCCTGATCTGCAGTATGCCCCCCGCATCCTTCAAGGCATGAAAGGCGTTGGTGCAGAGATTCATCACCGCCTGATAAATTTGAGTGGGATCTGCAAGAACACAACCTACATTGGGTGAAATATGAGAATGCATCTCGATGTTTCCGGGCAGAGAAATCTCCATTAAGCCGACTACTTCCGTCACCACCGAGGTTAGATTGGTGGGGCGGAAACCCTCCTGGGAAGGTTTGCTGAAGGCGAGAATCTGTTTTACGACCCTCCCTCCGCGACGGGCGGCTTTTAGAACCCTTGCAAGGTCTCTGCTGGTCTGGGAATCCGGTGCCACATCCCCGCTGGCAAGTTCAGTCGAATTGATGATGGAGGTTAAAATATTGTTGAAATCATGGGCTATCCCTCCAGCAAGGGTTCCAATTGCCTCCATTTTCTGAGATTGTAACAACTGCCTTTCCAGGTCGAGTTCTCTGGTGATGTTTTCGGCGGTGCTGAGGATGCCCACAATTTTTCCGGACTGATCCCGCAAGGGAACTTTGTTAACCTCAATCCAGGCCTCGTTTCCCTTGTAATCGGTTAATTTCTTACGTATTTTTCGAAAGGCTTCTTTGTCTTTAACCACGGCGACATCGGCATTTTGGGACCATTGGACATATTCCTGATCCTGAATAACATCCCTGGTCCTTTTCGAAATGACCTCGCTTGGGTCGTTAAGCCCGAAAAAGTTGGCAAAGGTCCGGTTGGCGCCTATGTATTGAAAATCGAGATTTTTCCAGGAGACCAGCTGCGGGTTGGTATCCATCAAGGTTTCCTGGAATGTGAGTTGATCCTTGATTTTTCTCTCCACCCGTCGCCTGCCGATCATAGTCGAAACCAGGAAAATCAGAGTGACCAAAAGGAGAAGGACACTGATGCCTATGGTCCAGACCAGTTCTTTGGGAAGTTGGTAGAAGACCTTGGGGGCATTGATGATGGTGCTGCCGGGCGGGAGTAATTTTTCCGGTATTTTCAGGTGCTGCATAACAGTATAGTCGAACTGGTAACTTCCAGTGGGTTTCCTGATAATAGGAATCGAATCAGCAGGTGTTCCTTCAAGAATTTTTAAAGCCAAACCAGCAGCTATCCGACCGTGGTCTTCACCGGAGATCATGCTGCCGCCGACAGCTCCTGAGCCCAGTAGAAATCCCCATGAGGTATAGATCGGGACCCGGGAATGGGCGTAGATGGCGCTCATAACCTCTTCGGCAGTGTACGTTCGATCATTGATGATCTGGAAATAGGGAATAAAAAACAGGAAAGTATTGTCGGGAAGGCGATGTACCCTCCGTTGAACTTCGGCGAGATCGAACTGGGTCCAATAATCGACCTTCAACCTGTCTTTAAAACGTGGGACAATTGCCTCTATCTGCTTTTTAATGCCCAGTCCGGCGGTCGATTCATCACCAACCACGATCATACGCCGTTTTTCCGGATGGATTTTGAGGGCTATGTCAATGGTTCTTGTCAGGTCAAAGCTTTCGATTACGCCGGTTAAATTCCCCGCTGCAAGGTCCTTCTTTTTGAGATCGTTAACACCGCAAAAAACTATCGGAGTTCCGGGAAAGAGTTTGGGTCGGTAGCGCAAAGCGAAGTGCAAAGCGTCATCGTCGGAGACAATGACTACATCGAAATGCTCATGCAAGTACTTCCTCTTGAACACCTGATAGATGCTCTCGATAACCGGAGGGATATTATACCTTTTGGCATCAAGGTATTCGATCTGCAAATCGATTTTGAAGGGGCCGTTATCGAGTTTTGACTTTATTCCATTCTGTTCCGAATCCGACCACTTGTATCCATTGTGGTAGGAATTTATATAGAGAATGGTTTTTTTTACCTGCTCTCCTCTTCCTGTAACCGGTAAAAGGAAGAGGATGGAAAGAAGCAAAAATAAAGCAAATTTTGACCTGTTGATTGTACTTTTGTTCATGTCTATGACCTAAGCAAATATTATGCCGGTTTCGGAGGGTTTAATAAAATGATGTGTTCGGCAAAAAAAAAAGCAAATCGCGAAATTTTTTTCATAAATGTGCGGGGGTTTTGTGAGAAATGCGCGGTTGTGCAAATTGGGCATAAAGTCAAAAAGGCCTTGCCGGGTCCCTTGGTTGGCCATGAACGAAAACAGGTATCAAATAAAACCATTTTATGCTTGTATGAATTGTGCGCATGCCCTGTGCAACAAAAAATGCCTATCCTAAAACAGCACTACAAAGGGTTTTGGTTTTGCCGCCGTTTCGGAAGATGGCAGGTTTTTGTGCACTATAAATTTCTTTACATTGCACGGCTGAAATCGTACTGTATAAGGATGGAAGTATATCAATATAAATACAAAAATACAGGAAAATAGTCCGAAGCTAAAAACATCCTTTATCTGAAATGAATCACTATCGAGATGGTTTATTTGATTTTTTAGCGAAAATATACCGCAAAGAAACCTGTCGCCGTTATAGGGCGTGCAAAAGAGTTTCGCTCCCGTCATGTCGTGAGCAGATCTAATACCGGGCAAGGCCCCCCTCCGGAAGATGGGAATGCCGGAAAATTGTTGGTAAGCCGTATAAAATCATTTAAAAAACATGGAGGTGAATTATGTCACTGTCAGAATCTCTCGTGTATCTATGGTTGTTGCCTGTTACCCTGCAGGTTGTTCTTCCTCTTGGTATTCTGGCTGGTTTTTTAGGCAGGAAACTCTTTGTGACCATTTTGGGAGGGACTGAAGTTACCAAAAAATCGGCTGTTGGTATGTCAAAGGCCTAGCCTCAGGCTTGGTACGAGGGGTGCCATACAGTAGTAACCGCCAATTTATCTTATGCTTTTAGGATGTTCTTGTCTTTTCGATTGAGAAAATGGGGTTCATCTGGATTAATCGTACTTTGGTAGAGCTGAAAGTAAAAACCCGGCGAAGTTCATCGCTTCCGGACGTTGCTCTACGGCCTCAGGCCTCATCACCGGTACACCTCGGCTGACAGACAGGCCGTCCTCTGACCGGCTGTCTCAGGTGCGGACGTCCTGTCCGCACCTCTTCAGGCCTGATGTGGATTGTTTTTGGGCCTCCACGAGGCGTCCTCCAGCAATGCCCTCCGCCTTCCCGCATTGTAGACAGATACGTTTCCGGATGAACCGAAAATGGGGGGCAAGAGAAAGGACCTTTGCCTCCTGACTCTTTATCCGCCATAAAGGTCGATTTTTCATACCAAATTCCTCTGGTTTCAAAAGACTGCGGTAGCTTTGGCAAAGATTCTACAGTCGGATATCTTGCCGAACCGTCAATAAATTTAGTAATATTAATAGATCTACTGGAGAGGTCGTTTTCGTATTTCAACCATTAAATTAATTCGAATATTTCAAATTACCCTACCTCGTATACCTTTCCAGGTCACAGCATATCCCTGACTTTCTTTAAGTGCTTCTCTCGTAATAACTTATTGATTACGAATAGTTACTGTCAATTCTTTATTGTATTTTCGCTGAAACGTCTATTCCCGTCCGGAAATATTTAAGGGTGGATTTCCGCCACATTTGGGTTGGAAGAATCAGGTTGAAACGATCGTAACCTATTGTTCATAAATAATATGTATAGAACTTTTGTACGAATGGACCAGATGGGTGGATTTCCGCCACTTTTTTGGCGTTGAAATGCTGGTTCTGGAGCGTAACTATACATAATTAAAATATAAAGATAAAAAATTGTTAATTGGTCTAATTATTGCTCAGCCTAGAATCGTTTCATGCGAAGAATAATTTTCGCACTGAAGCGGACAGTTGAATCGACTGCTGTCGTATAGGGCTGCCGGTCCCGCCGGTACGTCAACATTAAAATTAGAGGAGGTAAGTATGTTACGTAAGGTTACTACACTTATTGCAAGTGCTGCCGTGGCAGCTATGCTGGTAGCCGGAACGGCTTTTGCGGCCGGCCCAATTGTCATCAAGTTTTCTCACGTCGTTGCAGAAAACACCCCGAAGGGACAGATGGCGATAAAATTCAAGGATCTGGTTGCAGAACGTCTGGGCGGAAAGGTCAAGGTAGAGGTCTTCCCCAACTCCCAGCTGTTCACTGACGGGAAAGTGCTTCAGGCGATGCTTTTGGGTGATGTCCAGATGGCTGCTCCTTCTCTGTCGAAATTTGAGCGTTATACCCCTAAACTGCAGCTATTTGACCTGCCCTTCCTGTTCAAGGACATGGCTGCCGTGCAGAGATTTCAGCAGAGTGAAAAGGGTCAGGAACTCCTCAAATCGATTGAACCAAAGGGCTTGATTGGTCTGGGATATCTTCATAATGGCCTCAAACAGTTTACCTGCAGCAAACCGTTAAGGGTTCCTGCTGATGCCGCCGGCCTGAAATTCCGGGTTATGCAATCCGATGTTCTCGCTGCCCAGTTTCAGTCTATTAAGGCCATTCCGTTGAAAAAGCCCTTCTCCGAGGTTTTCACGCTTCTGGAGACAAAGGCTATTGATGGTCAGGAAAACACCTATTCCAATATTTACTCGCAGAAATATTTTGAGATCCAGCCATATCTCACCGAATCCAATCATGGCCTCCTGGACTATATGGTAGTTACCTCCAAAGAGTTCTGGATGGGTATACCCGCTGATATTCGTACCAAAGTCAAAGAATGCCTTGATGAGGCCATCGCCTATGGCAATAAACTGTCAGGAAAGCTGGCTATGACTGATCGCCAGAAGATACTTGACTCCAAACGTACGGAGATCATAACCCTTACCGATGCCCAGAGGGCTCAGTGGGTTGCAGCAATGAAACCTGTCTGGAAACAGTTTCAGGATAAAATCGGCAAAGATATGATTGACGCAGCGTATAACTCCAATAAGTAAAGTGAAAGGGAACGGCAGTCTCTCGGTGGCGGGAGACTGCCGCCATTTTCCTATCTGTAAGAGGTCTTTCTATGTTTATGCGCATCATGAATCGTGCCGAAGAGGCGATTATATCGATCTTGCTGGTTACGACAACGCTGCTGGTCGTTATGGATGTTATCATGCGTTTTGGTTTCGATAAAGGTTTCTTGTGGTCGCAAGAACTTACCTTGAATCTGGGAGCCTGGCTTGTTCTTTTCGGTGCCTCCTATGGACTGAAGGTTGGATCGCATATCGGCATGGATGCATTTGTAAAACTCTTTCCCGTTGGTGGGCGCAGGATATTTACGTCCATCGGAGCCGTCCTGTCGCTTATCTATTGTTACCTTATTCTCTATGGGAGCTGGGTCTACCTTGCCAAGGTTAAAATGATAGGTCTTGAAATGGAAGATCTCCCAATACCGGTATGGATAGCACAGAGCATACTCTTTATCGGGTATATCTTTTTAGCCGTTCGGTTGTTTATCATCCTCTGGAATGTTATCACCGGTAAGGCAGACGGGTTTAAACATGCTGATGAAGCGAAAGAAAGCCTGGAGCTTGTCGATGATATCAGCAATGGGGAGGCCAAGTAATGACTACCGCCTGCCTGTTTATCCTTCTCTTTGGCTGCATGCTGATCGGCATGCCGATCGCGATCGCCCTGGGTCTTTCCAGTGTGGCGACAATCCTTATGTTTTCGCAGGATTCCCTGTCTTCCATCTCCCTGAAACTGTATTCGTCGCTTTCCGGACACTATACCCTGCTAGCCATCCCGTTTTTTATCCTTGCCTCTGGATTTCTACAGACTGGAGGGGTCGCCAAGCGTATCATTCGGTTTGCTCTCAGTCTGGTCGGCTTTATCCGTGGTGGGATGGCCATGGCCTCCGTCATCGCCTGCATGATCTTTGCTGCTGTGTCGGGTTCATCCCCTGCAACGGTAGCGGCCATCGGCTCCATAGCCATTGGCGGGATGGTCAAGGCCGGGTATCCTGAGTCCCTGGCAGCGGGCATTGTCGGCAATGCCGGTACCCTGGGCATCCTGATCCCTCCGTCCATCGTCATGCTGGTTTATGCGGCGGCAACAGAGGTCTCGGCCGCCCGTATGTTTATGGCCGGATTTTTGCCGGGTCTCCTGATGGGAGTCATGCTGATGATCGTCATCTATGTCGTGGCCCGGGTAAAGAAGATTCCGAGTCAGCCATGGAGCGGGTTTGGTGAGATTTTTGCTGCAGGATTCAGTGCCTCCGGCGGTCTGATGCTGATCGTCATCGTACTCGGTGCCATCTATGGCGGCATTGCCAGTCCCACAGAGGCGGCTGCCGTATCAACCCTCTATTCCTTCGGTGTCTGTGTCTGGGGATACCGAGATATGGGACCCTTGAAGAATGAGCCCTGGCGCAAGCAGGGCGAGTCCTTTCCGGCCTTGCTCGTCCGTAATATCAAACAGATAATCGTCACCCTGCCGAAAATGATCACCGATAAGGAGATCAACAAGGTCGTGCTCGATTCGGCCAAGATCAGCATCATGCTCCTCTTTATCATTGCCAACGCGATGCTCTTTGCTCATGTTCTGACAACGGAGCGGATACCGATGCGTATCGCTGAGACGATAGTGCAATGGGGGCTGTCCCCCTGGATGTTCCTGTTGGTTGTTAATATCCTGCTTCTTATTGCCGGCAACTTTATGGAACCGTCTGCCATTATTCTTATCATGGCGCCGATTTTTTTCCCCATTGCCAGCAGGCTCGGGATTGATCCGGTCCATCTGGGTGTGATCATGGTCGTCAATATGGAGATCGGTATGCTGACCCCGCCGGTTGGGTTGAACCTCTTTGTTATTTCCGGAGTCACAGGAAAGAGCATGGGCTGGGCGATCAAGGCCTGTCTGCCCTGGCTTATGGTTTTGCTCACCTTTCTGGGGATTATTACATATATACCAGAAATCACGATGTTTCTTCCGCAATTCCTGGACAAGTTACACGGGTATTAACGATTCCACCATCCCGTAGCATAAAAGGCCGTCAAACGATTCAGAGTAATCGTTTGACGGCCTTTTCTTTTTTCTGCACGTGTTAAATAACTGATCGTTTTTTTTAATTAAAGATCATAGATGATCGGTCCGGGTAAGCGGCTGGAAAAGCGTCGGAAGCTGGATTGTACAACGGCATCTTCATTCGTGCCGCAAGGCCTCTATCGGGTCGAGTCTGGCTGCCTTTCGGGCCGGGAAATAGCCGAAGACGATGCCTACGGCGCCTGAAAAGAGAAAGGCAACGATCACAATCCCCGGGCTGAAGATAAAGGGCATGCCCATAACCTGGGCACCGAGAAAGGCTGCTCCCAGTCCGAAGGCTATGCCGAACAGGCCACCGAAACAGGACAGGACAACGGATTCCACGAGAAATTGCAGAAGCACGTCTTTTTCCATGGCGCCGATAGCCAGGCGAATGCCGATTTCCCGTGTTCTTTCGGTAACCGAAACCAGCATGATATTCATAATGCCGATGCCGCCGACCAACAGGCTGACAGCCGCCACGGCACCGAGAAGGGTTGTTAATATCCGGGTGGTTCCGGTCAACGTGGTCATGATCTCCTGCATGTCGCGGACAAAAAAATCGTCATCCTCACCGGCTGTGATATGACGGCGTTCACGCATGAGTCGCTCGATATCTTCTTTGACCTTGGAGGTGGAAACTCCGTCCTTGGCCGAGACATAGATGGCGTTGATGTCAGTGTTGCCGGTAATTCGGCGTTGCAGGGTATGCAGAGGGATCAGGATGAAGTCATCCTGGTCATTGCCTCCTCCCGACTGGCCTTTGGACAGGAAGAGCCCAATTACCTTGCAGGTAACGCCGTTGAATCGTATCGATTGTCCGAGGGGGTCACGATTGCCGAAAAGTTCTTTTTTTACCGTGGCTCCCAGGATGCATACCGCCTTGCCTGAACGGAGTTCGCCCTCGGTGAAGGTTCTCCCTTCGGCCAGAGACCAGTTGCGCACGTAAAGGTAGGCATTAGTACTGCCGGTGATAGTAGTAGACCAGTTGAGATTGCCGGCGATGACCTGGGCCGAGCGGGTGGCGTTCGGGGCCACCGCCGCAAGACCCGTAACCTGTTGCATAATGGCTTTGGCATCGTCAAGTTTGAACGGTTTGGAAGACGAGCTGGCGCCGCCTGGCCCATGAAAACCCTGGCCGGGCCGGACTTGCAGGAGATTGCTGCCCAGACTTGATATCTCTGCTGTGACCTGGGCCGTGGCGCCGCTGCCCATTGTCACCAAGGTAATGACGGCGGCAACCCCGATAACTATACCAAGAATGGTGAGTGAAGAACGAAGAACATTTCGCCGGATCTCACGAAATGCCAGGATAATGGTTTCCCAGATCATCGGTCAATCTCCCCCTTGATTTGCGGTGGTATCGATCAGGCCGTCGAGAAAGTGGATCCTGCGACCGGCGTAGACGGCCATATCCGGTTCGTGGGTGACCATGATCACGGTGAGGCCGCGATCACGATTAAAAGCGGTAAGCAGATCCATCACTTCATGGCTGCGGGCGCTGTCCAGGTTACCGGTTGGTTCATCGGCAAGAAGTACTTTGGGTTCGGTTACGATTGCCCGTGCAATGGCCACACGCTGCTGTTGGCCGCCGGACAGTTCTCCGGGTGTGTGGTGTTCCCATCCGCCCAGGCCCACGGTCGCCAGGGCCTCCCGGGCCCGGCGCCGCCTTTCGGGGCCGGGCACTCCTCTGTAGGTCAGCGGAAGTTCAGTGTTTTCCAGTGCCGACGTACGATTCAACAGATTGAAGCCCTGGAAGATAAACCCCAGGTAATGTCTGCGTATGAGGGCCAGTTGGTCCCGGGTGAGGGAGCTGACATCCAGACCCTCGAAGAGAAAGGATCCGGCTGTTG
>CAWGGS010000020.1:0-58009 GCA_963822095.1 uncultured delta proteobacterium
CCCAATGTAGGGAATAATTCTCATTTAAGATGCATGACCATCAGAAACGTTATGCCGAAAAAACTCTGGTTTAAAGGTTTCCTGCTCATCCTGGCAGTCATCTCCTTTTGTTCACTCGCATTTTCTCTAACTGCAATCCCACTCACGAAAAAAATGACATATAAGATGTCGGAACAATCCGCCATTGCTGCTTTGGACCGGGTAAATGAACTGGTCGAATCCACCTACCAGGAGATCAACTCGTATTATCACAATGCCCTTGAAGACAAAAAACGTGAACTTCGCGATATTACAGAAATTGGAGGATGTTTTATCAGGCTGCAGTATGACGCTGCCAAACGTGGAGAGATAACGGAAAAGGAAGCAAAGCACCGCGCCCTGGCAGGTATGAGAATGCTTCGATACGCAAATGATGACTATCTCTGGATTTCAGACTTTAACTCCGTACTCATATCCCACCCTGACCCAAAACTCTTCGGCGCTGATTTTTCAAAAGTACGTGATGTTCATGGCAATCTTATCGTTCCACCCATGGTAACTGTTGCCCGTGAACACGGACAGGGGTTTACGTCCTATTGGTGGAATCGACTCGGCCATGTCCAGTCCTCTGAGAAACTTACCTTCTCAAAGCTCTTTACACCCTGGAACTGGGTGTATGGTACAGGCGTCTATATTGACGATATCAAGGACGAGGTCAAGACCCGCCGTCAAGCCCTCATCAATCGGCTTCGCATACTTATGAGCCACATACGGATTGCCCGTACAGGCTATATGTTTATTTTTGACGATAAATTCACCATGATCATTCATCCGAACCAGCAAATCGAGGGGAAGGATTTTTCCAAAGTTCCTGATCCCCGTACGGGTCTTCCTCTGGTTAAAGAACTTGTAAAGGCAGCCCAAACCGGCAAGCCTCAAATCTACTTGTGGGATCGTCCGTCGGAACCTGGAAACTATGTGTATAAAAAAATCAGCTGGATGCGTTACTTTCCAGAATTCAAGTGGTATATCGGCTCTTCTATTTATGTGGATGATCTCTTTAAACAATCCGAGGTGTTGACCCATCGTCTCATTCTCATTGCCGCTTCCGCTTTTCTGTTTTCACTTTTGCTCGGCACCTATGTCATCAAGCGTTTTTTGCAACCAATAGAACATCTCTCAAATATAGCGCAAAGGGTACGTGGTGGAGACTCAAAGCTCAGGAGTAATCTTTCAAGAAATGACGAATTGGGAGTGCTGAGCAAGGAATTTGACAACATGCTCGACACTCTGGACGATATGATTGAAAATTTAGATGATAAGGTAAAAAGCAAAACCCGTGAACTCTATAAACAATACGACGAATTGAATTTTGCCAATAAAGAAATTAAAGAATCCATTCAATATACCCGTCGAATCCAACTTGCTATTCTCCCAGGCAAAGATACCTTACCCAAAGCAATTACGGATCATTTCGTCCTATGGAGCCCCAAGGACATCATCGGAGGTGATATCTTCTGGGTGCACACACTAGGACCACGTTTTTTGGCGGCTGTAATAGACTGCACTGGCCACGGTGTTCCTGGGGCAACAATGACCATGATTGCCAATATGGCTTTGAACAGGGTGGTTCAAGGTGAAAAAAGTGACGATCCGTCCATAATCCTGAAGGCGCTTAATCGCCTGGTTCGTAAAACCCTTGGCCAACACAACTCTGATTCTCCCACCGACGACGGTATGGACATAGGGCTCTGTCTGGTAAATCCCATCGATCATACGCTAACATTTTCAGGAGCCGGGATCGGACTTTTTATTTTTGAAAACGACAGGGTTGAAGAGATCCGAGGTGATCGGCAAACCATCGGTTATAGAAATTCAGATCCTGATCATTCATTTACATCCCACCACCATGACTTGTCCCAGGGAGGGGCTGTCTATCTGGTCACCGATGGGATTTTGCATCAGGTTGGCGGCAAGCATCACCTTCCCTTTGGCAAACAACGATTTAAGGAGATTATAAGCAAACATGGCAAGGAGGGAATGGAGAACCAAAAAACCGCCATCGAGAAAGCATTGACAGCTTACAAAGGAGAGGAAGAGCAACGAGATGATATCACTGTCGTCGGTTTTCGTCTTTAAATCAGGTGGTCACAAAGTGCCACGATCCTACAAGGAGCTATGTAACAGATGATGGATACATACACTTTCTACCAAAACATGAAGCGAGACGGAATTATATTCAGTTTCACTGGCCCTACCAGCCAAAGTGTTGTTGAAAGTATCGGCGAGTTGCTTCGACGAAAAATGGAGCTTGAAGAAACCAAAATGTCCGTTTCGTTAAAGGTGTTTTCTATTTTTGTTGAGCAAATGCAAAATGTCCTCAATTACTCTGCCGAAACAGAATCAACGAAGTCACCAGGTAACGATGAACTCCATTATGGGATGGTCACTGTCGGCAAAAAAGATGGGAAATATTTTATTTTAAGTGGCAACTATATTGAAAAACAGAACACGGCACGCTTTCAGTCCCTGTTGGACCGACTTCTCACCATGAGTAAAGATGAGCTCAAAACCTTATATCTCGAACAGCGACGGAAAGAACCGGAGAAATCAAGCAAAGGCGCGGGACTGGGGCTCATAGAAACAGCTCGCAAGGCAAGCCATCTTGAATACGTCATAGTTGAAGCGGACAAAGATCGCAATTTTATTACCATCAATGCCGTAATATGAGAGACAGACATGGAAAATCTAATCATTGAAGCAACCAAATCAGCTCCCTCTATCATCCTGAATGCCGAAACCAGAATTTTTGTTATTTCAGGTGAATCATACCCGGAAAATGCTGCAAAGTTTTATAAACCGGTAATTGATTGGATCAATAATTTTTTTGACCAACAGAGCTCTGAACCGGTGACAGTCAATATCACCTTGCACTATTTTAATTCCAGTAGCTCGAAGGTACTGATGGATATTTTTGATATTTTGGATACTGCTCATTCCAATGGAACACCGGTAACCGTCAACTGGCGCCATCATGCAGAGAACGATACCGCCTTTGAGTGCGGGGAGGAATTTAAGGAGGAAATTGAGCAAATAGATTTCAATATTGTTGAATTCCTGGATGAGGAGCCCTGATGTCCTCTCCAGATCTGTTCGAAAGAGAGTACGAAACAATTAAGAAGTGCCAGGAACTTCTTGCTCAGAAGGTATTTCCTGACAAGACGAGTGCAAAGCATTATCAGGATTTATTGCATCATTACAAAAAGCTTTTTTCCCAACTGCGGCATCTCGTAAAAATCTCGGATATCCAGCAAAAGGAACTCAGTCATTTAAATCACCATCTGGTTCAACTCTCCCAGTACGATCCATTAACAGGTGTTCCTAATCGTCGCTATTTTGAGGAGGAACTGGACAGGGAATGGCGACGTCATCAACGGCTTTCTCTTCCCTTGTCGTTAATCATGATCGATATCGACCATTTCAAACTCTACAATGACCTCTATGGCCACAGCGCCGGAGATGATTGCCTCCGTAAGGTGGCCCAGACCTTGGCCGTGGCGGTCAACCGTCCTTCAGATTTGGTGGCTCGCTTCGGGGGCGAGGAATTTATCTGTGTGCTCCCTCAAACTACTTATAAAGGAGCATGCGCAGTGGGCCAACGTATTCTTGAGATGATCCGACTACTGGACATCCCTCACAAGGACTCTCAAGTTGCCCAACATGTCAGCATCAGCCTAGGCATTGCCACCCTGCCCCATCCCACTTCCGAACATGACCTTCAAGATATCGTCGGTGCTGCCGATCAATGCCTTTATCTTGCCAAAGGCTCCGGCAGAAACCGTTTTGAGTCCATTTGTCTCTGATTTTTAACGCAGCCTCTTATAGATTCTTGATAAGATTTTATGTACCCCAGGTACCTGGGTAAGAAGACAGTTACTCTCATTTCTGATAGTAAGTAGGTTTAAATTTTGGACATTAAAATTCAAAACGATAGCACGCACACCCTGTCATATTAAAAGATCATTTTGCAAAATTTTTTATCGAGATTATTGCGTTGGTATGTACAGTTGTTATCGTTGACACTTGTGTGCATTTGAACAAATCATGCGTGTTTTGCAATTCTGCAAGTTAGCCTTACCGAATTATATTACGTGAACCTTCAAGAATTACAGGGAAAATTAATTATGATTTTAAAAATAATTTTATTGATTATCTTGCTAAATAATTTTGATTGATGTATTGTTGGTTGCTCAACCTTGGGACACCTCTTCTACAATATCCTCAAAAAGAGCCGGGTTTTCCACTCTTCTATTAATATATTAGATAGATACGCATTCTATTCGTCTTGCTAGACGTAACTATAATATTTTTTTGAAAGGAGCTCCATTGAAGAAGAAAATTTTGGTAGCCAATCGGGGTGAAATTGCCATTCGATTGATACGTGCTATCCAGGAATTGAACTATGAGGCAGTTGCTGTTTATGAGACACCCGATGAGAAATCTCGTCATATACGGATAGCCAATGAAGCCGTATTACTTGGTGGTGGGCCGCGTTGTGACTATCTCAATATTGATAAAGTCATTAAGGCCGCAAAGAGATGCGGAGCCTGCGCGATCCATCCAGGCTATGGTTTTCTTGCGGAAAACCCATTCTTTGCCAAGGCCTGTGAATCAACGGGTCTTGTCTTTATCGGTCCGTCTTCGAAAACCATCACCGATCTCGGCAACAAGGTTATTGCACGGAAAATCATGGCCGACGCCGGTATCCCGATGGTCCCAGGAACCGATAACCTCCCCCAGGGAAGAGAAGGAATAGAGAAGGCCTTGGCATTTGCCGCCAAATATAAATATCCGGTCATGCTAAAAGCAACATCAGGTGGAGGAGGCAGAGGAATTCGCCTGATTGAATCGGACAAACAGATGCAGGCTGAGATACCGGTTGCTCGGGCTGAGGCGTTGGCCGCATTCAATGACGATTCTATCTATCTGGAAAAGGTTGTTGTAAATCCCAAACATGTCGAGGTACAGATTCTTGCCGATCAATACGGCAATACCGTTCATCTGGGAACCCGCGATTGTTCCATCCAACGCCGCAACCAGAAATTGATCGAGATAGCCCCCTCTATGATTCTCTATGAGAGCCTTATCAACAAGATTTGCCAAACGGCTGTTAAAGCAGCAAAGGCTGCCAATTATGTCAATGCGGGAACGGTCGAATTCTTGATCGACAGCGACTATAACTATTATTTCATGGAGATAAATACCAGAGTTCAGGTCGAGCATACCGTTACCGAGATGATCACCGGCATTGATATCGTCCGAAACCAGATCCAGCTGGCCTTCGGAAATCGTTTACCGTTCACCCAGGACGACGTGCAGATAAGAGGACACGCTATCGAAGTTCGTATAAATGCCGAGGACCCCAAAAATGATTTCATGCCCGAGGGGGGGAAAAAGGTTTCTGTTTACCGTTCAACGGGTGGATTTGGTGTGCGTTTGGACGGTTTTGTCTATCAGGGCTATGTTATTCCGGAGGTGTATGATTCTCTGTTGGTAAAACTTACAGTCCATGGTTTTACCTGGATAGAGACAGTGAACAGGCTCCAACGCTGCCTGGAAAATTTTGTCATTGCAGGGCCGAAAACCACCATCCCCTTCTATCAAAACATCGCCCGTGACCAAGATTTCATAGACGGTGATTTCGACACCTCATACCTGGAATCTCATCCACATCTCTTCCATTATGATGAGCATACCAATGAGGTCGGCAAGCTTGCTAAACTGATAGCCGAAATCCACAATCAAAAAAATAACCCGTACGCGATATGAACCAATTGACCATAGATTCGAATCGATGAAAAAAATGATTGTCAATTGTAACTGAACAAGGATCTATTATGACAAGAATCATTCATGGTATGCCCGTTTCCGAGGTAATGCAGAATTTACGTCGGGCCGACGGATACTATATCACCAATACCGCTCGAGACCTTTCGCAGTCTGATTTTAAAAATCGAATACTTCTCCATACCGACCTCATGGCAGCTTATTCAAGAGAAAATGCCGGCTACTTCTCTTTGGAGATAACGGGCGGCGCCTCAATCCACGTCGATATTCTGCGTAAACAGGTCAACCCATTCACCAAGTTAGAAGTTTTACGGGAAAAAATGCCTCAGACAATGTTCCAGACATTGTGTCGAGGGGTAAACCTCTTTGGTTACCGTCCTTACCCACAGAACGTGATCCGTTTTACGGTACGGGAATTTGCCAAATATGTGGATGTCTGGCGTACCTTTGATTTTATGAATCACATTGACAATATGCTTCCTGTTTTTGAAGAGGTGGCAAAGGCTGGAAAAATAAATGAACCCTGTATATGTTTTTCGACAGGGCCTGAACATACCAATGATTTTTATGTAGGAAAGGTCAGGGAAATCGTAGATGTCACTGGAAATGATATTATCCTCTGCATTAAGAATCACGGTGGTCTCGGGACCCCGAAACGAATCGGTGAACTGGTAAATGCTATAAAACAGACATTTCCTGATCTGCCTATTCATTATCATGGTCACAATACGGATGGTAACGATGTGGGCAGAATAACGGAAGCGGTGATTAACGGAGCAACCATTGTCGATGCCGCCGACTCCTCATTCACCGGCTATTACGGACCACCTCCGGTTTTGAGCGTCATTCAAACCTTAAAAGAACTAGGCCACACAGCCATAGGAATTAATGAAGAGTCGTTGATCGAGACATCGGAAATTATTCGAGACCAAAGAAAACATTATGCCCAATTCGAATCTCAGATAAAAGGATTTCAACCGACGGTTCAGATCCACAAATTGCCAGGTGGAGCCATGGGTTCCAGCCTGGAACAAGCCTCGAAGGGAAAGTTCCTCGACAAGATGCCGGACATTCTGCACAAGGAGCTTCCACGGGTCCAGAGGGAACTCGGCAATTGGTGGTCGGTGACCCCTGGATCCCAGATTCTGTGGACCACCGCTGTTTCCAATGTGCTTGGAGGTGAACGGTATGGCACTCCATCAGGAGACCTGCGCAACCTCCTGCTGGGAAAATATGGACCTTTCCCGTTCTACAAGCCTGAGGAGTGGATCTACGAAAAGGTTCTTGGTGAGAATTGGCGGCAGGTGCTGGAAGAGGAAGGCGGCATCGAGGCAATCGAAGATATCGATCTTGCTCATGAGCGCTATGCTCTGGCTGAAAAAATAGGAATCGAACCGACCGATCAACAACTTGTGCTGTATCTGCAACATCCAAATGATGCAGTGGATTTTATCAAATTCGAAGAACGTTATGGCCAGGTTTATGTGTTGCCGCCTTCTATCTTTTTCCGTGAAGGAGGCTTTGAAATTGGGGAAGTATTGCATTTTCAGGATTGCAACGGCCAGGAACATATGATTGAGATCGGACCTTCTCCGCTGATCGACACGGGAGAAACCTTGATATATCTCAATGTTGACCATCATCAGAACATTTTCCACTTTGAGCCCCAGGTCACCAATGGCGGTCCTGGAAAAGCTGCAACCTTGAGCAAAGAAGAGATAATGGATCTGGCTATGGCCGGAGATATGCGATCGCCCTTTGCAGGTAACGTTGTCGAAATATCAATCAAAGAAGGGCAGGAGGTCATGGTCGGCGATAGAATTGCCATCATGGAGGCTATGAAAATGCAGACACCGATTCTCAGTAAAATCAATGGGATAGTTACCTTAATCTCGGCAAAACAAGGAGACGCGCTCCAACCGGGAGACAAGCTCGTGAAAATCGACAAAGACGAGTAACTATACGGTTCATCAGAATAAAGCTTACTTTCGTAAAACTGAAAGGAACAATCTGGCAGAGTTCATCGCTTCCCGCCGCTGCATTGTTGCCCCATCGCCGGTACTCCAGGGCTGACAGACAGGCAGTCCCTGGCCCGTCTGTCAGCCCTGGAGGGTCCTGTCCTCATCCCTCCAGGCCTTGTGTGGAACGCTTTCGGGCCTTCGCAAGGCGTCCCTCCATCGACGCCCTTCACCTCCGCCGTTATAGAGAGGTACGTTTTAGTCCACAAATTTCATAAAACCATGGGGAGACGTATAGTTATATGTTTAATAGAGGTAAATCAACTTTCCGGGTTGTGATAATATGCGAAAATAAAATGTTATTTTCAGTTTTCTTCCCGTTTATATTCTGGATAATCCTGAATCCAGGAGTCTTAATTCAGAAGAAAGTCAAACAAAGACAAGGGACAGGAGGTTTTCCAGGCGGGCTACAGTAAAACAAGGTTTGCACAACCTATCAGGAAACCGAGGAGAGCACCGAAAAGGTTGATATATTTAAACTGCTCTTCCATAATCGAGAGCAAAAGTCTTTCCAGTTTCAACAGGTCAAGGGAGTCCACTTTTTCAGTAACAATCATTTTGATATTCAGTGAATGAACCAGACCGGGGACTTCAATGGCAAGCATTGCCGCGGCCATTTTCCTGATTGAAAGATAGACGCCGTCTCTCACGCCAGCCGGAAGAATATTGGCCAGACGTCCAATCGGTTTCTGCAGAAGATTCTGTATCATTGTTTCCAACATGGAATCGATGGTTGCAACCGTCTTTTTGGAACGCAGTAAACCAAGTCCCTCCTCCTTCATCCAGGCACCTAATTTTTCCTTTCCTTTTGCCCCAAAGATATCGTTTATGATGCTGCCCAAAGATTGGGTGCCGTCCTTGATATAGGTTTCTATATTGTCCCGTATCATCAAGGAAAGTGCCTCTGCTGTCTCGTCCTCTTTAAGTGTATCAAGCACCAGAAGACTGATCTTTTTGCTTATTTCATGGATTTTTTCATCCCTGTCGTCTTTTATCAGATGACTGAGGGGAGTTTTTAAAGCTTCGGTGCTCCGCTCAAGGACCACAGACGCCACCCTCTGCTTGACGTCTTCGTTTTGTAGCCATTTTACGATATCTTCTTTTTTATCTATAAGATACCTGTGGATTTTATCTTCCACCATTTCCATATTTAAAAACCCGCTGACCATGGCGGCCATCGGACCCAATGTTCCTACAAAATCCTGAATCCCTTTGCAGGCAGCCTGGACCATCTGGTCACGAACATCCTGGTCTTCCAAAATATCTGCAAGCTTTTCCAAAAGGTGGGGAATATTGTCTTCAATTGTCCTCAAAAGAAGGTCATGGGTCGAGGAGGGTAAAATATCATGGAGTGACTTTTCATTCTTTATAATTTCCTGCATTTTTGAATGAACAAAGTCATTTACCCATTGTTCCATGGTGGAACTTGCAAGCATACGGGACAAGTTCTTTTCGATAAATGCATAGCTGATCTGACGTTCTTCGACCGAAAGAACGGTATTGAGGTCATTCTCCATTATTTTAGAGAAATTTTTGTCGATATATCTCTCTACTTTCATGGAAAATTCATCCGATCGTATAAACTTATGAACGCTCTCTTTTGTCTGATAGGTGACCGCCCTTACTGCAACATCAAAATAGTTCGCGAATTTTGTCGGAACAAGAGAGGGAAGAGGCCCCAGTTCACGATGCAGGACAGCCCCCACCCTTTCCTGGATCAACCCCAGAAGATGCTCTTGGAATTCATCCTTCATCAATGCCTTACCGATTTCTTCACTGGTAAGGAGATGCTCCCCAACCATTTCCCCCATGTTCAGAGCAAGGGCATGGCGTTTAGATGGGATGACACCAGGCGTCATGGGAATCCTGACCCCCAAGATACGCCAGGCCTTTAGAGGACGGAATAACATCCGAATAGCGACTTTGTTGGTCAAATAACCTATAAATGCCCCAATGATGGGAGGAGCAACAAATTCCGTGATACGAGAAAATTCACCTAAATCTATCGACATATATGCACAATCTCCTGTGGATCCTTAACTATATGATCTGCATGGTTTTGCTCCAACTCCCGTATTTCCCTGAACCCCCAAAGAACGCCTACAGTCACCATACCTGCCCCCTTACCTGTTTTCATGTCGGTTGCAGTATCACCCACATAGAGAATGTCTGCCGGTTTAAGACCGAGCTTCTCAGCTATCATCAAAGCACCTTGGGGATTTGGTTTTTTGGGAACACCTTCCAATTGCCCCTGAACATAGGCAAAGAGATCCGGTGCAAAGTATTTTTGTACGCACATTCGGGTGAAAGCATCAGGTTTGTTTGATAAAATGGCAAGTTGTTTCCCCATGCCCTGTAAATCGGCAAGCATCTTCTCCACCCCCTCATACGGGCGGGTTTTGTCATCCCAATGCTTCGCGTACACCGTCTTGAAAATTTCTTCGCAGTGAAGAATTTCTTTACTGCTTCCAGCAGGCATTATCCTTTCAATGAGGGTTCTCATGCCGTCACCGACAAAATAGCGATAAGAATCTGTTGGATGGATCGGATATCCTAATTGTTCGAGGGCGGTATTGGCTGAATCAGCAAGATCATCCAATGTGTCAAGAAGGGTTCCATCGAGATCGAAAAGCGTTGCTTTAAAGCGCATGGGTTGTCCTAAAATTTTTTTAAAAAAGAAATTCATCCTACTTTGTAGGATATCTTCATAGCAACATCTGTCATAGAGTCCAAATATTCGGATGTATATTGCATAAAATCAAAAAGAAATCTTCCATTTTTTACAAAATCTAGATAAAAATAGATCTATATGTTCTCATTCTCTTCATAATTCAATCCAAGGTAAATCACATGTGGTTTGTAAGATTCGTCTCATCTTCCATCGGAAAGAAATTGATTATGGCCTTTACCGGCCTGATGTTGCTTCTATTTCTCGTAAGCCATGCCGCAGGCAATGCCACAATTTACATGAGTAGAGCAGTTTTTCAAGGCTATGCGGACGAGCTTCACAGTCATCCTCTCATCGTTATTGTTTTCAGCAGCGGTCTTTTCCTTATCTTTCTCGTCCATATTTGTCTTGGTTTGTGGCTGTTTTGGCAAAACAGACAGATCCAGCAATCTCGGTATACGGTTACAACCCGAGTGGTGACAAATTCCCTGGCTTCAAAAACAATGCCGTACACAGGACTCATTGTTTTGTTTTTTCTCCTTATCCATGTCTATGGCTTTGCAATTGGACATCCAGAAACTGAACTTATCTCGGATACAGTAAAAAGATTACTGGGGCATTTCTTCTATGGGCTCTTTTATATTATTGCCTTTGCCGCTTTAGCCCTTCATTTAAGTCATGGTTTCTGGAGCATGCTTCAAACTTTTGGCACCAATCATCCCAGGTATAATGGACTGATCGGGAAGTTAACCCTGATCGTGCCGATCTTCTTCCTTCTTCTTTTCGGTGGAATTGCATTGTACTTTATGACCGGAATAGGCGCTTCTTTTTGACGTTAACGTTACAAAAAAACCGGGACATCCTCTTGCATAGGCATGTCCGGGCCATTCTTCCAGTAGAATAAAAGGTTTTAAAATGGAACTCAATTCACGAACCCCGTCAGGCCCACTAGCAGAAAAATGGGATAATCACAAGTTCGCCAACAAACTCGTTAATCCCGCCAATAGACGAAAATTTAAAATCATTGTCGTCGGGACAGGGCTTGCCGGCGCCTCTGCATCTGCAACCCTTGCAGAACAGGGTTACCAGGTCCATACTTTCTGTATCCAGGACAGTCCCAGGCGGGCTCACTCCATTGCCGCTCAAGGTGGCATCAATGCGGCAAAAAACTACCAGAATGATGGAGATTCCATTCATCGTCTCTTCTATGACACGATCAAAGGTGGCGATTTTCGTGCCAGAGAAGCCAATGTCTACAGGCTCGCCCAGGTCAGCAATAACATTATCGATCAATGTGTCGCTCAAGGTGTGCCCTTTGCCAGGGAGTATGGAGGGACGCTTGCCAACCGATCCTTCGGCGGTGCCCAGGTCTCTCGTACATTCTATGCCAGAGGTCAGACAGGCCAACAGCTTCTTCTTGGGGCGTATAGTGCTCTCTCCCGTCAGATTCACAAAGGCGGGGTCAAGATGTATCCCCGACGAGAGATGATGAACCTGGTAGTTATCGATGGAAGAGCCCGGGGGATAATCACTCGCAACCTGATTACCGGCTCCCTGGAAAATCACAGTGCCGATGCCGTCATACTGGCCACCGGAGGCTACGGAAACGTCTATTTCCTCTCCACGAACGCCATGGCATCCAATGTGACTGCCGCCTGGCGTGTCCATAAGCATGGGGCCGGATTTGCCAATCCCTGTTATGTTCAGATCCATCCAACCTGTATTCCCGTCCATGGCGACTACCAATCTAAACTCACGCTCATGAGCGAAAGTCTTCGCAACGACGGCAGAGTATGGGTACCCCTTTCCGCTGGCGATAAACGTTCGTCTTCTGCCATTCCCGAGGCGGAAAGAGACTATTATCTTGAAAAGAAATATCCGAGTTTTGGAAACCTGGTCCCTCGTGACGTTGCCTCGCGAAATGCCAAGGAGCAATGTGATCAGGGCAAAGGGGTTGGGAATACCGGGCTAGCCGTTTATCTGGATTTTGCTGATGCCATCAAGCGTGACGGTCAAGAGCTGATCCTGAAGAAGTACGGCAATCTGTTCCAGATGTACGAGAAAATCACAGCTTCCAACCCGTTGAACGAGCCTATGATGATTTACCCTGCCGTTCACTATACCATGGGCGGACTCTGGGTTGATTATGACCTTATGACTACCATTCCCGGTCTCTTCGCCCTTGGTGAATGCAACTTCTCCGACCATGGCGCCAACCGTCTCGGAGCAAGCGCTTTAATGCAGGGGTTAGCCGATGGTTACTTTGTTATTGCACCATCCATAGCCCACTATCTCGGTTCAAATCCTCTGTCTCCGGTTGAGATTACCGATGACCAGTTCATGACTGCCCAAAGAGAGGTAAATGATCGGTTACACCGGCTCATGAAAAACAGCAATTCAGCACCCTCCGGCAAGGTGACGGTCGACGAGATTCACAAGGAACTTGGAAAATTGATGTGGGACAACTGCGGTATGGCCAGAAATAAGCAAGGGCTTGAGGAGGCCTTGGGCAAAATCCCCGATCTCAGGCAGGAATTTTGGGATAAGGTCTATATTCCTGGGACCGGCAGTGAACTCAACCAATCTCTGGAACGGGCAGGAAGAGTTGCCGATTTCCTGGAATTCGGTGAAACAATGATCCGCGATGCCTTGACCAGAGAGGAATCATGCGGCTGTCATCTCCGCGAAGAGAGCCAGACAGAAGAGCATGAGGCCAAACGAAACGATGCCGAATATTCCCATGTCTCGGTTTGGGAATACAAAGGTGACGGCGAAGAACCCGTCATGCATAAAGAACCATTAACTTTTGAATTCGTCACCCCGAGTCAAAGAAGCTATAAGTGACAAGGCCGTTAAACTCTTTGAAGTAAGGATGCCATCCCAAAATCAGACCCTATAAATTATGATGAATACTATAAATCTCACCTTACAGATCTGGCGACAAAAGAACACCGATACTCCTGGTAGTCTTCAAACATATACGTTACACGACATCTCCACCGACATGTCGTTTCTTGAAATGCTCGATGTCTTAAACGAAAAGCTTACCAAGGAAGAAAAGGAGCCCGTTGCCTTTGACCACGACTGCCGGGAAGGGATCTGCGGGATGTGCGGCTCCGTTATTAACGGTATCGCCCATGGACCAGAAAAAGAAACAACGCTCTGTCAATTGCACATGAGGAATTTTAAAAGCGGCGACACCTTGGTCATAGAACCCTTCCGATCCCGGGCCTTTCCCATCAGAAAAGATCTGATAGTCGACAGATCTGCATTTGACAGGATCATCCAATCAGGAGGCTATGTATCGGTAAATACCGGTGGAACGCCGGATGGTAACTCCATTCCCATCTCTGCAGAAACCGCCGAATTGGCGATGGATGCCGCCGCCTGTATCGGCTGTGGTGCCTGTGTAGCTGCCTGCCCCAACGGAGCTGCAATGCTTTTTGCCAGTGCAAAAATATCTCAGCTATGCCTTCTTCCCCAGGGACAGGTTGAGAGAAAGGCCCGCAGTATCGAAATGGTCAAGGCCATGGACGAAGAAGGTTTCGGTAACTGTTCCAATGCCAAGGAATGCGAAGCGGTGTGCCCCAAAGGGATCTCCATCAGCAATATCGCTCGGATGAATCGTGAATATCTTAAAGCCGCTCTCACAACGAGATAACCACCTTACGACTTGAGAGAAAATCGGCCCCATGCATTTTACGACGATCATTATTGGGGCCGGTCCAGCCGGACTAGCCTGCGCCAAAGACCTTTGCCAAAATGGTATTCGAACGCTTGTCGTTGAAAAAAACGAAACCATCGGCAAAAAAGTGTGTGCCGGAGGTCTTACCTGGGGAGGCCTTGCGGAAAAAATCCCGAATGAGCTCATTGAAAAGAAATTTTCGACACAACACATCAGGACACGATTTCAAAATATATCCCTCAATTCCAATCATCCAATAATCGTAACCGTTAACAGGGAAAATCTCGGACGGTTTATGCTCGATCAGGCAATGGCCCAAGGAGCCAAAGTCCTCACTTCCACCCGAATTCTGCATATCGAAGACGGTTCACTAACCCTGAAAAACACCTCAGACAATCAAAATCGTAAAGTTACTTTTGAGTATTTGGTTGGGGCGGACGGCTCCAGGTCACTTGTCAGGAAATATCTAAAACTTCCCACCTCAAAATTGGGTATTGGAATAAATTACCAGATTACCGGATGTTATGACAGAATGGAATGGCATCTGAACTACCAGCATTTTAAGAATGGATACGGATGGATTTTTCCTCATCGTTCAACCTGCTCTGTAGGTGCCTACGTTGATGCCTCACTGTTGAAGGCAAATACATTGAACCAAAATCTGATCCGTTGGACTGAAGAGATCGGAATAGATATTTCCACTGCCAAATGCCGGGCCGATTTTATTAATTTAGATTACCGGGGATGGAATTTCGGGCCTTATTTCCTGGCAGGAGACGCGGCAGGGCTGGCTTCATCCATTACCGGGGAAGGAATCTACCCTGCCATACTTTCAGGAAAGACAGTGGCACGCCAAATCAGCCATCCTGCAAGTGATTGTACACCTCTTGACCGGCTTGTGAAGAAGCATAGACTTCATCAGAATCTTATGCGTATCACCGGCAATAATAAACTTCTTCATCTGCTGCTTTGTGAGTTGATGATTTCCGCACTACGGATAAATGCCCTAAACTTTCGTCTACTTGGAATGACGGACTGATCGTCAACTAAAAGAAATAAAATATATCACAACTTCCCTGGTTGGCGTATTCTTTTGTAATTGCGTTAAAAGTACCGATTGTTATCGCAACCTGGAAAGTTGAGATAGAAGTTTTTCTTATAATGCTTATATATTTTAAGGCCAAAGTTTATAATTGTGCATGAAAAATTCTGATTATTCCTGGATCAGTGGCTGAACATTGGTGGTAATCAGATTAAAAAATGAAGACGGAGATTTTTATGAGTAAAGTTATTGCTTTTGCAGGGAAAGGAGGTGTCGGTAAAACTACTGTCGCCACTCTTGTTGTTCGTTATCTTGCCTCCAACGGAAAATCACCCGTTCTAGCCGTAGACGCGGATCCTAACAGCAACCTGGGAGAAACCATGGGGATGGAAGTTACAGCTACCGTCGGCGATATACGAGAAAACTTTATGAAAGACCCTCAGGGAGTCCCCTCGGGAATGGATAAAGCAATCTATCTCGAATCCTTGATGAATCAGGCTATTATTGAAACACCGCATTTCGATCTTCTAGTTATGGGACGTCAGGAAGGCCAAGGGTGTTATTGCATGGTCAACAATATCCTCAATAACTTTACGGAGGAGCTGGCCTCCAACTATAAATACATGGTTGTTGATAATGAGGCTGGGATGGAGCACCTGAGCCGCAGGACCAGCGGAAAGGTTGATATGCTCTATCTGGTAACCGATTATTCCCTTCGAGGCCTGCGAGCGTTACGTCGGATACACGGTTTGCTGGACGGTCTAAAGCTTTCCGTTAAAAATATGGGCATTGTAGTTACAAGGGGGCCAGAAAAACTCAGTGATGCCTTCCTGGCTGAAGCAAAAGAGATCGGAATACCTATTTTGGGTGTCATACCCAACGATCCTGCTCTTCTTGAATACGATATGGAGAAAAAATCTCTTCTTGACCTGCCTGATTCTTCCCTTTCAGTGACGGCGGTTGGTCATATTCTGGAATCAAGTCTTCTCCAATAAAGTTTTAAAGGGTTGCTCCAGCGTCTGTTATCCAGTGCCTGTCATGGAGCAGCCCTCTTCTTTCCGTCCTCTCGGTTTTCTCACACTGATTAAAAAAAATCTGGTCCATTGATTTAAGTCAAGGTCTATTTAACGAGATGCCGCTATCCTGACAGTAGAACACTGACAGAGTAAATTCTTATATATGAGGGAGGGAGTACTATGAAATGCCCCGGACAGGATATGCAATATTGGAACTCAGAGTCCATCTATGAGGAAAAATGCCCTAAATGCAGCGAGATGGTCGAATTTTACAAAGACGACCCATCCAGGAAATGTAAGCACTGCGGACATCGATTCGTAAACCCAAAGATGGATTTCGGCTGCGCTTCCTACTGTCAATTTGCCGAGCAATGCCTTGGCAACCTTCCCGAAGAATTCCTGGCTCAACGCGACAATTTGCTTAAGGATCGGGTGGCTGTTGAGATGAAAAGATATTTCAAGAACGACTTTAAACGGATAAGCCATGCCTCAAGGGTTGCACGCTATGCTGAAAGGATAGGAAAGATAGAGGCGGGAAACCTGGCTATCATTCTATGCGCTTCCTACCTTCTGCATATCGGTTATCCACAAGCAGTGAAAAAACACGGAGAGGCTTTAACAAACAGGCAGGTGGAAGAAGAAAGTGTTCCAGTCGCCAAGGAGATATTGGACAAGCTTTCAGCCCAGGAGCAGTTGGTCTCGTCCGTCTGTGCGATTATCGATCACCATGGGCATCCCGAACAGGAAGAGAGCAGGGAATTTGATATCGTCCATGATGCAAACAGTATCGCCGAACTTGAGGAACGACACAAAAACTCCCCTTTGCCACAGGCCGATTTTAGCGTTTTGAATGAGCAGATACGAACGGAAGGCGGACGTCTTGAAGCAAAAGAATTAGCCGCTAAACTTGGGGTACACATAAACTGAAAAAAAGAAGACCAATCATAAATTGTGTTTCATAACTTGGCCCCTTGGGTTATTTGAAATGATTTCCCTCGGGGCCATATCTGCAGGTAACCTTGAAAGAACGGTAGAATTTTTCAAGGAACCTCTTATGCTGTTTCTCGTAGAAACGGTCGATCTATTTAACCTGGCATTGCTCTGTATCGATTGCCGCACCGCAACCTGCACATTTCAACGCCTTTCCAACTTCGTCGGAAAAGATTTCTGCAATTTTTCCACATTCGGGACATTTCACCTGAATTTCATTCAAAGTTTTGTTGGCTTCAAATCCTGGGCAATGTTGTTTTTCATCGGTCATAATTCTCTCCTTTTCATTTATTAATGCATCTATCCCCTTCCAAACCAAAACAAATACATTTGCAACCAGTGCGAACTAAAAAAAATGGCATTCACTTCATCTTTTTAATATCCGCACCATACGATAAAGGAAGCCATTTGTTTAACATTTATTAGCTTGGATAACCATTTTTAGGTAGTTAGCCTACTATGAGTCTATATCTTTTCCGCCCTTCTTATCAACAAAAAAGATCACACACGAAGTTCTAAATTTGCAGTACAAATCCCCATCTTCGCATTTTACGCACTTATCACAGAGGTAATGTCCATGTTTCATACAGAAGTACCCTGCTTCCATATTTGGATGATTCTTACACGTTCCCACTCCCCAAAACCCTCCGGAATATTTTTTTTAAGTCTTAGGATAATTGAATAGAAAATACAGTTAAATAGAAAAGAACCCTCACCTGTCAAGCTTGTAGCGCATTACTGATCAGTCGCATTTCGTTTTCCCGAGGAGGTCTTTTTTTAATAAGGTAGAACGAATCGTCACCGAGTATTCCACACTTCTCAAAATTGACAACTTCAAACATCGTTTTTCCAGGTACCAACTGCTCGACCCATAAGACCTTATCGATTTCAAGATCAAAATCATGGCAAACACTTTTAGCAAATTTTTCAGGATGCTCTGAAATTGAATATCCCGCGCCAGTGTTTGTATAGATACAGAGGAAAGGTTTGAGAAATGTTATATTCTTCTTACCTATTGTCAAATTTACTATCTTCAGGTCATAGGCGCCGGGGAACCAGGCAATAGGCTCTCTTTGATCCGTTTTTTTGCCGTCCCAACTATATCTGCCGGTAAATATGGATCTATTGGTTTCAGGGTTCGACAAAAGACTCCCTCCTTTCTAATAAAACTATTGCTCTCTATTAGAGTATAAACACTTTTTGCTCTTCTTGAAAGGGTATCAAGAAGAGCAAAATAGAGCTGTTTTTCTAAAGAGCCCGTCTGTCTTCCATCCCAACCAAGACGCGTTCACGAGCCTTGTCAATACCGAGTGCTGCCCTCTTTTTATCGATATGCTCAATCATAAGCCTTGCCATCTCGTGTGGATCGTTTGCAAATCCCCATTTTCCGAAATCTTTTCCTTCAAGTTCCTCGAAAAGATGCTTATGAAATTTCGTTCCCTCAATCATCGGGAAGGTGTGCCCAAAGACAGTGAAGACGCCTGAGGCGACAAAGTATTGTCCAATTGCAATGGCCTTTTCACTCATCCATTCCGGAGCACAACCCGCAGCAGGAAGGTCCGCAATGGAATTTCCGAGTCCTCCGGTTCGAACCATCTCAGAAGCGGCTATCAGAATTCTGCTGTTGTCAACACAAGATCCGAGCCCTAAGACGGGTGGCATACCGACCGTTTCGCAAACCTCAGCAAGTCCAGGTCCCGCTAGTGCCGCAGCTCCGGGAACTGTGAGCCCTGCTTTTCCCAAAGCCACCTGCGAGCATCCGGTCTGAAGAACGAGAATATCGTTTTTTATAAGTTCTTTAACGAGTTCTACATGGGAAAAATCCTGTTTGGAGCGAGGATTCGTACAACCAACTACACCTGCAACCCCACGAATTCTTCCATTGATAATATTTTCATTTAAGGGTGTGTAGCTTCCTCTGAAAGAGCCCCCAAGCATATAATTAATGTATTCATAGGAAAACCCATGGATACCTGTTGTAATCTTTGCGGGAATCTGGATGGGCATTTTCCTGGTTTTAAACCTGCTGATTGCCTTGATGACAATTTCCTCAGTGCATTTCATCGGATCATGTTCATCAAGCTGGATATGTGTTGCGCCTTCGATTTTTGCCCTATAATTGGTTGTGATAAAAGGAGTATCGTAACATTGAGCCACTTTGAACATGTCCTGTTTAATACATTGAATATCCACTGTCATTGCATCAACCGCACCAGTGACCAGAACTGCCTCCGTTGACGAGAAGTTCCCTGCGTGCGGTACTCCGTGTCTTGAAAGGACTTCAAGCCCGGAGCAGCACATTCCGACGAGATTTATTCCCTTTGCTCCGGCATCATTTGCCCTTTTTACAAGCGAAGGATCTGTTGCAGAAATAAGCATCGCCTCAAGCAAAATGGGTTCATGACCATGAACGACGATATTGACGCTGTCCTTTTTGAGAACACCCATGTCGAACTTTGTTTCTACAGGGGCAGGGGTACCAAACAAGATATCGGAAATATCCGTTGAAACCATTGAACCACCCCAACCGTCGGCGAGTGCTGTCCGGGAAATTTGTTTGGTCAGATTTTCATAGTCCTGGTCAACCCCTATTGCCGTTCTATGCATCATCTCCATGATCTCGCGCATAGCCCCCCGTGGGACAATGCCCTCTTTCCGCCACGTTTCAAGGGTCTTCTCCGGTACTCTTTTTACCATTGGGATTTCCCCGTCAACCTGGGTGTAGGTCAATTCGAGCACATGATACAGGTCCATGGCAATATCTTTAATGTCCCTACCATCTACTTTGATATCCAGCGAACTTGCAATCTCAAGCAGTTTTAAATTATCCTTAATCTCAAATCCGATAACCTTCCCTTCAATAACACCTTTAAAAAGCTCCAACATCGCCATGCCGTGATCGGTATGGGCAGCCGCCCCAGCTGCTACCATTCTGCCGAAATTTCTCGCCATGATTGTGTCAATTGTCGCACCGCACACACCAACCCTGTCATAGGGGCTGTTACTGTTGAGGCGGCATGGACCCATTGAACAATGCTTACAACAGGCGGATTGGGCTCCAATCGGGCAAGGCTTCATTTCATTGGCCCTGTCGAACAACAATTCGACGCCATCTTTACGAGCCTTAGTAATCATCTGTTGCGTAGATTCACAGATGGTGAGATCTTCAACCTTCATTAACTCTTTTATTTTAGCCATGACTCCTCCATTATGCGGTGACAATTTTAAGCATTTATGAAAATGATGTGAATAGATATTATTCTCATATACGACAAATGTCAAGTGAACCATGGACAAGTTTTAGTAAATAAAACAATTTGTCGGTACGACTATGTATGAGTATTAAAAGAGATTTACTAGATAAACTTCTGGTTACGAGAATAGACAGAAGGATAATGCAAGTTACCAGATAGAATCTTGTTTCTTGCACTATCCTTTTACTAAAGGGAGGACAATCAACTGCACTTTCACTATTGTTGTTTATAAGAATTCAGTTTTTCAGCGATTTCGAAAAGAGCTTTTGGGGCATCGTTGATGTTCTCAAACGGTCTGACACCGTCTCTGTCAGCTTTAATGATTTCAGGAAGCTCTGGTAAGAAACCTAGAACTTCGTATCCAGGAAGGGAACTTCTAATCAATTCCTCATCACCTTCCTCTTTTACCCGGTTGCCGAGAATAACTATTCTTTTTATGCCGATATCCTGGCCGAGTTTTCGGATTTTTCCGGCGGCCGCCCTGCTTCGTGCACCAGGGTTGACTACCACCACCAGTGCGTCAACCGAACCGGATGTCGCCCTTCCGAGATGTTCTATACCTGCCTCCATATCCATGATCACTACTTCATCACGATAGAGAACTAAATGGTTCATCAAGGCCTTGAGAATCGTGGCCTCAGGGCATATACATCCCGAACCTCCGGTCTGGACCGTTCCCATGACCAAGAGTTTAACACCATCACGTTCTTTTGAAAAACGTTCCGGTATATCGTCAACCTTTGGATTAAGGGTGAAAAAGCCTCCCATGGTTCCAGGTTTTGCCCCGGTTCGTTCGTAGATCAACTCCGAAAGCTCCGATACGGGGGTAATAGGCTGGTCTTCGGGAATTCCAAGTCCTGCCGCTAAATTGGCAACAGGATCGGCATCTATTGCAATTACTTTATTGGTTTTATCTGCAGCAAGACATCTCGCCAGAAGAGATGTTATTGTCGTCTTACCAACCCCTCCTTTGCCACCTACCGCTATCTTCAAGCTCACGTTTGCACACTCCTTGTAAAATTCTTGTATCCCCTGTTGTTTTCTCTTTTTTCTAAATGAAATCGAAAGATTTTATTCCTGGGGATCTTCCTTTATAATATTGCCATCATTATCAACCATTGCTACTAAAAATCCGTTTTTTGCGGCCTCTTTATCTAATTCTTCAATATGGACCGCCTGTATTTCGTATTTTCTCCCCTTTTCCTTCGGTAGTGTTAAAAAACAATCATTGGCTGCATCTTTACTCTGAAAGGCAGGAATAAATTCAACATTTTTTTCCTTATTATGGAGCCCCAAAAACTGCTCGTTCGGTCCGGGATCGCAGACAACGACATAAACCCATCCCTCAATCTTTTCTTTTTCCTCCATTGCTTCACCATTTTGATTAAATGTTAATCTTGCTAATAGTAATAAAACACTTTTCAAAAAAGACAAAAAAAAGCCCCATCCTTTCGGAATGGGGCTTATATATTGGTCCTGGAAAAACTATTAGATTTCGAGATACGAATCAGAGAACAGAGTTTCCCCAAGAATAACCTTAACGGTCTTGACATAGTCACCAAGCTCTTTGCTAAGCGTGCTGATGTCGGGTGCACTGCCATCCATTGTCTTATGGACAACATCTACGATATCGGGACGTTGACCTTTTGCAACGGCAGTCAGGCCCTCATCAAGAGGATCAGAAATAACCGATTTCATTCCGTATCTTTCAAGCATTATCATATAGGTAGTGTTGAGGATCGGGCGAAGCTGTACAGGTGGTCCGTTGGAAATATTTGACAGACCACAGGTACTCATAGCACCGGGTACGATTTCCTCAAGCATTTGCTGAAACGTCAGAAGACTTATTGATTGTTGCTGTTGGATATTAACCGGGGTTACAATACCGTCTACCCAGATTTTTTCATTGGGAATACCTGCTTCATTTGCTGCATAACAAAGTTCTACACATAGTGCCGCACGCTCATTCTCATCGCGAGGAAGTCCGTCCGGTCCCCACATCAGGGCCACGATATCGGCCTCATATTTGGCAGCCATCGGCAGCATGACAGTATAGCGCTCGGGACGAGCCATAATCGAATTGACGATATGGGGTTTGCTGCTGGGTTTGAGAACCTTGAGTCCTTCTTCAATAGCTGCAATATTAGAGGTATCAAGAAGCAGGGGAATCTCAGGGACAACCTCCTGGACAACCTGGCAGACCCACGGCATCAACTCATGACCGTCTTTTTTAGCAGGTCCAAGGTTGATATCGATGTAATCCATACCCTTTGCCTTCTGCATGAGAGCTTCTTCCTGGATAGGCTTAGCATCACGCTCTCTATACGCACGTCCGATAACCGTGGAAATAACATTTAGGCTCTCGCCGAAAAGAATCATATGAGGTCCCTCCTTTTCTGATGAGATTTTTAAATCTCTATTTTAATCTACACAATCCGACAGTGAGATATTCAGAGGTTTGACCTTTAATATCTCACTGCTCTTTGCCTTTTATCCGTTGTTGCCCATCTTCTATTGGAAATCAGCAAGACTTATTTTCTTGCTTTCAGAAAGCCTGCCAGATGTGCAGCCTCTCGTGGTCCAACGGTTACAGTCCAACCCGGAAGTTCTTCTTCAACGTCGCCGGCTATTGCAGCGGCATAGCCTGGAATAATTACTTCTGTATGTTTTACCTTGTCGGCTATACCACACTTCTTGACAAATGCACCGACATCATCACCGCCGAATTTTCCAGCGGCCCAAGCGGTAAGAACTGAAAGTCCTTCAGAATCTTTGATCAGAAGCCAGGCCGGGACCTTGCTGGCCTCGATTTCACCGGAAACGATAAAATAGGTCAAGGCGAAATTGGTGGTTACCAGAACCGGTGAATTCTCATCGGGATTTCCGATCTCGAATATACCTTCGGTAACCGTCATTGGCCGTTGCGGATCCGTGTAGATATTAAGCCTCTCAAGCATCAACGGGAACATTGTCTCAGTTGTCAGATCAGACATAACGACAATGCCGCCGTATTTAGAAACGTAAAGCGCGGCAATCAAGGTTTCCATATCAATATTTGACGCCATCTCACATGGGAATGAGATCGTCGGGAAACCTACAGAGCGGTTGCCATCTTTAAGTGCGGAACGTCGTATCGCAACCTGATCTGCAAGAGCCTGTTTAACTTCACGGGCACCGGAATCAATAACCAGGTCTTTAAGGCCCATTGCTGTAAGCTTGTCAGTCAGTGCGATGACACCGTCAATGGAATCAGCCTTGACAGCAAGAGGCAGATCATTCTCTTTGGCGATTGCACCAAAGTCATCGACATTTGCATCGGTTGCAGCATAAATAAGCGGACGTTTAAATCCACAGGTAGAAACTGCAGCCTTAATTACATCGGCATTCTCACTCATCAAAATAAGGTTGAATTCTGATTTCTCGGCAATGATTTTGGCCAAGTTGGCGAAGGCATCTTTATCTCCATTCACATCCTTTAAGGCTGCGAGTTCAGGACGAAGGTTAAGCCCAACGCGCTCGTATTGTATGGCATTCCACACATTGAGTTTGGCCTCGACATCAGCTGCACTGGTGTCGGAGGTGATGATTCCTGCAAACATTGTCGGGTTGAAAAAGGTCTTTTCATGACGATAAAGAACAGTTTCACCGCCGGCGGTTTTTTTCCGGACACCCTTTCCGATGCTGACCGGACGGATTGGGGGAGCGGATGCTTCGGCAAGCTGGGCCCGAGCCTCGTCGGAAACATAGGGGCAGGAATCAAGTTCAGCCTTAGATGAAGCAAGATTCATCGCAAAGGCCAGACAGGTAGGCACTCCACACTCCTTACAGTTTGTCTTAGGCAGGAGCTTGAAAATTTGAATACCAGTTAACGCCATTTCTGTTATCTCCTTATATGTATATCAAGGCTAGTAATAATCGACCGGAAACATCTGTCCCGGTCGATTGTCACACCTGGATAATTTTATTAACCAATAATCGGCTCCATGTTCAGCGCTGGATGTCCCTTCTCCTGGAGGAACGGCATGATCTCCTCTTCGGTGATGCCTACAGTCTCGTCGGCTATCATGTCGGCAAAGTTCTCAACACCCATCTCGGCTCCACGGGCATTAAGGCGTTCACGGATCTCGTCTTTGAGAATTTTTGGCATCCAGACCATTCTCAAGAGACCACCATCACCCAGGATGAATTTTTTCTGAGTGATATTGAACTTGGAATGACCGACAAAGCCAGGAGAGGAGGCTCCACCACCCATAACACCAGCAAGTGTTGTGAATTTCATGCCGGAAGGAGTCTCACCGGTATAATCACGGCCGACGGTCATTACCCCATTACAGGACGGGAGCATTGCTGCGATACACTCGCAACATCCGCAGGTGGTCATCGGAGCATGAACCATGGAATAGAAGTTGTAGGTCTCAACTGCGCCTTTTGATGCCGCTTTTACGAATTTGTCCACACCTTCAAACCGTCCCAGTTTGGGATCAAGGACTTTGCCTTTTTCTATCGGCTGGTTCGGGCCGGTCGGATTGATCTCATAGGATGCTTTACAGTCCATCCAGTTATAGGCACCGCAAAGACCGGTTCTTTCAGGGCTTACTGAACAGACATGGCTGGGAGCAAATGACTGGCAAAGAGTACAGGAGTAAAAGAGCTCGACATCTTCGTCGGTCATATTGTCGACACGGGCGTCACGGGTCTTGTATTCTTCTCTCGCCGTTGCCGTTATCTTATCAACATCTTCCTTGTTGGTGTAAAGCGTTATCTGAACTTTGTCGACGATCTTCTGGAAATCCTGATGGAATTTAGCATGCAGAACAACGCCGATATCCTTCAGGGTAAAGCCTTTCTCAACGCCAGCTTTGCTTACGCGTACCCAGGAAATATCACGCTGTCCAATATGCATGATTCCCTGAATATAGTTGATAAGATGATGGATCTGCCTTTCCAGGATGGGCTCAAAATCCGACTGGAACTCACGGCCGGCAATCTGAACAAAGATACCAAGTGGCAAGGTCTCGCCTTCTTTCAAATCTCCGATATCTTTTCCGACAACCGTAACTTTGCCATCTTCGATCTCATTCATCTCAGCCATTTTGACAAGCTCGGTACACTGGGTCTTGCCACCGCCCATCTGGCAGTAAAGATCGCCACCGCGAACGCGCTCACCTTCAAATGCAGGTCCGAATGCGCAGGGGATGTCTATTTCGGTTACGTTGATCTTCAGACCACGAACCTCAACTGATTTCTGACATATCTCATCATGGGGTACGTTGGCAACAACATGCTCATAGGTACATATACCTGTAGGCAGAATCTCAGGAATATCCGTATCAGCGAGTGTCGGGAATCCCCAGTTAACACAACCTGCAGCTGCAACGGCCCACTCAGTACCGACATCACCCAGAGCGTTGACGAAGGCAAATATACGATTCTTGTTGTACATCAGGATTTTGCGATAATCTCCTGGTTGTACACCACCGAAAGCCATGGCCGCCCTATTGGCAAATCCGAGAGCAAAAACGGCCGAGGAAATATCCGGTCCGAACGGGACGATACGGGTATTCCATCCTATCTGCATACCGGCATCTAGGCATTGTTGGATAACTGTTTTGCCGTTATGGTTGGCGGCACAGAAGATATACAAACTCTTCTTCTGGTAATCTTCTACAATTAATTTTGCAGTCTCAGCATCAGGTGCCGCACCGACGATGGCGGCAAAACCGGGGGCAGAACCATCAACAAATTCAACGCCACGTTTTCTGAGAATGGTATCATCTGCAGGACCAACCCACAACTTGCCAGCTTCAATATCCGGATCTTCCTGGCTGATGTAAAAATCCGGTTCATTCAGAATTCTTAAGGCCTCTTTGATCTCATAGGCAAAAATTCCCGCCATACCGGCATCCAGCAGAGGTCCGAGGTAGGGAAGATGGTTGCTGCCTTTCAGATGCGGTGGGAGAAGACCACGCGCAAAATCAAGAGGCTTTTTGAGATCTTCAAGGGTTTCTACCTTCATACCGGTAAGAGAGTAGATAACCGGCAAAAAGTAGGCAGTATTGGGAAACCCAATTTTCGTATCGGCATTATAAGTCTGGAGAGCTTTTTCGTATTCTCCTTCCACCTGGGAAACAACTTTATAGCCGCCCTGTATGGCTGCGAATGCTACTAGTCTTGACATGCGTTCCTCCTTCTTTGAGGATATATTTGTAGAGTTACTTTTCTATTCTCTAATTATTCCATTCCCAGTTTCTGTCGGTCTGCCATATCCATCAGAACCCTGTCACGAGCTTTGTCGATTCCGAGTTCCTTCCGTTTCTTGTCGATATGGGCAATCATCTTATGGGCATGCTTGATGGGATCCGGCTCGCAATCCCACATTCCACCGTAAATGCCTTCCATTTCTTTATACAGATGATTCTTGAAGACAGGTGCACCCTCAAGAGGCATGTGGTACCCAAACACAGTGTACACACCAGAGGAAACGAAGTAGTGGCCAATTGATATCGCCTTTTCACTCATCCACTCAGGTGCACTACCGGCAGCAGGTAGATCACAGAGATCTTTTCCAAGACCGCCGGCCTTCACAACCTCAGTTGCTGCAAGAAGGATTCTGCTGTTGTCAACACAGGAGCCAAGATGCAGGACAGGAGGAATACCTACAGTCTCGCAGACTTCGGCAAGGCCCGGTCCGCAATGGACGGCTGCTGCGCCCGGAGTCAGCAGGCCATGCATTGCAGCTGCGATAGCGCTACAACCGGTTGTAAGGACGAGAACATCGTTCTTGATAAGTTCTTTGATTATGGTGATATGCTCTTCATTATGTTTGGTTCGGGCATTGTTACAACCAACAACGCCGGCTACACCACGAATACGACCGTTGATGATGTTGTCATTGAGGGTATAGTAACTGCCACGGAAAGATCCACCGAGATGATACTGAATGGACTCAACACCGAAACCGGCTATCTGGGTTGTCTTCTGCTGTGGGATCATAACATCGGCGCCACGATTCAGGAAGTTATCGATGGCCATCTTGACGATTCGCTTGGCATCCTGCATTGCATAATGCTCGTCAAACTGGATATGGATGACGTTATCCTGTTCCATCTTGGCGATCGGATGGGTGGTGATAAGTTTGGTATGGAAACATTTTGCGACATTCGCCAGGTTCTGGAAGATACATTGAACGTCAACGACCATTGCATCGCAAGCACCGGTGATGATAGCCAGTTCCTGTTGCAGGAAGGTTCCTGCTGTCGGTACACCATGGCGTTGCAGCATCTCATTGGCGGTACAGCAGATACCACCCAACTGAATGCCTTTTGCACCTTTTTCCTTGGCATAATCCAGCATTTCCTGGGACTGAGCTGCTGCAACAATCATCTCGGACAACAGCGGCTCATGACCATGGACGATAATGTTGACATGATCTGCCTTCATAACCCCCAGATCTGCCTCGGACTGCAAAGGAGAAGGAGATCCAAACATGACATCCTGCAGGTCGGTTCCTATCATGGATCCGCCCCAACCATCGGCAAGAGACGCCCGGGTACACTGTTTAGTGAGATTTTTGTAATCCTGATCGACACCCATATGGGTTCTATGCATGATCTCAACTATTTCCCGATCAACGTTTCTCGGTAGAACGCCTTCTTTGACCCATTTCTCGTACAGCGGCTCAGGAGCTCTTTTCAGATAGGCCAAGGTTCCTTCCGGTTTTCCCCATTCAGCAACAGCTGCTTCACCAACTTCAAGGGCTATCTCGGCGATTGACCTGTCCTGAGTTTTCCCTTCCACTTCGACAGTTGTGGCAACACCGAAGAAAGGTGCGATCTGAATCAATCTAGCAGGATCTTTAATCGTATAATCCTTGGACTCCCCGCGTGCAACAGAGCGGAAGACTTCGGCAACACCGCGGCCATGGTCAGAATGGGCAGCTGCGCCAGCCGCTACCATTCTTGAGAAGTTTCTGGCAGCTATTGTATTGGCAGTGGCACCGCAGAGACCTTTTCTTGTATCTTCTCCCTGAATTCCGTCCTTAGGCAGGGGCAGACGGCAAGGACCCATCGCACAGTTTTTACAGCATATTCCCTGCATACCAATGGCACAGGGTTTCATCGTGACAGCACGGTCAAAGACAGTTTCGACTTGTAATTTCTGGGCCCGTCGAATCATCGCCTGAGTGGATGCATCAATGGAAGATTCCATCGAGTCTGCTAATTTTGGAGCTTTAGCAGTTGGTTTTCTTGTTTCTTCTGCCATTAGAGGTTCCCTCCTCAAAATATTTTCTGTAAATATCACCCGTTATTTTCCGAAAACTTCCTGGAAGATATCTTAGGCGACATGTCGTTTATGGAATCTGTTGAGCATTGCAATAATCTTTTCCTGCTCTGTCATCTGAACATCGTCAGGAGTCATTGTCGTGACGGTTGCCTCCTCTTTCTTGCCGGCGGCAGCTTGACGCTCTTTTGCACGTTGATCCCTGATAGCCTTCTCTTCGGCTTCTCGCGCGGCTTTTGCGTCCGCTACAGCTTTGGCATCCGCTGCAGCCTTTGCTTCGGCATCAGCTTTGGCCTTTGCTTCAGCGTCGGCTTTGGCTTTGACCTCTGCTTCTGCTTTTGCCTTGGCATCCGCTGCAGCCTTTGCTTCAGCGTCGGCTTTGGCTTTTGCCTCGGCTTCTGCTTTGGCTTTGGCGGCAGCTGCAGGATCTACAGCCGGCTCTGCTTTTGCTTCAGCTTTGGGTGCCGGAGCAGCCTCGGTTTTCTTTGGGGCGGCGGCTGCAGGTTTAGCTGCCTCAGCGGGCTTGGCTGCCGCTGCAGGTTTGGCTGCCGCAGGTGCGGCCTTTTTAGCCTCTTCCTCAATAGTCAGATCCAGAGGCGGTGCCAGGGATGCAAAATCAATCTTAACATCTGCCATTTTCTTGACTATTGGGGCTATATCGGCTGCAGAGCCACCATCGGATAAAATATTTATAAAGCTTTTTGCCAGACGAATAGCCTCAGGATGACGCATGATCAAAAGATTGGAGCCACTCAGCAGGTAGGAGACCGCACCAACCGCCTCCATCAAGATCCCTCGTGTTTCCGGATCTCCCAAGAGCGGTGCATCCTCTGTTGTCTGGCGCGCTTCCTTGCATTTCCAGACCTCATTACCAAGATTATTGATCATCGGATACTGGAGTTTGTCATCTCCCTGGCTCATGGCAGCAAGGGTCAGACGTTCCATTACAGAGTAAGAATATTCCAGACCATATCCCAAACCACCGGTGGTAGGATCTACTATAACCCTGTCCATCGGCATACCGAGATTTTCAAGAAGAATATTGATCTGTTTTGCCAGGTTGACATCAATTGGAGAGGAAGAAATAACGGTATGACCATAACCCATCGCTGCGGCACCGATACCTTTGTAGTTCTTCTCTTCAACAGGTCCAATGGTTAGATTACTACCCTGACATGCTTCGGCGACAGCTTTGAATACCTGCTCATCTTTTGCAGGATTGGCACAACCCCATACGATCAACGGCACATCAATTGCCGCCAACACCTTCTTGACCGTTTCGGCGGCAGACTCAGGACTTGCATCCATATCATTGGGGTCGACACTTTTCAACTGAAGAACAACGATCTCGGCGCCAAATTCATCAACACATTTTTTGGCCCAGGCTGCAGGGTCAGATACAACATCTTTGAAATGGACAAATACCGGTTCCGGCCAGTCTTCAGGTTCTATATCCCAAATTTCCATAGCGATGACCGGTTTATTTGGCATGTCCCCTTCGAAGGTATAGAAAGGATAACAGGTTTCTCCACCGATCTTGATGGCAGAATCTCCCTTACCAATGGAAATTTCTTTAATGCCGCCGGAATAGGATTCCTTCTTAATTTCAAATCCCACGTTAGCCTCCTTACAGGTGAAAAATTAGTCTACAGAAGGTTGTTGCCTGGGTCTGCCGGTACTACGTTTTGCCGATCAGGATCTACGACAAGAACCTTCCCTTTTCATAATGATTCCAACTCATATATACACAAACACATTCTTGTATCGTATCGTTACTTCAAAAGCATTCCTCTCCCCTTAAATTATTTCGGGAGGGGTTACCTGTTCCTTGCATTCAATCGCTGTTGCAGCCGGGGAAATTTATTGATTTCCGTATGCGGAATAAACATCGCTGCGACATAATTATTCATATAGGATGGTGTTTCTGAAAGCTCAAAATTCGTCATCCGACGAGTTACCTCTATAACATCCTGGCGAATTTTATTTGTTACAGAGCTCATCCTCGCTCCTAAAAGAGAACCGTTCCCTATATACGTAACATTATGAGGATCTATTTCCGGAAGCAGTCCGATGGTCATGGCCCTTTCGAGATCAATATAACTGCCGAACCCACCCGCTAAGATAATGTGTTCTATCATCTCAACTGATAGCCCCACTTCCTCAAGCAAGGTCATACATCCACTGTATATGGCTCCTTTTGCCCGAATAAGATTATCTATATCAAGTTCATTCAAAGCAATATCACGATCAATCTGCGTATCTTCTTTCCAGACGATGACATATTCCCAAACACCGTTATTTTCTCGTATCCTCTTGGTGTCCAGACTTCGATCGAATTTCCCCCGGTTATCGATCACTCCGTTTTCAAACATCACGGCGATCATCGTAATAAGTCCTGATCCGCATATTCCTTTCGGGCGGACATTGCCAATCGTTACAAGCATTGGTTCAAAAGTTACAGGGTCAATGGAGAAATCCTCAATGGCTCCCTTGGCGGCCCGCATACCGAATTCCACGCCTCCTCCTTCGAAGGCCGGCCCTGCGGAACAGGCAGCGCATGCCAACCAGTCCTTGTTGCCGATAACGATTTCAGCATTAGTGCCTATATCCATAAACAGCACCAGTTCCTCACTTCTATACATTCCCGATCCCATGACGCCGGCTACGATATCTCCACCTACATAGCTTGAAATCTCAGGAAAAATAAGTGCTTTCGCATGGTCATCGAGTTCAATGCCGATTGAGGATGCATCAAAAGGCGGATAAAGTGCTGATGCCGGAACATAGGGTGCTCTGCGGATATAACGCGGATCTATCTGGAGCAGGAGTTGCGTCATGGTCGTGTTTCCTGCCAGAGTGATTGTCGAGATATTTTCCCGTTCAATTTTCGCCTGAGCTATTATCTTGCCAAGAATTTTGTTTATACTTCCAACAACCACCTCCTGAAGTTTTTCAAGCCCTCCAGGCTTCTCGGCAAACATAATTCTACTGATAACATCTTCACCGTAACTGATCTGGCCGTTAAAATCACCAAATTCCGACAGTATCTCTCCCGTTTCCAGATTTATCAGCTGACCGTAGATGGTAGTTGTGCCGATATCCATTGCTACGGCGTAATTCATCGCCGTTGTATCGCCTGCCTGGACATTTATAATGCGGTTCTTTCCACTATTCCTTACTGCCTTGACTATGGTCACAGTTATCTTGAAATTATTTTCTCTCAAGATACCCGGAAGCTTTCTTATTACCGGAAGGCTCAGTTCAAGTTTGTGCCAATTCTCTGTCTTATGTAATGTCCTGATAAGTCGGCTGACATCAGGTAGATTATCTGCCGCTTCAGGCGGGGGAAGTTCGACATATGTCTTAACGACAGGTGAAATAATGAGATCTTGTTCTTTTAAGGAATCAAGATCTGTTTCCTTAATGCGAGCAGTCTTGCGGGGAGTATATTGTCTGGTGAGAGCAGCAGTATCAACTGAAGATTCAACAGGAATTCGTACAGTTACATCACTTGTAAGCTCACTGAGACAGGCAAGTCGATATCCCTTTTCAAAATCTTCGGTCGAAAGCCTGGCGGTAGAGCCACCACTTACCTCTCCCTCTTCTATCAGTACCCGACATTTTCCACAGACACCTTCGCCACCACATGAGGCATTCACGTGGACTCCGGCAGCCATGGCCGCACGTATGAGGGTCTCGCCGACAGGTACCTCAATGGTTCTGTCATGGGGGAGAAATGTAACTTTCAGCTGATTCATTCAGGATTCCTGCGAAATTCCAAGAATTTCGTTTTCAATTGCCGCAAGGCAACGTTCACTGCCTGTGGCTATCTGAAATTTCAAAGATACTCCAGAGCTTTAACTCTTTATTTGCCAAAAAATCAATCCTTTTATACAATTTTTGGGGCCATTCTCCAAAACATGATGGAGGTTGCAAGCAAATCGGTCTTAATCTAGCTCTTTTAAGAAGAATATTCAATCCCCTTTTATCAATGGTCATTTCTTTGAAGACCCAATAATTGATATCAGAGGAGGACAAAGAATTATTATCTATCCTCCTTAAAAACCGACAAAATAGATCTGATCTCCAAAGTTCCACCCCTGATCCACCCACCACTCAGTGGTATTTTTTGGTTGCAACTCACGATATATCCCATGCCTAATTTTTTTATATACAAAAATTTTACACACAAGCACTCTACGAACAACACGCACAAGATACTTTTTGCGATACGATTCATTTTAAAGTTAGGCAAGTAGGGTCTTGGTAGTGCTATGCACTACTTCGAATTAGCGAGCTCTGTCTTGGAAGGACACAGGTAAATGTTCTCGAAAAAGAACATTCTAGAATCTGATTACCGATTACCCCTGAAACTCAGTTTAGTAAAATGGAAGGAAGTGAGCGAGCGGTTCGTTTCTCGGGTCTCAGCAGCCTGGATGGCTGCATCGTAGCTCCCAGGGATGGGTTTATAGCCTCTCAAGAAACGAATAGCTCAAACGCTGGCTCAGTGTTGAATTTTTGTGTCAAGCAAATTATGGCATATTTCTGCAAGGAAGGCTCAAGTAATCAACCTTTCCTGTGCAGGCGAATCTTTACAGGCTTGCAGCTTTTTTTAACGCATCCTGAATTGTTACCAGCCTCTCTTCGGGCATCTTTATCGGAATCTGGTAGACAAGGGTCCTTTCCATCAATTCGGCAGAGGCAGGCAATATCTCCTGGTCATAGACAACCCTTCTTCGCCCGCCCGGCTCCATAAACGGCCAACCGGATCTGTTCAGCGTGGAACCAGCGAGTAGATGTTCCCATTTGGGATAAAAATGCCAGGTGTTTTCAGAAAAATTAATTGCTCCCACTCCATATTCGTTGAGTACCGAATTTACCTTGCGGCAATAATCAGGGTTTTCCAGCATAAAGCAGAAAAAAGTCGCCGAATCACCTTCCGGGTCAACCAATTTTCGAAATTTCACACCGGGCAGACATGAAGCAGACTCCATTAAAAGCGATTTCGTTTTCCGTTGTTCCGAAATCATATCGTCAAGTTTGGCCAACTGGGCAAGGCCTATGGCACCCTGTATTTCCATCATTCTAAAATTAAACCCGATAAACCTTCGTCCTTCTCCCCCTCGACCACCCGGATTAACCACATGATCATGGCCATGATCATGATACTCTGACATTGAACGCCAAAGCTCCTGATCATCGGTGATGATCATTCCTCCCTCTCCCGTGGTGATGGTCTTAACGGCATCAAACGAGAAAGTTCCACAATTCCCAAAGGTTCCCAGATGCCTTCCCTTAATTCTCGCTCCAGTCGCCTGAGCTGTATCTTCCAGAACCAGCAAAGAATGCTCCTTTGCTATGGCTACTATCTCCTCGATCCTCGCCTGGGCTCCAAGCATATGAACAGGAATTATGCATTTCGTCTTGTCGGTAATCTTCCTTTTGAGATCTGCCGGATCCATGTTCAAGGTTTCATCGACTTCAGTGAAAACCGGAATGGCACCAACCTCGAAAATTGCTTCCCAGGTGGCAACGAAGGTGAAACCCTGGGTTATAACCTCGTCCCCCGGACCTACACCAAGTGCGGTCAAGGCCACCTTCAAGGCCGAAGTACCGGAGGTTACCGCCTGAGCGTAGCCCGCTCCGCAATAAGCTGCAAACTTTTCCTCGAATTCCTTTACCTTGTATACCCCATTTCGCTGTTCACCGAATTCATAACGAAAGAGGACACCTGTATCAAGGACATCGGTAATCTCTTTTTTTTCTTCACTACCAAATACTTCATATCCAGGCATTGGCAGGGCTCCTTATTGTGAGATAACTATTTTTTCTTTTACTTGGTCAGCATTTCCTTTACCCTATTTTGCGTATCGAGCAAGGCTATGCGTGGATGATATTCCTGTAATTCTTCTTCACTATAAATCCCATAGGTTACAATAATTATCAAATCACCTTTCATCCCTTTCCGGGCCGCGGCTCCGTTCAATCCGATGACACCGGAACCGCGTGGGCCTTCAATGGCGTAGGTATCAAACCGCTCTCCATTGTTTATATTATAGACCTTTATCCGTTCAAAAGATCTTATTCCAACCGCATCCATCAGGTCCTTGTCTATAGTCAAACTTCCCTCATAATCAAGGTCAGCCTGCGTAACGGTTGCCCTGTGAATTTTGGCATTGAGCATTTGTTTCAACATCACTGTACACGTCTATAGGTTGAGGTTTAGCTGCATGATATTTAGATACTTTTTATTTGCTTTTCGATAACGATAATCACGATCAACAGGCGTTGCAGTCCGCCTCTTTTCATCATGTCAATAGAGCATTATCTATGAGTCGAACCTTGCCACCGACCTTGACTGCCAGAGCGATACGGCTATTACCGTCAATAGTATCAGAAGGGTGAAGTGTTTCCTTGTCTATTATCTCGACGTAATCCACTTCACAATCGGGAGTGGAGGCAATACGTTTTGTTACCTCAACGATTATGTCGTTTGCTTTCAGTCCAGGGTTGGATTGTGCAACCATTGCCCGGGCATATTGGATGGACCTGTAAAGACAGAGGGCATTTTTCCTCTGATCCTCATCCAGATACGTGTTTCTGGAACTCATAGCCAACCCGTCTGATTCGCGGACGATAGGATGTCCCAATACCTCAATGTTGAAGTTCAGATCTTCTACCAGCCGCCGAACAATAGCCAACTGTTGATAGTCTTTTTCACCGAAAACCACCAAATCCGGCCGAACCATATTGAACAGTTTGGTTACAACGGTTGCCACCCCATCAAAATGTCCCGGTCGAGACGCACCGCACAATCCCCGAGTCAACTCGTTTACGGATACGGTGGTCTGGAATCCTTTCGGATAGATATCAGATGTATCCGGAGCAAAAATCATATCTGCTCTGGTTTTTTCGGCAAGCTTCCTGTCCCGCTCCAGGTCATGGGGATAGGAGGATAGGTCTTCCCCTTCTCCGAATTGTTTAGGATTAATAAAGAGGCTTACCACAACCTTGTCCGCCCTCTGTCTCATCATCGTCATCAAACCAAGATGACCTTGATGGAACCAGCCCATGGTCGGCACCAGTCCGATGATTTTCCCTTCCTTTTTCCAAGAGGAAACGAGCTGTGACAACTCATCAACGGTTTTTACAACCATCATTGTTTTGCCTTTAATCTCCCTATTTTTTCCGAGACAATAGCCCTTTCAGGATCATTGGTATTTCCACCATCTTGGGTAGCCATATACTGTTCATAGGCCGACAAGGCCTGATTGGGCTTTCCTTTTATCTCGTATATTCTGGCCATCCCCAAGAGACCAATTCCCCTATATCCATCGGTTTCTGATAATGCCTGGTATCCTTTAAGGGACTCGTCGTACTCTCCTGCAGCCTCTTGAGCCTGGGCCAATCCATAAGAGACAAGGTAGTACAGCGGGTTTGAAGGTTTTATCTCAGCCTTGATCTTCTCATACTGTTCGGCGGCATTTTTGAACTTTCCGTTTTTTAAATCGATGTGAGCCAGTCCGGCCCGTGCCCATCGCGCTGAATCGGTATCCGGGAATTGGGCAACAACCTTCTGGAGTGCGGACTGACGCGTAGCATCAGGTTCACGAAGAGCACTCGCCAAAGAGGAACTGCTGTTATTGATTTTTTTCTCTTTATAGACATTATAAACTGCCCAGGCAAGAGAGCAGACAACGATCACGAGAATGGCGATAATAATAGTTCTTAGGTTTTTCTTGAGAAATTTTACAACTTTCGGCGGCAAGTTGAGGTGTTCCAACATGTTTACGAAATCACCTTTTTGACCTGCCTCAACATGTAACTTTTCATAAGCATTTCCACCCGCCATGCATATTCTCCATTTATTTAATTAAATAGGCTCAAAAAAACTCTACCGGTCGACCGTTCAGTGCCTCAACACTTTGAATTATCAAAGTTTCCCTTACATTATCGAGACTTTTTACGGATACCGACAATTATAACGATGTATTTTTCAAAACAAAAAAATAATTTGAATCTTTCTATATAAACTATACAGTGGAGCATGTCTATTTGTAATCGGTCTTTCCAGTTGACCGCAGCTTAAAAAAATCGTCGATCATGCACCTGCACATCCAAACCGTATCTGAATTCACGCGAACTCTAAGAACTCTTCTGGAGGATGAGTTTCGCTTTGTTCATATTCAAGGGGAAATATCCAATCTACGGTCTCCGTTTTCCGGCCATCTGTACTTCACGTTGAAAGATGGTGACGCACAGCTGAAAGCAGTCCTTTTTAAAGGACAGCGTAAATTTTTATCCGACCCCTTAAAAGACGGGCAACATGTAATATGTCATGGGAGAATTTCGGTATACGAACCCCGAGGTGATTATCAGCTCATCGTCGACACCATAGACTATATTGGAACCGGGATGCTGCAGCTCAAATTTGAACGACAAAAACAACGGCTGGCAGCAGAAGGATTGTTTTCCCAGGAGAACAAAAAGGCCCTCCCTGTTTTTCCCCGTGAAATCATTCTAGTTACATCTTCATCCGGGGCCGCAATACATGATTTTCTAACTATCTGCAAGAAACGAAAGACCTCCGCTATCATACGAATTTACCCTGTCCGGGTTCAAGGGGAAGGCGCCGCTGAAGAGATAGCAGCGGCCATTACCAGAATAAACAATGAACTCAACGTCGATATAATCGTCCTCTGCAGGGGGGGTGGGTCCATGGAAGATCTCTGGTCCTTTAACGAGGAATGTGTCGCCAGGGCTATCTATTCCTCAAGGACACCTATAATTACAGGTATCGGACATGAAATTGATTTTACCATAGCCGACTTTTGTGCCGATTTCAGGGCACCGACACCCACCGGGGCCGCCGAAAAAATCATTCCCGATAACATCGAGCTCCGTGCAGACCTGAAAATGCTTCATGGTCGTCTTTTTTCGGCAATCAAACGGAAACTGGAAACCGAGCGTAAGAGAATTGCATACAACCGCAGACTGCTGGGAGATCCGACTCTCTTTTTTATCAACAGGACCCTGAGGCTGGATGCCGGCCATGCTGCGCTGGTTCAATCCATACAAAACAAATTTTCAGACAGGACAACGCTTGTCCATCAGTTGACACAACGTTTACAGGCTCATGCCCCGACTACGAAAATTCGCTTCCAACAACAGCGACTCGACTATCTGCAAAAAAACCTTGGGCAACTTCTGGAAAGCCTGATCGAACGCAAAACAACGAACTTTCTGCAACAGGTGGCAAAACTGGATTCGATGAGTCCTCTGGCAACCCTTGCCAGAGGATATGCAATTGTATCAAAAAATGCCGGGGTAGGAAAAACGTCCACGATTATCACTGACAGCAACCAAGTTGAAATTCAAGATCTCCTGGACATCAGGTTGAACCATGGCCTGTTACAATGCGTGGTAAGGGAAAAAGTAAAAACATCCTCGACTGATAGTCAATGATCGCAGCAATAGTACCCCGCCTTTTTCCAAAGGGTTCAACCGGTCAGCATGGTTGGACCATACCAACCGGCCGTAAGGAAACACAATAACCTCGTCAAAACCCCACACACTGCAGGGGGGAAAGACTATACATCAACATGTTACAATCCTGAACCATCTTTTTCCAAACCTGCCCTAAACACGAATTTTTGATGGAATTAAAGCAATTCCAAACCAGAAAAGAAATATCCTATTTCAAATGCTGCCGTTTCAGGAGCATCCGAACCGTGGGTAGCATTTTCACCGACTGATGATCCGAACTGCCGACGCAAGGTTCCTTCAGCAGCATCTGCGGGGTTGGTAGCCCCCATCAAATCCCGCCATTTCTTTATGGCATTGACGGCCTCGAGAACCATTACTATACAAGGACCACTGCTCATAAAATCGGTAAGCTCACCAAAAAACGGCCTCTCTTTATGAACATAATAAAAACCTTCCGCCTCAACTTTGCTTAAATACAACTTTTTAAGCCCTGCAATTTTAAATCCTTCTTCATAGATGCGGGCAATTATCTTCCCGGCGTTTCCAGCAGCAAAGGCATCCGGTTTCACAATTGCAAACGTCCTTTCCATTATGTTTCTCCTTTTTCTCTTAGTATGTTAAAGGTATTTTGAAAAATTCGGCAAACCAAGTAGCATTACCACTCCCAATTGTCAAGGACGTTATGTATCTGCATCGGCATGATTGAATACGATCCACCGGTCACATGGAAACGTAAAATCAGAGTACTCCTCCATGCCAAGGTCGTTTCTCCCGCAAGACTTTCATTGGAAGATAAAGAGTCTACACGTTAGTACAGCCAATGAGATGTTTCACGCCTTCTCCTGGGCCAATCGCAACAGGGCGTTTGTTATGGCAACAGCAACCGGACTCCCACCTTTTCTTCCCAGCGAGGTTATGAAGGGATACTCTTTTCCGGATAAAATCGCTTTGGATTCCTCGGCGTTTACAAAACCGACAGGGACACCTACAATGAGATTGGCTTTCAGCTTCCCCTCTTCCTGCAATCTCATTGCCGCAAGCAAGGCGGTCGGTGCATTTCCGATTACAACAATACCTATATCATCAGAGGCAGCGAATTCAAAAGCCGCCTCTGATCTGGTTAAGCCTTTTTCCTTTGCCAGCTTCCCTATTTCCGTATCTCCGACCCTGCAGATAACGTCACCGCCATTTACTTTTAATAAAGCCCTGCTGATCCCGGAAGCCCCCATATTGACGTCGATGAGGATATTCTTCCCACCTTTTATTGAGGAAATACCGGCTTCGATCGCCCGAGGATGAAAAACAAGGGCCGATGCAAAAGAAAAGTCTCCGGTGGCATGAACGACTCTTTGTATGATTTTGAAGGTATCAGATCCATATTCATCGATAGTATGACCGGTCTGAGATAAAAATTCTTCCTCGATAATCCGGAAGCTTTCCTCTTCTATTTTTTGAGGCTTGATTTGTTGCAAAGTCACCATGTCGCGTTTCCTTTTCCCAACTTCAGTGAATTATAGAGGGAATCGATTCCCTTTTCAGATCTTCCAAAGTGAAAATGCACATATCCTCCGAGAACATTTCCTTTCACATAGCCTTCTCTTCTTCCATCCTGCAGCTCAAAAACGGTGGGGACAGCGGGATCGATTTCTTGAATGGCCGAGTAGTGAAATTCATGGCCAAATAAGGTGTCCCCAGGTTTTCCCAAAAGGCAATCATCTACAATTTTCACTTCTCTGTACCCCAATCTGCTCAATCGATCATTCATGAGAATCGTTGCCGGAAAAACGCCGGTCATCTGATACTTGTCACCCTGATTATTTACGAGTTCATGACACATATACATAAACCCTCCGCATTCGCAGAAAAGAGGTCCTCCACGATCCGCCCAGGCTCTGATCTCATTCATCATCTTCTTATTTTTACTTAATATTTCTGCAAAAATCTCAGGATATCCCCCTCCTATATAGATACCGTCTATCTTCTCAGGGAGTTTTGAATCATTCATGGGGCTGAAATAGATAATGTCGATACCGGCACGGAAAAAGAGATCAAAATTATCCTGATAATAAAAACAAAAGGCCTGATCACGAGCTACAGCGAGCGTAACTCGTTCATCCTGATTTTCTATTGAGGCCTTTACCTCACGATCAATGGAGGTCATGTTCAACCTCAGGAGACGATCGACATTGATATTCTTCTCCACTGTCCGAATCAGATTATTGATCTGCTCCTCTCCAAGAGGCGTCTCTTCTCCCATAAACAGGCCGAGATGCCTCTCCGGTATTGAAAATTCGATATCCCTTGGAAAAAACCCCAAGACAGTCGTATTACAATGTGTACTCACAGCATCTGAAATGAGTTCCTTATGCCTTGACGATCCGACCCTGTTGAAAATAACACCAGAAATCTTCAGGTTCTGGTCATAGACCTCGAACCCCTTCAAGACTGCGGCAACACTTTCGGCTGCCGACCGAGCGTCAATGACCAGAACCACGGGAAGGGACAAGGTCTCTGCAAGTGCTGCCGAACTGGCGGTACCTCCATCGAACAACCCCATAACCCCTTCAATGACAGCCACATCCATGCCCTTGATATTTTGTGAAAAAGAATTCTGACAAAAAGGAATACCAGCCATGCGCAGATCAAGGTTGCGTGACACATTTCCGGTAACCATCATATGGAGCGTTGGATCGATAAAGTCAGGCCCGCATTTGAAAGGTTGTACGTTAAATCCACGTCTCTTTAAGGCTGCCATGATGCCGAGGGTGATGGTCGTTTTACCGGAACCACTTGTAGTTCCCCCAACGACAAATGCTGGTATATTCATCAGTTATTTAACCATGAGTAAAACTTTTATGACCAGCAGCAGGATCACAAACAAGAGAGAACCCACCTGCATAAGTTTTCCTGTGATCAGGATATCCTGTTCAGAGACATCTCTCAGGTCGTCACCTATGGTAGGTTTGCTGATCACCTTCCCGAAATACGATGAATCACCGCCCAATTGAACACCCAAGGCTCCTGCGACAACACTCTCGGTATGGGCGGAATTGGGACTCACGTGGTTGCGTCTGTCTCGAAAAAATATCCTTGCAGCTCTCTTACCATTAAGGTTCATGACAAAGGCTGCGACTATCATCATCAGGGCACTTATTCTTGCCGGGATGAAGTTTGCGATATCGTCGAGTCGTGCCGCGGCCCAACCGAATTGGAGGTATTTTTCATTTTTATAGCCGAACATCGAATCCATGGTGTTGATCGCTCTGTAGGTCATGGCCCCAAATGCTGCAATTTCTATATCGTTAAAACCCGAGATCGGTGCAATCATACTTGCAACAATACCATAAAAAAGCGGCGCAGTAACACCGTCCACCATGTTTTCAGCCACTGTCTCAATACAGGCCCGAACAATGCCGGGTTTTTCGAGATCTTTCGTGTCCCTGCCGACTATCATCGAAAGCGATTGTCTTGCTGCAACAAGATCTCCTGAATGAAGATCATCATAGACCCTCCTGCTATGATCCAGCATATCCTTTACGGCAATCGATGTGTACAGCAACAGGATTGCAATGGCGCCGGACAGTATATGTGAGACGGTACCCATTGTTTCTATCAGGATACCAACTGCAAGAATGGTCGCCAAAAGAACAACGACTACCGTACCGACACCGGCTATTTTTTTGCTCCGGAAAAGCGATATGAAAAATGTTTCACTCCGACTGCAGAACCATCCGATTATTCGGACCGGATGGGGAAACCAATGCGGGTCGCCAAAGAGATGGTCCAGCACAATAACCGTCATTATCTTAAGCGTGAAAAGCATATCAGGGACTCCGCCGGATTTTTGTGTTACAGGCCAAGCAATGCATAGACCCGGTCCATATCGAGGCCTTGCCGAACCGTATCTGCCAGCCTGTCAAAAGCCGGTTCCAGATCATACCAGGCACGGATCTGTCCGTTACAGGGCAATTCCGCTCGTTTTTTCAGACGATCGATAAACCAGCGACGGAAAGAATCGGCATCAAAAATTCCATGCAGGTATGTTCCCCAAATGCGCCCGTTTTCGGTCATGGAGCCGCACGTTGTACCGTCTTCAAATTCCACGACACGCTCAAGTCCGGAGTCGGAAATGCCATGGTGAATTTCATAGCCGTAGACCGGACAGTTCGATGCCAGATGAATACCCCTCTGCCGTACCAAACGTTTCTGCCTTTCCAATCTGGTAACCATGTTCAGCAGTCCCAGACCTTCGATATTCCCACGATCCGATTCGATGGAATGCGGATCTTCGACGCTCTTGCCAAGGATCTGGTATCCACCGCAGAGCCCTACAATCTCGCAGCCGCTGTCTCCGAGGACTCTCAGGATATCGGCGAAACCGTTCTCCTTTAAAGCCTTCAAATCACCGATCACATTTTTTGATCCCGGGATAATCACGGCATCAGGTCGGCCCAGTTCACGTGGTTTCGTGACAACCTTCAGATAGACATCCGGCTCAGCCAGGAACGGTTCAATATCAGTGAAATTGGAAATATGGGGAAGACTGATCACGGCAATCTCAACGTGTGGTTCCTGGGGTCTTTCCGCATCAAAGACACCGCTTTTAAAGGATACGGAATCCTCTTCCGGAATACCAAGATCCTGTAAATAGGGTACAACTCCCAGAACATCCCTCCCGGTATGGGCTCGAACATATCTGTGGGCGGAATCGAGTAATGCAGCCTGTCCCCTGAAACGGTTGACAATGAAGCCGGCGATGAGCTTTCTTTCCCACTCCTCCAAAACCTCCATGGTACCGACGAAGGAGGCATATACACCGCCACGATCTATATCTCCAACCAATAAGACGTTGGCGTCGGCATATTGAGCCATCCGCATGTTGACGATATCGTGATGTTTGAGATTAACCTCTCCCGGAGATCCCGCCCCTTCCAACAGAATTGCATCGTATTCGGAAGCCAGAGAGTCGAAACTATCACAGGCGGCCTTCCATGCTTTGTCCTTATAAGCAATATATTCCGTAACCGACATATTTCCCACCGGCAGGCCTTTGACAATCACCTGGGAACCGGTATCCGAGTTCGGTTTCAATAGAACAGGATTCATCCGGACATCAGGATCCAGCCTTGCCGCCTGTGCCTGGGCGACCTGAGCCCTCCCCATCTCCAGACCGTCATGCGTAACAAATGAATTCAAAGACATATTCTGGGACTTGAAAGGAGCAACCCGTATCCCATCCTGGAGAAGGATGCGGCATAGAGCGGTTACCAGGACGGATTTTCCGGCATTGGAAGATGTTCCCTGGATCATTAACGGATTGATTTGTTTTATTTTCCGAGTACCGGTTTTGGTAGTACGAGGGGAAAAAATGTGATCAAGGGCATCTAATAGAACCGTGTTTTCTTTTTGAGTGCGGACGGCAATCCGGAAATAGCTTTCGTCGAGTCCCAGGTAATTGTCGCAGACGCGAATGGCAATGCCTTGCTGCAGAAGCCTGTGGGAAAGCTTTGGGGCCGGAGTCCCGTCCAACAGCTTAATAAGCAGATAATTCGCCTTGGAATCAAACACTTTCAAGGCAGGAATGTTGGCAAGTCCTCGCATCAGCTCAGTGCGCAAGTCATTACATGTATGTATGGATTTCCTTCTGTAGGATTCATCTTCAAAGGCCTTTTGTCCCACTGCCTGTGCCAGGGTGTTAACCGTCCATGGGGGTATAATACGACGCAGGGCCTCTGCAAACCTCTGGGGAAAGACACCAAAGCCCAAACGTAAACCCGGTATGGCAAAGAACTTAGTCATCGAATGCAAGGTGATAATATTTTCCCCACGACCGGCAAGGGTACATCCTGATTCGACAAAATCAAGAAACGCCTCATCTATGATAAAAATCGTGTCGGGGAAATTCTTTGCAATTTCTTGCAACCTACTGGAATCTATTACCATACCGGTTGGATTATTGGGCGATCCAATGACCACGGTTTCATCTCCGGTTAATTTTCCGGAGAGTTTATCGAGATCCAGGAGGAAATTGTTTTTGGGCTCAAGGAAAAAAGGCTCGACGTGCATTCCTGCCAGATTCATCACCTTCATATAATCGATATAGGAAGGGGCAGGTATGACAGCCTTGTTTTTATTTATGATTTTAGGAAGATGATAGAGAAGTTCAGTGGTTCCATTGGCAGGGATAACGCTCTCTACGGGTAACCTGAAATAATCGGCAATTGCGCGTGTCAGATGATAACATTCAGGATCGGGATAGTGGATCAGATTTTCAATTGATCTTGAAATTGTTGACCGCATCCACTCCGGAGGCCCTAACGGGTTAATATTGGCGCTGAAGTCGAGAAGTTTTCCCGATACAAAGGAATGTTGCCGTGAAAGCATGTGCACATTTCCGCCATGACCGAAACTTTGGCCGGCGTTTTCCTGCTGATTGAGCGTTATATTGGACATCTTTTTTAAATCCCTGAAAATCAATGAAATCCTATTGTGTTGACAAAAGATACGGCAATTACCGTTTCGGTGATCTCACAGACTGCCCCCAGAGTGTCTCCGGTGGCACCACCGATTTTCCCCCTGCACCATAAGGCAAAGATGAAGACGGTGAGAAGTGTCGTGCAGAGCACCAATACCATCGTCTTGAGACCGACAAAAGGAACCAACATGACAAGGAAGACCAGTGCCCAAAGAGCGGATAGACGACAATTCCGTGAATAAAAGAGATGGCCGAGTCCTCCTTCACTTCTGGCATAGGGAAGAATGGCCATGGTCAGAACTATGGAGCATCTTCCTGCAAGCGACATCAGGCAAACTGTCTTGAAAAAGATGGAGGGTGCAAGGCTTGAAAGTGCCGAAAACTTTAAAAGGAGAACCAGCGCAATAACGATTACTCCCATGGCACCTGTCCGGCTGTCTCGCATTATCTCAAGAATTCTTTCTTTGGGGCGGGAACTGAAAAAACCATCGGCAGTATCGGCCAGGCCATCGAGATGCAGACAACCGGAGGCCATTGCCAATATGATTATGGTCCCAACAGCCACCACCTGGCCCGGCAACACACTGCGAAACAAAGTGCTTAACCCTGCAGCCGCCAGGCCGATAATGCCACCAATAATCGGGAAATAATAGAGACTGTGCTGAAAATAGTCTCCATCTTTTTCCGAATGCCATTGGACAGGAATGATGGTCAAAAACCTGAAAGCGGCCAGAAAACACGAGAGTGGATGTGAAATTGAAGGAGGCAGTTCCTTCCACCTATCGCTCCATGAGGGTTCCACGACTATTTATCCGCCCCTGCCACCGCAGCCTCCTCGAATGTTGCCACCTCGGTCAGGATGGCGACAGCCGCCTCGAGAAGATTCATGGCCAACGCACCACCGGTTCCTTCACCCAGCCGCATGTTCAGATCGAGAAGCGGTTTTTTGCAGCCGAGATAGTGTTGCATTGCCTTATGCCCGGGTTCCATCGAGCGATGAGAACAGATTATATAATCACGGACAAAGGGTTCAATGGTATAGGCTATCAAGGCTCCGGCTGTGGAAATAAACCCATCGACCACCACCGGTTTTTGATTGGCCGCACACCCCAGGATCAAACCGGCTATCCCGCCTATTTCAAATCCTCCAACCTTGGCCAGAATATCCAGGCCGTTTTTCGGATCAGGCCTGTTGACCTCAATGATCTTCTTTATGACTTGTATCTTGTGCCGCAGCTGGTCGTCGTCAAGCCCTGTCCCTTTTCCTGTGAGTTCGGCAACATCCTTACCAGTCAACACCGCGGCAATGGCCGTCGAAGGGGTCGTGTTGCCGATTCCCATATCACCGGTACCAATAACATCAAATTTACTTGCAAGATCATTAGCGATATCAATACCGGACTCGATGGCCCGTTGGGCCATGGCAAGGCTCATTGCGGGACCTTCGGCGATATTATCGGTTCCCAATCCTACCTTCTTGTTTATAATTTTACCGGCCTTTGCCAGATCATTCATATCGACTGCCACCCCCATGTCAACGACAAAAACTTCGGCACCGACCTGACGGGCAAGGGCATTTATTCCCGCACCTCCATTCACGAAATTATAAACCATTTGGGGGGTCACCTCGCTGGGGAATTTGCTGACTCCTTCCCTAACCACGCCATGGTCTCCAGCCATGGTGACAACCGCCTTTCTGGCAACCGGGGGATTCATGGAACGGGTCATTCCGGCCAGATCCATTGCCAAATCCATCAAGTCACCGAGGGACCAATACGGAAGGGCCAATTGTTCAAGACGGGCCTTCGCGGCGTCTCTTGATCCCGAATCCTGAGGAAAAATCTTTTGTAGTGTTCTATCCAGCATATTCATGTTACATCCTTTCTTGAAAAGAGTATTTGAAGTGAAATTTATTCGCCGATATTATTTTTTAAAAAAAGAGGAAGACCGCAGGTCACAAATACGACCTGATCAGCAGCATTTGCGATAATCCTGTTACACCAGCCCACAAGATCCCTGTATCGCCTGGCCTCAGGATTTTCCGGAACGATTCCCATACCCACCTCGTTGGTAACACATATGGTGATCCCCTGAAATGTATGCATTCTGTCAATGAATTTTTCACAATGCCCAATCATTATCTCTTCGGTCAATTCTCCTCCCATCCGTTGCTCATGAAAGAGAAGATTGTTGATCCACAGAGTAAGACAATCTATGAGACAGACGCCTTTATCCCCAATGTGATCAAAAGCGGCGGCAAGGTCGATCTCTTCTTCAAGTGTTTTCCAGGAAGCACCGGCTCTGGCCTGCTGATGCTTGCGAATGCGCTCATCCATCTCGGGATCAACCTTTGGGCAGGTTGCAACAAAGAGCCGTGGCTCTGCAAGTGATTCAGCAAGGATCTGGGCATAGTCACTTTTTCCGCTTCTGGTTCCTCCAGTGACGAGTATCAACCTTCCCATTTCTTTCCCCTGCCTATATTTAATCCGGTAAGCACCCCCCTTTCACCAAAGCAATCAAGGGTCGTAAGGAGTCCTTCGCCCACCTGGAAGAGAAGATAATTGTTAACAGGAAGACCGAGATACAGACAGATGAGATGCCGTATTACTCCTCCGTGGGTGATAATAAGAATCTTTTTATCCGCAAGGGATAGCATTCTCCCTTTAAATTCTTCTATGCGAAGGATGAAATCAGAACGACATTCCCCTTTGGGAAAGCAGAATTCATCTGGGTTTTCCATCCAATTCTGTATCATTTGAGGTTCCTGACTTTCAATATCAGAAAACTCGAGGCCCTCCCATCGACCAAAATTAATTTCTCTTAGCTCATCGACGTAAGATATTTCTGCTTCAAGATCCAAAATTTCTGCTGTTTGTTTGCAGCGTCGCATGGGACTGCAAAATACTCTTTGAAACTTCTCTCCATGGATCATCTCCCGGAGAGTGTGAATCTGTTTTATCCCATCACCGGCAAGCTCCACATCCGTCGAACCGACCATCTTTCCGGCAAGAACCGTCCTGCCGTGGCGAAGTAGAAAAAGAGTAGCAACCATCGTTTGATCTCTCTACCTTACGACTCAAGCGTATATTTATCCTTATATCCACGAGGCGTTATCATTTTGCCTTGCCAGGTAAAGGTGGTCGAGTTTCCGACGATTACAGTAGATTGCATGTTTATGTCTGCCTCGGGCATTTTCTCAAGATCTGTCAGTAGTACGGTCTCGTTTTCCCGCATGGCGTTGCTGACGATTCCAACCGGGGTATCCGGCTGTCTGTATTGCAGTATAATTTTACGGGCCCGTTCGATATGCTCAACCCTCTTTTTTGATTTTGGGTTATAAATTGCGATTACAAAATCTGCCGACGCAGCGGCATGAAGGCGTTTTTCTATTATATCCCAAGGGGTTAGGAGATCCGAAAGGCTTATGGTTGCAAAGTCATGCATCAATGGGGCTCCCAAACGTGCGGCACAACTGTTGACCGCGGCAAGGCCTGGAACCACACGGATCGGGATGGGAATGTCTTGTTGTACGGCCATCTCATATATCAAGCCGGCCATTGCATAAATACCCGGGTCACCACCTGATATCATGGTTACACATCGCCCCGTTCTGGCAATCTCAAAGGCCTTGGAACAACGATCCACCTCCTGCATCATCGAAGAGGAAATAACTTCCTTTCCATGCAGGATATCGGCTATCAGATCGAGATACGTCTTGTAGCCGATGACGACTTCCGAACCATGGATAGCCTTCACCGCTGCCGGTGTCAGATTTTCATAATTGCCGGGTCCGGTTCCCACGACATAGATCATTCCTTGAATCGTATTCTTTTCGCAGCAATCGCTGTCGTTACATTTTTCCATTTCATTTTCCTGATAATAATCTGTCCAGGACCACAATCCGAACCTGCGGCAAGAACGGCGGCCGGTTCTGCGACTGCCTTCGCTCCCGTCGCCTTCAATACTGCCTCTGAGGAATCAACTCCCTCAACGGAATTAAGTTCATCATTTGAATAAAAACAAAGCGGAAGCTGCCTGCTCTTGGCAAATTCCAGCAGCCCTTGTTCATCGTTTTTCAAATCTATGCTTGCAAGGCCCGCAATAGCTCTTGGATCTATATGATGCATGCTGCACATATCGCCAAAGGCCTCTTCAAATTCCGCAATAGTAGTACCACGGTTGCAGCCAAATCCAACAAATAAATTTGCCGTTATCAAATAAAGGCACTCGTAATTATCCGTATATAAATAAGAAATAATAACGTCTGCCCGCTCCTTTTTTTCCACCTGCAAAAAATCAAATGGGAGTCCTTCAATCTTTTGGTCTGAGTAAACCAGTAAGAGCCCGGTATTGACCAGCTTAGCCGAGGTCGACGTCAGTCTTTTCGGATTTGACGGGATGAGATTGTTTTCGGCAATCCACAAATCAAGAGCCGTGTGACCCCCGACATCAGAAGCCGTGGTAATTACTGCCTTTCCTCCTGTTATTTTAGCTATTTTTCGGGATAAGTCGTTACCTCCTCCCAAGTGTCCTGAGAGAAGACTTATTACGAACTCACCTTTTTCATCCAGAACAACTACGCAAGGGTCAGATCGTTTATCTCTACAGAGCGGTGCTATCGACCGGACGACAATCCCGGTTGCCATGATGCAGATAATTCCCCCATTGTTTTTCCACGCCTTGCCAATTCTGTCGGCAACCGACCCGTATTCAGGACTTAATGAGCACTCTTCCAGGGCCGAAGAAATAATGTTCGCCAGAATTTTCCCTTGTCTGGTCAAGGCGATAACGGTTGTTTGCATCTTTTTTAGATAATTGTTTCGTTCAGGAGCGATAGTACAGATATATCCTAGCCCAATCCCCAAATAAGGACGGCAATTTACCATTTTTCTAAACAGAAATATAGGGAATTGACTCCCCGGCATAGTTTAACTGGAATAATTACAAGGAAGACTAGAGGGATGCCTAAATGATTTAATTATTTTTTTTTGCTTGTTCCGCCGAGATCTGAGTGTAAAGGGCTGTTGCCTCTTTCTGTGCTATTTCAAGATCTGTGGAATCTAGTTCTGTCTCTATGAATTTTGCAGCAGGTTCGGCTTGAGAATAGCCATTTGAAGCTGCCAGGTTCAACCAACTATACGCCTTGATCAAATTAGATTGTTTAACACCATTACCAGTATACCACATGATCCCCACATTATACTGGGCTATTACCAGACCTCCTCTTGCCGCTTTTTCAAACCATTGGAAGGCCTTTTTAAAATCCTGCTCGACACCCCTTCCCACATAATAGAGAAAAGCCAGTTCGTTCTGAGCATCATGATCTCCGTTTTCAGAGGCCATTTTATACCATTGGACCGACTGAGAGTAATTTTTCGGTACCACTCTCCCTACCAAAAACTCCTGCCCCAAGATCTTTTGTGATTGCGGGGTGCTTTTCCCTTTCTCAGCGGCCTTATAAAGCCATTTAAAGGCCTCCTTCAGGTTACGCTCTGTCCCTATTCCTTTAAAGTACATGCCGCCAACAATATACTGGGCTTCGGTATCTCCCCTCTCGGCGGCTTGAAGATAAAGGTTGAAGGCCTTGGAAAAATTCTGTCTAACCTCTCTCCCCCAATAGTATCGTTGTGCTTTGAACTTCAGAGATGCGGAGTAATTATCCTGCTGACCGTAAGAGCAAGGAACATCAATGGTGACGTTCCCCCAAGCAACAACAATTACCAAAAACAGACACGCCTTTAAAACAAACCATGTTTTTTTTGGGTAAATCAGTTTGGTCCGGTATATCTTTTCCAATGGTTTCAGTTTTTGCATGCAGAGATTTTATCAAGATATTCCCTGGCGAATTGAAGCGCAGGATCAAGTGTTAGAGCCAACGTAAGAAATTGTTTCGCTTCTTCATTTTTATTTAATTTGAAGTAATTAACTCCAAGATTGGCATAATCAGTTGCAGAAGCAGGATTTAAGTGGACCGCGCGTTCGAAATGGGAAATCGCCTTTTGATATTCATCCTTTTTAAAATAACAAACTCCAATCAGGTTATACAGGTCGGGTCGTTCACTATCTTCTGCGAGCCCTTGCTCTAAAACCTTAATTGCCTGATCAAATAGGCCAAGGTCTTTCAGACAGCTTCCTTTGTACGAGTAAATATAGGGAAGATCCTCTTCTTCAGGTCCGATTTCCAAGGCCCGGTCAAAATGGACAATCGCCTCCTCATATGCACCCGAATCACAGAGAATTCTTCCTCTGTAAAATTCAAGATAATAGGTATTGGGTAGAAGCTTCTGCATCTCCGCCAACTTCTCTTTCTGAATTTCTTGGTCATGCACCCTCTCCAGAAGAAGTTTTGCCACAAACAACCCGACTGATTTGATCATGGAACGCTCCCGGAAATGTGCCCCTGGAACAATGGTATACAGGGCGGGTATTTTCAAATCATGATGGGTTGTATCGATTATGAAAACCTCCATGTCGATCCTTTGTAAGGATTCGACACAACGGTTCATCTCTACCCTCATATCGTTATCGGACAAATCCGCCATTTCTTGAATGGTTACAGTTTCACCCTCATTGGTTAGATACCCAACCTCATCCATGGACAGGGGTTTAGGGAGGCCGGATGCGACATAATTTGAATTGCTGTTAAAATCTCCTGCCAACTGGGCTATTTCCGTCAAGGCACGGATGAGCGCCTTTTCTGCACCGGGAGTAGTCCCAGCAGTATAGACTATCTCGCTGGATTGAGGAAAGGTGGACCGATCAAGGGCCAGAGCACCAACTGTGCAGATTCCCGTATCCAATGTAAAATCTTTAAGGTAGAGTTCAATATTGTTTCTTTGGAACTTGTCGAGAAGTTCACGGGCAACCGGGTCTTTTGCCGAAGATGCATCGATATTCGGTGTATTCAGTTTTTGATGATTTATAAGGGAGCAGACATGTCGTTCGACAATTTCACAGACCCCCTGTAAAGCAGCTTCTTCGTATGTATTGCCTGCTGACGGTCCATTGAATTCATTGATTGCATAAAACCAGGAAAACGGGATAAACACATCCTCATCCCGACTCAAATTCCTGGCCCAGGTCCATTGCATGGGGATACCCGTCAACAATTTCTCCAGAAGGTTTTCATCGGTTTTCTCGTCATGAACTGATCGCAGTAAATAGGAGAGATCGAGCACAGGATATCCCTGTCTTTTTATACTTATATAGTCACCTTCTATGAAATTATCCGGATCTGATTTGAAGGCAAAAAAAGAAAACCTTTCAGCAAGCTCCATACAGGCAGAGGCCTTCGCCTGTATGGGAGATGCGCCTTTCCCCATCTGTTTCTTGGTTCCGGTCATAGCTGCCGCATCATCCCCGCATACGCTGAAATATACGGGAATGTCCAGTCTTCCGTTATCAATCCTTTTCACTTCATTGAGGATTTTCAAATCCAGGGCAGCGAGTTTTTCATAAAAAAGATCGACGGTTTTTTCCGGACTGATCGCTTTATCCTGGTCAATGGTAAAGGTTTTCAAACAACTCTCTAATTTCCGTGTATTTTTTTTCATAAGAATATTCCAAAAGACAATAATTACTGATTATTAGCAAAGAATTCAACGTAAGATACTTTTGACGGCATTTAAAATATTACCATAATAAGGTTTTGTCTTTTTGGAAACCAGCCAGAAAAGATGCGCGGCATTTTATCTTTCCGTGAATGTCCTTTGCGGTAACAGGCTATTCCCTGTGTTTATTACCCTTCTGGCCATATCGATCCGTGAAATTTGCAGGTTAGAAGCTATCCGCCCACCCGATTGCATCTATATAAAATTGGACAATCTTTTCCCCCGAAAGTCCTAAATCTTCCTTGAGGTCTCCTAATTCCGTCCACTTTCCGTCTTCGTATGCTTCAATCAATTTAAGGAAGATGAATAATTTTCCGCTTCTTCTTGTCAACGCATCTTTAACGTCCTCTGTCAAAGGCAGTTTACTCAACAGGTATTCCATACTGTTGTCAAGCATCGCATCAAGAAAGGAGAAAAGACCCAACATGAAAAGTTCGCTGCTCGAAACTTTTATTTCCAGACCAATTTGCTCTAGGAATCTAGCTCTTATTATCGAAATTCGAATCAATTCCTCAGGCTTATTATCAGCGAGTCTACTCGCAGCGATCAATGATACAAAAAGTCTGAAACCATTTTCGCCGAGATAGGCAATAGCTTGACGGATAGAAGAGATTGGCTGAAGCCTTCTAAAATATGCAGAATTTAAATATTTTAATAGCTTAAAAGAAATAGATACATCTTGGGTTATCAACCTTTCCAGGGCCTCAACGTCGAACTCCGTGGTGTTGGCATCGGCAATAAGTTTAAGCATCGGAAGTTTGGAGGGAGGAATCTCCTTATTTTTCAACACCTCTGGTTTGGCAAAAAAATACCCCTGGAAATAAGAGAAACCCAAGGCAAGTGCCTGATTGAATTCCTCATAGGTTTCAATCTTTTCTGCGAGAAGTTTACATCGATATGCTGATAGCCGATCAACCATTTTCTCTATTTCTTCGAGAGGAGTCAGTCGAAAATCGACTTTAATAATTTCCGCAAGTTCGATTAATGGCTCAAATTCTTTTCTAAAAACAAAATCATCCAGTGCCAGGACATAACCTTGATTACGCAAGTATTTGCATTTTTCAATGATCTCAAAATTAGGTTTTACTGTCTCTAATATTTCAACTATTATTGCATTTTGGGGAAAAAGGGTTGGAATGTCGTTTAACAAGAGATCTCCAGTAAAATTGATAAACGCTTTCTTTCCACCGGCAATTCTTTCAATTCCCACGGTAAAAAAGGAAGATGAAAGAAGACTTGAAGTTGCATAGTCCCCATCCAAACCGGGAAAGCTGTTCGTCTTATCCGATCTGAAGAGAAGTTCATAGGCATATACTTTCTTTTTTCGGTTTAAAATTGGTTGTCTTGCAATAAATGAATCCATATTCCCTGTAGATTTAAAATGTATTACAGATCGCAACCCAGTAGGTTTATTTGTATTTCGATTTGTAAAAACGGTGCATAGACATTGCCTGCTGTATTGATCGATTCAAACGTTAATCGCAAAAAATGTTATTTTCCATCAACCTTTTTTTCCAGCCATTTGTTGAATACGTACATCTTATTATACGGTTTTCTCCAGGTCCGATTTCCAAGTGGAGTGTGAGCCTCTCAGTAGGAAGCAATTCCAAAGCCCTCTCCGACCACTCAATTACCGTCAAACCTGAAAGGTAAAAATATTCTTCAAAACCGAGGTCCTCTGCCTCTAAAGAATCATTCAATCGATAAAAATCCATGTGATAAAGAGGAATTCTGCCAGGATATTCATGTAATATTGCAAATGATGGACTGGTTACATAATATACCGGCGGTACCCGCAGACCTTTTGCTATTGCCTGAGCCAACCTCGTCTTTCCGGCTCCAAGTCCGCCGTCAAGACAGATGACATCACCGGGTTGAGCTGTTTCGCCAAGAATGATGCCCAACTTTTCAGTCTCATAACAAGATGTTATTAACAATTTCTTCATATTTAAACGAGCACAATCCTCTTTAACTCGCAAATCCCAATCAAATCAGATTACAATGGAGAAACAAAAGTTCCTGTCTGTTAGGAATTACAGAATCATCCATGCGTAACACTCTACTAAAACAATTAAAAGACAGAGGTTCTATCTTTGTTTGTTTTGGTCCGAAATCTCAATAACCACTATATCACAATTTTTATCGATAAAAAAAAGCCCATTGCACAGAATATATGCAATGGGCTTTTTATACAGAAAAAACCATTTTTATTTTAGTTTCTGCACATTCTCCGCCTGCAGTCCCTTGTCTGTTTTGGCCACAGAAAATTCAACTTGCTCTCCCTCTTCAAGGCTTCGGAAGCCTTCACCAAGAATGGCGCTGAAGTGAACGAAAACGTCTGCTTCTCCATCCGGCCTTTCTAAAAATCCATACCCCTTACTCGCATTAAACCATTTCACCTTCCCTTTCACACGATCAGACATGCTGCAAACCTCCAGTGTATTGACAAGATATTCTTGTCAGAGAAAAACGGGCCTCACCCCCCATTTCTATCTCTGACCAGGATTACCATAGAACCGATATCACATGAAAAAAAAGAAACTATCTTTTCACATTCGACCGGTTCCGACCTACTGGTCGAAAAAAAGAACCCTACGATTCAGCTTATCAAAATTAAAAATCGTGAGTCAAGAAAAATTAATATTTATTTTATTCAGTAGAACAGGGAGTTATAAAATTTCCAGCACTCTTTGGAGTATCAGGTTTTTATTCTTATAATATCAATCCGGTATATTTATTGTTTTTTCCACCATGTCATCAACAGTTGGAAAGGACTATAATATTTAGGCAAAACTTTAGGTTGGTCAAATTTATTGTAATAGGTTAGCCGATATCCCTTCAAATACCAATTTGGTATCACATAGTATTCGTACCACAGGACTCTGTCTAAGGCTTTGCACGCTGCGGTCAGCTCATCCTCTGTTTTGGCGTAGATGATTTTTTTCACAAGAAAGTCAGTCACCGGCGAACTGACTCCCGCCAGATTCTCAGACCCTTTGGTTTTTGCGGATTCTGATGACCAATAGTTCCTTTGCTCGTTTCCCGGAGAAAGTGATTGACTAAAGACATTTACTATCATATCGAAATCAAAATTCCTTACCCGTTCCGTATAAAGAGCAGCATCTAGAGTTCTATAATCGACCTTGATCCCTAATCTTGCAAGGTTTTGTACAAAAGGTGCGACAACACGCTCAAATGTCGGTTGAACAAGAAGTATTTCGAAACGAAAAGGCTTTCCGCTCTTGTTTTGCAAAACACCATTTTTCACATGCCATCCCGCCTCTGTTAAAAGCTTCTGAGCCATTTGCAGGTTTGACCGCAAGCCCCCTTTTCCTTTGGTATTGGGAGGAGTGAGAGGCGTTGTGAAGACCTCTTGGGGAAGTTGATCTTTAAATTTTTCCAGATACTGAAGTTCCTTGCCGGACGGAAGACCAGTAGCTGCGAGATAGGAATTGCTGAAAAATGAATTCGATCTCGTATACTGATTGAAGAAAAGAGATTTATTTGTCCACTCAAAATCAAAGGCAAGCCCGAGTGCCTTACGCACCCGGCGATCCTGGAAGATTTTTTTGCGCGTATTCATTACGAAACACTGCATGCCGGCATCATTTTCCTGCGGCACAATCTTCTTTATAATTATGCCTTTTCTAAATTTTTTACCAGTCAGATCTCTTACCCACTGTTTTGCAATATTCACTGACATAAAATCGAAATCGCCTGCTTTAAAAGCCTCTACTGCTACAACAGGATCACTGTAATAATCGATTTTTATCGTATCGAAATTATACATCCCCTCTCGAACAGGCAGATCCTTGGCCCAATAGTTCTTATTCCTCTTATATGTAACTGATTTCCCAGCTTTTACAGATTCAACGACATAGGGTCCGGAACCAATGGGAGGTACCAGGTTACTATCGCCCTCAAATGGATGGGAACTATAAAATTTCTTTGACAATACAGGAAGTTCACAGGCAATCATCGGGAGTTCTCGGTTTACCTGTGCAAAATTTAAGCGAATCTTCATCTTTCCAAGAATTTCCGAGCCGATAATGTCGTGATAATAATAACTATAAAGCGGATGAACTTTATCGCTTTTCATCATAGCCAGAGAAAAGGCGACATCTTCAGCGGTGATAGGAGTATTGTCTGAAAACCTGGCTTTTTCATTCAGGGTGAAAACAACGGACAGTTTATCCGGTGCAACTTCGATATCCTTGGCTATCAAGCCGTATTTTGAAAACGGTTCGTCAAGGCTCGATACGGCAAGTGGCTCAAAGACCAATTCCTCCAGTCCATAGGGTTGTATTCCCTTTAAGGTGTAGGGATTCATTTTATCGAAGCTTCCTATCATATGCAAAACGATATCTCCACCCTTCTTTGCCTGTTTGGATGTGTAGTCGAACCGACTAAAATTTTTTGAATATTTCAACTTTCCGTTAATGGAAATGCCATTCGCCGCCAAGGCTCCATGACAGGCTATCAATAAAATCAGGCCTATGACACCAACGCAGATTTTTTTATTCATGGTTGAGCTCCAGGTTTTAAGCTAATTTTCAAGAGGTAAATGAGCGTGAATCAATACGGTCAACTGAAACGGTTCATCTTTGACATTGTTGGGATATTTACCATGGCGACAATACCATTTTTCGGGTATGGTGTCACCTCTTGGATATCTCTATTACAACATGGAACCGGACAGTTAACGGGCTCTTCTGCTCTTTTTAGTCCCTTTTAGAAAATATTGTCGTAAGACTCATTACATACCAATTGGGAGTTTGGATATGGGAAAAACAATAGCGCAAAAGATATTTTCTGCACATCTGCGTGATACCCCGTCCCCTTCAAACGTGGTACTTGACATCGATGTGGTCATGTGTCACGAAATCACCACACCGATTGCCATCCTGGATCTCATGGAAAAAGGGATGGACAGGGTCTTTGATCCTTCCAAGATTAAAGCCGTGATTGACCATGTAACACCGGCTAAAGACTCGAAGACGGCCATGCAGGGCAAAATCTTGAGGGATTGGGCCAAAAGGCACCAAATCGTCGACTTTTTCGATATAGGCAAAAACGGCGTCTGTCATGCACTGTTTCCCGAAAAGGGATTTATTCGGCCCGGCTATACCGTTATCATGGGAGATTCTCATACCTGTACCCATGGTGCCTTTGGGGCTTTTGCCGCCGGAGTCGGTACAACAGATCTCGAAGTCGGTATATTAAAGGGTGTTTGCTGTTTCAGATCACCGGAAACCTTGAAAATCATTTTAACTGGTTCGTTGTCGACCGGTGTCACCGCCAAGGATGCAATTCTCTCAATCATTAAGAGAATTACCGTTAACGGGGCCACTGACAAGGTCATTGAGTTTGCCGGCCCGGTCGTGCATTCCATGTCCATGGCTGCCCGAATGACCCTATGTAACATGGCAGTCGAAGCAGGTGCCACCAGTGGAATCTGTGCTCCCGACCGCGTTACAGCCGAGTATCTTTGGCCATTCATAAAAGAAGACTACCAGCAAATTGAAAGAGCTGTAGAAGAGTTTGAAAAATGGCAGTCAGATCCTGATGCTGAATACGCCCAGATACTCGAAATTGACATGTCGGAATTGACCCCACAGGTAACATTTAATTTTAAACCGGATCAGGTCAAAGATATGGC
>CAWGGS010000021.1:0-8398 GCA_963822095.1 uncultured delta proteobacterium
GCCACGTATTGCTGAGAGACGATTGTCCATATAGCCAGGCAGTATAATCTTCGCCCTGACCTTATCCTTGCCTGGAACAACATAAAAAACGCCAGGACCCTGCAGATAGGACAGGAACTTGCACTGTATGTTAATAATGGAAGTAAAAAACCTCACCGCTTTATAGCTCAAATAATTTCATCCCATGATGATACCGCCACAGACGGAATGCAAGGTACCGATGCAAATATCCTGTCAGCCCACAAAAAGAATCTTCCGGTTCGGACGGCTCAAAAGGCCTTCAGGTATTACAGAATCGAACGTGGTGATACCCTCTGGACGATCTCACAGAAATTCAATACGTCTCCCCAGCAGATTAAAGACTGGAACAACTTGAAATCCAATTTGATTCATCCGGGAGATATGTTGAAGGTACAAGAGGTAAATTCGATCATGGCGGAAAATGCGGATAATCCTGTCCTATGATTCCTGCTCTGTGAGAAACCGCTCCACCTCGATGGCTGCCATACAACCAGTTCCGGCAGCCGTTACCGCTTGGCGGTAGACCTTGTCCTGGACATCTCCGCAGGCAAAGACGCCCGGAATGTTGGTTTTGGTGGTCCCCGGAATCGTCTTGATATAACCTACCTCGTCGGTTTCAATGTACTCCTTAAAAACGCCGGAATTCGGTTTGTGCCCAATGGCAAGAAAAAAACCGTCAATCTTAATGGTTACCTCTTTCTCGTCCAGTGTCCCTTTTCTATAGACAAGGATGGCTCCCTCCAACAGCTTATCTCCAAGCAGGGCCTTGGTCTGATGCTCCCAGAGGATTTGCACATTTTCCATTTTCATGACCCGATCCCGCATAACCTTTGATGCCCGCATTTCATCTCGACGGACAATAAGATAAACTTTATTGCAGAAGTTACTGAGATAAACGGCCTCTTCGGTTGCCGTATCGCCACCTCCAACCACAGCGACGTCCTTACCTCTGAAAAAGAAGCCGTCACAGGTGGCACAGGCCGATACACCAGCGCCGGCCAACCTCTTCTCATCCGGAATCCCCAGGTATTTAGCTGTCGCTCCTGTGGAGATGATCACGGTATCCGCCCAAATAACCTTATGATCATCTATCGTCACCGTAAACGGTCTTTTACTGAAATCCACCGCAGTCGCCTCTCCCCAACGAAAATCGGCTCCGAAACGAATTGCCTGTTTTTTCAAACCTTCCATGATTTCCGGACCGGTAATACCATCAGGATAACCAGGAAAATTTTCAACCTCGGTGGTGGTAGTCAATTGTCCACCCGGTTGGAGCCCTTCATAGAGAACCGGAGCAAGGTTTGCCCGCGAGGCGTAGATTGCCGCGGTACAGCCGGCTGGTCCTGAACCGATAATCAGACAGCGAACCTTCTCGACATCGTCTACACCGGTTTTTTCCACCGGAGATGCTGGCGTTTCCATTCTTTTGATCCCAATGTTTTAAATTAAAAGACGATCTCAAATTGTAACACGTATTTCCTGACAGCCCCTTAGGACATCAGGTCGACCGGCCTTCTTTCCGGAACAACAACCCGTTCCAATTTTCCGGCGTTCCAGTCATCCGAGACATAAAGCCCACAATAACAGGCACCGTATTCCTTGACATCCGGTTCCCGGTAATTGCAGGGACAAACAATGTCTTTGTCCGCATCACGACTTCCTGCCGCTAACCGACAAGGACAGGCCATGTACCCGTACCGGTCCTTATTGACCAGAAGTCCCCTTAACAACTCAAATGTCCGCTCCCGGTTGGCGTTAAAATAATAGCCCTTCTTTTCATTTATGGTTTTGAGCTTTTCAAAGAGGTCGTCAACTTTGGTACGAACCCCCATGGCTTCCTTGATTTCCTGAATCTTATAGCCAACAATAACCTGATCGTCAACAACAGTAGTCGGGAAGGAGCAGGCGGGGTTGAACTTTTTCAACTCATCCAGGACCGAACGCCTTTCTTCCCGCGAAAGGACATCAACCTCGACAACTTGATGAGGAGGCGCAAGCTCTGCAAGCATCTTTTTTATGGATTGGCAATATTCGCAGGTTGTTAAGGCATATAAACATATCTTCGGCTTATTCATGACACATCCTATTGTGATGATTGGCTTTCATGGCTTTTGCCATGCATGCTTTCTTCTCCATTCCGGTCTTCCTGAACACTCTCATACAGGATCTCCAACTCATGCAGATATCCCTCAGATCGATCAAGATAAAAGGAGAGGGCCCGGGAAAATTTTTTACCAAAAACTTCGTCAATAAACAACTGGCTGATCCGGCGTTGCTCTTTCAAGACCTGCTGGGAGGCGACGAACATCCTGCACTCTTCCTGATTCATAGATTCCATGATTGCCTTGAGGGCGCTTTCTGCTCGGGGTTGGTACATCCAGATGGATAGCAGATCAAGGGCATTGATGATGGCAATCGTACCCAGATCCGAACTTTTTTCTTCCATCAATTGAAAAAATTCCTTTGGAGATTCCAACAACTGCACGACATCGGCATCGGGAAAAAGTACCTCAAGTTTGGCAAGCACTTCGAATATCTGGGCAATTTTAGTCGAATAGTCCATAAAACGCATTCGAATATTTGTGAATCGGTCGGCAAAGCCCTCGATCACGGCAGCAACACAATCCGAGGCGAACTTCGAAATCACAGCCGCCCATTTTTGAAGAATTGCCATGGTATTCACCGTTCCGGTCATACCGATCATGGAGCCTATCATCGCGTTTAAAAAAATGGCCAGTGGAATCGACAGGACACTGCGAAAAATATTCCCGAAGGCCGCCTGCCTCGGCAGTCCCCTGAAGATATTATGACAGCATATGTATATCCCGTTGGCCAAGGCCATAACTGCATAGAGCATAATTGGGCTGGTCTTGGTGTTTATGCCGAACATATGGTCAAGAATAATGGTCTTCACCAGGAGATCCAGCAAGGGCACGGAAAACCCTGTGTAGAGCAATGAATCCGCCAACCTGTCCCAGCTGATATAGTCATTCCAATGTAAAAGCGGGGATCTTCTGATACCTCCTCCCCCCAATACAGATTGAATGATATTTCTTCCTCCGGTAATTCCGAACCAGATAAACGCCCCGAAATAGGCCAGGAACCACCAGTCTTTGGTCAGAACAAAGGTGGCAAAGGCAGGAATGAAACCGCCCAGAATTTTGAGTCCGTTTTTCAGGTGGGTATTGATATATCGAAATGGGATCCGGGTTGTGTGCCCTGTTGTTTTGCTCCCGGCCAAAAAATCCCAACCGTTCTCCCGCCCCACCTGGGTACCACCCAATATTGCCACATTTCCGTTGGGTTGCATGTGTGCTGAAAAGTCCTGAACCACCCAATCCCGCTGCTGTTCATAACCGATTCCCATACCGGAAGGGGTTTTGATTAAGGCATGCGACAATACCCGGCGCAGATTCTCAAACTCCCGGGGCGCCCTCCTGTAATCCCTCGGCATATAGGTCACCCTCAGGTGGGTTTTAATCCTGACCGGAACCTTTATTCTCGATCGCAGGGGGTCGTTTTCAAGAAACCTCTGGGATCGTCGGGGAAGTGTGTCCTTTACCACAAACCCCATCCCGAAGGAATTACGCGAGCTTCCGGTGGAATCGCTGCCGAATTTGGATTTTAACAGCGAATTTTTATAATAACCTTGCAAGGTCGGCATATCATGAAGGATCGACGTCATCTTCGCCATCCGTCCGGGGGTTGTCTCGACATCCCCATCGGCAAGATCCCGGATAACCTTTCGTATCACCTGTTTCAACTTGACCACATTCCCCTGATTTATAGCCAGTTGCAGCCTGTTGATCTCTTCATTATGTCCGGCAATTCCGGCTGCAAAATCCTTCAGGTTAAATATTTCGAGATGGGTAATCTTTCCCTTGCAGTCGTAGAGCAGTTCGAGAACGTCCGCCGGAGTCAATCCGGTCAGGTTCAGGATGATTTGGGACTCCACGTTCAAGTCGACAATTCGTTCGAGAAGCTCCGGGGGAGAAAGTCGCAACAGGGCCGGGGCTTCATCGCTCGGTTCAAAGGTGTTGGTAATAACAGGGTTACGACTTGGTTGCAGGAAAGTTTCGATAATGGCATCAGGATCAAGGACCTTCATTACCTCAATGGCATGAGCAATACACAGTCTCTCCTCCTCGTCCGCATTCAGGTAGCGCTCTTTCATCCTCCCGGCGACCTCACGCATTTCGGGTAAGATGCGGGTATAGATATATTTTGCCAGATGGAGAACAGAAGGCTGTCCGGAACCAACAAATTCGAGAAATTCTTCGATGGCAAGCGGAGCCACGGTCAGCCCGTAGGCCTCATTGATAATCAGTCGATGTTTGCGGTTAAACTCTTCCAAAACGGAAAATACATATTTCTGCTGGTATTCAGAGACCTTACGTCCTTGGTCCATGAATTTTCCCGCCTGGCCTCGACCAAGAAAATCGAGAAAGGCCCTCCGGTCGGCAAATCCTCGAGGGGTCCAGAAAAATTTAATATACCGCCCACGGAACCCGGCATGGTATTCAATGCCGATTCTGACAGTAATCCCCATGATCTCTGCCGATTCCAACAACTCTTCCGCCACCTCGATGTTCACGTAATTATAGTAAATGACCGTCAACCTTCGAATACCCTTGATCCAGGCATCCATGATCATATGGGTCGGCGATTTCCGCCCTTTGGTGTTCGCATCATGGACATGGTCATCAAAGGAGATCTGGTTCCACTCCTCCGGCATCTCAATAAGATGATGTTTTGCCAGTTGATTGCGAATAAACCTCGGCTTCCCGAAGGTGGCCATTCGGAAATCCCGGGCGAGTTGAAGCTGGGCGACATAATTCCCTTTTGCCCTGACAAGTTCCTTCATTATTTCAAGCAGGATTCGAGCGGTGTTTCTATGCAACATCCCACGCTGAGAGCTGCAATACACCTCATCACGCAGCGATCTCATAGCATTCAGGCGATCAACCGCCTTTCCGACCTCAAGGGATCCGAGAAGATGGATAACCGCATAGGCTATGCGAAGACCGATGGAGGCCGTCATTTCCTTGATTCCGTGAGGATGAAGGTAGGAAGTCAAAAGATTTTTGATATCCTGACGGGCTGGTTCTCTACTCAACACATCGTTGACAATGTGAAGCAGGACGTGATCATTTTCGTCGAAATAGAAACGGGAGAGGGTCTGGTTTTCAGTCATTTCGATCCAACTGAAGCAAGAGTTTGAAAAGAGCCACAGCGACGCTCCAAGGCATTCTCCAGTGTACAATACTATCTGGGGACTATATAAAAGCACAACATACAAAGAGTCGGTTTGGAGGTTATGATTTCCATCGCTCTTTCGACAAATTCTAAAATATCCATAAGGATTTCAATAATCAGTATACATAGAACCGAGAAAAATTGAAAGGCCGGCAGACGTGCCCGATCTTTTATGAAAGAGGACCTGTAAGACTATTTTTCAAAGACGGTGGCGGCACCCCTTTACAATTAGGTTTTTTATGCCCATTATAGGCCTAGTCCGACATTCACGGGACATTTGTAAAATGATGGCTTTCATCTGCAGCTAAAGTAGATTAACAAAGATCAATCCTATTGTTTATATCCCCTGTACCGGCAACGGGAACTCAGAAGAGAAACGTCGAATAATTGAATGTGATTCAAAATCCGAGTAAGAGTATACAGCATGGTCAATACACTCTCTTTTGAGAGCAACACATATCCGCCGGATGTTCACCGCATCGCTCTGGAAAACCGAACCCTTCTTCTGATCGGAACTGCGCATGTCTCGCAGGAATCCGTCGATCTTGTAAAAGAGGTTATCAATAACGAAAAACCTGATTGCGTCTGCATCGAGCTTGACGAAAAAAGATATCGGGCAATGCGTGAGAAAGAGCAATGGCAATCGCTTGATCTCAAAGAGGTCATCAAAAAGAAGCATTTGTCCACACTTCTGGTCAGTCTGCTGATGGCCTCTTACCAAAAAAAACTGGGTGCGAAACTAGGAGTTACTCCCGGAGCTGAACTGCTCACCGCCGCGACCACTGCTGAGGATATGGGAATCCCGATCTCGCTTTGTGATCGGGAAATCCGTATCACTTTACGCAGGGCATGGAAATCAACCAGTTTTTTTAAAAAAAGTTATCTCCTGGCCTCCCTTTTGGCCACTCTTTTCGATACCAGCGAAATAGAAGCTCAAGACCTTGAGGAATTGAAAAAAAAGGATGTTCTGTCCGAGCTTCTTAGTGAAATGGGAACGGCACTGCCTTCCATCAAAAAAGTTCTTATCGACGAACGCGATATTTATCTGGCTGAAAAAATCAAGGCCTCGGAGGGCTCTCGTCTCGTTGCGGTAGTAGGAGCCGGGCATATTGAAGGAATAAAACAGAAGATAGGTGAGGACAACCGGCATATGTTGGATGAGATCCAAACCATTCCTCCTGCCTCGAAACTTTGGAAGGTGGCAGGATGGGGCATCCCTCTCCTGATCATTGGCGCCATTTTTGCCATCGGTTTCATGAAAGGCGCCAAGATTGCCGGGGCAAGCTTTGTCTTCTGGTCGCTGGCCCACGGCATCCCGGCCGCCATCGGTGCCATGATTGCATTAGCCCATCCCTATACGACACTGGGAGCTTTTGCCGCAGCTCCCTTTACCAGCCTTACTCCCGTCATAGGAGCCGGCTATGTAACGGCCTTTATCCAGGTTATGTTGAGACCTCCGGTGGTAAGAGAATTCGAAACTGTAAGTAATGATATGGCAACCATTAACGGCTGGTGGAAAAACAAGTTACTCAGAATCTTCCTGGTCTTTTTCCTGACAGGGATCGGCTCCGCCATCGGCACCTGGGTAGGCGGTTACCATGTTGTGAAAAACCTGATCGGATAACCACGTTTAATCTTCCTCTATTACATACGAAATCATGGCAACAACTCAAGACACCCCTCTACCGACGCTTAGCGCCAAGCAGAAAAAATACCTCAAGGGAGTAGGTCATCATCTCTCCCCGGTGATTCAGATAGGCAAAGATGGTCTCAGCTCAAAACTCATCGAGGCCACCTTGTTGGAACTCGCAAACCATGAACTGATCAAGGTAAAGATAGGAAACAACAGCGGTGTCGACAAACAGGATGCCGCTTTTTCCCTGACCAAGGCCTGTTCCTGTCATTTGATTCAGCTTATTGGCAAGACCCTGCTTCTCTATAAGGAAAATCAGGAACGACCAAAAGATGAACGAATCAGTTTACCCAAGAGCCAATCCGACTGACTCGCCCTTTGTATTTCGGAATTAGAGCAGAAAGATATCAGTGGGACTATACTGACCGGCAAGAGTAATGCTGCAGGAACCCACACTTTGGGGACAAACCTTTCGGGCCTCCTGCATCGCCAGTTGCGGAAGATTATTGATCTCGCTGAGATGCGCCAACACCACATAGGCCAGCCCCTCGTGCAGCAATTCACCGAGAAAGGCAGCTGCTTCACCATTGGCAAGATGCCCACGGCTGGATCGGACCCGTTGCTGCAGGGCCAGAGGATACGGCCCATCGGCCAGCATGGCGAGATCATGATTAAATTCAAGGATCAAGCCGTCCAGTCCGCCTAAGCGCTGTCTCATCAGGTGCGAGACCTTCCCCGTATCCGTACAATAGCCAAGCCGGGTCCTGTCGTCACCAACCACATACCCCACGGGATCATTTGTGTCATGGGAAATAGAGAAGGATTTGATCTCAAAATCCCCAAATGATATTTTGTCCCCGGTGGTAAATTCACACGAGCGGAACACTTTTCCCAGCTTGCTTTTTCCTGCCCGGAGAGTTCCGGAATTAGCAAAAACCGGAATCCGGCAACGCCTGGAGACAACCCCCACTCCGCCGATATGGTCGTTATGTTCATGGGTCACGAAGATCGCATCCAGGCAGTCGATATCTTTACCGATTGCCTTCAACCTGGCACTAATCTCCTTCCCGGAAAAGCCGCAATCTATTAAAATTGAGGTCTTTTCCGACTCGATATAAACACTATTACCACGGCTACCGCTACCAAGAACAGAAAACTGCATTGTCATCAAAGCCCCGTATGGCCGAACCCACCGTCAGCGCGTTTGGTCCGATCAAGATCACTCACCTGTTCAAGCTCCATTCTGATTACAGGAGACAGGACCATCTGAGCGACGCGATCACCACGATTAATGGTAAAGGGTTTACTGCCGAGATTGATAAGTCCGATGAGCACTTCGCCGCGATAATCGGCATCGATGGTACCCGGACTGTTGATTATGGTGATGCCGTGCCGAACGGCAAGTCCACTCCGTGGTCTGATCTGAAGTTCAAAACCGGAGGGAATTGCCACCGTAAAACCAGTCGGGATAAGGGCAATCTCTCCGGG
>CAWGGS010000022.1:0-78364 GCA_963822095.1 uncultured delta proteobacterium
GGAGAAACTGGCCCTGCTGGGGCAGGTGGCCGGCAGTGTCGGCCACGAATTGCGCAATCCACTGGGGGTGATGAACAACGCGGTGTACTTCCTGCAAACCGTGTTGGCGGATGCGGACGAGACCACCGGGAATACCTGAAGATCATCAAGGACGAGATCGCCGATGCGGACCGCATCGTCTCCGACCTGCTGGACTCCGTGCGCACCAAACCGCCGCAGCCGACAAGCGTGGGCGTCAGGGAACTGATCGACCAGACCTTGCGCAAGCTCACCGTGCCCGCCACCATGACCGTGACTCTGGACATTCCCGAAACGCTGCCCCCTGGTGTGGGTGGATGCCGGGCAAATCCAGCAGGTGTTCCGCAATCTCATCAGCAACGGCGTGGAGGCCATGGCCGAGGGCGGGACGCTGGCAATCAATGCGGTTGAAAACAGGCAGGAAGATACGGTGAGCGTCAGCGTACGCGACACTGGCTGCGGCATGCCCCCGGAGGTGCTGGCCAGGCTGTTTCAGCCGCTGTTCACCACCAAGGCGACGCGGCATCGGCCTGGGGCTGGTGGTGGTAAAGAACCTGACCCAGGCCAACGGCGGGACGATCGAGGTGGAGAGCGCGGCCGGGGCAGGGCACGACCTTCTCCGTTACCCTGCCCGCGAAGAGCCCGGAGGGAAAGCAGCATGTCTGCAAAATCTGTAAAATGTTTGGAGCTCGCTGTACTGAAACAACCTAGTTCAGGTCCTGCCTCAGGCTAAGCACCTGAAGCACCCCTCGGGTCGCCGTGTTGTTTGTGATCGTCACGCAGCCAGGTGACGGGATGAGAGGATCGTAACTGTTCATGCTATTGTCGACAAGGAAGAGGAAATATCATGAAAATTCTTGTGGTGGATGATGATCTTCGGATCGTGAAAACGACGTGCGACATCCTGAAAATCAAGGGCCACGAAGCCAGCGCCGCCCACTCGGGCGAGGAGGGGGTGGAGATGGTCAGGAGCGAGAGGCCGGATTGCGTCTTGATGGACATCAAGATGCCCGGCATCAGCGGCGTTACGGCAATGAGGCAGATGCAGGAGATTGTGCCGGCACTGCCTGTCGTGCTGGTCTCCGCCTACGCGACCGACGAGCTCATGGCGGAGGCGAAAGCGGCCGGCGCCTATGCCGTCTTGAGCAAGCCGCTCAACTTTCCCATGATCCTTTCCTTTCTTTCCCTGTTGCGCAAGGAGGAGAGCATCCTGGTCGTGGATGACGACCCGAATTTCTGCAGGACCTTGAAGGATATTTTGACCCTGCGGGGCTTCAAGGTGACAACGGAAAGCGACCCGGGCAGGGTGTTGGACCATCTGGAGAATGAGTACAACCTCGCCGTTGTTCTCGATCTCAAACTGGGGGCGGTAAACGGCACGGAGGTGCTGAAGGAGGTGCGGGCCAGGTATCCCACCAAGCCGGTGGTGCTGGTGACCGGCTACCGTCAGGAAATGGGGGATTCCATAGAAAAGGGCAACGCGATAGGCGCCTATACCTGGCTTTACAAGCCCTTGGAAATGGATGACCTGTTCCAGGTTATTGAGGATGTCCGGATCATGAAACTGAAAAACGTGCTGGCCTGAGGCATACTAACCATGAATACAAAGCAAATTGTCCACAGAGGGAAGGTTTGATGCGACTATCTCCGCGATTGCAGGAGATTCCGGTCAGACACAAACCGCGAATAATCGGTTTGCTGATCTCCGGCTTTGCCCTGATTGCCATGAGTGTACTCATGGTCGTGAGGTGAGCTGAATGCGTTTTGCAACCAAAATCGGACTGAGCGCGACCAGGGCGTCACTACCGGAGCGCTCTGCCACACGGCCGGCTGAAGGTGGTACTTCGCCGAATCGCCCCGGTTCTGGGGGTAAATGGATGGCCTGGATAGCCCTGTCGGCGTCTCTGCTTATCACTTTTTTCGCCTGGTATCTCATTCGGGATCTAACGATGAAAAGGGCCCATGATCGTTTTGTCTTTCAGACACAGACCATAGAATCAGCTCTTGGCGAACGCCTGCGTGCCTATGAATTCCTGCTTCAAAGCGGCGCTGGTCTTTTTGCAGCCTCCGAGAGAGTCACCCGGGCACAATGGCGGACATTTGTGGCAAAATTGCAGATTGAAAAATATTATCAAGGTGTTCAAGGGCTCGGCTTTGCCAAAAGAATTCTTGCTTCAGAAAAAATGGCTCATATTCGTCGGATTCGCAAGGAGGGCTTCCCCAACTATGATATCCATCCTGATGGGGAGCGACCGGAATACACCTCTATTATATTCCTGGAGCCCTTCAATTGGCGAAATCAGCGGGCTTTTGGCTATGACATGTTTTCCGAACCCACGCGTAAAAAAGCCATGGTGAGGGCTCGGGACACCGGCTTGGCCGCCATGAGCGGCAAGGTCACCTTGCTTCAGGAAACAGACAAGGATGTACAGGCGGGCTTTCTCATGTATCTGCCGGTATACCGCAACGGAGAAGTACCGGAAACCCTTAAACAGAGGCGTGGGGCGTTAACGGGATATGTTTACAGTCCCTTTCGCATGCAAGATTTTATGCGGGGGATTCAGCTCGGGCAGCAGGAGGTTGAGCTGCATATTTTCGATGGTGATAAACCGCTTAAAGAGGCTTTGCTCTATGACAGCGGGGAGAGGGAATCACTGCTCTCCTCTTCCGGCCATCCGCATTTTTTCACCCGTCAATCCATCCTGGAGTATGCCGGTCGTCCTTGGCTTCTGGTTTTTACGTCCCCATCGTATTTGGGAGGAATCATCGATACCGGGCCGGTAAACTTCATCCTGTTGCTGGGCATCATCATCAGTCTGTTGCTCTTTGCCACGGTATTGACCTTGACACGATCGCGCAACCAGGCCCTCTCTCTGGCCGGTATGTCGGTGTCCCTGGAAAGGACCAATCTCGAATTGAGGGAAAAAGTTGTGGAGAGTGAGCAGGCGGCGGAGGCTCTGCAAGAGAGTGAGCTGAAGTTCCGCACCCTGGTCGAGTCGACCAATGACTTGATATGGGAAGTGGACCCAAACGCTCGCTACACCTATGCCAGCCCCGGGGTCGAAGCCCTGCTGGGATACAAACCAGCGGAGATGCTGGGCAAAATGCCCGTTGATTTCATGGAGCCGGAGGAAGGGCAACGCATCGCGCAGATTTTCGGAAAACTCCTCGAGAAGCACGCCTCCTTTGTAGCCCAGGAGAACCGCAATCTTCATAGGGATGGCAGGGTGGTGGTGCTGGAGACCAGCGGGGTGCCCTTTTTCGACCCGAAAGGGGAATTGGCCGGGTATCGGGGCATTGCCCGCGACATCACCGCGCGCAAACAGGCGGTGCAAGCCCTGGAAGAGTCGGAGCTTCGATTACGGACCATACTTGATACCGTTGTCGATGGGATCCTGGTGGTAGACGTGCAATCAAAGTCATTCATCATGGGAAACACAGCGATCTGCAGGATGCTGGGGTATTCGATAGAAGAGGTGTATGGCCTTGGCATTGAAGACATCCACCCGGCCGCAGTGCTTACAGAGGTGCAGGAAAGGGTCGAACGCCAGGAGAAAGGCGAGATCGTTTTGGCGTCCGACGTGCCGGTGCAACGGAAGGACGGATCGGTCTTTTTTGCCGATGTCAGCAGTGCACCCATGTTTATGGCAGGACGAGCCTTACGGGTTGGGGTTTTTCATGACATTACCGAGCGCAAGCAGGTGGCAGAAAAGATCCGGACGATGAATGAGGAACTCGAAGAAAAGGTCCGGAAACGGACACGGCAACTGCTTGAGGCCCAGGAGGAACTGGTGCGCAAGGAGAAACTGGCGGTGCTGGGCCAGGTGGCGGGCAGCGTCGGCCATGAGCTGCGCAACCCGCTGGGGGTGATGAGCAACGCAGTCTTTTACCTGCAGAATGTGCTTGTGGAGAGCGACGAGAGCGTCAAGGAATACCTGGGCATCATCCTGGCCGAGATCAGCCGATCAGAGCGCATCGTTGCAGGATTGTTGGATGCCGTGCGTACCCGTTCTCCGGAAATTGCCACGCACAACGTAACTGAGCTCATCGGCCAGATTTTACGCCAATGCACCGTGCCCGACTCGGTGACCGTCACCCTGGACATTCCTGAAACGATTTCCCCAATGCGGGTGGATGCCCGGCAAATGCAACAGGTGCTCGGCAATCTCATCTCCAACGGCGTGGAGGCCATGCCGGAGGGAGGAACGCTTGTGATCCGTGCGCTTGAAAACCGACAGGAAAAAACGATTACTATTATGGTGCAAGACAGCGGCCACGGCATGACCCCGGAGGTCCTGGCCCAACTGTTTCAGCCGCTCTATACCACCAAGGCGCGAGGCATCGGTTTGGGGCTGCTGGTAGCCAAGAACCTGGTTCAGGCCAACGACGGCAGCGTGGAGGTGGAGAGCGAAAACGGAAAAGGCAGCAGGTTTTTCGTAACACTCCCGGGTGGCGAGGGTATTGTTACCCCTCACGCCATTGTCGACAAGGAAGAGGAAATATCATGAAAATTCTCGTGGGGGATGATGATCTTCGGACATTGAAAGGAGAACGGTATGAAGGAAAAAACAAGCATACTTTTGATCGAGGACAATGTCGGACAGAGAAAAACCCTTCTGGATATTCTCAATGCCAAGGGCTATGAAACGTTCGCAGCGGGGGACGGTGCAGAAGGGTTCGGATTTCTGCGAGACCATCCCGTCAACCTGGTGCTTGCCGACCTGGGATTGCCGGACATCTCCGGAATCGACATCCTCCGGGAAATCAAAGCCCGGTACCCCGCCATCCAGGTTATCATCCTTACCGGCAGCGCCACCTTCGATTCGGCGGTTGAGGCGGCCAACCTGGGGGCCTTCTCCTATCTCCTGAAGCCGTATGATATCGAACTGTTACTGCTCAACATCCAGCGAGCTGACGAAAAACGGCTGGCGGAAGAGGATCGGGAGCGGCTCATTTGCGAACTCAGGGCCGCCCTTGCCAAGGTGAAACTCCTCGAAGGGATCATCCCCATCTGCATGTACTGCAAGAAGATCCGGGATGACAGGCAGAGTTGGCAGCCATTGGAGCGTTACATAAGCGATCATTCCGAAGCACTTTTCAGCCACGGCATCTGTCCGGAATGCGAAAAAAGAATCGAAAAAGAAACCTTGGAGGAACTTGAAAATCTAAAACCAAAAACGTAAGCGAATCGAGGTCGTGAACAAGCTGTGCCAGGGGGCAACCTGTTCGGCGATACTGCCGGTAGAAAGGATGAGGCATGAATTTAAAACCAAAAATACTGGTGGTGGATGATGACCCGAACCTCAGGAAGACCCTCGTCGACATCTTGAGGGTCAAGGGCTATGAAGCGGTTCCCGCCGGCACCGGCAAAGAGGCCATCACTGCAGCGGAGAAAGAGGAGATCAGCCTTGCCCTGCTCGATCTGATGCTGCCGGACATGCCCGGTCTCGAGGTCATGGCCCGCATCAAGGCCATTTCGCCGTTGACCGAGGCGATTATCCTGACCGGGAATGCCTCAATGGACACCGCCATCGAGGCGACCAGGCAGGGGGCATTTTCCTACCTGCTCAAACCCTATAATATGAACGACGTACTCCTGAACATCAGTCATGGCGTCGAGCGCCGGCAGGCAAAAGAGGAAATTATCCGCCTGGCCTCATTTCCCAGATTGAGTCCCAGTCCGGTGATCGAGCTCGACGCGACCGGGGAGGTTTCCTATATCAACCCGGCAGCCGAAAGAGTGTTCCCCGAGTTGGGTCGAGAGGGCAAGCACCATCCCTTGCTGCACGAATCGGAGGAGTTGATCGCGACCTTGCGGCAGGGCAAACAGCATGAAGAAACAGTCACTGAAAGTGTGATAGGTGAAGCGACTTTTGAACTGCATATTTCTTACGTTCAGGATGCCAACCTCATTCGCATCTATGTCATGAACATCACACAACGAAAACATGATGAGGACGCAATATATCTTCTCGCTACCACAGACAGCCTAACCGGTATCATTAACCGCCGGGAGTTCACCGCGATTCTGGCAAGACAAATGAATCAGACCAAAAGATATGGCACGCCCCTGGCGGTGGCCATGTACGATCTTGATTACTTCAAGCGGGTTAATGACACTTTTGGTCATGAAATCGGAGACTATGTATTGCAGGCCGTCACCCGACTGGTGCAGGAAAATATCCGCGACACAGATGTCATGGCGCGGTGGGGGGGCGAAGAGTTCATGGTGCTGATGCCGCAATCAGACATCCAGGCCGCCTGCAAGGTTGCCGAGAAACTGCGACTGGCAATCGCTGGTTATCATTTTGATAAGGTAAACAAGTTGTCGGTCAGTTTCGGGGTCGCCGTCTGCGAACCCCAGGATGATCAGGGTTCTCTTCTCAAAAGGGTGGACAACGCCCTCTATCTTGCGAAAAAGCATGGCCGGAACCGTGTCGAAACTCTGGCCCGATAAGAAATCCGGCCTGAGGAAGGCATAAAAAACGGCCTTTCATAGCCATGCGCAATAAAGGTCAAATATGACCACTTGGGCAAATATGACCTTTCTTTGCCGACCTTTCCCAGCACCTCCTCCCTCCCAGCGTTTTATGTAATTATTCAAAAAGACCAATATGATGGATTCTGTAATCCAGGGTGTCGGGGGTCCTGGCACAATGATTGCTATATAATAAGAGTACTGCTTAAGTATACAGTCTCCATTGCACGCTATACGGCTGCCTTCCTGTCAGGGTCCAGCATCGATAATGGTGCAACTTGACGGCGCAGAATATGAAATATAATTCCGAGGATTGGCAGTCAAGCCACAATAAACGTAAGGAGAAACATATGAACATCACAAGCTTGATAATTTTTCTTTTCATCGGCGCACTGGCGGGTTGGCTGGCTGGAACACTTATGAAAGGCGGGGGTTTTGGTCTCCTCGTCAACATTCTCGTAGGCATTGTCGGCGGGGTCGTCGGCGGCTTCCTGTTCAGGTTGTTGGCAATCGCCGCCGGGGGTCTGATAGGCTCCATACTGACAGCTACCATTGGAGCCATAGTCCTGTTGTATGTGGTTGGACTTTTTAAAAATCGTAAAGAGCTGTCTATTTAAGAACAAGGGAGAACATCATGAGCACGAAAAAAAGCTATAAGCAGAGGATGGATGCAGAGTTGGATGATGTGCAGAAGAAATTAACCACGTTCAAAGCCCAGGGGATGGATTTTACCCCTGAAACCCGCAAGAGACACGCCAAACATATCCAAGAGATTCAACGAAAGATCGATCTGACCAAGGTCAAATTGATCGAGCTGGCAGAGGCTGACGAACACGTCTGGGAGCAACTGAAGGATGGTGTGGAAGATATATGGACGACATTGCAGTCGACGCTTGAAGATACCATCGAAACATTTAAAGAAGAAAAAGCCTGATAATAAGAGCACAAAGGAGATCGATATGAACATACATCTAGGCCTCACTCCAATACTTTCACTAGCTGCCGGTATTCTCATTCTGGTGGTTCCGCGTCTGTTAAACTATATCATTGCCATATATCTGATTGTTATGGGCCTGATCGGCTTGTTTGGGGCAAGTGGATTCAATTTCCGGTAAGGGGTGATATCAAGAGATTGCCTTCGGCCCTCAACACCCGCCGGGCCAGGTAATCAAGCGAAGAGCAAAAAGGAGATAAACATGAAATCCAGCGTAACAGACAAGATTGAAGGCAAGATGCACCAAGTGAAAGGTAAAATCAAAGAGGCCTTTGGCAAGGCAGTCAAAAATCGCAACTTGGAGATCGAGGGGAAGAATGAAAATTTTGATGGGAAGGTTCAGGGAAAAATCGGCCGGATGAAAAAATTTGCCCATAAATAACTCCACAGCCCATAAGAAATTCTGATTACCATAAATGTTCAACTACTTATCCAGGGAGTGATCAAAGAACATGGACAGTTTCAGGAATTCATTTCCAACAGAGTGGGGCTTTGATTGGCGGCTTGGAAAACAAATCTAAAAGGAGCATGACCATGGGAGACAAAGGCGGCAGAAAAAACAAGCACAAAAGTAAACAACAGAGCAGCGACAAGCACAAACAGAAAGAAAGAGACAAGATCGAAAAACAAACGAAAGGACAACCCGAAATGGCAATCTTTGCCGGAAATGCCGCCAACAGGAAAAAATAGGAAAGGCATTGAAGGCAATGAAAAAACCATCCGAACGCCTCTCGATCTCGTGGACAAGGACGGCTGTACTTTGTCAGGTCAGGAGACTTGGGACGAATAGGGTAAAGGGAGCCGCCTGGGGGAACGCAGAGTCCGATGGTATCGATACGGGCTTTTGTCCATTGAATGCATTTATTATAGGTGTTGTATGAACAACAAACCATTTAACCTAACGCCGGAAGAGTGTTCCGAAAGGATCCTTGAGCTTAGCGGAATGGAATTTGAACCGGAGATTGCCGCTGGCTTTTGGGCGAAGATCCAGGAGCATAAGTGCCTTCTCTCGGAAAGACTGGGTCGAGATGTTGGTTTGCGGACTTCCTGCATCGATTTCTTTGAGAATATCGAACAGGCCCCTGATGAATACATCGTCTATGAACGGCACAGTATTCTCAGTGAGATGGGAGCACAGACCATCGGTAGAGAAATATGGGATACCATAGCCGATTCTCTCCCCCAGAAACAGTTGGTCCAGCGCCGAATCATCCTTCCCCTTATGGAGGAGAGGCTATCGGTAAAACATGGGGTGACTCCTCCCAAGGTCATTGCTTTCTTTGGACCTCCCGGTACGGGAAAGACCCATTTTGTCAAGGCCATAGCCGGTATCCTGTCCTGGCGCTACATTGAGATAGCACCTCGTATGCTTATGGTGGATGGGCTAGAGAAGATAGGCGACAACCTGCGCGAGGTACTGGAACAGGCAAGAAATCTCGATGAGGTGGTGCTCTTTATTGATGAGTTTGAAGAGATTGCAGGCAAGCATGATGCGGTCGATCGAATTGATAAATCTATTACCAACGAGTTTCTCAAACAAATCAATTTGTTCAAGACCAAACAACACAAAAGCCTGCTTGTCTGTGCCGCCAACTACATCCGGCAATTGGATGCGGCAATGCTTCGGCCGGGAGGATTTGATTGTATCATTCCCGTCGGAGGATTGGATAAGGAAGGACGGACAACCATTCTCAAACATTATCTGTCCAAGCTTTATACCGGGCAGATTGATCTTGATTGCCTCGTAGATATGACATCGGGATTTACTCCCGCGGATATTCACCATCTTTTTCAGCAGGTGGCGCATTTTTCCTTTGAGCGAGAACTCGTCAGTAAAGAAGATTACCCGGTAACAACAGAGACGTTCCGCCATATAAAACCAAAGGTGCTCCCGTCCTTGAGTGAAAGTATTATCAAGGAGTTTGAACAGGACAGTGCCATCTATGCACGAGTGTAAAGTGGCCATGTTCCAAAATACCATATGGTTTCCACGGGAGCAGAAATGATATGGCCAATCGAGTTCTCATTATAACAGGCGATGCCGCTGATGCAAAAACCCTGAAGGATGTGCTTGGGGGGGCAGACAAATACCATTTTGCTGTCGAATGGGTACGGTTTTTATCCGATGGGCTTAAGCGGCTGCAAACGGGGGGCATTGACGCAATCATGGTCGATCTGTCGTTGCCTGACAGTCAAGGCATCGAGACCTTTGACAAGGTGTTTACCGCCGCGCCGCATACGCCGATCATGACGCTTTGCACAACGGTTGACGAAATGCTCACGACCAAAGCCGTGCAGCGGGGCGCGCAAGGCTATCTGATGAAGGCCCACTTCGGCAGCTATCTGGTACCTTTGTCGCTCCACAACATGATCCAGCGCAAGGTTGTCGAGGAGACGTTCTTTATAGAAAAAGCACGGGCCGAGATTACCTTGAATTCGATCAGCGACGCAGTCATCGGCACTGATATGTCGGGCAAGGTCGATTATCTGAACATTGCAGCGGAAGTCATGACCGGATGGTCGAGGAGAGAAGCACGCGGTCATCCGATCAGTGAGGTGATGCAGATCATCAATGGCACGACCTGGGAAGTTGAACGTAATCCCATCGAAAGGGTGCTGCAGCAGGACAAACCGATGCAATTGACTGCGGGTACCATCCTGATCCGGCGCGACGGGCATGAGATGGCAATTGAAGATTCCGCGGCCCCGATCCATGGCTGGGACGGGAAAATGACCGGAGCGGTGATCGTGTTCCACGATATCACGGCCTCGCAGAAGATGACCACGAAAATGGCATATCTGGCCCAACACGATTTCCTGACCAATCTGCCTAATCGGGTACTGCTGAACGACCGTATCGAGCAGGCAATTTCTTTGGCGGATCGGAGCGGCACCCATCTCGCCGTGCTCTTCCTGGATCTGGACAACTTCAAGCACATCAATGATTCACTCGGGCACACCATCGGAGATAAACTACTGCAATCCGTTAGCAAAATATTATGCACCTGCATACGCAGTTCAGACACGGTGAGCCGCCAGGGAGGCGATGAATTCGTGATACTGGTGTCAGAGGCCAGGCATGTGGAAGACGCTGCCTTGACTGCCGTCAAGATCCTTACGGCGTTGACGGCGTCCCATACAATTGCCGAGCATGAGCTGCATGTGACGACCAGCATCGGTATCAGCGTGTATCCTATGGACGGCCGGGATGCGGAGACGCTGATCAAAAACGCGGATACCGCAATGTACCATGCAAAGGAAATGGGCCGCAACACCTACCAGTTTTTCAAGAGCGCCATGAACGTCCGGGCGGTTGAACGGCAGGTCATCGAAGCTCATCTGCGACGGGCGCTGGAGCGGCAGGAATTTGTGTTGTATTACCAGCCCAAGGTCAATCTGGATACCGGCATGATTACCGGTGCCGAGGCATTGCTGCGCTGGATACATCCGGAATGGGACATGATGCTGCCTGATCGTTTTGTGGCCATTGCCGAGGATTGCGGCCTGATTGTCCCGATCGGTCGTTGGGTGTTGCGAGAGGCATGCGTGCAGGCCAGGTGTTGGGAGGATGCAGGAGGTAAGCCTGCATCGGTTGCCGTCAACATCTCTGCATTGGAATTTCGCCAAAGGGATTTTGTTGAATATGTGGACAGTATCCTGCAGGAGACCGGGCTCTCGCCATGCTGCCTGCAACTGGAAATTACCGAAAGCGTGTTGATGTACGATTCCAAGTCCAGCGCCGCGACACTCCATCAGCTTAAAGATATGGGGGTGCAGCTGGCGGTGGACGATTTCGGTACCGGTTTTTCCAGTTTGAGTTATCTGGTTCAATTTCCCGTCGATGTTCTCAAAATCGACCGCTCATTGTTACAGGATATGAGTTTGACAAACGGCAATGGCATCATTGTCAGCGCCGTGATTGCCATGGGCGCCAACCTCAAGCAGCAGGTCGTTGCCGAAGGTGTGGAGGAGCTTGTGCAACTGGACTTTTTAAAGGCGCAACACTGCAAAGAGGGACAAGGCTACTATTTCAGCCACCCACTCGCCGCCGAGCAGTTCACCTCGCTGCTGGCAACAGGGATTTACAACACCGACGGTCATTGATGATCATGGTGCGCCACTTGGCAAATTTTCTAGGATGTTCCCTGGGGATGAGGCCTTCATGATGAGTTCAGATTTCGGGGAAATACTATCTTGGGGTACCTTGAAAAATTAGAATTTTCGTGCAAGATCGCTGCAAGCGAATCATTCGCGTCCAGAAGACAAACATAGTTTCATCCACCCCGAAGAGGAATCAACATGCAGATACTCATGGTCCTGACCTCACATGCAAAACTCGGCAATACCGGAGAAAAGACCGGTTTTTGGCTGGAAGAATTCGCCGCCCCCTATTACGTTTTCAAGGATGCGGGTGCGAAGATCACCCTGGCTTCACCGCTTGGCGGGAAGCCGCCGCTCGATCCCAAGAGCGACGACCCGACTGCCCAGACCGATGCCGTTCGCCGTTTCAAGGCTGATTACGCGGCCCGGGCCGTTCTGGATAGTACGCTCAAGCTGGCGGAAGTTTCCGCCTCCGACTTCGACGCGGTGTTTTATCCCGGCGGCCATGGTCCCCTCTGGGACCTGGCCAACGACACCTCCTCCATTACTCTGATCGAGACCATGCTGGCCAGCGAAAAGCCGGTTGCCGCCGTGTGCCATGCTCCCTCCGTTCTGCGCCATGCCAAAGCCCCCGACGGGACACCCGTTGTTCGAGGAAAGGCAGTCACCGGTTTTACCAACAGTGAGGAGCGTGCAGTAGGGTTGACGGAAATCGTCCCCTTCCTGGTTGAGGACATGCTCAAAGACAGCGGAGCCAAGTATTTGAAACTGGCAGATTGGCAACCCCATGTGGTAACCGATGGTCCGCTGATCACCGGGCAAAATCCGGCTTCTTCCGAACTGGCAGCCAGGACCCTTTTGGAAAAATTGGCCTGAGCAGACAAAACTGCTTGCAAACCGACTCTACGGTGCGCCTGAAACCCAATCCCGGTCCTGCTCTCTATGTCCAACGGAAAAATCAGTGGCTCCCAGGGAGCAATGGAGACGAGTCATGAACACAAAAGCGAAAATTCTGGTGGTGGACGATGACCCGAACCTCAGGAAGACCCTTGCCGACATCCTGAGGGTCAAGGGCTATGAAGCGGTTTTGGCCGGGACCGGCGGAGAGGCTGTTGCGGCGGCCGAGGAGGGGGAGATCAGCCTTGCCCTGCTCGATCTGATGCTGCCGGACATGCCCGGTCTCGAGGTCATGGCCCGCATCAAGGCCATTTCGCCGTTGACCGAGGCGATAATCCTGACCGGGAATGCCTCAATGGACACCGCCATCGAGGCGACCAGGCAGGGGGCATTTTCCTACCTGCTCAAACCCTATAATATGAACGACGTACTCCTGAACATCAGCCATGGTGTCGAGCGCCGGCAGGCAAAAGAGGAAATTATCCGCCTGGCCTCATTTCCCAGATTGAGTCCCAGTCCGGTGCTCGAGCTCGACGCGACCGGGGAGGTTTCCTATATCAACCCGGCAGCCGAAAGAATGTTTCCCGAGCTGGCTACACAGGGCAAGCACCATCCCTTGCTGCACGAATCGCTGGAGTTGATCGCGACCTTGCGGCAAGGCCGGCGGCAGGAAGTAACAGTCAATGAAGTCGCGATAGGCGAAGCGACGTATGAGGCGCATATAAACTACGTTCAGGATAGCGACCTTATTCGCATTTGTGTAAATGACATCACCACGCGTAAGCGGGTTGAAGACGTCCTGCGCAAGAAAGAGCATCTTTTGTCGGAATCGCAGCGCCTCGGTCATATCGGCAGTTTTTTGGACGACTTCAACAACCCCATGCAATGGTCGGATGAAATGTATCGCATCCATGGGGTATCACCGGACACGTTTATCCCGACTGTGGAGGCCGTTGTAGATTTGGTACATCCTGACGACCGACAGCAGTTGCAGGAATGGATTGCAGTCTGCCTGGCAGGAGAAAAGCCCGATGTCTTGGATTTTCGAGTCAACTGGCCTGATGGCCCGATGCGTTATTTAAGAGGATGGATTGAAGTGGTTCATGATAGTGATAATAGACCAATCCATTTAGCCGGGACTCTGCAGGATATCACCGAACACAAGCTTGCTGAAGAAAAAATGAAAAGATATTCTGCCCAACTCGAAGAGAAAAACAAAGAGATTCAAGATGCCCTTGCCAAGGTCAAACAATTAACCGGCCTGCTGCCGATATGCGCCTCCTGTAAACAGATCAGGGATGACAACGGTTATTGGCATGGTGTAGAGACCTATATTTCCAAACATTCCGAGGCTGATTTCAGTCACGGCATCTGCCCGGAGTGTGAGAAAAAGCTGTATGATGAATTGGACGAATTGAAGGATCAAAACATCTGAAACACCCATTAAAGGCAGGACATAACCGAGGAAGAGGGCCGGATCGAACCTGCCCTCCTTGATCCAACAATCCTTAAGACATTCAAGGAAATCTCTTGGGTTCGACACTCTGATATTCCCAGGCGGTGTTGAAGAGAAGGCTCCCCTTGTCCGCAACCGGATCTGCGAGGGGCTTGAGCTTCTTGGTGTCGATAGAAAAGAAAAGATTAATCTGGCCAATGAGGGAGTGATTTATTCCAGTAATACAGAGCTAAAAGAACTCAAACGGAGTGCATTTCCATGGAAACCGAAAATTTTTCAAAAGACTTTCCGATCGTCTGCGTGGGCGGCTCGGCCGGTGGTCTCGACGCCTATGCCCGGTTGCTGGAGAACCTGCCGGCTGATATCGGTGCTGCAATCGTCATCGTTAATCACCGGAGAACCGTGGCCAGCCAGCTCAATGAGATTCTCCAACGCTACACAGAGATGCCGGTTGAGCTGATCACGGAAAAATTACTCATCAAGCCGAACCATGTTTTCATCGTGCCGGAAGACCGTGATCTGCATGTTCTCGACGGAGAATTCCTGCTGAAGCCGATCTCAAAACCTCTGGGATGGCCCGATGTGATCACGGTTTTTCTGCGCTCCCTGACAGAGCATTGGGATGGCAAACTCATTGCCGTCATTGTTTCCGGCTTTGATGGTGACGGGTCGGCAGCACTCAGCGGTATAAAGGAAGTGGGAGGAATTACGATTGCCCAGCAGCTCAGTACGGCCGAACAAACTGACATGCCGGCAAAAGCAATCGCCAGCGGGTATGTTGATTTTGTTCTTTCACCTGAGAAGATAGCCAAAGAAATTATTCGAATTTCCAAGACCGAGTCAATGTCCGGGCACGAAACACAAGAGAGAGCGGAAAGAAACCATGCAGACTGACCCCCTATTCTCGGGAGTTGCAGAACAGGATCGATGCCTCCTGCCGCTAATTATCCGGTGATTGGCCCATCGAAACGAAATGAGATGGTTTGAAATGATTTTCGCTTGCAACTCTTTTTCCCAACCAGAATGTCAATCAGGAATCTACGAGGACTTGAAATGAAAAAAATTATACTGTTGGCAATGGTAATGATGACACTGCTTATATCTCTTGCCGGATGTTATTGGCCATATCCCGACCATGGCAGAGGCAATCGACACGACAGCGGCGACAGGCATGACAGGGGTGAAGGCACGACAGGCACGACAGGGACGGAAGAGGTTACTAGAGACGTGGCAACTCAGGAAGAAGACACTATTTTCTCTTGTTCAAAGAGTCAGGAAGAAAACCTGATTGCGGTGAAGACCAGCGTGCCTGTCTACAAAATGATTTTAACTTTTATCAGTAAAAAATACTCGATAAAACTCCAAATAAATCGCAAATAAAGATATGATATCAACTTTTCGGGTTGTGATAATATGCGGAAATTAAATGTTATTTTAAGTTTTTACCCTGTTTGTATTCCGGAGAATCCAGGAGTCTTTCTTTAGAAGAAAATCAAACAAAAACAACCTATCTGGATTCTGGCTCCAGGCTCCTGAATTCTTGCAGCGAGTATTAAATAACGATTCGTTCGATAGTTGCGACACAATTACAACTCAATATGCCAACCCGGAAAGTTGTGATATAATGAGATGGTCCTTCAACAGATTAAAGAGGTAAAGGTTATGACGCTAAGAAGACTATTCTTACTCTTCCTGCTTTTCCCCTCACTGACATTTTCAGGATGTACGACGGGTCCGAATGGCCCCCCGGGCAACTGGGGTCACATGATGGGGTACGGTTATGGAGGAGGATTTATGTGGATACTGGTTCTGGTTGTAATGGGTGTGATTTTCTACTTTCTGCAACAGGCCTCAAAATCAAAAGGCCCTGATGGTTCGGCAATGGAAACACCGTTGGAGATTTTGAAGAAACGGTATGCTCGAGGTGAGATCGACAAAGAGGAATTTGACCGGATGAAAAAGGATCTGGAAGCTTGAAGAGTACTCTACGGGGAACCATCCTGCAGCGACCGGAATGATTCCAAACAACAATATCAAACTGTTGCATAACGGCAATGCCTATTTCCCGGCGCTTGAAGCCGCCTTGGACCGGGCAGAGCATGAGATATATCTGGAAAGCTATATTTTTGAAAATGACCATACCGGGCGACGCATTGCGGAGGCCCTCGGAAGGGCCGCCGTACGCGGTGTAAAAACACACGTGCTGATAGATGGATTCGGCTCCAAGGGTTTGCCGAAAACCATGATTGACTTCCTGGAAACGGCAGGAGTCATGGTGCGGAAGTTCCGACCTGAAATATCTCCATGGACACTGAAACGTCAGAGATTGCGTCGCCTTCACCGCAAGATTGTGGTCGTGGACCTGAAGATGGCATTTGTCGGCGGCATTAACATAGTTGATGATATGGATATGCCCAACCAGACATCACTCCGCTATGATTTTACCGTACGTGTGGAAGGACCGTTGGTGAAACACATTCATGATTCTGCCCTTCGCTTGTGGTTGCAGGTGACCTGGGCTCGCCGGCCGTATTCCTCCTGGGGCAGGGAAACCAAAAGACGAATTTATGGGCCTACGTTCACCGGTTCAATGCGAGCGGCCTTTCTGGTACGGAACAATTTCCGCCATCGCCGGGATATCGAAAATGCCTATCTTCAAGCAATCGGTCAGGCCCAAGACGAAATCATTCTGGCCAACGCCTATTTTTTACCCGGCTTGAATTTTCGGCATGCGCTTGTGGCGGCAGCAAAGCGTGGCGTCCGGGTGATCTTACTCCTGCAAGGCAAGGCTGATCATCGTTTGGTCCATTACGCCTCGCAGGCCCTCTATGGCAGTTTTCTTGATACAGGAATCGAGATCTATGAGTATCACAGGAGCATTCTGCATGCCAAAGTTGCGGTAATCGACGAACACTGGGCAACGGTTGGATCATCAAATCTTGACCCATTCAGTTTACTGCTTGCTCTTGAGGCAAATGTCGTGGTCGATGATCGAGGCTTTGCCGAGATATTAAAGAGAAGCCTGGAACAGGCGATCGAGAGGGGAGCGAAACCGATCTCCCCCCAAAACTGGCGGATGCAACCCCTTATAGTGCGTCTGGCGAGTTGGCTCAGCTACGCTTTGTTGCGGTTTATTAAGGGAATAGCTGGGTATGACCAGGGAACCTCTTCAAATCAAACCTGATCTATGTGCTCTCTCCTTCTTTCGGAAACGGTGTCTTTTTCCATTCTGATTACCACTGAAATTCAGCCTATCGGAAAGGAAGGGTGTGAGCTGTTCGTATCTCGGGTTTCTGCCGCCTGGATGGCTGCAGTGAAGCCCCCAGGGATGGGATTAAGGCGTCCCAAGAAACGAATAGCTCACACCCTGGACTAATAGCTGAACAGTAGTGGTAATCAGATTTCCCATCGATCTCTAATCAACTCAAAAGTGCGGTATCCCTTGTCTCGTTTCAACCTGGATTGGATCGGGGCTTGGGGCAAGACTGTTCACCATTGTGATGGGAGTGATCGATATGGAAACAGAGAGGCCCCGGAAAATAAAGGTCATATTTGACCCCTTGGGCAAATATGACCTTTATTTAGCAACTGTTCAGGACTGCCCGACCCCTGTCTTTTGGATAATTATTATTTGAAAGCAGGATCTTGCATGAAGTGACATAGAATTTTGAGGTCTGGCCCCAAAATTGCTTTACATAAAAGTAACCTCATACAGTCAACCTGCACCTTCAATAGTTTCACTCCTATAACACCTTCCCAAAAGTAATAGTTATGAAAAACGCAAATTTCGTCAGGAATTTTTTCATCGGACTGTTTTTCGTTGTTTTCCTTGCCGGTTGTGCCGCCACCTCGCATAGGGAAAGGACCGGGCAGTATATTGATGACTCAGCAATTATCACCAAAGTAAAAGCTGAGATTTTTCATGACCCGATGCTCAGGGTTTTCCAGATCAGTGTTGAATCATTCAAGGGAGTCGTGCAGTTGAGCGGTTTCGTTGATTCTCCGGAAGCCTTTACCAGAGCAGAGGAAGGAGCAGAGTCTGTAGAGGGTGTCAAAGCCGTCAAAAACAGCCTGGTGGTGAAATGAACGGGCTGAGGAGGCCGGTGCTAATTGGAATCGCAGTACTTAATCGAATCCGATTACCCTTGAAACTCAGTCGATCGGAATGGAAGGGAATGAGCTGTTGGTTTCTCAGGTCTCTGCAGTCGTCCAGGCTGCAGAGGCCCGAGGGATGAGTTTATGGCGTCTTGAAAAAACGAACAGCTCACATCATGGATCAATAGTTGACCATTCGTGGTGATCATATAATGAAAAGATAGAAAAAAGGGGGCACCGATGCTCGAAACAATAGCTATCATCTTGATTATCCTTTGGATTTTTGGACTGGTTTCATCACATACCATGGGGGGACTCATCCATATCCTCTTGGTCATTGCAGTCGTGGTCATCCTCCTTCGTCTTATCCAAGGTCGACGCCTGTAGCTGAACCCAGCGTGGTTAAGGCAGCGCAATATTGGAGGGCTGGTAAGCGGTTAATTGTCCAGTTCATCGACAAAAATACACCGATTTGGCTGGCTCGATGGTGAGAGCCGCAGTGGGAGCCGGCGTGCTGTTGTATGGAGTCGGTCGTTTGAGGAATACGAAAGGGTCATCAATTAATTTTAAGGGAGACAAATTATGGATACGAAGGAGGCCTTCAAACAGAAGGTGGAGGCTGAGGTGGAACTCGCCCAGGCGAAACTTGCCGAGTTGAAGGCTCAAGCCAAGAGTTCCGTAGCCGATGCTCAGATCAAATATGCGGAACAAGCTGCAGAACTCGAACAGAAAGTGGAAGCCACGAAGGCCAAACTGAAAGAAGTGTCAGAAGCAGGTGCTGAAGGGCGGGAGCGGCTTAAAGGCGGTATGGAGAGTGCCTGGAGTTCCTTGAGCACAGCCGTTCGAGATACCATTGCCAAGTTTAAACAATAAATGAAACTACAACCACCTTGGATCGAAGAGTCATTCCAAGAGACTTCAGTGTAACCAACATCCACATCAAGGAGAGAGAAATGCAGAAAAAAAAGTTCGTTTTTACGGTAATCACCTGTCTTTTTTTGGGCTGTGCGTCAACAGGTTTTGGCGCCATGACCCTGAAAAGGATCGGTGTAAGTCCCTTTTACTCGCCGCCTTTGCGTACTGAGGCAAACCTTAAGACTCTTGTGGAAACCAGGGATTCCGACCTGAGAACCGGTTTTTCCAAGGCCGGCGCTTCTGATCTCTACCCGGCATTTGCCGAGCAATTCCCCACCACGAAAATCGAATCCATTTCCATCCAGCCCGGGGAAACCATGCAATGGATGCTCTTCAAAAAGAAAGGCAAGGGTCCTGTTTTAGTCGCCAGGGATGTAACCTGGGGGGGAGATGAACCTTTCGAGGCCTTCCGCTTTTACATTACTAAGGATCAGAACCGCTATGAATTTGTCGTTCCCTATGGATGCGGCAATGTTGCATTGAAAGACGTCACAGCTGTGGAGGTTGTCGCAGCACCGGTAGTTGCGCCACCGCCGGTTACGGTGGTTCCTCAAAAGATGGCAGGCGGATTCCTGGTGGATGGGGGTCTTGCGTATACCTTTGATCCGGAGAGCTATGCCTTTGCCCGCATAGGGTATGAAATACCCCTGCGAGAAAATTGGTCCGTTATAGGACTTGTCGGTGGTTTCGGCCACCTGCATGGTGATTATGGCGAGAGCGCCTTTGTCGCTGATGCACTATTGGAATACAGTTGGACCAGATTTTCTGTCGGATTCGGTGGCGGGTACTGGTCCGGTGACGGTGGCCAGATGGATCTGATTGCTGAAGTTGAATATCGATTGTCTGAAGATACAAACAGCATGTGGAACAGAACGAGCCTCTTGTTTGAAGTACGTTCTGCAGTTGATGAATTAGACACCATGAGAGACGAAGGACGGGTTGGTCTTGGCCTAAGATATAGATTTTAGGACTAAATGGTGTCAGTGAGAAACCGGCATCATTTCTGACTGGCCATCCAGCTGGTTCTGGATGTTCAAGGAGATAAGAAGGGGGATACTACCACGTTCTTAAAAAAAATGGCTCATCCGGTTTAATCGTACTTTTAAAAGGCTGAAATTATTGAGATGGCTGAAATTCATCGCTTCCAGACACTGCTCTCCGGCCTTATCGCCTGTACACCACGGCTGACGGAGGCCGTCCCTGGCCTGCTGTGTCAGTTGCGGACGTCCTGTCCGCAACCCTGCGGGCCTTTGAGATTATTTCAACCGGAAGAATAATCAGAAGCGGTCAAACAGGAGAACCCGATGGAGTGGAATGGAGCAGTTATATGAGTATTTCTCTGGTTGTTTGGAATAGAAAAAATCACACGATGGGAGGGTTTATCCATACCTTGCCGGTGATTGCCGTTGCCGCGATGCTGGTCAATATCCTTAAAAGACGAATAATCGCACCACCGGCAGAAGACAAAAAACGAAACGAACACCTAAATAACGTATGAAGGAGGCAAAAAAATGAGAAAAATACTATTAAGAGCCCTACCTTTGGTCGCGGTTCTGATGTTTCCTCTCTTGGCGAAGGCTCAGGTATCTGTACGCGTAAATATTTCTGTTCCGCCAATCATAGGCTTCAGGGGCCAGCCGCAGTTGGTGGTATTACCTGGGACCTATGTATATGCAGCACCCGACGTAGAGGCCGATATCTTTTTTTACGACGGCTGGTGGTGGCGTCCCTGGGAAGGACGCTGGTATCGCTCACGTGATTATAGATCAGGTTGGAGACATTATCGTAGTACTCCTTCCTTCTCTAGACAGATTCCGTCCAACTGGAGGAGAGACTACAGAGAGCGCCGGTGGCAAGGACATCAATGGAACGTCATCGCAATTCCTCAAGAACAGGTTCAAAAAAATTGGAGTGGTTGGAAAAACAACAGGCATTGGGAAAAACAACAGACCTGGGGAGTTCGGGACCTGCGTTCCGGAGCGCGCCCGCAACACTCCCCTCCACAACATATAAAAGCGAAAGGAAAGCACTCAAAGCATAACTAGCCCGGATCTCTTGTTGGTTCAGACGCGTGTCAGGTTCGAGTTTTTTGGCGATGAACAGATATAACTGTTTGAGCTCACCATTGAGGTCGGACATGTAAGCAAGTACATGAGATTCCGATAAAACATGTTTTCGAGGTGGCCTAAACAACAACCTTTTGAGAAGGAGCCTCCAATGAAGAAACGGTTCATACTCGAGTCCATCCTGGACGCCACCATCTCTCTGTATGCTGGGTTTGTTCAGGCAGCCAACCCGACGCCGGTCCAGGAAAATATGGAAATGCACGAGCAGGAGCAAATATATGGCAGTCAACTCATGACACGACAAGAATGCAGCGAATATCACGCTCGAATGCGTGCTGCCGGTACTGCCGAAGAGCAGGAACAGGTCCGTGACGAATATCATCAGGCCATGAAAAAAGGCGCCGCATTGCAGGGTATATGCGTCCCCGAGGACCCGCCTGTCGGCGGTATCGGCAGTGGCTCGAGTAATGGTATAGGTCAGGGTGGCGGAAGGGGCTCGGGCAAAGGACGCAGGCGATGAGTTGGCGGCCTCTCTTCTTGCTTCAAATGTGATCGGTATTTCCAACCATCAGAAAGAAAAAGGGGTTCTTCCGGATTGCTTCTTTCAGCTTTACAAAAGTACGCTTTAATCGGATGAATCCCAAAAGGAGGGCCTTTGCAAACCATGATAATAGTCAAAACAATCATGAATGTGCATTCTGAAAAGCAACGGGAGGTTCTGCAAACACTGCTTTCTTTGATCCCTCCGTTGGATAAAGAAGAAGGGTGCATACGACATGGTTTCTACAGTGATATCGAAAATAAAAATGTATTCAAAATGATTTCGGAATGGGACACCCGTCAACATATGGAACAATTTTTGATGTCCGACAGATTTAGCGTTTTGCTCGGAACCAAGAGCCTTTTATCCGAGCCTTTGAAAGTTCGCATCTTGACGGTTGCACATTCTGAAGGCCTTGAGGCTGTCGATCTCTTACGAATAAAAAGTAAATGATCTCCCAGGTTCCTGCCGAAAGGAGTGAGCGATATGAATATGCTACTTATTTATCCAAATTTCCCTATATCTTCGGTATCTTACCTATGCATTAAGCTTTTTCGGCAAGAAGGCAGCCTTTTCACCCCTTGGTCTGCTCACCGTAGCAAGTCTGTTGCCCGAAGAATTGTCAAAACGGCTTGTGGAAGCGAATGTGGATAAACTGACGGATACGGACTCTTGACTGGGCAGATATGGCCTTTATCGGTGGTATGGTGGTATGGCGGTTCAGTGAAAATTTGCCTAACAGATTATCGGGCCGTTGCGCGTCGGCTAATTTGAAAGTTGTTGCCGGAGGGCCGCTTTTTACCAGAGAGTCGGATCTTTTTGAGGACGTTTAATATCTTGTGCTTGACGAGGCAGAACTATCTGGGTCATTCAACCAATTGGCAGAGACAAATATTGCCCTTGGTTCGTTTTTTGCGTGGGCGGCAACCTCAGTTGATGAGGGGTAATATGTCATATATGACCAATGGGCATATGTAACCATTTTCTTAACAGCAAACAATGGGCTTCCCATGGTCGCTGATTATTATCTAACCAAGAGATATCAAGGGCATGTATTGCCCAATGCGCGATGTGTGAAATGTGGCACAAAGGATGCATATATAAAGCAGTGATGATCAAACATCCGGAAAGATCACAGCGAAATTCTCGTGTGTGCTAAGTCCTGTTCCTTCCCTTCCTTCTGTTTTCGGTTCGATCTGAGTCCCTATCCCAAAAGGGTCACCACCCGTTTTTTTATAATAACCATAAGGAGTATTCGCAATGAAAAAAAGAAATACCGTTCTCGCCTATATAGCCCTTTTTTTTATGATCGTAATTACTGGAGCCTGTGCCTCGACACCTCAAAATGAAAACACGGGTAAGGTAATCCGGAATACCACGACAACCACAGAGAGACCCGTGGTCCAAGAGAAGAAAACCACGACCACCACCACAACCCAAATTCACAATTAATTGAAGTGATTCAAGATTCAGCTGATTTACAGGGAAAACCTCGTGGGTTTTACCTGAATGAAAGCACAAGAAGCAACCATACTTGAGCAACAGGGTCAATCAAAAAACCTCATGTTGTGTTTCAAGACAAGATCCGGATACAGGATTCGCGATCTTATATCGAAGGAAGTTACTTACCTTAAAAAGGAGAATACCATGAAAAAAATGATGCTGTTCGTTTTTGCAATTGCGGTTTTGCTTATGCCGAGCTCGGTCTTTGCAGGACAGAACCAAACGACGGTCAAAACAACCGAATCCGTCGGAACGGTGAGTGAAATGACTCCCGACACCTTGGTGATGCATTCGGAAACCAGTACAACTCCGATGCATTACACCTTCACCAAAAAAACAATATATGTCGATGAAGAGGGTACACCCGTTGCCATGGACACCGTCACCTCCGGTCAACCGGTGACAGTATATTACACCATGGATGGCGAGAATATGATGGCTGATAAAGTGATGGTTCACAAAACCACGACCACCACCACCACAGAAAATCCCATGATTGAAAAAAAGACCAGCACGACTACGACGACAGAGACTAAATAATTAGTCGATTATGTCAATGTTTTACCGGTCCGCAGGGGAATACCCTGCGGACTTTCAGGTATTGCGGTAACCCTTGCTGCAAAAATGAAGCCCATATACGGTGGAGCCAAACACACCGCTACCTTGAATAGAACGATAAGACAAGGCAATAGCGGGCCCTCCCGACAACTAAACCCCAGTCTCTGCATAGAGCAATTCACCAAGGAATAATGGTTCATCAGACTCAAGCGTATTTTTCTATAACCCATGGAGGTGGAGATCGTCGTTTGCGGGCGCGTCACGGAGGCCCGACTGGGAAGCATATAAGGCCCGGAGTGGTTGCGGATAGGACATCCGCAACTGACAGAAGGCCAGGGACGGCCTGTCTGTCAGCCGTGGTTCCCAGGTGATAAGGCCGCAGGGCGGCGACCGAAAGCGATGATCTCTACCGGGTTAATTCTTTCAGCCTTTCCAAAGTACGCAAAAACCGGATGAGCCGGAATAATAGAGGTTCAGCAGATCAGACTTTTGTCAGTAACCACCTTGCGGTGAATCAGAGTTCGATAACGTGAACGATATAATTTCCTTAACCCACACCGACAGATAAAGAGCAAACCATGGCATCTTTGGATTTTGAGCAAGAAAAACAATATTTTAGAAATTTCTACGAACACAACCGGAAGCATTTCATTAATGCCAAAAACACCTATGTCCGTATTATCAGTTCACTTATCAAGCAACATAATGTGGGTGAGGTCACGAAAATCGAAGGCCGGATCAAAGACAAAGAGGAGTGTATTAAAAAGTTTCACCGCAAATACATCAACAGACTCGAAGCCGATGATCAATCCTACGAGATCAAAGACTTCATTTCCGACCTGATTGGTATCCGGATAGTCTGCCTCTATAAAGACCAGATTCCCATATTGTCTGCAGTACTGCAGCAACATTTTAAAATTCTTGATGTCACCGATAAAATATCGACTGTTGAGAGCACCGAGGATTCCTTTGGGTATAAAGGCCTGCACATGGATATGGCCTTAAATGATGACATGGCAGGCCTTCCGAAGTACCTGCAATATGCAGATGATCACTTTGAGGTGCAGGTCAGGTCTTTAATTCAGGATTCATGGAGCGTGCTTGACCACAAGATCAAATATAAGAAATCGATCCCACTCGATCTTAAACGCAGAGTAAATATCCTCTCTGCTTTATTTGAGTTGGCTGACCGGGAGTTCCAGGAAATCCGCAATGCCACCACGGAACTGATGCAACAGGAGACAGTGACCCCGATCACCGATTCCCTCCACGAGGCCTTCGACCAAATGGAGCAAACCGCAATGGCGACGGGTTCGAAAACCGTAAACGCCTTTAATTTCCTGCGTATTGCGGGACACTTTTTCAGGGATTTCGAATTCGATGATGCCAAGGTTGACGACTTCGTGCATGATATTCTGATACTGGACGACAGGTTTCAAAAATCCGATCTCCATAAATGCATGATTGGAAATTTAAAAATCGTCAAAGAGTATCGTGACCAGTTTATAGCCGAAAATCCCAATAAAGCGTTTAGCCCTTACACATCGATCAGGCATTGTCTCTACCTTCAAGACCCGGAAACCTTCGGCCATATTTTATCCAAACCGAGACGAGAGCGGTTTGCAGACTGGTTGAACAAGATCGAGTGAAGTTCTGGTTAAGAGCCTGTTCAAAAATAACGGTTCTTCCTGATTGAGGTACTTATACTATAACGCGGGAGGCGGAGGGCATCTCTGGAGGACGCCTCGCGGAGGCCCGCCGGAGAAAACCAACATCAGGCCCGAAAGGGGTGCGGACAGGACGTCCGCACCTGACAGCAGGCCAGGGACGGACTGTCGTCTGTCAGCCGTGGTGTACCGGCGATGAGGCCGCAGAGGAGCGTCCGGAAGCGATGCACTCTGCCGGATTGTTCCTATCAGATTTACAAAAGTACGCTTCATTCGGATGAACCACAATAACATGACCCTAAGGGACTGCCAGCAAATAGCAGCACGTATGTACTTTCATCTTTGCCAACGTACGGCTTAAACCGGATCGATTTTTCTGTATCTCCTCCAATCGGACAAATGGATTGAGGTCATTTTGCCAACTGAAGCATCAGATAATAATCTTTTCTCCATCAAAAAAGCTTATCATATCAGGAACCTCTGTTTCAAAAAATACCCTCATTTTTTTTAGCAGACCAACTTCGATTTGCCTTACCCGTTCACGAGAGATGCCGAAGCTGTCGGCAATATGCTGGAGTGTGAATGGCTCATCCGTAAGCAGCCGTTTTTCGAGGATCATCTTTTGTTTGTCATTTAAATTAGTTTTGAGGGTATGGAGCAAATCATTTAACTTCAGTTTCAACTCCTTGCCGGCGACAATGGATTCAATTCCGGGGTCATTGGTGGGAAGGAAGTTTTTTTGTTCTTTGTCTGGATGAGATTTCACAGGACTTTCGAGGGAAACATCGCAACTGTCCATGCGTTGGCTCATTTCGACAACCTCCCTTTCTTTGACACTCAAACGTTGAGCCAATAATTTTGGTTCCACATCAAATCCTTGATCCTCTAATAATTTCCTTTCTTTGTTAAGAGAAAAAAAGAGCTTACGCTGTGCCTGGGTGGTGCCGATTTTTACCAGGCGCCAATTATCCATTATAAATTTAAGCACATATGCACGAATCCAAAAAACCGCATAGTAGGAGAATTTGACTTCACGATAGGGATCAAATTTCTTGGATGCCTGGACAAGCCCAACATTTCCTTCCTGGATGAGGTCCATAAAATTCTGCATCCAATGCTTTTGGAAATCCATAGCAATCTTTACCACAAGTCGTAGATTTGCAGAAACAAGACGGTATGCAGCATCCGGATCGCCTGTCTCGTGATATCGTATGGCAAGCTCATGAGTTTCCTCACGGGACAGAAGCTCGTACCGGCTAATCTCCTGTAAATATCGATGCAAGCCAGGATTGTTCAGTGCCGGTAAATGTATGTCCTCAGGGATGGTAACAAGCGGATATTTCAAAGGTTCAATCTTGTCGTGGTGTGAGCTTCCTTCTATTGCTCTCGTCATATATCTGTATCTCCGCAAACTTAAAAATCGTTTTGTTATTTTGTTATTTAAAGAAGGTGGGCCTGCATTTTTCTAACAGAAAATCCATAATCCACCTTCTTTTCCACGGAGAAGAAGGAGTTCTCTTACCAGCCCGAATTTTTCACGAGTTGAGGCGGCTGCATATCCGAGAAACCGATGTATACGCTATAGTTTGTCTATGCGTGTTGATCGAGCGACGAAGGAGATGCGGCTGGATCGGCCCGTCTTTGGTGAACATTGTGTCGAAAAATGAATTGGTGTTCTTTGAACTCATTTGTAAATAAATCCAAAATGTTAATTATTGTGGGGCGCAATGTTCATGAGAAATTCTGGCGAGCTGCGCGATATTTTCCTCTCTTCGGGTTTTAAGATAGGAGATTACTTCACCTGGGGGGATTGCCGATACTGATCGATTTTTTCTGCAAGTTTATAGCGAAGATCGATCATTGTTTTATCAAGTGTCGCAAGCTGAGCTCTGGTGGTTTTGGGATCCCTCAGTGCCTCTTGATACTCGAAACGTTTGTTATTCATCTCCCTGCGTAGTTGGACGGTATCGTTTAGAAATTTCTGGTAGTTTTCGCTATTCCAGTTATTTTGCTGGCCGTTTGGACCAAATCCGGCTGTGCCGGGGCAATTATAGTATCCACCATTACCCCCAAATCCATCCATCATACCCGGTCCCATCCCCCCATAGCCGCCACCCATCATTCCATAGCCCCCTCCACCCCTGGGGCCACCGCCATAGCCATTGCCACCTCTTCCTTGGGCATAAACAAGACCCGTGGTTGCTAAACTGATAGCCAGAACTGATGTGAGTAAAATCTTCTTCATAATAATCTCCTTAGTATCTTAATTAACAACGCTCTCTAAAGCGTTTGCAAAATGGAGGCCCTTAACAACGGTTGTAAGAAAGATACCGATTGCAGCGGACCGATTTTTCGCCTTTTGGCAGGATTACCTAAAAGGACCCTTAATGGTTTACGCTGAGGACTCCTTTCGATACTTCAACAGGGCGATCACATACAGTAACCCAATGGCTCCCACGGCAGCTGTTATCATGGAGACGATGAATCCCCCTCCGGAAGCGATACCCAGGAGCCTGAACAAGAAGCCAGCCGCGACTCCACCGATAACGCCGATAAGTATGTCCTTGGAGAGGCCAATGCTCCAGTCTTTCATGAATGCACCTGTCAGCCAGCCAATTACTCCGCCGACGACGATAAGAATTATCAAGCCTGTGATATTCATTGTTTCTCCTTAAATTTTTATAGATAAAACCTCAGCCCATCGCACTGCCTTGGGAGCCAGCTTTCCCGTGTTAAAACGGATGTTTCCTGTTTGTTTTGGGCAGGTCCAAATCTGTGAAAATAGAGCTAATGGACTCTAACAGGGGAGGTTGTTAAAAGGTGGTGAACAGGAATTGTGCAAATCTGCACTACTTCTTATAATGCAATCGTCGTGCCTGGTTTTGGATACCCAGTACAATGGTACCTATCGTTCTGCTATTTATGTAAAATTACAAAAAGACAGAGACAGGACTTGAATTATCCACCCCACAATAAAGGTCATATGTGCCCAAGTGGTCATATATGGCCCATTAGTGGACGTTGGCAATTTTCCTGATGGCACAGCAGGACACTTTGTCACCACAGTGCGTTGGTTACTTCCTGTGTTTCTTCACCCTCTGGGCAGATCGGCATGGCAGCCTATCCCGTGTCGCTCTTGGGAAAGGAATACACAAGTTGGCCCTTCCCGAGTCTTTTCGGCTAGCAGGCCATGTCAATTTGTGAAATCTGTGGGCTGTCGGAATTTACAGGGCCATAAAAAACCCGCAATCCTTTATGGAAAGCGGGTTGATTGGATGTCGTGGAACTTTTTTGAATATCAAAATGGCGGAGGACAAGGGATCTGAAAATACGTTATCTATCGATGAGGTCCTTAGATCAACCACAGCTTCCGGAGCTACAAGAGCCACCACAACCTCCGCCTCCGCCCAATGGATTGGCGGAAGTTATACCGAATCCGGATCTTGGGCCGGCATCGACAAATTCAACACTGATGGAGCCACACGTTTCCAAGAGGCTTTTTTCTATAAGAAACTTCATGCTGTGACACTCAAAAATTTCATCGTTGTCTTTTGGCTCATCAAGAGCCAATCCAAGAGATGGGCCGGAACAGCCGCCCTGCATAAGGGCAATCCGGAGAGCGGAATTAATGTTGCTCTGCTCCATATATTCCTTCAGTTTTGTTACAGCCAGATCAGTTACGGTAAAATCAGACATCGACTTCTCCTTTTATTGTAATAATTCAGACGATGGGCCGGGGCAGCATCTTTGCCCGTTCGCCGATTTCGGCCACCCGGTGCTCCCATTCGATGGCCATCAGATGCACGCCGGCCACCCCTTCCATTTCTTTAAATTCCTCGATCTGTTCTATCGCAATCTTTATACCCTCCTCGGCTGCCTTGCCTTTGCCGACTCCTTTTAAGCGGTCGATTGTTTCAAAGGGAACGTCCATTCCTGGAACCTGCTTGGCCATATATTGAGCCATACCGATGCTTTTCAGAGGCGTTACTCCAGCCAGGATAAAACATTTTTCCGTAAGCCCCATATCAACAGCCATCTTCATGAATTTCCTGAAACTTTTCCATATTGTAAATACACTGGGTCTGAACAAAGTCAGCGCCGGCATTTATTTTCTTGGCCAGACGGTATACCCGGAATTCAAACGGATCGGCAAAAGGGTTGCAGGCCGCACCGATAAAGAGTCGGGGGGCGACATCTATAACCTCGCCGTTCAAGAATTTCTCCTCATCCCGCATTTTTTTTGCTAGAGCGATGAGCTGGATGGAGTCGATGTCATAGACATTCTTGGCGTCGGGATGATTTCCGAACCGTTGATGGTCACCGGACAGGCACAGCATATTCCTGGCGCCCAGAGAGTAGACCCCCAGGATATCGCTCATCATGGCCAGGCGATTGCGATCCCTGCAGACCATCTGGAAGTTCGGCTCCACTCCTTCCTGCGCCGCGATAGCGGAGGCAGCCCAGCTGGACATTCGGACAACTGCTGTTTGGTTGTCGGTAATGTTGACAGCGTCGACAGTACCTTTCAGGAAGGCTATTTTTTCTTTCAGATGATGAACATTGGCCCCTTTGGGAGGACCGCATTCACCGGTAAAGGCAAAATGTCCTGCACGCAAGACGGTTTCAAGATTACTCCCTGATTTGTTCTCATTCATTGGGTCAGCTCCTCTCTGATGGATGTACGGGGACCACCATCCCTTGAGGTGCTCCAGTCTTTGACGGGCGTAACCGTAAGAAGATCGTCCAATCGTCCTTGTTCCATTTTCTTTTTGACGATCATATCCCAGATGCAGATGACGTCCTTGCTGATCTCGCACATACCCCCTGCGCTTCCGCCGCAGGGGCCGTTCATAAGGCTTTTGGAACATCTGGAGATGGGGCAGAGGCCGTCATATTGATGGATGACGCACGTCCCGCATCCTGCGCAACGTTCTTCCCATATGCCATGTGCAGTGGCTCCGCCGAAGAATTTAGTGTTAATAGCCGGGAAAAAGATTTGTCTCGGATAGGCCTCGGAGAGAAACTGCGGACCCACACCGCAGGCCATTGAAATGACGGCATCGTAAGTATGAACGACATCGTTCAGCTCAGCGATATATTCCGGATCACACTGTCGTTCCAGGAGGTTTTCTTCAACAGTAATGGGCCTGCCCTCTTTTTTGCGGGCGATCTTCAGGCTTGCGGCCAGGATCTGCACCTCTTTCAGGCCGCCGACATTACAGACCGTCACGCAACCTTTACATCCTGAAATCAGGATGTTGTTGTAATCTTTGATCATATCTAATATCTCAGCGAGAGATTTTCTGTCACCAATTATCATGTGTCACCTCGTTAAATGACGGTTTCAGTCGGTACCGGGCTCGGCCCAAGCTCTTTGATCCGCCCAGTCATCTCCTGGGCAATTTCCGCGAATCTAGACCCCATTGCGGAAGAAAGGTTGAACATTTCTACCCGTTCGGGCTCTATTCCCAGTTCTGCCAGGGTTTTTTTCACATACTCGACCTTTTTTCTGGCTCTGAAATTCCCTTTCAGGAAATGGCATTCTCCTTCCAGGCATCCGGCCACATACACGCCGTCAGCCCCGTCTTCGATGGCCTTCAAGAGGTGAAAAATATCAATCCGCCCGGTGCATGGGAGCTGGACTATTTTCACATTTGGCGGATACGCCAATCGCATGGAGCCGGCAAGATCCGCGGCTGCATAGGCGCAATATTTACAGCAAAACGCAACGATCTGAGGTTCGAAAGTATCCATCTGTTCTCCAATTATGTAAATGAATGTCGTAAGAGATCACGTTGTCTTTCCTTGATAAAGATCAGGATCAGGCCGGAGCGGGTTCGTAGAACAGCGCATCCGTCTTGGCAACGATCTGTTGGTCGGTAAAATGCTGTAGGGTGATGGCCTTGCCGGGACACTCTGCGGCACAGATACCGCACCCGTGGCATTCGGCCGGCTCTATCACTGCGTGACCGTCATGGCGGATCTGGGGCACGCCGTATGGACACGCCCGGACACAGGTCAGGCAGACTGCGCACCGGCTGGCATCCACCGACGCTACCACCCCCCCAACCAGGATCTCCGGTTTGGAGAGGATGGTCATGGCCCTTGATACCGCTGCCTGGGATTGGGCGATGCTTTCGTCAAGGGATTTCGGATAATGGGCCAGGCCCGCCATGAAAATCCCCTCGGACGAGAAATCCACCGGTCGCAGTTTACTGTGGGCCTCGACCAGAAAACCTTCGGCATTGACAGGGACCTTGAAGAGTTCAAAGAGTTCCCTGTTGTGGTTCGGCAGAACGGCAGAGGCCAGGATAACCAGATCCGGGTGCATATCCAGGCTGCGGCCGAGGATAGGATCCCGGGTGGTCAGAATGAGCCTCTGGTCTTGTTCCATTGCCAGTTCCGGCGGTTTCTTTTCATCAAAGCGGATAAAGAGCACCCCAGATTGACGGGCCTCTTTGTAGAGATCTTCTCGGAATCCGTAGGATCGGATATCCCGGTAGAGAACGAATACCTTCATGTCCGGATTGATTTTTTTCAGCTTGATCGCGCTCTTCAGACTATGCGTACAGCAAACGCGGCTGCAGGAGGGCCGTTCTTCCGTCCTGGAGCCGACACACTGGATGAAGACGGCGATACCGGCATCCTGGATCTTGGGGTCATCCGCAGTCAGCGCGGCATCGAAGTCCAAATGGGTCATAACGCTCGGATGTTGCCCGTACAGGTATTCGGTGGGTTTGTATTCGTACCCTCCTGTGGCCAGGATGGTTGCGCCATGATCAACCACTGTTTCCGGCCCTGACCGTGAAACTGATCGCAGCCGTGTGGTGAAGTTCCCTATAATTCCAGTGGTCTCAAAGACCTCGGAATTCATAAACAGATGGACTTTCGGATGTGTTTCCATCTGCTTTATCAGGTTTTTCAGGTAGGGGGCGATCGCTTCCCCCTGCCAGGTTTCACCAAGCTTGCTGGCATTGCCACCCAATATATCAGTTCGTTCCACCAGATAGGCATCGCAGCCCTGCTGTGCTATACCCAGGGCGACCTCCATGCCGGCGACACCGCCACCCACAACCAGGGCAGAGGGTTTTACCGGCAGGCTCACCTGGTGCAGAGGCTCGATATAGACGGCCTTGGCCACAGCCATTCGGACCAGATCCTTGGCCTTCTCGGTTGCTCCTTTCGGGTCGTTCATATGGATCCAGGTATCCTGGTCGCGGATGTTGGCCATCTCAAAGAGATACTTGTTCAGGCCTGCCTCCCGGATGGTCTCCTGGAACAACGGCTCATGGGTCCGGGGTGAACAGGAGGCCACCACGACCCGGTTGATACCTGTCTCCTGAATCACAGCCTTCATCTTATCCTGGGTATCTTGTGAACAGGTAAAGAGATTGTCTTCTACGTGAACAACATAGGGGAGAGACCGCGCATATTCCCGAATCGCAGGGACATCGGCGACACCGCCGATATTGATGCCGCAGTTGCAGACAAAGACGCCGATGCGCGGCGCCTGCCCCGTAACATCCAGTTCCGGCGGGAGTTCCTTGGTGCGGACCAGGGTGCCGCGGGCGGATGCCAGGTTCCGGGCGGCAGCTGCAGCGGAGGCAGAGGCCTCCATGACCGATTGGGGAATGTCTTTCGGTCCCTGAAAGGCGCCGCATACATAAATGCCTTCCCGGCTGCTGGCGACCGGAGTCAGGTCGCTGGTTTTGGCGAATTTATGGCTGTTCAGCTCAAGGCCTAGTTTATCAGCCAGTTGTACGGCATTTTTGATCGGGGACAGACCAACAGAGAGGACCACCATATCAAAGGTCTCTTCGGCGATGGCACCGGATTCGGTGATATAGCGCAGATGCAGCTGATCTTCCGGCCCTGGTTCAATGGTATGGACACGGGCACGGATAAGACGGACATCCTTTTCCTCTTGAGCCCGGGTCAGATATCGATCGAAATCCTTGCCATGTGTCCGCATGTCCATATAGAAGACGGCGGTATCCAGAGGTTTTGCACTGTGCTCCTTGGCAATAACCGTCTGCTTTGCTGCATACATACAGCAGACAGAGGAGCAATAGCTGTGATCGCACTGATTGATGTCCCGAGAGCCGACACACTGGAGCCAGGCTATTTTATCCGGCTCCTTTTGATCGGATGGGCGGACCAGATGCCCTTGACAGGGACCGGACGCCGAGAGCAGGCGCTCGAACTCCAGACTGGTCACGACATTGGGGTGGTTTGCATAGGCATAATTTTCATGCGGTGTGGGATCAAAAGCTTTGAAGCCGGGGGCCAGGATGACCGAGCCGACCTGGATGGTCCGTATCTCCGGTTTCATCTCATGATCGACTGCCTTGGCCAGACAGGCATCAACGCACTGGTAACATTCAGAACAGACACCGCATTTAAGGCAACGCGCCGCTTCTTCTTTGGCTTCCTCCTCGTTATAACCGTAAGAAACCTCGAGGAAGTTGCATTCGCGGGCCTGGGGATCGAGACAGTTCACCTTAACCCGGCCTTTCTTGACCTCCCCTGCGGTCTCGGGCCGGACAAACTCCCAGCTCTTATCGCGACCGGCTCGAAGATCCTGGCCGGTAATAAATCTATGGATACTCTCGGCTACCTCCTTGCCGCAGGCCACCGCATCAACGACGGATTTGGGGCCGTAGAAGGCGTCACCGCCGGCAAAGACCCAGTCGATGGGGGTCTGGAAGGTGACAGAATCGGCCTCCAGACCGCCCGGTCGGGAGATGGCGATGCCCTGCTCCTTAATGCCTTCCAGATTGGTGCTCTGGCCAATGGAAATAATCACCGTATCGCAGAAAAAGGGCTGGCAGACCTGTTCATCGTATTGGGGATTGAACCGACCGTTTTCGTCGAAAACAGTGGTGCAGCTTTTGAATTCGATACCCGAGACCCGGTTATCATCTTTGTCGATGAAGAAACTCTTGGGTCCGAAGCTGTTGACAATCTTGATGTCGCCCTCCATCGCTTCCTCGATCTCATGCTCCCAGGCAGGCATCTCCTCGCGACTCTCGAGGCAGAGCAGCGTGACGTTCCGGGCGCCGTGCCGTTTAGCTGTGAGTGCCACGTCGATGGCTACGTTGCCACCGCCAACGACGATGACATCGTTGCCTATTTCGGGCTTCTTGCCCAGAGCCGAGTCGCGCAGGAAGTCGATTCCCTGCAGGACACCTGCAATATCTTCGTGTTCGATACCGAGTCTTCTGCCGTTATGGAGACCGATTGCCATAAATACAGCGGCATAGCCTTCTGCTTTCAGGCTGTCCAGGGTGATGTCCTTCCCAAAAGTTACGCTGCATTTGATTTCGGCACCCATTTCCTGCACAACCTTAATTTCACCCGCCAGGATGTCTCTTGGCAGACGATACTCGGGGATGCCATAACGCATCATGCCGCCTGGTTCGGGAAGCTTTTCGAAGATCGTGACCTGATAGCCCTGCTGAAGAAGTTGATAGGCGGCGGTAACCCCTGCTGGGCCGGAACCGACAATGGCGACCTTTTCCGTCCGCTTCTCAACCTTGATCTCGGGGATGTAGTATTCGCCTTTGGCTTTTTCATAATCGGCCAGGAAGCGGTGCAATTCCCGAATGGCAAGGGATTGATCAACATCATTTCGTGTGCACTCTCCCTCACACGGGTGATGGCAGACACGGCCGCAGATGCCGGGGAAGGGGTGTTCCTGTTTGAAGAGCCCCAGGGCCTGGTCATACCGGCCGTCATTAATCAAAGCTATATAGCCCTGAATGCTGACATGGGCCGGACAGGTTGCCTTGCAGGGTGCGGTGCCGACTTTATCGATGGCATAGGCCCCCGGCATGCCTTGTGGATAGAGCTTATAGGCGGCCTTGCGATCGCGCAGCCCTTCATCAAATTCATTTTGAGTTTCAATTGGGCAAACCTTCTCACATTCGCCGCAGCTTGTACATTTTTCCAGGCTGACATAACGGGGATGCTGCAGGAGGTTGACGGTAAAATTCCCTGCATTCCCGTCAATGCTCTTGACTTCCGTTAAGGTGTGAAGATTGATATTCAGATGGCGGCCGGCCTCAACAAGCTTTGGAGAGATAACACACATTGCACAATCATTGGTTGGAAATGTCTTGTCGAGCTGGGCCATGACCCCGCCGATGGATGGCTTGCTTTCTACGAGGTGGACCAGATACCCCGAATTTGCCAGATCCAGGGACGCCTGGATTCCAGCGATACCGCCACCGACCACCAGAACGGAACCTGTTATTTCATTGGTCATTGTTGTATCCTCCTTTCTTTTGGAAGATTGACCTCTTGAAGCTCCGGTCCGAGATAGATACGTTCATTATCAGCGAGAACACCCAGCGATAAAGCAATCATGGTCCAGAGATGGACGGTGCGGTAAGAGGCCCCGTTGTGCTCTGCCAGTTCTTCAATTTGGGCATGGCAGTTATGACAGGGGGTAATAACGTAGGCAGTTTGTGTGGCCATAACCTGTTCATGTTTCAGCCGGCCATAATAAAATCGGGCATCTTTATAGCCGTTCTGGAGAAAACCCCCACCTCCGCCGCAGCAGTAGTTATTTGATCGATTCGGTATCATATCGATGAAGTTTTCTTCGCCCACCAGGGAGTTGACGACATAGCGCAATTCCTCGGCCAGCGGATCACCGAAACTTTTCCGGATATGATTGCAGGGATCCTGGACGGTGAATTTGATTTTGAGGTCTTTATTCCAATCGGAACTCACCTTCAATCTTCCTTCACGTATCCATTGGGCATAGTATTTGACCATCGGGGCAATTTCCATGTCCGTTGGAATGCCGAATTTTTTCTGCCCCATCCAGACCGAAAAGGTGGAATGCCCGCATTCGGTGTTCAGGTAGACTTTGCATCCAAGGGAATTTGCCTTCTGAATTGTGTTCGTCGCGATCTTTTCCCAGTTTTCATCGTCGGCGAGAAACATACAGTAGTTCTCTCCAGCCCACCCTTCACTTCCATAGGTCCAATCCACACCAGCGAGATCCAGAATCTTCCACAGTGGCGCCATTTCCTCTGGTTCTTTCACAGGCTCACGGGAATTCTGGCTCAAAAAGAAATGTGCATCCTGTTTATCGATAGGTGCCTGCAGGTTCTCCCATCCCGGTTGGGTGTCGCGCACCTCCTGCAGGACGTCCTCAACGACAAAACGGAAATCCTCCTCCGAGACCCCTGTGGCTGCGCCACTCTTGTTGCGCAAGGCCATATCGCAAGAGCCCAGGATGCCTTTTGGCCTTTTCTCTCGCGGCCAGAGTTTTCTTCCTTCATAGATCAAGGCGGGGATATTGATTTGCATCGGGCAGACATACACGCATCTTCCACACATGGTGCACATCCAGACCCAAGGGTGTTCCGTGATCTCTTCGTCCAAACCATAAGCGACCATCCTGATGAATTTTCTCGGGTCCATATCTTCCAGTCCTGAGGCTGGGCACCCGGAAGCGCAGGCCCCGCAGGTCAGGCAGAGACTCAGGTTGCCGCCTCCCGGCAAGATCTCCTTAACCTTGTCCATGAATCTTGATTTCTTATCTCTTTCTAGATGGATAGCCACAGTCATAATCACTCCTTATTACCTGAAAGTTGATAGTAAAGTTCAATTCCCTCAGACTATTTCATACCCTTTAATGAGTTCTTGTTTGCGGTCTTCTGCTCTCTTCAGCTGATAATGCCAATACCCTCCATTGTTCTTTTTTAAATGAAAGAGCATATGCTTTGACAAAAAAACAAGTGGCGAGCGCCAATTTATCATAATAGAATAATCAAATGTGTCAAATAGATTATACCTATATAATATGCTTTGACTATATATATCTTTTTGTTCTAATTAATGTGAGAAAACAAAGGGAAGGAAGGAAGAAAGCATCACTGCTGTTGAGGTACATGTATGGTTTGTGAAAAAGGGAGATATGTTTTTTGGAGAAGGCCACAAATAATAAAAGTCTATATATAAAATCTATAAAACCAATAACAAGTCTTGACATTCCACATAATTTCTTCTAAGTCTTTCTGAGATTAGCTGATATTCAATACGATCGTAAATTTGAACCCCTGAGGCTGGTTTAGGGGGCCGGTGCTCCCCGCGGATTGCAAACCCGTTGAGGAATTTAATAAATTCCTGTTTAGTTCAACTCTAAACCCAGCCTCCATTGTATAGGGCGCAAAATATTCCGGTTCCACATTTACACTGGAATCTTGGTGTATTGAAGCAACAAGAACGTATGCATGTTTCCGAGCGATCAATTTTGGCCGATTTATCGGTTTTTACGATTTTACTTTTGTTTTCCGATGCGTTAGAAGCAGCTATCCCCTGATTGCCATCTGTTGTCTCAACCCGAATGAAAACGAAAGAACAATTTTAGTTCATATTTTTTTGATGGCTGAGGTTATGACGACCTTGTCATAACCTCAGAGGACGCAGGGAAAATACTATGGATCAATACATAATAGGCTGAGTCGTCCGCGGATAAACCTCCTACGATTCAAAAAATGATAACTACCATATTGAGGTCATATTGATGAAAAAATTCTTTCTCTTTTTTGTACTTCTTGGCTGTTGGGTTTTCGCCGGTAGCGGGCAGGCCGCCGCATTTAGTCCAGCACCTGTTATAACCGCAGAGGAGCTGAAGGCTATCCTGGACACTGCTCATTATCCTTTCCTTGTTATTGATGCCAGAAATCCAGAAGAATATCAGGAGGTCCACATCAAGGGAGCAATTAATGTCCCTGTAAATAAATTCCGAAAATTCAAACACCTCCTGCCAAAAGACAAGTCCGTTAAATTGATTTTTTACTGCAATGGAGTAAAGTGCGGAAAAAGCAAACGTGCAGCTAAAAAGGCAGCCGAAGAGGGGTATGTCAATATCTCAGTATTCGCGGCTGGCATGCCTGTCTGGGAAGAAAAAGGCTATCCGATATATGCCGGCCCGGATTATGAAAAACATATTGAAACAACAAAACTTTCACCGACCGAACTGCAAGATTTGATGAAGAAGGACAAAACAGGTATCACTGTAGTTGATGTTCGAGATCCTCAAGAATACAAGGAAGGCCATATCCCCGGTGCGATCAACATCCCGTCAGAGGTATTTGCTTCAAAGTCCGACATGCTGGACAAAGAAAAAAAGATCGTTGTCTATTGCAACTCCGGGGGCAGGAGCTATAACGCCTACCGAAAGCTGATGAAACTCGGATATAAAAACATTTATCAGTCCCTCTATTATGACTGGAAACACCAGGGTCTTCCGATAGATAAATAATACATTTAAAAATTAAGCCCCGGTGGTGGTGTATGACCCCGGGGCACAGTCTCTTCTTCTCGTCAACCGCACTTACCCCAGCCACGTCCTCCGCCCAATTGTTCAGGGGAGGTTGCACAGAATCCTTATTGTTGGTTAGGATCACTACAGCCCATATTGATGAGGTTTCAAGTCTCTAGGAAACCTAAATTTATCAGAAATTTCAGGCTGTCATTTTCAAAAATCATGTAATTGACTTTAGAGTCGTACAATGCGACCTCCTAGTCAGAAGTCCCTTAGTTTGCTAAAATAAATTTTGCAGATTTGAAATGGGATAACCGAGATAATTCTGGGCCTACAGGAATGATTTTCTTTCAGACAGGTCACCTCTGAGGTCACTCTCCCGAACTTCTTTGCCAACAGGGAAAAAGGAAGTATTAAAAGGTTTGTTGAATTTTATCCAGACAAAAACCTGTGTTTTAAAGAATCTACAGGGCACTAAAAAACCCGCAATCCTTTTTGGAAAGCGGGTTGATTGGATGTCGTGGAACTTCTTTGAATATCAAAATGGCGGAGGGCAAGGGACTCGAACCCTCAAGGGCTATTCACCCGGCAGCTTTCGAGGCTGCTGCATTACCATTATGCTAACCCTCCGCATGAAATGGCCTGCCAACAATAATCCAAAACGAACAAAAACCGAAGAAAAAATATATTTCTTGTAACAAAACCTGATAGGCTTCCAGGAACGAAGGCGTTTGCCAACGGTTTAGTAAACCGCGCGTTTTTAGATCACCTTGGTGCCCAGTAAAATAGCTGCGACAATGGCTAAGGCCACCCGGTAGTAGCCGAAGATCTCCAGGCCGTGTCGGTTCAGATAGCCGACCATCCATTTTACCGAAAAAATCGCTGCGATAAAGGCAAAGAACAGGCCAATAGCCAAGGCATGGGCATCGAAGGTCTGCACCATAACCTGGCCGTGTTTCAGGCCATCGTAGGCCGTTGCCGCACCCAGGGTTACCACACCAAGCAGGAAGCTGTATTCGACGGCCGCAGACAGGCTCAGTCCCACCAGGACGCCGCCGACGATGGTGACCAGGCTTCTGCTGACGCCGGGCCACATCGCAATGCATTGAGCAAAGCCGATGATCAGCGCCAGCTTCCAGGTTAGATCATCAAGCGTTCCTGCCTGGGCTTTTTTTCTGTTGGTTCCCTTTCGCTGAAAACTAACGGCCAGGATGGCGATTCCCCCCACCAGCCAGGCCGCCACCACGGGCCAAGGGCCGAAGAGATAGGCCTTGATGATCTTATTGAATAACAGACCAATAACCGCTGCAGGAAGAAAGCCCGCAGCCACATTGATAAGCAGCCGGCGGCCGAGTGGGTCGCGTCCGGCGAGTCCCCTGAACATCTGCAAGACCCTTTGAAAGTAAAGACCCAGCACGGCAATGATTGCACCGAGCTGGATGCAGATGGTATAGGCATCGATCGCTTCTTTTTCCCTCTCTCTTTGACTGGTTGAAAGGTGCGGATCTTCGCCGATTTTCATGATCCTTTCAGTCAGGAGCAGATGTCCTGTCGAACTGACCGGGAGGTATTCGGTGAGACCTTCGACAATGCCTAAAACCACGGCCTGACTCCAGGTCAGCTCCTTTTTTGTTTGCCGGGTGGTGCCGGTATCAGCCGCTGCTATCTGGATAAACGAAAAAAAGGCGCAGGCTACCAAAAGACAGACAATCAATTTTTTTATTGAAAGGCATGGGCATGATCCAAAAGAGATTAAAAGAAGAGATCCCGGGACGGGACGTGGAATGTACGAGCCCTGTTATATTTCAAAACCCCAAATTTTTCAAGATGGTAGAGATGTTTCTACTTTTTCCCCACTGCCCTGTCCAGGTTGGCAAGGGACACCTTATACCCATAGAGAGCGCGATAGTAATTCACCTCTGCCTGGGATAAAAAGGTCCGTGAGTCGAGGACTTCCGTTGAAGTCGTCACCTGGTTCTTATACTGCAGATCGGTTATCCTGGCGTTTTCTTCGGCCTGTTTCAGGCCTTCGTGGGCGGTGCCGATGTTGTTTGCAGCCACATTCAGGTCGAGAAAGGCACTTTTGATCTCAAGTTTGATCTGGTCTTCAACTCCTTTCATCTTTTTCTTGAGGGCCTGTTTGGCGAGTTTTTGTTTCAAAACTTCGGCCCCGGTCTTGCCCCATTGGAAAAAATCCCACTTGGCTGTTACCATCACCGCAGCATTGTGCTCATTTGAATAGGGATTGGTGTCGGCTCCCCAGTCGTTGCCGTTTTGCTCATATTCTCCGGCGATGGCTACCTGGGGGAAATACGGGCTCTTTGCCAGAGTCACGGCCTGATCGAGATTTTTCAGGCCAAGGCGGTAGCTGGCAAGAACCGGGCGATTCTTCATGGCTGCATCGGTCAAGGTCGTAATATCGTAGGTACGGGGTGTTACGGTGCCGATATCTTTGAGGGCTCTTTCGGAATTAGGATCAATGCCCAGGACGGTAAACAGTCGGGCTCTTGCTATCTTGGTATCGGCGTGGGCCTGCTCCCTTGCTTGGATTGCATTGGCAAGCGCCACCTTGGATTTCAGCAAATCGTTGCGGGGGATAATTCCATGTTTGTAGAACCCTTCGGCATCCTTTTCGTGGGCGCTCAGTGCCGTCACCGTATCGCTTGTGACCTTTTCAATCTTTTTTGCCAGCAGAGAACCGTACCAGGCCGTTTTGACTGCCCGATTGATATCGAGGAGGGACCGTTTTTTTTCAAGCTCCTTGATCTGCGCCTGGATCTGGGCCATTTTATAGCGACTGGTGATGGCAAAACCGGTAAAAAGCGGCTGGGTAAGAGTTACATCCCAATGGTGCACATCACGATCGCCGACCTGCATTTCACTTCCATTGATGCGCTGGAAGGGGGCGTCCTGGAGGTTGCTGAAGCTGTAATGGGCTGAGGCCTTGAATAAGAAATCGGACTGAGCGCTTCGTACTGCGGCAAGAGAGCTTTGGTACGTCATTTCCGCCTCCTGGAGCGACGGGTTGTGCTTTAACGCCGTCTGCAGGGCCTCGTCCAGGGTAAGGAGAGGCTCGGTTCCTTGTTCCTGCGCCTTGACGGTGAGGGGGAGAAGGAGAACGAAGATCAGGGCGTATATGATTTGTGACATTGTAATCTCCTCGAAGAGGTCTGGTTGGGATGAGTGCAGCCTGCCATCTTACCTGGTTGGAATAATTTTACAAGCGGGTCATGACAGTGTCTTCTTGAATCGCGATGCGGCAATGACGAGAAAGGAGAAGGAAAGGGCTGTCTGGGCCAGAATTGCCGGCCAGAGGACCCGGATACCGCTACTTTTCATTACAATGCCCCTTAGAATCACCAGATACCAGCGCATCGGGTTGAGCCAGGTGGCATATTGCACCGGCCCCGGCATGTTGGTGATCGGAAACATGAACCCGCTGAGCATAACACACGGCATTAATATAAGAAAACTGGTTAAAAGCGCCTGTTGTTGGGTGGAGGCGCTGACACTGATAATAAGGGCAATTCCCATATTTCCGCAGAGATAGAGGCCCGAGAGGACGTAGAGTAAAAACAGGCTGCCCTTGACATGAACCCCGAAGACGACCAAGGCCACAAGGAGCATGATCGTCATCGAGATATACCCGGTTATCATGTAAGGGATGGTCTTGCCGAGGATGAATTCTATCCCTCGTATCGGGGTGACCATGACCTGCTCGATGGTGCCGATCTCTTTTTCCCGGACAATGCCTATACTGGTGAGCAACATACTGAAAATCAGCAACATGGTGGCAATCAGCGACGGCACATAATAATATTTGCTCTCCTGGTTGGTGTTGAACCAGGCGCGAGTGACGGTGTCGACCTGGATCGGCGAGGTGGTGATTCCCTTGTTTTCCAGCCGTCTGTCCCTTTGCTTGTTGGAAAATTCATTGATGATGTTTCCGGCATACCCTTGGGCAATCGCGGTGGAGTTGCTGTCGGTTCCGTCGGTGATGAGCTGGACGTGGGCTGTGCGCTCTTTCAAAATATCCTGTTCGAAACCTGCAGGAATGTTAAGCACTACCCGGACATCGGCATGGTCGAGCAGCGAGGCGATTCCGGTATCCGAATCGAGGGTGGTCGTCACCCGGAAATATCGTCCGGCGGTGAAGTCGTCTATCAACTCCCGGGAGGCGGGGGTCTTGTCCATATCAAGAACCGCCATGCGGATATTGGTGACATCGGTGGTCAGGGCGAAGGCCATAATGGTCATCTGGATTACCGGAACCCCGAAGATGGCGACCCGCATCCGGGGATCGCGCAGCATCTGCAGAAACTCTTTGATCAGCATTCTCAGGATACGATGCGCCATCGTCTACTCCAATTTGAAGCGAAACTTACGGTTTGCAAGCAGTATCATCACCACGGCATAGATGACCAGAAAAAGGGTGTCGGCCCAGAGGATTTCAAGGCCGATCCCTTTCAGGTAGATGCCTCGAAGGATGGCGATAAAATAGCGGGCGGGAACGATGTAGGTGAGGATCTGCAGGGGTACGGGCATGTTCTCGATGGCAAAGACGAAACCGGACAGGATGAGTGTCGGCAAAAAGCCGGCCATGATAGCCGTCTGATTGGCCAGGGTCTGATTCTTCATCACGATGGAAAGCGTCAGGCCGAAGAAGAGTGCACCGATCAGGAACAGGGAGGCCGTGGCGAACAGCAGTCCGGCATTTCCGACCACCGGGACGTTGAAAATCCATTTGCCCATGGCAACGGCCAGAGCCACGTCGGAGAGGCCGATGACGAAGTAGGGGACGACCTTGCCGACGATCAGCTCCGGACCGCGCAGCGGGGTACTGATCAACTGTTCCATGGTCCCTGTTTCCCATTCCCGGGCAATGGTAACGCTGGTGAGCATCGCGGCAACGACGATCATGACCAGGGCAATAATTCCAGGGATAAGGACGTCTTGACTGCGAAGATCCGGGTTATACCACGCACGCTGATCGAGTATTACCGGTGGTTTCAGCTCTCCCCGCCCTTGGCGCATCATGCGTTTGGAGGCCACGTTGCGGGCATAGATCATACCAATATTTGTGGCGTAGCCGGTGGCCAGGCGTGAGGTGTTGGCGTCGGAGCCGTCCACGATGACCTGGATATTGACGTGTTTTCCGGCCTGCACTTTGGCTGCGAAGTCTCCGGGGATGACCAGGGCTACCATGGCCTTGCCGCTGTCGACGGCAAACTGCAGATCGTGGTAATTATCGGTAAAACCCACGATGGAGAAATAGGGCGACCCTCGGTAGAGGCTTATTAATTGGCGGCTCTGCGGCGAGTGCGACTGGTCCCAGACCATGGTGGGGACGTTTCTAAGATCAAGGGTCAGGGCGTACCCGTACAAGAGGATCATGATCAGCGGAATAGCAAGCGCCAGAGTGAGGCTCCGCCAGTCCCTGATCACATGGATCGATTCCTTGCGGGCTACCGCTGCCAGACGCCTGAAGTTCATGCCGTCACCTCCCGACCGTTTTCGACTTCTTCGATAAGGGAGACGAAGACATCTTCCATACTGGGCTGGATCTTTTCCATGGTCTGGATCGTGATGCCCTTGCTGCCAAGAGTTTTTTCAATAGCTGTCATCGCCGAGATCGAGTCATTTGTTACGATATGGAGGCCATCGCCGAAGAGCGAGGCGTCTTTGATTTGAGGGAGAGGGGTCAGGATGTCGATGACGTCCTGGGGGGCCGGGCAACGAAGGGCAATGATCTGTTCCTGCATCATTTGAGTCTTGAGTTCCTGGGGTGATCCCATGGCGATCACTTTACCGCCGAAAATGAGGGCGATGCGGTTACAGTATTCTGCTTCCTCCATATAGTGGGTGGTGACGAAGACCGTAATCCCCTGGTCGGCCATGGCATAGATCAGATCCCAAAACCGTCTGCGGCTCAGTGGGTCAACGCCGCTGGTCGGCTCATCGAGAAAAATGATCGGCGGTTCGTGCAGGATGGCACAGGCCAGGGCCAGACGTTGCTTCCATCCTCCGCTTAGAATAGAGGTGAGGTTCTTGCGGTGCTCTTTGATGCCTGCCATCTTGAGTGCCCAATCTTTGCGCCTGGCGAGGAGGTCGCCCCTCAGTCCATAGATACCTCCGTAGAAATCGATATTCTCCTCGACGGTAAGGTCCTCGTAGAGGGAAAACTTCTGACTCATGTATCCGATATTGAGCTTGATGTCCTCGGCCTGAGTGCATACATCGAAACCGGCAACGGTACCGCCGCCCTCGCTTGGGGCCAGGAGACCGCAAAGCATCCGGATGGTGGTGCTCTTTCCGGCCCCGTTAGGACCCAGGAAGCCGAAGATCTCTCCTCTCGGGACCTCGAAGCTGATGTCATCCACTGCGACAAAGTCTTGGAAGCGGCGGGTCAGATGGTCGACCCGCACCGCCACGTCGTGGCCTGTTCCCTTCCAGTCGGCAAAGGTCGAGAGGTCGGAATCTTCAGCCGACCTCTCACCGTTGGCTGATCTGTCGTGGTTGCCCAGTACACTCATGAAGACGTCTTCAAGCGTCGGGGCGGTTTCCTGGACCTGATCGTAACCGAGACCTGCTTGGTCCAGTTGCTGGATGCATGTCTTTTCGGCGATCGCGATATCATCACAGACCAGATGTACCGTATCACCAAAGACATTGACGTCTCCTGTCTGCGGGTCCTGTTGCAGGAATTTGCTGATCTTTCTGGAATCCCGGCTTCTAATGGAAAGAATTTTGCCGTGCATCAGTTTCTTGATCTCGGACGGGGAACCGAGAGCGATGATTTTGCCATGGTCCATCAGGGCCACCCGGTCACAGCGTTCGGCCTCGTCGAGATAGGCGGTGGTAACCAGAATCGAGACCTTATCTTTCAGGAGTTTATAGAGAATCCGCCAGAAATCCCTGCGGCTTACCGGGTCGACCCCATTGGTCGGCTCATCGAGCAGCAGTACCTTCGGGGTATGGATCAGTGCACAGATTAACTGTAGCTTTTGCTTCATTCCGCCGGAGAGGTTCCCGGCCCGTCGTTTTTTGAACGGCCGCATGTGGCTGAAATCAAGAAGCTCGTCCACGCGCTTCTGCCGGTTTCTTCTGGGCACACCGTAGAGATCGGCGTAAAATTCGATATTCTCGCTCACTGTCAGGTCCTGATACAGGCCGAATTTCTGGCTCATATAGGCCAGGTGATCCTTTACCGAGGCCGAGGCCGTGGCAACATCGAAACCGGCGATTTGTCCGGTTCCCGAGGTCGGGTCCATAATTGAGGCCAGCATCCTGAGTGTTGTGGTCTTTCCGGCGCCGTCTGGCCCCACCAGGCCGAAGATTTCTCCGGTATGGACCTCAAAACTCAAGCCGTCAACGGCGGTGAGATCATTGAAGCACTTGGTAAGGTTGTGTGCCAGAATTGCTGGTGACATCAGTGACCTTTGCCTAGTCTTTTGTTAGATCAATCGAGGCATCGGCCGGCATGCCTGGTTTCAACTCTCCCTTGGGATTGTCGAGCTGGATCTTGATTCTGTACATGAGTTTGACCCGTTCCTCGAAGGTTTGAACGGCCTTGGGGGTGAATTCCGCCTGATCCGAGATGAAGATGATGCTCCCTGGGTAGGCTTTATCCGGATAGGAATCGGTTTTGACTTCGGCCTGTTGTTTGAGTCGTATCCGCCCCAGGTCTTCCTCCTGGATGTAGGCTCGCAGCCAGGGGTGTTTCGTGTCGCCTATGGTGACAACGGGAGAGGCTGGGTTGAGATATTCTCCCGGTTCGGCTGCCTTGCTGAGCACCACACCGTCCATGGGAGAGTAGAGCGAGGTGTATTTTTCCAATTGTTGGGCCTGTTTCAAGGCCTCCTCAGCGACACGGACCTGGGCCTTTGCCTGGGCGATTGTCTCTTTTCGGGCGCCGGCTTCCAGAAGGCTCAGTCGTTCTCGGGCACTTTTGACTCCGGCCCTGGCCTCTGTCCTGTTGTTTTGAGCTGAAATATACCGGGTATTGTACTGATCATATTCCTTTTTGCTTATTCCTCCTTGTTTTAAAAGGGCTTGGTACCGTTTGAAATCTACTTGGGCCTGGGCCAGCTGTACTGAAGTGGTTTTTTCCGCGGCAAGGGCTCTGCTCAGTTGGGCTTTCGCGTTTTCAATCTCCTGGCTTCTGCTTCCGGCTTCAATTTCGGCCAGGCGAGCTGTGGCCAGGCTCAGGGAAGCCTCGGCCCTGGCCACAGCCAGGGCCTGATCTGTCTTATCAAGGGTGGCGAGCAGTTGACCTGTGGTCACAGTATCCCCTTCATCGACCAGCCGTTTTTCCAACCGTCCCGGGATTCGAAAACTCATCTGGGCCTCATTGACCTCTATATTTCCCGAAACGGTGATGAGGGAGGTGTCTTTTTGATCGCGAAAAGAATAATATCCGACTATTCCGATGATGATCACAACCAGCGGGATAATGAATCGTAGCCGTTTTTTCATGACTTCTCCTTGTGGTTCTCTTTGATCTGCATGAGACCTCCCAAAGAAAATTGCCAGACAAAGTGGGCGACTTTTTCGATATTCTCTTCGGTCGGGTCGGAGTGTTTGGTAATTCGTTTAATGACCGGGGCTCCAAGGGCATAATAGATGCATTGGCCGATGATACTCAGGCAACAGGAGGCCACGATTTCCGGAGACGTATTATAGCCGAGGATTTCCTCGATAATGCCCATGAGTATCCTTTTCTGCGGTCGGATGTATTTTTCAATGATGGATTCGAAGGAGGGGGTTGGTTCGAGAAATTCCTTGGCAATTAATCTCTTTGGGCCCGAGAGTCCCGCCCAGCCGTCGTTGCTGAGCAGTCTGTGAAGCATCCCTCGAATGAAGGCTTTGAGTCTATCCTGGGGTACTGTCGACTCTCCCAGCCCCATGTCCGCCGGGAATCTGGAAAAGCCTGTACTGAAAAGATTTTCCAGAACAGCGGCATACAGTCCTTCCTTGTCCCTGAAATGATAATTGATGGCTGCAACATTCGCATCCGCGGCCTCGGCAATACGCCGGATGGTGGCCGACTTGAAACCTTCATTGCCGAATATTTCGGCCGCCGAATCCAGAATCCTCTCCGGTGTCGTCGGAGTTGATTGGTTGGCCATGTCTCCTCCTCTAAAAACACTTGATTAAAACAGACGTGTAAAACAAATGTTTGAATCTGTCAAGAAAATACGCGCTCCTATGATATGGCAAGGCGGATTGAGCTCAACCCGGCAGATCTTCTTTTTTGTATGTTAGTAATAGCTTGATATATTAGAAAATACATGACACATGATCAGAGGGGTGAGCCTCTATACACGAAAATAAAGCTTTTCAAAGCGACTGGATTTGAATCAATAAAAACCCCACCCTACAAATTAAGGAGAAGAAGAGGTATACTTAATAAGGTAACTTCCCCGGGGTTTTGATCGGCTCGATGCCAGGAGAGGAACGGAAAGTTTTGTGCTGTTTGGTCACCGGTCTCCATGGGGAATGCATACAGAGGAGACGTCCTAGACATAATGACTTAATTACGCGTTAAGGAGTGAGACCCATGAAGATTTCAGCAATTCGGGCAATGGAGATATTAGATTCACGAGGCAATCCGACGGTTCGTGTATTCGTAGAGCTCGATGACGGGATTACATCCGCGGCATCTGTTCCATCCGGGGCCAGCACAGGCGAGCATGAAGCCCTGGAGCTTCGGGACGGTGATAAAAACCGATACTCCGGAAAGGGGGTGTTGCGAGCGGTCGCCAATGTCAACAACAAGATCGGCCCGGAACTGATTGGGATGGATGTCACCCGCCAGAGAGATATCGACGGACGGATGATCGAGATGGATGCAACCGACAACAAGTCTGCCTTGGGGGCTAATGCGATCCTCGGGGTGTCGATGGCCGTGGCCAAGGCAGCGGCACGTACCTGCGGGTTGCCACTTTATCGTTATCTGGGAGGAGCGGGGGCGACAAGGATTCCGGTACCGGCCATGAATATTATAAATGGTGGTGAGCATGCCGATAATAGTGTTGACATTCAGGAATTTATGGCCGTTCCTCTGGGAGCCCCGACCTTTTCTGAAGGATTGCGCTATGTGGCGGAGACCTTCCATGTCTTGAAAAAGATCTTGAAATCTCTCAACTTGGCGACCAGCGTCGGCGATGAAGGGGGGTTTGCCCCGAACCTTGAGAGCAATGAGGCAGCCCTTGAGATTATCATTGAGGCCATCGAACAGGCCGGGTATCGTCCAGGCCTGGACATAGGGATTGCCCTGGATAGTGCGGCCAGTTCATTTGCCACGGATACGCCGGGCCAATATAACCTGATCTGGTCGGGTGACGGCGAGAAGACTTCCGCCGATCTCATCACCCTCAGTGAGAAGTGGGTCGGCAAATATCCCATCGTTTCCTGGGAGGATCCGCTGGCTGAGAATGACTGGGAGGGTTTCAAGGAAATCACCGAGCGCCTGGGGGATCGGATCGACATCGTAGGAGATGATATCTTCGTGACCAATACGCAATACATCGCTCGGGGAATCAGGGAAAAGTCTGCCAATTCAGCCTTGATCAAACTGAACCAGATCGGTTCGGTATCGGAGACCATTGACGCGGTGCGCATGTGCCGAGATGCCGGTTGGCGTTATTTCCTTTCCCATCGATCCGGTGAAACCGAGGATACCTTTCTTGCGGATTTTGCAGTAGCCATGGATGGAGGCCAGTTGAAAACCGGCTCGGCCAGCAGGAGTGAGAGAATAGCAAAATATAACCGGCTGTTGGAGATTGAATTGGAACTAGGCTCGCGAGCGCTGTACTATTGGAAATAGGCAACCGCGCCGTATCTCAAAATTTTACCAGGGATAACGGTTGATCAAAAACCTTGTCCCAGGTTTTCCTGGGGAGCTTAAATACAACGTAGGGTTGTTCCTGCTACCCCCCAAGCTTCTTCTGACCACTCTTTAGATCGTACTCCCGGTACGATTCACAGGATCGTTTTACCTGGTCCGATGGATTTTTTTCCCCCTCATACGGTATATCCTGTTCTCTGTATTGACAGATCAGATTGATACGTATACCATGGATCAACACGTATCATTTCCGGGGGTATTGCCATGACCAAAAAGGTGACAGTCAGTATACCTGATCTCCTTCATGAAAAAATGGAGAAATGGAGAAGATCATTCAATTTATCAAAAATGTTTCAGGATGCCATCACCGAGGCCATCCAACGCAAGGAGGATTTTCAAAAGAGGATTCAGCAAGATTTGGATCTCTGTGAGATAATCGACAGGCTCAAGCGGGAAAAGGAACATTCGCAAGGTGGATACTACGATGAAGGACGGCTAGACGGAATTGCCTGGGCCAAAAATGCCCATTATGATGATATTCAGTATGCCCTGGGACTGGAGGATTTTGATACTGTCTTCAGAGATGATGTTCTGGGGGAATACTTTGATGGAGAGAATAAACAAAATAAAACAAAAGGATAAACGTCTGGAAAGTCTTGACGAATATATCGGGATATATCTGCAGGGATGGAAAAAAGGACTGTGCGAATTCTGGGAAGAAGTAAAGGAAAAGCTTTGATTCCCAAGCTCCCTGACAGGGAATATTCAAGAAGGTGATACAATGACGATAGAGCAGCATATACTAGGGGTCGATGTCGGCTCCGTGGCCATGGGGCTTGTTGCAATAAACAGTGATCAGGAGATTGTAAAAAGCGCCTATTGTTTTCATCATGGCGATATCGTCGGCTCTCTGCGCAAGACTCTCAAGGGATTTGACACGTCTGCGGTTTCTCATATTGCAGCTACCTCCTCGACTCCTGGAACGGTGGCTGCAACCGCTCGCTTTGATAATCAGATCGCACTTATTACCGCTGCCCGCCGTTTTCATCCCCAAATGCAGGCCCTGTTGATTGTCGGTGGCGAAAAATTCAGCCTTGCCACCTTTGATAAGGATGGTCACTATCTGGGCTCTATCGCCAATACCTCGTGTGCTGCCGGCACCGGGAGCTTCCTCGATCAGCAGGCAGGTCGTCTGAACCTGCAGGGAATACGGGAGCTAAGCGATATTGCCTGCAGCAGCTCAGGCAATTGCCCCCGGATCGCCTCCCGCTGTGCCGTATTCGCCAAGACTGATTTGATCCATGCCCAGCAGGAAGGCTACCACCTCAGTGAGATCAGCGACGGCCTCTGTTTCGGCCTGGCCAAAAACATTGTCGATACGGTGTTTCCCCCAACCCGGATCGAAGGCGAGATTGTCTTTGGCGGTGGGGTATCGAAGAACAGGGCCGTGATCGGCCACCTCGAAAAAATGATTGGGGCAAGACTCATAACCACTCCAAACGGTCATCTCTATGGGGCTATCGGGGCGGCTTTCGCCCTCCTCGAGGAGCTGCGGTCCGACAGGAGATCAGGATTGCTTCCGAAGAGTATAACCGCAGGTGATGATCTGGTTGCAGAGGTGGAGAAAAACAGGAGCTACTCGTATCCTCCTCTGGAACTGAAGCTTTCGGAGTATCCCGATTTTTCAAGTTGGAAAAGCCATAGGTTCAGTGAGGAAAGCGGAAATCCGGTTGAAGTCGATATCTACCGGGAGATTGTCGCCGGAGAGAAAGTGGAGGCCTATTTAGGGGTGGATATCGGCTCCACGAGCACCAAGGCCGTCCTGGTCGATAGAAACCAGGAGGTGGTGGTCGGCCTGTATACCAGAACTGCCGGAAGACCGCTCGAGGCCGTCCAGAATATTTTTCGGGCCCTTGCCGAAATTGAATCTGAAGCCCGAATTGAATGGAAGATTGTTGGATGCGGGACAACCGGTTCCGGACGAAAATTCATTGGTCGAATAATTGGCGCCGATGGTGCAATTGACGAAATTACGGCCCACGCCCGGGCAGCCTGCCTGCTCAACCCTGAGGTGGATACCATTATCGAGATCGGCGGACAGGATGCCAAGTTCACCACTTTGCAAAACGGCAGGGTTACCTCCTCGACAATGAACAACGTCTGCGCCGCCGGAACCGGATCGTTTATAGAGGAGCAGGCGGCAAAATTCGAGTGCCCCATCGAAAACTATTCAGCCCGGACTGAAAATATGCGGGCGCCGATGGCCAGTGACCGGTGTACCGTTTTTATGGAACGGGATATGAACCACCACTTGAGTGAAGGGTATTCCGTGGACGAAGTTCTTGCTTCCGCCCTTCATTCGGTCAGGGAAAATTACCTGAGGAAGGTTGCGACTGAGAAAAATATCGGCAAGGTCGTCTTTTTTCAAGGGGCGACGGCAAAGAACAAGGCCCTGGTCGCAGCCTTTGAACAGCGCCTGAAACAACCGCTTCTGGTTTCGAAATTCTGCCATCTGACCGGAGCCCTGGGCACGGCGCTTATCGTCCAGGACGAGGATGTGGGAGGAAAAAGCACGTTCAAAGGTATCGGCTTGTATGGCGATTCAATTCCGATTGCCACGGAAACCTGTGAAATCTGCACCAATCATTGTCGAATTTCTGTTGCCCAAGTACGGGGAGAAAAGGTTGCCTACGGCTTCTTATGCGGCAGAGATTACCAGACCAAGGCCTATGTACAAAACTCAACCGCAGCTATTGATCTGCTGAGAAAAAGAAAAAAAGCAACCCGGAGCCAAAACCTGGGGAACTATCCGGAAGAAATTACCATCGGCATTCCCGCAGCTGTACATCTGGTGGAAGATCTGGATTTCTGGAAGCAATTTTTTGATTTTCTCGGAATAAACACGGTGAGCAGCGAGCACTATAGTGAGGCTTTGAAAAGGGGAAAGAATCTCAGTCGAGCGGAATTCTGCGCTCCCATTTCGGCCATGCACGGTCATGCCCAGTACCTCCTTGAAAAGACCGACTATGTCTTTTTGCCCTATTACCTCGAAAACAAAGAGAAAGAGGTCCGCAGACAGTATTGTTACTATACCCAGTACCTGCCGTCTTTGATTGCCACCATGGCGACCCCAAAAGACAGATTCCTGCAACCTGTTATTAAATATCTTTATACATCTTTTCATACCCGTAGAGAGCTGTATCGAATGCTTACAGGTGTGACCAGAAGACATATCAGCTTTTTCGAGATATCCTCGGCCTTTGATAGAGCCTTGGAATTTGAGAGAGGCCGACGGCGAAAACTGAAGGAGATGTATAGAGAAAAAAGAAGTAATTCTCGTGATATGCGTGTCGTTTTTCTGGGAAGACCTTACACGGTCCTGTCCCCGGCTATGAACTGTGGGATTCCACAGATATTCGGTCGTCTCGGAATGGACTGTTTTTATCAGGATATGTTGAGTTACGAAAAATATCAGACCGAGGGCATCGCCCCGCTTCTTTCCGAGATCCATTGGGAACATGCAGCGAAGATTTTGGAAGCTGCTGAAGCAGTGGCAAGAGAAAAGGGGGCCTATCCGGTCTATATCACATCTTTTAAATGTTCTCCCGATTCATTTGCTGTTGATTACTTCAAATCAGTCATGGAGGCTCATAAAAAGCCGTATCTGATCTTGGAACTCGATGAACATGATTCGAGCGTCGGATATGAAACAAGGATTGAGGCAGCCGTTCGCTCTTTCAGAAACCATTATGAGACCCTGGAGCGGAAAAAGATAATCCGCTACAGTTCGATCAACCCGCAGATCGAAAAGAGCCTCACCAGAAAAAACATTGTCTTCCCGAACTGGGACCGTCTCACCTGCAGATTTTTGGCTGCGATATTGCAACGGGAAGGATACAACGCCTATCTTATGGATGAGTCCGAATCCACCATCCGCGCCGGTCTCAAACACAACAGCGGGCAATGTATCCCCATGAATGCAATCGCCGAAGGCTATATGGCAAGCATCAAGGAAAGGGACCTTGATCCCGCGGAGACTGTCCTGTGGTTGAATAATTCGTCGATTGCCTGCAATATACGGCTTTACCCGCACCATATCAAAACGATTATCAATGCCAGGGGCGGCGGTATGGAACAGGCCGGTGTTTTCTGTGGTGAATTGTCTTTTGTTGATATTTCGATCCGTGCAGCCATGAATGCCTATTTTGCTTATATGTTCGGCGGCATGTTGCGGAAGGTGGCCTGTAAGATACGCCCGTATGAGAGTGTGAGCGGGACCACCGACCGGATTTTGAATCAGGCTGTAAAGATTGCCTCCGATGCCTTTTTGGGTAAAAGGACCAAGCATGATGCCTTGTCTGAAATCATTTCCCATTTTGAATGGATAGAGACAAAAAATGAAATACGGCCGAAGGTGGCGCTATTTGGCGATTTGTATGTCCGTGACAATAGGGTGATGAGCCAGAATGTGATCCGCTTCATAGAGGCCCATGGCGGAGAGGTCATAACCACGCCTTATAGCGAATACGCCAAGATGATAGCCCCTTCCTATTTCCGGAAATGGCTTAATGAGCGAAATTTCATGGATGTCTTGTCACATAAGACGATACTTGCGACAATGAGTCATCTGGAGAAAGGATATGCCAGGACCTTCAACCGGGTCCTTGATGAACCGGAGTTTGAGTATGACCAGTCACCTGAGAAGATCTTGTCCGAATATGGCATCTCGATTGAAAACACCGGGGAATCAATGGATAATATTTTAAAGATCCACTATATAAAGAAACATTATCCGGATGTTGCCCTCTTTGTGCAGACGAGTCCTGCGCTGTGTTGCGCATCGCTTATCACCGAGGCGATGCGAGATGTGATTGAAGAGAAGACCGGGGTTCCGGTGGTATCAATTCGTTACGACGGAACCGGCGGCAATAAAAATTCAGTGATTATACCCTATCTGAAATATCCCCGTAATCATTACTGCCCAAAAGAAGAGGTGAGGAGATTCGGGGCAGGGTAAGTATTGTCATGAGTCAGCTGCGATCAAAAGGATTCAGTGATTTCGCCGTCCGGCGAGAGCCGGCAGGCTTTGACGAAGGGATCGTGGTAGAAGGTGAACCAGCTCTTTTGGTTGCGGTATTTCCTCAGGTAGTACTCCTTGCGATCAATGACCTCAAGGGGAAAATTATCATAGGCCATGACCCAGAGAGGATTGAGATGGGCATGTGTAGGGCAGAGATCACCCAGATGGATCGCGGTTTCGTCACGTGATGTTATTTCAACAACCTGGTGCCCCCTGGTGTGCCCCCCGGTGTGGAAAATGGTTATGCCGGGTGCAATGTGACGGGTTCCATCTATGAGTTCCAGATGACCGGATGCTTCCAGAAAATGGAAATTTTCCGGGAGATAGGTGGAGAGAGACCTTAGGTTGGGATATCTGACATCCTGCCACTCTTTTCTCTGAATAATATGATGTGCGTTCGGGAAGGTACGTTCCAACGTACCGTCTTGGTTCAGCATAACGATTCCGCCTGCATGATCGAAATCGCAGTGGGTCAGTATGACAAGATCAATATCCTCTCTTCCGATTCCCCGTGACTCCAGTTGATCCGGGAGATCCCACGGATCGGTGATCTGATAAATCTCTTTTAGTTTCCGACTCAGTTTGTTGCCAAGACCGGTATCGATTATAATATTTTGTTCTCCTGTACGGACAAGGAGCGGATCGTTGCACATAGGAATGAGATTGTTTCGGTCGGTGGCATAACGTTTTTGCCACAGGATTTTCGGTACTGGACCGAACATTGTTCCGCCATCGAGGTGAAACTTTCCCCCTTGGAGCCAGGAAAGTTCGAAATCGCCGAGAGATAATGATTTTTTGCTGGACTGTGAATGGATCATGAAACGTCTTTCGGGGTGAGAAGGAAAAAAAATATCGCTGTAGCAAAATTTTCATCGCGATATCGAGAGATATCATTTAACGTCTTTTATAAATCTTTATTGTATGAAGATGAAATATCATTGATGATACCAGAAGCAGCCGGAACGCACAAGATAACAGGCCGGATGATTTTCCAAAGGGGTTATCGATATCTGGAGGATCAAAAAAGAACGGCGTTTTAGACCCGAAAGTGGTAACGATGTTTTTTGCTGGTTTCCGGAGAATTTATTGTAGTATACTATGTGTTATTTGCTCTTTCTGGTGGGATTTTTTTGCCCTGAGTGGCAAGTCGACAGTAGGTTTTCGGTGGTGAGGAATTTTGGAGAGAATTTTTTTTCCTTGACAAATAAATAGCCTTTGCATAAAACAGACAGGATAACATTGTTCTTTTATATAGCGCCACATCGATCTGTCTGTTTTTTTTATTTTTAAAATACAATATGTTAATTGTGTATGTAAGTTAAAACGGGATTTTGTTTTACGGCAGAAAGAGGAACGATATGATGGATACTGCGAGTTTTTAATATTCTGTAACCATTTAATTAATCAAACAATCTTGCATGCTGGTTAATCTTCAAAAAAGGACAAACAGTAACGATGTTAACTGAATTGAATCAGGATATCCACCAACGATTGGAGAGAGCGGTCCTGGAAGTCTTTTCCAATTATGATTTCCATCGGGCGAGTATCCGGGATATTGCAGATAAGGCAGGAGTGAGTTTTACCACTATCTACAAACATTACGGGAGCAAAGAGAGACTGGTATTTGCCTTCGTAGATGTCTGGATGGGCAAGCTGACAGATCGAATCGTTGATCATCTACAGGGGATTGAGGATCTGAAAGAGAAGTTGAGAAAGGTTTTCTGGTTGCAGCTCGACTATTACGAGCGTCACCCAGGGCTTGGGCGCATTGTTTTCATGACCCTTCCGATGAAGACCTGGATGGCTGATGAAACCTTTGCTCAACCCCGAATGATGAACCTGATGATCACCGTCCTCAGACAGGGACAAAAAGAAGGAGTTTTGAACTCCGATGTCAGGGCAGGCACCTTACTGGATTTCCTCATGGGTTTTGTTCAGCGGAGCTTTTTCATGTGGATTTTGCGGGGACAAAAGGAGAGCCTGGCCGAACAGGCAAATGCCATGTTTGAGATGGTCTGGCGCGGTATGTCCAATCCGCATAAAGAGAGATAGAATTTTCTGAATTGATAGGTGAATCTTGGGAGTCGAAGTGGCGCCAAGGTTGAAGATTAGAATTTTTGGGAGACAACACTATGAAGATACTCAAAATTGATCATCTGGGGATTGCCGTCAACAGTATTGAAGATGGAAAAAATTTCTGGCAACAAACCTTGGGGTTGCAATTTGAGGGTGCGGAAACAGTTGCCGAACAGAAAGTGACAACCGCTTTTTTCCCCGTGGGTGAGAGCGAGGTCGAACTCCTGGAATCGACTGCACCGGACGGACCGGTGGCCAAATTCATAGAAAAGAAGGGCCAGGGGTTTCAGCATATCGCTTTTCGTGTTGAAAATATTGAAGAAGCTTTGGAAGAATTGAAGGAAAAGGGAATCCAGCTTATCGATCAGAAGCCGAGAATCGGAGCAGGGGGCGCCAAGATTGCCTTTCTTCATCCCAAGGCTACGGGGGGTGTGTTGGTCGAACTCTGTGAGCGATCCTAGCCTTTCGTCTCCAATTTATAACGGGTAATAGCCAACAGTAAGGAGCTGCAAATGTCACAACATCCGAACAAAGAGAAGTGGGAGCAGTTAGCGAGCAAACAGATGAAGGGGAAAACCGTTGATTCCCTGGACTGGATGACTCCGGAGGGCATCAATGTTAAGGCCTTGTATACTGCTGAAGATATAGAAGGTCTTGAGTGTGTCAATACCCTTCCCGGTATGGATCCTTATGTCAGGGGTCCGATGGCTACAATGTATGCCGGCCGGCCGTGGACCATCCGACAGTACGCTGGTTTTTCCACGGCCAAAGAATCGAACGCTTTTTATAAAAAGGCTTTGGCGGCAGGGCAAAAAGGCCTGTCAGTCGCCTTTGACCTGGCGACCCATCGAGGCTATGATTCAGACCACCCACGGGTTGCAGGCGATATCGGCAAGGCAGGTGTTGCCATCGACTCCGTCGAGGACATGAAGATCCTCTTTGATGGTATTCCGCTGGACAAGATGTCGGTGTCCATGACCATGAACGGGGCGGTCATCCCGATCCTGGCGGGTTATATTGTGGCTGCCGAAGAGCAGGGCGTAAAACATGAACAACTGACCGGTACCATCCAGAACGATATTTTAAAAGAGTATCTGACGAGGAATACCTATATCTATCCGCCGGAGCCATCGATGCGGGTCATCTCCGATATTATGGCCTTCTGTTCCAAGGAGATGCCGAAATATAATACCATCAGTATCAGTGGCTACCATATCATGGAGGCCGGCGCCAACAGTGTTTTACAGACCGCCTTCACATTAGCTGACGGTGTGGAATACGTGCGGGCGGCCCTGAAGAGCGGCATGGACGTGGACACCTTTGCGCCGAGACTCTCGTTCTTTTTCGGTATCGGTATGAACTTCTTTATGGATATCGCTATGCTTCGGGCTGCACGGTTCCTCTGGCATCGGCTCATGTCCCAGTTCAATCCGAAAAATGTTAAATCATCCATGCTGAGGACACACTGCCAGACATCAGGTTGGAGCCTTACCGAGCAGGATCCCTACAATAACGTTATTCGGACGACGCTTGAGGCCCTCTCGGCCGTTTTGGGCGGCACCCAATCACTCCACACCAACTCCTTTGACGAGGCCATTGGCCTGCCCACCGATTTCTCGGCACGCATCGCCAGAAATACCCAGATCATTATCCAGGAAGAGTCCCAGGTCTGCCATGTCATCGATCCGCTGGGAGGCTCCTACTATATCGAATCCTTGACTAATAGTATCGTCGAGGAAGCCCAGAAAATCATCGATGAGATCGAGGAGCTGGGAGGCATGGCCAAGGCCATCGAGTCCGGTATGCCGAAATTGCGCATCGAGGAGTCGGCCGCCCGCAAACAGGCACGTATTGATCAGGGTAAAGACGTTATCGTCGGGGTAAACAAGTATAAACTGCCCGACGAGAAGATCGATTTCGATGTCCGCGAGGTTCCGGCATCCGTCAGAGACGAGCAGGTTGCCAGGATCAATGAGATCAAGGCGACCCGGGACAAATCTGCGGTCGAGAAGGCACTGGCGGATCTGACCACTGCTGCTGAAAAAGGTGGAAACCTGCTAGAGGCGGCCTTGCCCGCTGTTCGTGCCAGAGCCACAGTCGGCGAGATATCGGATGCCATGGAAAAGGTCTTTGGCCGGTTTGTGGCAACCACCAGATGTATCTCCGGAGCCTATGCCTCCGAGTATGCGGGAAATACCGATATTATCGGGGCGCTCAGGCAAAGAACCGAGGCCTTCATGGAGAAACAGGGACGTCGTCCCAGGATGCTGGTTACCAAGATGGGACAGGACGGACATGATCGTGGTATAAAGGTTATTGCCAGTGCGTATGCCGATTTGGGTTTTGATATTGATATCAGCCCGATGTTCCAGACCCCGGAAGAGGCCGCAAAAATGGCCGTTGAAAATGACGTTCATATCGTCGGAGCCTCCAGCCTGGCCGCAGGTCACAAATCTCTCGTTCCTTCCTTGATCGAAGAGCTGAAAAAACTTGGCGGTGAGGATATCATGGTCGTAGCCGGCGGAGTTATACCTCCCGGAGATTACGAGTATCTCTTCGAGCGAGGTGTCAAGGCTGTCTTCGGTCCCGGTACCCCGATCACCGATTCCGCTGACAAGACCTTGGCCTTGCTCGAGGAAAAGTATCTTAAGTAGTTGCTGGTAGGTCAATGCCTCTGGTTTTCCGGAAGGCAAGGATAGCAGAGGGTCCAACGACGTGTATTTGCGTATCTGGTTGTTGGACCCTTTTCTGTTTGTAACGAATCTCCATGGGGTATCAAAGCAAACCCTATACTGACAAAGCCCAGAATGATGTTTAAAGACCCCCAATACTACGTCCAGGGTGTTCTCGATCATAACCGTTTGATGCTGGCTCGGACCATCACGCTGATCGAAAGCACGCTTGCCGCCCATCAGGAGATGGCGGCAACCATTATCGACAGGCTCTTACCCCATACCGGAAATTCGATTCGACTTGGCATTACCGGTGTCCCCGGAGCCGGGAAGAGTACCTTTATCGAGAGCTTCGGCACCATGCTCACCAAATTGGGACATAAGGTGGCAGTTCTTGCCATAGACCCCAGTTCCACGCGAAGTGGAGGCTCCATTCTCGGCGACAAGACCCGGATGGAAAAACTGGCCGTAAATGAAATGGCCTTTATTCGTCCTTCACCCTCAGGAGGGACCCTTGGGGGAGTGGCAAGGAAGACGCGGGAAACCATGCTGGCCTGCGAAGCAGCAGGGTTCGATGTGGTCATAATAGAGACCGTAGGGGTCGGCCAATCGGAGACCACAGTGGCATCGATGGTCGATTTCTTCCTGGTTTTGATGATAGCTGGTGGGGGCGATGAACTGCAGGGAATAAAAAAAGGTGTCTTGGAGGTTGCCGATGCAATCGTCATAAACAAGGCTGACGGCGATAATGTCATGCGGGCCCAGATGGCCCAAAAAGAGTATCAGGCAGCCTTGCATCTCCTGATGCCTTCTCAGTCGACGTGGGCCCCTCCTGTTCTGACCTGCAGTGCCCTTGAATTGACCGGGGTCGATCAGGTATGGGAGACCATAACCGATCATAGGACTGCCCTTGCAGAGAGCGGGGAGTTTTCCCAAAAAAGAAAAAAACAGGCACTGGACTGGATGATCTTTCTTGTTGAAGAAGGACTGAGGAACTGGTTCTACACTGACCCGAAAGTAAAAGAGGCGATACCGTCACTTAAAAAAGAGGTAGAACAGGAAAAAATATCGCCCACGGTTGCTGCGGCAACCTTGCTGGCGCATTTTAAAAAGACAGACGAGAGGCGCAAATAAAATCTCCTCCTTATAAGGCTCAAACTCATAATAAAACGATTCAGCCAAACAAGAAAGGGGAGCTGATGATTACAATCATCAGCTCCCCTTTCTTTGTTTTATCTGATTACCACTCATGTTCAGTAACTAATCCAGGGTGTGAGCTGTTCGTTTTGCGGGACGCCATAAACCCATCCCTGGGGGCAACGCTTACGCCGTCCAGGCTGCAGAGACCCGAGAAACGAACAGCTCACACCCTTCCTTTTCGATAGGCTGAGTTTCAGTGGTAATCAGATTGTTTTATGTCAGCCGTACTCTGTTAACCGATCACACAAAGTGCAGCGCCTTTGGCTACATTGTCGCCACTTGCAAAATTAATTGCTTTGACCGTGCCATCACAAGGTGAAGGCAGGGCGTTTTCCATTTTCATAGCTTCGAGTACTACGATGGTGTCACCCTTGCTTACCTTGTCACCAACATTTTTCTCGTACTTGACGATCATGCCAGGCATTGGGGCAAGCAGGAGAGTGCCGGGTCCGGTGGCGGCTGCCGGGGCAGCAGCGGCTTGAGAAGCAGGTGCTGCGGCCGGGGTCGGCGCAGCAGCCGGAGGAGCAGCCACGGGAGTTGCCGGAGCCGAAGCAGTTGAAGCTGAGGGCATCGAAATAACAGGAGCATTACCGGTTGGATCGACATCTACAGCGAAATATTCGTTATCGATAAAGACGTTGAAGGTCCTGATTCGGTCAGACTTGGCCGGTGCATCGGTTTTCTTCTCCACAAGTTGGCCTGCTTTGGCCTTTTTTAGGATCTCGTCTTTTTTCTTGACCTCTTCCATTGTAATCGGTTTGACGCTTTCGGGAACCGGAGTTTTGCCGTATTTCCATTCGAGGAACTTTTTGCCGGTAACCGGATAAATGGCATAGAGAATCAGGTCATCGATATCGACGGCCAGGTCACCGATTTCAGCTTTGGCTTTTTCAAGCTCAGGCTCAAGAACCTCGGCTGGACGACAGGTGATGGGGGTTTCCCCACGGGGATATCCTTTTAATGCCTTTTTCTGTACCTCGGGATTGATCGGAACAGCGGTCTTCCCATAGAGGCCGAAGCAGAGGTCTTTGACCTGACCCGTGATCATTTTGTAGCGTTCATCGGGTGTATCGTGAAGGACGTTGTTGACGGTCTGTACACCAACGATCTGGCTTGTAGGTGTAACAAGCGGGATCTGGCCGAGATCTTTCCGGACTCGGGGAAGCTCCTTGTAGACCTCATCAATTTTGTCCAGTGCATCCATCTCGCGTAATTGGTTAACCAGATTGGAGAGCATTCCGCCCGGGGTCTGGTGGAGTAAAACATTGATATCAATAATGGAGACCTTTGAATCGTCGAGGAGATGTTTGTACTTGGGCAAAACTTCTTTCTCGAGAATTTCATTGATGGCAGCCAGCTTCTTGATATCAAAACCGGTGTCGCGGTTCGTGCCGAGAAGGGCCATGACCAGTGGCTCTACCGCGGCATGAGAGGTACGATAAGCGTAGGGTGTCATACAGGTGTCGATGATGTCAACGCCCGCCTCAATGGCTTTAAGATGACTCATCGGGGACATCCCGGAGGTGAAGTGACTGTGAAGATGAATGGGCGCCTTAACCGCACCCTTTAGAGCCTTGACCAAAGCGTAGGCATCATAGGGAGCAATGAGACCGGCCATGTCTTTGATGCAGATGGAATCGGCACCCATGGATTCAAGATCTTTGGCCTTATTGATATAATAGTCGAGGTTATAGACTTCGCCACCCAGGCGGGGTTGCGTCAGGGTATAACAGATACAACCTTGGAAGTGCTTGCCGCTCTTTTTGATCTGTTTGACGACGGTTTCAAAATTACGATAATCGTTTAGGGCATCGAATGTCCGAAATACATCCATTCCGTTTTCAGCTGCCCGTTCGACGAAGGCGTAGGCCAGGTCGTCGGCATAGTTCCTGTATCCAACCAGGTTCTGGGCTCGCAACAGCATGGAAAACGGAGTTTTCTTGATATATCTTTTCAGAGTACGCAGGCGTTCCCATGGATCTTCGTTTAAAAAACGGTGCATGGTATCGAAGGTGGCTCCACCCCAGGTCTCTATAGCCCAAAAGCCGACTTCGTCCATCATCTCGGCGACAGGGATCATATCCTCTGTTCGGCCGCGGGTGGCAAAAAGGGACTGATGTCCATCACGCAGGGTCAGATCCATGATCTTAACCGGATTTTTTGCCTTAGGACGGTCGCTATCATACTTTAATGCGGTCATTTTGACTTGGTCACTCATTGTCAATCTCCTTAGCTTAGCTGGTCGTTAAACTTTGTGCTCTATCGAAAGCGGTCGAACGCTCTCATCTGAATAAGTCTGCGCATGGCCATCATCTCTTGACGACCAGTCATTGCCCATATATTTGATTGCACGGAGGGCGTTGGGGGTGCCACTGTTGCTGCCAATTGTGCGCAAACGGCTTCTTCTTCCTGTTGGATGTACATGTTCACTGCGGCCAAGGCAGCAGCTATCTTTTTTTCAATTCCTGCCATCAGATCACCCATCTTCTGTGTTTACTTTTTCGTTCCATTGGGAGAGAGTCTCCAGCGGTTTTTCGATGCCTAATCCATGAGTATAGATAACTAAAACAATGTTATCTCGCTGAATCATTGACAGCTTCACTGTACCTACTCAAAAGAGTAGACCCACGCAAACGTAAGAACAAAAGAATACGTTAGAAAAAATCTCTATCGAGGGCTGCCGAAAAAGAATTCAAAGGGATATGCCCTCGGCTGAAAAAGCTGTCGACAACATCTCCCTACTCGTAGATGGCGTACTCCGTTTCTTGGCCAAGAAGGTTGTCTACTTCAGTCTGAATCTTGACCCTGTTTGCATTGTTTACCCAGGAGTTCCAATCCTCTACTGATCGCCAAGTGCTAATAACCATACATTCGTTCGGCTTATCGATTCTCTTGAGAGTCTCGCCGGAGATATAGCCGGGTTGATTCAACGTCAGACTTCGAAGACGTTTGAGAAGCATTGTAAGTTCGATTGTGCTTTTATCCTCTACAGTTCGTTTGATGAAAATTTTAACCGTCATTGTGGGGACTCCCTCTCTATAAAATCTAATAAAATGCAACCGATGAGTTCTCAAAAAAACTATGACCCTTTTTTTGAAAAATGGAAATGCGTTTTCGCTTGCCTGCTGTAAAAAGGATTACAGCGGAATATTTCCATGTTTTTTCATCGGATTGGTGTCTCGTTTGTTTTCCAAAGTCTTCAGGGCCTTGATGATTTTGAACCGGGTCGTGGACGGTTCAATGATATCATCGATATATCCTCTATGGGCTGCCACATAGGGGTTAGCCACGGCATTATGGTATTCTTTTTCTTTTTCCGCCAGGAATTCGCCTGGATTTTCAGACTTCTTCGCCTGTCGACCGTAGAGGACTTCGACAGCACCTTTGGACCCCATGACGGCAATCTCAGCTGACGGCCAAGCATAGTTGATGTCACCCCGAAGGTGTTTTGACGACATAACGCAGTAGGCACCGCCATAGGCTTTTCTGGTAATGACGGTAATCTTCGGAATGGTTGCTTCAGCATAAGCGTACAACATTTTGGCTCCATTGCGGATGACGCCGCCGTACTCCTGTGCAGTACCAGGGAGAAATCCGGGAACATCTACAAAGGTGATCACCGGGATATTAAAACAATCACAGAAGCGTACGAAACGAGCTCCTTTTATTGAAGAATCGATGTCAAGAACACCGGATAAAAATGCCGGTTGGTTGGCGACGATACCGACACTCATTCCGTTGTATCTGGCAAAGCCCACGATCAGGTTCGGTGCGAAGTTTGCCTTGACCTCAAGAAAATCGCCATTATCGACGGTCTGAAGAATGATTTTCTTCATGTCGTAGGCAGCGTTGGGATTTTCGGGAATGACAGCATTCAGCTCAGGGGCCTGTCGGATGATCGGGTCCTCGCAGACGACGGTGGGAGGACTTTCCATATTATTCTGCGGCATATAGGAAATCATCTTTTTGATGTAGTTAATGGCATCTACACCAGATCCGGCAGCATAGTCGCAAACTCCGCTTTTGCTGGAGTGCATGGCGGCACCACCGAGTTCCTCGACGGTAACGTCTTCATGGGTGACGGATTTGACAACCTTGGGGCCGGTCAGAAACATATAGGAATTATCCTGAACCATAATGATGAAATCAGTAAGAGCAGGCGAGTAGACCGCACCTCCTGCACAGGGACCGAAAATGGCGGAGATTTGAGGAATAACACCTGAGGACATAACGTTTCTCAAGAAAATATCGGTGTAACCGGCAAGGCTCTCAATACCCTCTTGGATTCGGGCTCCACCTGAATCGTTGAGTCCTATGACCGGGGCGCCATTCTTTTGTGCCAGATCCATGATCTTGCATATCTTTTCGGCAAACGTTTCGGAAAGTGAACCTCCCAGAACTGTGAAATCCTGTGCAAAAACATAGACAAGCCTGCCGTCGATGGTTCCGTAGCCGGTGACGACACCGTCACCTAGGAACTTGGTCTCATCCATGCCGAAATCCCTGCAGCGATGGGTCTTGAACATGTCGAATTCTTCAAAGGTCCCTGGATCAAGAAGCATATCGACGCGTTCTCTTGCGGTCATCCTTCCCATGGAATGCTGCTTGTCTATCCTTTTCTGACCTCCGCCTAATTGGGCTTCGGTCTTGAGTTCCATCAGCTTTTTTAATTGTTCATTTGTGTTCATGCTGTCTCCTTGGTACAGAATTCCTTGAAATGTCCGCTTGGTAATTCGGAGGGCAACAGCCGGTGCCTTTTTACGAAGTACCTAAAGGGAAATCTCTAAAAGAAGGTTGTATCTCTCTGATTCGGAGCGACTCCGAGTATGGTCTCAATAAAATTTGGGAGCGGACAGGTAACCTCTGGCTGAGTTTTTATATGCTTTGATGCGTTTACTGTCCTGCAATTATTTGATATGCCTATTTAAGTTCTGATCAACCACCGTTTGCTATATTTTATGATAAGTGTCTATTCGGAGATGATATGCCGGATGTGGAAAACAGCTAGACAGAGAAAAGTATAGGTCCCTGTTTGTCAGTCTTAGCACCACATGCCGGCATATCGGCAGATTGTTTGACCTATTTGGAACGTTATTAAAAGGTCATCTGAAAATAGAAAAAGATTTCTCCTTTCTTGCCGCCCTTCCTGCCAAATCGTTCAGCACCTTGTAATCCATTTCAGAGCACGCCCTCCGAAAAGGATTACACGAACATACGGCCTTCTGCCAGCCAGACGCACCGTAGTAGCAGGAAGCTCTCCATAGGGACCAGGTATTTATTTAAAGGCTTCCAGGCAAAGCTTTCCGAGGCTTCCCAGATCTTTACAAACGTGGATGCCGCTTTCCTGCATTGCTTTGATTTTTGCTTCAGCCGTACCTTGACCTCCGCTGACGATGGCTCCGGCATGACCCATTCTCCTTCCGGGAGGCGCAGTGAGACCGGCGATGAAGCCGACAACCGGTTTTTTCATGTTTGCCGCGATCCAGGCGGATGCCTGTTCCTCGGCATTGCCGCCGATCTCGCCGACCATAACAACCGCCTCGGTCTCCGGGTCTTCGTTAAAACGTTCGAGACAATCGAGGAATCCCGTACCATTGACAGGGTCACCGCCTATGCCGATACAGGTGGTTTGCCCCAGGCCGACCTGTGTCAGCTGATGAACGACTTCGTAGGTCAGGGTCCCGGAGCGGGAAACCACGCCGACCGGCCCCCCGGGCTTATGAATGCGTCCCGGCATAATACCTATTTTACATTCTCCGGGTGTAATAATACCAGGGCAATTCGGCCCGATCAGTCGAGACTTTTTCTGGGCAAGGTAGTTTTTGATCTTCAGCATGTCCATTACCGGAATACCCTCGGTAATACAGACGATGAGATCGATCTCGGCATCAATGGCCTCAAGAATGGCGTCTCCTGCAAAAGGAGGGGGAACCAGGATCATGGAGGCATTGGCTCCTGTTTGCTCCTTTGCTTGACGAACAGTATTGTAGACCGGTACGGCGTCCATGGACTGTCCGCCTTCAAAAACTGAATAATCTCTATTACAGAAGTTTCTTCCTGCTGCTCAGGGTCCTCATACCCGGATTGAAATGGGCGATCCCCGATGAACTGCGTTCGATCCGCTCCTCGGTTATCGTGTGCAACCATCTTTCCTACCTTGATCCTCTCCTGCTGATCTCCCTTTTTCCCATGCAGAAAACCATCGTAAAGGGAATCTTCTTCAAGGTCCCCATATTCGGAAACGTGCTGAAATTCTCCGGTTACATTCCCACCTCAAAAAACGGCGCCGTTTCCACCTGGATGATCGAGAAAATGGAAGATATGGAGAAATATCTTGCATCGGGGGGGAATCTCTTCATCTTTCCCGAAGGAACCAGGAGCAGAAACGGCAGGATCGGAGAGTTTCAGGAAGGGGCGTTTAAACTGGCAAAACGCTTCAAGGCGCCGATCAGGGCCCTTTCCCTGAAAGGAACCGATGAAATTTTCAGACCGGGGAAGTTTCTTTTCCGCGCAAGCAGAAGGATAACGTTAAGCATCAGGCTGATCGGAACCATCGAACCGGATTATGATCACGAAACGGTATTGATCTCCACCCTGGCCGGGTCGGTTCATGGTCTATATGAGCGCCGTCTGTGACCCAGAGGTCACTCAAATCGAGGCAGAAAGTATCCTATTCAAAAATCGCGGCAGGAATGAAGTCATAAGGTCTTTTTTGCTGCTGCATCTTGGATGAGCCTTCACTGGCCGTCGATAGGTCCTTTTAGGCTGGTACAACGAGAAATATTGGGGTTCAACGACTCTTTCCGTACCAGCCTAAAAGGACCGGTGCACCACAGCAATCAGATGCGGCAGCAAAAAAGACCTTATGACGGAATGGATTTTCTGATTCCGCACTTCGTTGCCAGGAAACTTATATATAGTCAGAGTTTTTCCTGACACCTGGTAACTGAAACCTCGCACTCGAATCCCATGTCTGAACAAGTCTTTTCTGAGAGGAAGTTAAAGTATCACTTCAATTCGAGATGAACCACTTACAACACACCTCTCCCCGAATGCCCGGGAAGCAAGTTCCCGCTTCCTCGGCCGGTAGGTATTGTCAAGCATTTCCCTTCTGGATACCTGCTGAAGCAGTTTGAACATCTTGAAGGACTGGGGCTCGTCCCTGTAGAAAAGATCCCAGGCGTCGTGGTAGAGCTCCTGAAGTCTTTCCGGGGACATATGGGCCGGTTGAAAAACCACCCTGTCCGCGGAATATTGATCCCAGTCGTAGGATAATATCCTTTTCTGCCTGTGCAGATCTTCAAAAGCGGTCGTGTGGGGAAATGGGGTGAGAACGGTGAATTCCGCCAGGTCCAGCTCGATTTCCAGGAGGAAATCAATCAGTCTTTTGATGGAATCTTCCGTGTGATCGTCCAGACCCAGCAGGATGGTCCCCTCCACGCCGATGCCGTATTCATGATATCTCTTGATTCTTTCCCGGATATAATCGGAGGTATCAAAAACAGCCTGATACACATACCAGGCGCCTGCCCGTGCCGCCAGATCAAGGACGCGGGGTTTGTCTTCAATGGGGTGGCTGCACCATTTCTTCTTCAGAGGAATCATTTCCCTGAAAAGATCGATCTCCCATTGCGTATCCTGGGCGAGGGAGTTATCCACGATAAAGAGCCTGTTGTTATCAATGGAGGCCATTTCCGCAATCGCTTTGTCGATGGGCCGCGGTCTGAACTCCCGTCCTCCCAGATAGGCCACCGCACAGGGGTAGCAATGAAATCGGCAACCTCGCGAGGCATGGACCAGATCGACCATCTGTACGCCCCGGTAATTGTATAAGCGGCCTGTTCAGGATCTCCCTTCTCGCCGTCCCGACCATCTCGATGGGGGGTCGATCGTCTAAATAATCATACACCTCTTGAAGCCTGCCGGCATGGAAATCGGCAAAAACCTCTTCCATACGACCCTCGGCTTCACCTAAGAAAACGGAGTCGGCGTGCAGGGCCGTTTCCTCCGCATGAAGCATGGCGGCAATCCCGCCAAAGATGACCTTGATCCCCTTTTTCCTGTAGAGGTCGCCAATATCCCAGCCCCGTTTCACCTGGACCGTCAGCATCATGGATATGCCGACAAAATCCACCGGATCATCGAAGTCGATTTCCTCCAGATTTTCATCCACAAAATCCACTTCAACCGTATCGGGCAGGGTCGCCGCAAACACCACCGGGCCGTGGGGCGGAAGATGGAATTCGGTCTGTCGCTCCAGTTTCGGCCATTTCGGATAAATCAGTTTGAATTTCAAAAATTTTTCCTTTCAGATCGCGTTCTATTGGTTTCCTTCAGTCTCAGCGCCTCGCGTTGCGCTTATATCTCATCGCTGAGTCTTGCAACAGTGCAGGCTGTAGCCGTACTTCCCGTAAGCGGTCAGTTCCAGTTGCTTCGGGATAAACGCACCGTTCTTTCCCTCTATCCTCGCCTGCTCCGGCGCTCACGGAACGGTCCAGACTGTTTATCCACATATTGATGAATATCCCAGGCGTGATCCGGATGGATCCGTACATCTTCAACCATTTCGCGGCCCGTTTTATAGCGACAGGTAAAAGCGCCGTCCTCTGAGACCGCCGAACCGGTGAGTTCCCCTGAAGGCCTGAAAAAAACAAGGGAGATATCCTTCATCAACCCTTCGGCAAAGGCTTTCGATTCAAACGGAGGGATCCCTCTTTTCACATGGACTTCCTGATCATAAAGGGCGTCAAACAGAACAAACCCCTCCACGGTCATGATCACGCAGTGCGCGACCTTCCGTTCAGGATAAACATTGGTCACGCCGATCACGGAAGCGGTCCCCCCGCCTGCCAGCGCCGCCTCAATGGAATGAATAAACTGCCAGTTCCCGGCTGACAAACGGGGCGTCGCACCGGGATTCACTTCCCGGAATGATCACGGAAGAAAGAGGTTCCAGCCTGTGGGACGTACTGCAGGAAACCCCGGAAAGCAAAGATGCCGCGCAGAAGGACCCTCTTAGGAAAAACCGTTTGATCAGATAATACCGACCATGGCTTCCCTCATTTCTCCAAGAAGAGGGATTCGGGAAGATCTTCATTCACCTTCACGTTCTCGAATCGAATGGTGGTATAGGAATCCTCTCCCTCGTACAGAACAACGGATCGAATGACACCGGGACGATCGGAGGGAAACAACTCGATCCGGCTGATGAATTTGGAAAGAGATTTCGACCTGGGCGTCAATACGATCGCTCCCGTTGTCCTCCACGGTCGCCTTAAAATCGGGATTATCGCCGAAATGACCGCTCAACCAGAGGGAGATCTCCCCCATCACCACCTGCATTCCCTGCACGCCCGGTCCATGGTCTTCCCTGACGCCATCCCGCCCTTCCAGAAATCGTCGCGTTTCTCCGTTGTGCATCAGCAAAACGCTGCGTACCGGGCTCTTGTATTCCCAACGCAGGGAATCGGGCTTCTTAAAGTAAAATACTCCTTTTGAAACAAGAGGTTGAACGAGTATTTTCAAGTTTTTTTCCTGGACGAAATCCGCGCTCAGGGTCTGGACGGACTTCGCTTCCTCACCGAATTTCTTTAAATCGCCGGTCCATCCTACAAACAGACTATAAGTCAGGCACAGGATCGCAATCCCCGAAAACCTCTTCCAACGGACGTTCCGTCTCCCTCCCATCAGGCCATTCCTCCATTCACGGAAATAACCTGGCCGGTGACGTACGATGCATCATCCGAACAGAGGAATTTCACGACTTTGGCCACTTCCCCGGGCCTTCCCACCCTGGCCATGGGAATCAGTTCTTTGATAACATCCCTTGGAAGCTCTCGGATCATGTCGGTCTCGATCAAGCCCGGGGCCACCACGTTCACCCGCACGCCCAGCCTCGCCACTTCGGAAGCAATGGCCCTGCTTGTCCCGATAAGACCGGCCTTTGCCGCGGAATAGTTGGCTTGCCCCCGGTGCCCGATGAGGCCCGAAACGGAGGAAATGGAAACAATGGAGCCCCGCTTCGCGGAGACCATTTTCTCCAGGATTGGCCGGGTCACATTATAAAAACCCTTCAGCGTGGTATTGATGACGGAATCCCATTCTTCTTCCGTCATGAAGATGAACAGGCCGTCCGAGGCTATGCCTGCGTTATTCACCAACACATCGATCTGTTCAAACCGGGTGAATATTTCCAAAAGAGCAGCCCCGGTCTCGCCGGAATCGGAAACGTCGAACCTGGAAGTCTCTCCTTCCCCGCCATTTTCCCGGATAGTGGTCAGTGTCTCTTCCGCCGCCCGGTCATTGGAGCGGTAGTTTACAATCGTATAACAGCCATCCCCCGCCAGTTCCAGACAGATGGCGCGGCCAATTCCCCTGCCCCCGCCCGTCACAAGAGCGACCCTGCCTACCCTTTTCGGTTCCATGAAACGATTCTCCATTCACTCCTCCGCCTGGATGACCTGCAAGGTCACTTTTCCAAGCAGTTTCTCGTCCGCGGTTATCGTACCCGTAATCTCGTGATACCTCTCATATTCAAAGGCCTCTCTGGATTCGGTTATGAGCACACTGTTCAGATCGATTTTCTCACAGTAAAAAACAGCTTCCCGGATCCCCACCAGCCAACCTCTCCCCTCAAAATCCTCGCCCTTTTCCTGCATTTCCCGCCAGCCAAGAAATACCGTCGCACTCTGCGCCACCAACTCTACCAGAACAACAGGGTTCACGGAATCTCCCCGGCAAAGCGGCCACCCCTCCCGAACCACCGATTCCGTAATGGCCCAGTCCCGGCCCACATCCATGACTCTTTTGACTAATCTCATGGGCTCCCGGTGAGGCATGAGTTTGTCCAGATCCATTTTCATAGGTGACAGCCTACTGCATAATCCATTGATTTCACAGGAAAACAATGGCATGAGATTGAGATTGACCCGAAAGGGGAATCATGATAGATTGCATTCTTTTACGATATTTTGTCTGCGCTGTAAAGTGACAACGTGCACAAACCGTGAATCCTGGATACGACGTTACACCTAGCGGGCGCCATGAACCGGAAACATCAACTCTCCTGAAATTTACGGACTCTTAACTCCTGCGGGAAAACATATGGATAGACTGACTGACGAATTGAGACACAAGATTGTCGCCACACTGAATCTGGAAGAAACAAAACCTGAAGAGATCGTTGAAGATACCCCCTTGGTCGGAGGAGATCTGGGCCTTGATTCCATCGACATCCTTGAACTGGTCATGATGATCGAAAAGGACTATGGGGTAAGAATAGATAACAGGGAACTGGGGGCGAAAGTGTTTGCCACCATGAAATCGCTGGCTCAATATATACGGGAAGAGGCCCCTGGAGCGGCGATTTGACGAATGTTCGCGCTTACATTACCGGAATGGGATTGATCACCTCCGTAGGGAAAACGGTGGCGGAAACAGAACAGGCCATCTTTCAGGGGCAAAAAGGTTTCAAGCGGATATCCCTTTTTCCTACTCCGGAGAACGACCCTTTCCTTGTGGGAGAAATTGAGGGTTTACCCGAGAGTAACGATCTCCCCCGGACCCATATCCTCGCAAGGATTGCGGCCGAAGAAGCCATGGCCGGGTCGGAACGGCCGCCCGGCGCCATCATCGTGGGAACCACCACCGGCGGCATGGCGGAAACGGAAAAACATCTCCGGGAACTTAACCTGTCTCCCTCAACGTACAGGTATCACGCCGCCGGTTCCGTTGCCGACTGTCTTGCTTCGATCCTCGGGTGCGCAGGCCCGTAATCACCGTCTCCACAGCCTGTTCCTCCGGCGCAGCGGCTATCAAGACAGCACTGGAAATGCTGCGGTCGAAGAAGATAGACACAGTCCTGGTCGTAGGAGCGGATTCCCTGTGCCGTTTGACCTATTACGGTTTTAAATCGCTCCAGTTGATAGACCCTGCCGGGGCAAAGCCCTTTGACCTGAACAGAAAGGGAATGACGGTGGCGGAAGGCGCCGGGGCCATCCTCCTTCAGGGGGCGAACCATGAGCCTCAAAATGCTCTCGCTGAAATATTGGGCGCCGGTTTGAGCTGCGACGCCTATCATCCCGCGACCCCCCATCCCGAGGGCAGGGGGGCGCTGGAGGCGATGAAGACGCGCATTGCAGGATGCGGACGCATCTCTCCCTGAATATCGATTACATCAATCTGCACGGGACAGGAACCATTGACAACGACGCTTCCGAATCTCTGGCGGTAAACAGGCTCTTTGGAGATACGGTTCCCTGCCATTCTTCCGTCAAGGGAGCGATCGGTCACACCCTTGCGGCGGCGGGAGTGTGTAGAAGCCATCCTTTCCGTGATGGCCATGAAGAACAGCATCGTTCCTCCCAATACCGGCTGCGTGGTTCCCGACCCCGTCCTCAAGATGAATCCCGTGAGAACGCCTGTCAAAAAAACCATCCGGACCGTTCTTTCCAACTCTTTCGGCTTTGGCGGAAACAATGCCGCGGTGGTCATCGGGACTCCGGGCAGCCCCATGAAAAGCAACCACGCATCCCCGGACCTTCCCTTCACGATCGCGGGCAGATCGCTCGTATCAGGGGCGGGATTCATGGGTGAAACCCTGAAAGCCCTGACCCAAGGAAAAGAGTGCAAAGGAATCCTGCAGGATAAGGAACTGACCCGAAATCTTCCAGCGAAAACGGTTCGGAGGATGAAAAGAGTGTCAAGGATGGTCCTGTCTCTCGGAATCGAAGCCCTGGAAAACTCCGGTTTAAAAGAAAGGCCGGGCTCGCTGTTCTTCGGCACGGGCTGGGGCTCTTTAACGGAAACATTCAACTTCATTGCCCAACTTACCGATTCTAAAGACCAATTTTCAAGTCCTACGGATTTTATCGGATCGGTTCACAACGCATCCGCAGGGCAGGCTGCCATACATTTTCAGGCCACAGGTCCCAACATCACCACCACGGGGGGGATTACTCCTTTGAACAGGCCCTTTTGACAGCCACCCTGTTATCTCGGGAATCGGACGCACCCGTATTAGTGATCGGGGGAGATGAATCTCACAAAACCCTTTCACCTCTTTTCGAGCCGTCAACTTCCGATGGAACCGATAGATCGGATGGAGGGGGCGCGGTCCTTCTCACAAGAGAAGCGGACGCTTCGGGAATGAAGCTTTCTCCGATATTCCTGGAAAGATCGCGCGGCAATGGCGCGGCCGTTCGTGCGCTTATTTCCAGTTTCGGGGGTCCGGGCACTCTGAACAACCGATACGGCGCCCTGTTCGCGGGCATTCCTGAATCAGAAAAATACCAGTGTCACAACCAGTTAGAATATTTCATTAAAGAAACGGATTTTATGGGCTCCATCGTGGATTATAGAAAATTTATCGGGCAGTTCGCCTCCGCCTCCGCCGTGGCCACCGTATTGGCTATTGCTTTCACTGAATCCGGACAAATTCCCGTAGCTCTTTGCGGAAAGAGACATTCAGATTTGAACGGCAAAGGAATTTTGGTGGCCGGGTTTGGGTCCTATGTTACAGGAATCGGTATTTTAAAAGAAGGTCTTCCATGAAAATATTGCTTATATCAGCAAATACGGTAAAAACCCCCTACCCGGTTTACCCTTTGGGACTTGATTATGTGGCAGGCGCCATCGGCGAATCCCGTGATGTTCGCGTCCTGGACATGAATGATCCGGTTGAGCAGGAATCCCTGAAAGAAACCCTTATCCACTACGCCCCCGATGCCGTGGGCGTCTCGTTAAGGAATATCGACAGCTCCGAGCAATCCGACAAGGAAGGCTTTTTCGGCGCCTACCTGAAGCTGATAAAGAGCATCCGCAAGCATACCAGGGCGCCCGTCATCCTGGGGGGCAGCGGATTCAGCCTCTTCCCCGACGAATTGATGGAGCTCCTGGGGGCGGATTACGGTATCGTGGGGGAAGGCGAAAGACTGCCCGAGTTGTTACAGGTTATCGAGGAAGGAGGTACGGGCCCTTTCAGTCCAGGAATCTTGAAGAAGGGCTGCAGGGCGATCACCCCACCCCCTTGGGAAAAACCTCCAAAAAGGGATTTCCCGCGCCAAAGACCCTACAGCGCATACTATATCAAAAACGGAGGGATGCTCAATCTGCAGACCAAACGGGGGTGCAACTTTCGCTGCATCTACTGTACCTATCCGCACATAGAGGGAAGAATTCTTCGTTTCATTCCTCCCGAGGAAGTGGCCGATACCGCCATGCGCCTTCAGGAAAGCGGCGCCGGGTATCTCTTTATCACCGATTCGGTCTTTAACTCGGATTACGCCCACAGCATCGCGGTTGCAAAGGCATTTATTCGAGCAGGACTCTCCATCCCGTGGGGGGCCTTTTTTGCGCCCACCAAGCCGCCTGAGGGGTATTTCGAACTCCTGCGCGATGCGGGACTGACGCACGTTGAATTCGGGACGGAATCATTGTCCGCAAGCATGCTTAAGACATACAGAAAGCCGTTCGTCCCCGCGGAGGTCGGCCAAACCCATCTTCGGGCAGTAGAGGCCGGGCTCCATGTTGCCCATTATCTGCTCCTGGGCGGCCCGGGAGAAAACCGCGGCACGGTTGAAGAAACCTTGTCCCGACTCGAAGCCCTGAAAAGGAGTGTCTTCTTTTTTTTTGCGCTGTGCGCATTTATCCACATACAACACTCTACCAAATGGCCGTGGAAACCGGCAGGATCTCCCGGAATCAGAGTATCCTCCGTCCCGTATTCTACCGGCCGGAAGAGATCAGTTTCGATGAAATCGTGCGGCAGGTAAAGGAACGTGCCGGCAACCGATTCAACTGGGTGATTGGATCCGGCGGTGAAATGACGGAGAAAATTATCACGAGATTGCACGGCCGCGGCCATGTCGGGCCGCTCTGGGAACACTTGATATCGGAGTAAACATGAGATGGCACACCCTGCATTTGGTATCATCCTCTTCCGATGAGGTGGTCATGGAAGGCGAGGCAACGCCGGACTCTCCCTGGTTTTCCGGTCATTTCCCCGATGATCCGATTCTTCCGGGAATCGCCCAGATAGCCATGGCCTTTGAAGCCGCTAAACATCTGCGTGGAGAACATGTAAAGATAAGAGAAGTAAAAAAAGTTCGATTCAAGCAGATCATAAGGCCAAATGACAGATTGACCATTATGGTCTCTCCAGGAAAGGAGAATACCTGTGCCTTTCGCATTTTGTCGAAAGGGGAGCTGGCTTGTAACGGCATCCTAACGGTAAAGTGAAAAGCAGTATCCACAAAAAAATCGTATTCTATTCCACAACTCTGGCAGGATGGAGTCACAAGGTCTTTTTTGCTGCCGCATCTTGGATAAGCCTTTGCCGACCGTGGAGAATTTGAATAGGATGCAAAAAATCGTTCATTCAGGAGGAAAAATGGCGTCAAAAATGGAAACTTCAAGCATTATTCTGAAAGTCGCAAAAATTATGATCGATGAGCTGAAACTGGAGGATGTTGCACCTGAGACATTCGATCCGGATCTCGATCTCATCGACGAAGTGGGAATCGACAGCATGGATTTGGCAACGGTCGCCCTTGTCCTTCAGGACGAATACGGCATACGAATCGACGAAGACGACTATCCCGCGCTCTCCACCGTCCGCAAGATCGCGGAATATGTAAAAGGGAAACTGGAATAGGAACCCACCTGCTCAAATAGGGAGCGAAAACAAATGGCTGAAAGGTTGAATCTGGAAAAGGAAATTGATGATCTGGGACTGCTTGAAAAGGCGAGACAGATCTATCGTGAACTGGGTGGAGACGCTGCCGTCACCTATGTCAGATCCGGCTATCGGCTTTTGAACAAGGTTTACCATCCCGATTTGAATCCACAAAACCCTGAAAAGGCGAAAGCGCTTCAGCAAAAGCTCAATGAAGCACGACGGCAGCTGGACAAGGCAAATGACAGTACGCTCCTCCATATTCTTAAGAACGAGGAAAAAGAAGAAAAATCTCAAAAGAAAAAGATTTTGGTCGTGGAAGATGAATTCGGATTGCAGTCGACGCTAAAGGAAGTCTTTCAGCTGGAAGGGTACGACGTCAGGGTTGCGGTGGATGGAGACGAAGGGTATGAGATCTATCGCAAATTCAAACCGGACCTGATCTTTACCGACATTGTGATGCCCCGGATGAACGGGCTTCAGCTTATAAAAGAAATCAGGAAGTCGGATCGCAAGATAAAAGTCATTTATACAAGTGGATTTTTCGGAGTGAGACCCTTGAAAAAGGAATTGGACGAGGAGGTGGCCGAATATGGTTACCCGGTCCTTCCGAAACCCACCAAAATAAGCGTGATGCTGGCCATGGTAAAAGAATATCTGGAGACCTGACCCGGTTATGAAATCGGCTTACGAATCAGCAATCCCCTTTATCGAAAAAAAAGCAGCACATTCGTACCCTCTTATGCGGTGACCCCCGGCGGCGATTGGCTCTGTTTTTGTCGGGACATCTCCGGATCTTTCAAACTTCCCGGCGTCTCATTTCTTCGCCCGATATGCGCTGTAAAGCTGCATCACCTTGTCCACAAAAGCCCTGGTGTCGGGAAACGGGGGAATCCCCTTATAATCCACGACGTTTTTGGGTCCCGCATTGTAGGCTGCCAGGGCCAACCTCTTATCGTTGTTGAATCGCTTTAACATGAGGCTGAGATATCTTACTCCGCCGAAGATGTTCTCCTGCGGATCAAAGGGATTTTCCACGGCCATATCGTTCGATGTATCGGGCATGAGCTGCATCAGGCCCTGGGCGCCATCCTCGGAAACCGCTTTGTGATCGAAACCCGATTCCGCCTTGATTACGGCCTTGATGAGATGAGGATCGATACCGAACTGTTTGGAAGCCTGCGTGATAAGATAACCGTATTTACTGATAAACTGTTTGGCATTTTTGACGGCGGTCTTCATGAAGATTTTATATCTGTTGTCCGTCCTCACATTGGTAAAATGCCAGACTCCCTCTTCGTCCACGTATTTGTAGATATCCGCGAAAACTTGAGGAGGATTCGAAAACACCGACGCGAATCCCGCGATTATGCAGAGAAGGAGACTTAACTGTTTCATTTTTCGCCGAAAAAAGGCCATTGGCTTTTGGCTGTTAGCCGTCAGCTATGAACTAACGGCTAACGCCTTTTAACATTCTTTACGAATCAGATAGTTTTCTTCCAGTCGGCAAGAAAATTGGCCAGACCGATATCCGTCAAAGGGTGTTTAACGAGTTGTTTGATGACCTTGAAAGGGATGGTGGCGATATCCGCGCCCATGAGCGCGGAATCCAGTACATGCAGCGGGCTTCGTATGCTGGCGACAATGACCTCCGTATCAAAGGAATAGTTTTCATAGATCGTAAGAATCTGCTCCACCAGCTCCATTCCCACATGATTGATATCGTCCAGCCTTCCCACAAACGGGCTGATGTAGGCCGCGCCGGCTTTGGCGGCCATCAGGGCCTGCACAGCGGAAAAACAAAGGGTTACATTCGTCCGGATTCCTTCATCGGCCAGAATTTTGACGGCCTTGAGGCCCTCTTCAATCAGGGGGACTTTCACCACAATATTCTCGGCGATTTTAGCCAGGTCCCTCGCCTCGCGAACAATACCCTCGGCATCGACGCTCACCACCTCGGCACTGACGGGACCCTCTACAATCCCGCATATCTCTTTGATTAATTCCTTGAAGTCCCTGCCTTCCTTGGCTACCAGGCTCGGGTTTGTTGTAACGCCGTCAACCATGCCAAGGGCGTGGGCCTCTCTGATTTCCTGAACATTGGCCGTATCAATAAAAAATTTCATCTGTTTCTCCCGTTTTTGTTTAGAGCCTGTTTGAAAATTATCCCTGCTGCGGTCGGCTGTGGCTTCCGATGGCTGCGTCAGCTTCCAAAATGGGTCTTCACCGTAGCTCAACTA